>CAZXAJ010000001.1:0-285438 GCA_964638975.1 uncultured Dehalococcoidales bacterium
TACTATGCCAGCGAATGGCATAAGGAATAACAGGCTCACTAACCACCTCAGATACAGTACGTGCCATTTTGAAACCTTAGTATATTCGCGCTACTTCATACTCAAACTTAGTATTCTATGCCTTCTCTGCTTTCCAACCCCAGGCTATGAGGATGCTTCACTTCTTTAATCTCGCTGACCAAATCTGCCTTCTTTATAATCTTTTCTGTGGCGCCGCGACCGGTTAAGATAAGCTCTAGCCTCTCCGGCTTTGTCTCCAAAAGAGAAAGAATTTCCTCTTCTTTTAAGAAGCCATCACGCAGGGCAATGTCTATTTCGTCCAGAACCAGCATGTCCCAGGATTGGTCCTGAAAAAGCTCCTTAATAAATTCCAACCCCCTGGAGCATTCCTCGCAGACCTCTGCAAGATTCAATTCCTTGTAGAAGTGAGGATGTTTGCGAGCAAAAAGGAAGGTCTTTATCCCGAGCTTTTGCAAGGACTTATACTCACCGTACCCAAATACCTCGGGGTCCTTAAAAAAGGAGAGGAAGCCGACCTTAAAGCCATGCCCGGCAGCTCGTGCTGCCTGACCTATAGCAGCAGTAGACTTCCCTTTGCCATCTCCTGTATATACTTGAATTAAGCCTTTCTCTTTCATCTCAGTTCACCCTTCATTGCAATTCAGCCGAGATTTCCAAAAACCACATGTTATCTCTTATTTCTCTTCCATCCTTAGTAACATTGAGTGCTCTCCTGAAAATGGGACCCGCAGTGACAAAGGTATGATATTCCCCACTTTCCCCGCAGGGATGGGAGCCAAGTTTGACGATTCGTCTTACAAGAGCTTTATCTAGCACTTTTCCCAGTAAGCTCTCCTCTAACCTAGTGGCCACCACCGTAGATTTGAATTCTAGCCTAAGGAATTCATCAATTAGCTCCTCTGGCCTTACTTGCCAGAGAGGTAAAAACGCCTTTATCCCTACTTCACCGCATACTCTCTCTACCCAATCCCTGTGCTCCTGCAAATCTATATCGCCGAACACACCTCCCTCTATGCCTTTATCCTTTAGTTCCCTGACAACTTTCTTAAAATTCTCCTCATAGTTTTCCCACGATGTTTTCACCTGGATGAGGGGGATGCCAATGGCTTCTGCCTGTAATGCCAAAACGCTGGCTTTAATACCATGAGACCTCGACCTTTCACCATCTTCGGAGATAAAGTTAACAAGATATAAGACTTCATGCCCTTGCGAAATAGCTTTATACGTCGCCAGGGCACATTCTTTACCCCCGCTCCATGAAGCAAAAACTCTCATCTGATTACCTCCTTAAGAAGATGTGCCAAATATTTCGGGATGAATAAACCGGGCAAATTCCTCCAAGGCTTTGACTATTCTCGGCCCGGTGCGACTAACTATATCAGCATCAATCTGATGAATTCTATTATTCATTCTCGCCTCGGTGGCTTGGAGTCTTGGCTCGCTCTTTGCCCACCCAAATGGTTCATCCTTAGCTTGTCCATGACCGCTGCAGGCGATAATTACCTCAGGGTTGCGGGCAATAACTAATTCAATATCGACCGCCTTATGGTCGGTGACATCCTGAAAAATGTTCACCCCTCCTGCTTTCTCAATCAACTCGTGGATAAAAGTCTCTGAACCACTTGTCCACAGCGGATCGTGCCAGGTGATATAAAAAACCCTTGGTCTTTCCTGCAGGTTTTCGGTTTTATCTGTTATCGCTTCAATCCTGCTCTCCATTTGATTTATAAGCTCAAACGCTTTCTTTCCCTTGCCAGTTATCTTTCCTACCATTTGGATATCCGCAAGCACTCCATCAAGATTTCCTGGCATTAAGGCAAATACTGTGAGGCCTTTCTCTTCGAGAGCAGGGATAGTTTCCTCTTTATGAATATCGTCAGCGAGTATTAGATCCGGTTGCAAAGCGATTATCTTTTCTATATCTGGTGTGGAATACCCCCCTACCTTTTCTTTATCCAAGGCTTCTGGGGGATAATTGCAATATTCTGTCACCCCCACCACCTTCTCTCTTAAACCCAAAGCGAATAGAATCTCAGTATTAGAGGGGCTTAAAGAGATGATTCGCTGAGGTGTTTCTTTAATATTGACCACCCTTCCCAAATCATCGACCACACCTCCTGTGGGTGTAGGGTTGTTTGGGTTGCAAGCTGTCAGGATGAAAGCTATGCTCAAAAGTGCCAGGAACCAGCTTATACTTGGGATAGAAGTTTGCTTACAGAACTTTTTCATGCAACCAACTTGCAATTACGGTCAGCAGTGAATTGATATATTAACAACTTATGCTTAGTATAAGCAAGTTTGCTTGATTAGTTGGGTGCTACCAGCCGGATAAGCAGCTGAGGAGAGTCAGCTTTGTGGAGAATGAGCCCAACTAAAGCGTTTCTTATATCTTTCCATTATCGCTATGGTCTTCATGCCAAACAGCCCAAGGAAAATGGCGTTTCCTATGGCGTGAGAAGTGTCAAACCAAAAACTGCTTAGCTGAGCAAAGAGCAAGGTGCTTATAGTAAGCGGGTAAGCGAAGTATAACCAAAAATAGATGTTTGTTATGAGCCCAAAGATTAATGCGTAAACGACCCCAGCGACAATCAATCCTTGCCTGCCATTCCTTCTGAGATTCCTCACTGCTCCTTCTCTATGCTCAGGGCTTTGGCTCAGAGTGGCTGGGGTAGCAGTGAGGAATCGTGGCAAATAGGCAGCACTATACCCTATTAATCCCCAGGCAAGCATTTGATATAGCGTCCAGGGACCTTGCCCTAGGAAAAAGTTAGAAATCAGGGGCGTCATTGCACCCACCATGAAGCCAGATATTGGACCGAAGACATACCCAGAACAAATTATCAAGAAGGTGCAAGGCTGAAGGCTAGGAATAGCGGCGAAAGGAATCCGCAAAACTGCTGATACAGTTGCCAGCATGGCGACCAATGCTATTTCTTTAGAGCCCAGAGCCACTGACTCAAATTTAAAGAAAAAGGCTAATATCACTAGCACAGCCAGCAGAATCGCCATTAAGCCCCAATTAACCAGAGTATTCAATGAGGGAAGCACAATGGAGGCAACAGCAAAACCTATAAAGGCAATTGATATCATCGAGAGGACAACATAGCTCTTCCTCATGTAACCATTCCTACCACTTCATCGGCAGTTAACACGTTGCTGGGAACGCCGTAGTGTATGAGTGATTGAGCCAAGCGGTTTGCCTGGGGTGAGAATAGCAATGCTTGTGACAGTACCCCTCGCTTAGCCCCATCCACCACAATTTTACCTTCGCTGAGCAATATAACCCTGTCACCAAACTCAGCTACTGTTTCCACGTCCTGAGTGACCAGAATCACTACCCTGCCATCTTTCCTATATTCATCTAAGAGCCTCATCAACTCAATCTTTAGTTTATATTCCATTCCCCTGGTGGGTTCATCCAGAATGATTATCTTCGGCTGAGCTACAAGAATAGAAGCTAAAGCTACTCTTTGTTTCTCTCCACCACTCAAGGAGCGAGGATATCGGTGTCGGTATGGCCCAAGACCGAATTTCTCCAGCACTCGGTCAATCATTGGCTCCATTTCCTCAGTCTTAAATCCTAAGTTCCTTAATGTAAAGGCAATCTCCTGCTCAACTGAGTCAGCAAACAGGTGGTCATTAGGATTCTGGAATACATAGCCAACCTTTCTGGCTAGCTCAGCTATAGTAGTCCCTTTTGTATTAATGCCGTCTATTATGACTTCGCCTTTTGTTGGCTTTAATAGCCCATCAAGATGTTTAACCAGAGTGGTCTTTCCTGAGGCATTCCTCCCCATAATAGCCACAAACTCTCCCTCATGTATCTTTAAGCTCATATTTTTCAGGGCGGCAATCTCACCAGGGTAAACGTAATATAATCCCCTTATCTCGACTAAGGGCTGAGCGTAATTTCTCTCACGGGGTCGTTTAGCTGTCACCTCGAGCGCTTTCGAAGTGTCTCTATACTCTTCGCGGGGCTTGTCCTGAGCGAGATTTTCCGGTTGTCTCTCTCTCTCAGAGTGACAGGTAGAGTTGCTAAACATTCTGTTCTTATTGTAATTGGCAGGGGGGAAGATAGGCTTTCTTTGCTGGAAAACGTTAGCTAAGGCTGCTCTACCTTCCTTAACTGTCAAAGGAGTATTATCAATACTGATACCTTTGTCTTTCAATCCCTGAACAACTTTGATTATGGGGGGAACCCCAATACCACTTGCTGAGATCTTACCCTGACTCAAAATTGATTGCGGTGTGCCATCGGCTACAATTACCCCTTTATTTAACACGATCATCCTGTCAACATGCTGTATAACTCTGTCCAATCTATGCTCTGCCAATATTACCGTGATGCCTAATTCGTCATTGAGTCGTTCCGCTAAGTTAAGAACCTCTTCAGCACCCTTAGGATCCAGTGCAGAGGTAGGCTCATCCAGCACCAAAATATTGGGGTAAATCGCTAGGACAGAGGCTATAGCTATTTTTTGTTTTTCACCACCGGAGAGTTCACTCACTGTCCGATGACGTAAGCCAGCAATGCCTACAGTATCTAATGTCTCCTCCACCCTTTTGGACATAAGCTCGAGGGGAAATGCGAGATTTTCTAAGCCAAAGGCAATCTCCCTTTCGACGTCGGTGGTCACGAGCTGATTTTCTGGGTCTTGAAATACCATACCTACTTTTGTAGCCAGTTCCTTGGTAGAGTGCTCCAATATATCAAGGCCATCTACTTCTACCTTGCCTGTTATCTCGCCTCCATAAAAATGAGGTATCAATCCATTCAGACAGCGACAGAGGCTTGATTTCCCCCCTCCGGAAGGGCCAGTAATCAACACAAATTCCCCATCTTGGATTTCCAGGCTTACGTTTCGCAGAGCTGGCTTATCGGTAACGTTATAGCGAAATGCCAGGTTATCTATCCTGATCAAGGTCAAATCTCCTTTTTAGATGGGCTAGAATAAAGACCATGTTTAACAAGAGCAATAGGCTAATCAGCATAATTGCTTCCAGCTCGGTGAAGCTAATCTCCTGCAAAACGGGATAATACTCATATCCTCCTTGTCCTGAGCAGCGCATACTAATGCCAAGCACGGCAGGGGCGAGAGCAAAAGCCAAAGCGACAACATCCAGTCGTGTCATCGTCAATTCTTTATAGAAGGTTCTGTTTTTACCAGAGCCAAAAGCTCTTGACTCCATTGCTTCAGCTGCTTGGGTTGCACGATCCAAGGAGTTGGATAATAGCGGAATGGCAATCGACATAATATAATTCTTCGCTTTCTGAACCCTTCCTCCTTTTTCAAATTCCAAGCCCCTAGACTTTTGAACGTCAGCGATACACTGAGCGTCATTAATTAAGGCAGGCACGAATTTGGTGGATAATGAGGTGACCATGACTGATTTGTAGGGCAACTTTGCCTTCATTAACATTAACATTAAGTCATCGGGATGAATGGTAAAGGTGAGCATGGTGAAAGCAGAGATTATGGCAAGCAACCTTAGGCTATTTCCTGCCCCGCAAATCATGGCTTCCGAGGTTATTCTGGGAGCACCAATCAGGGGGATTTCAAAGGGAATTTGATACAGAACATGGGAGCCTTGATTACTGGCCAAAGCATTCATGACTATTATCAACAAGCATAGGACTAGGAAAAACTTCATAAAGGAAACCCATTCCTTCCATACTCTAGCTGCCAGAACTAATGGCAGCGTCGACAGGAATAATAAGAGGAGGTAAAGTGGATTGTTAAATAGCAAGGCAAGTATGAAAACACTGGTGATCCAGGCTAGCTTGCACCACGGGTTGAGCCTATGGATAGCTGTATGTTTATCGCTGTATCTATAGCCTATCACTCAGGCACCTTGATAACTTCTTCGCCAGTTACCACAGCAGCGCAAGCATAGCGGAATTCCTCATGATGCTTGGCCAACGCGTTTATCGCATTTTGGACTTGACTTTCATTAGTGCCTGATATCATCCAAACTACGTTTTCACAAACACCGATGCCCTTCGGGTTCCAGGGATTCTGGGTGGCTTGGATTATTCCACAGTCTGACTCATATTGCGTCTTATTTCCTTGGGAATCATAAACTACTGCTTTGCCTTCCTCGAAATGAATATAAAAACCGAGCTTCCTATTCTCATTCAACTCCGATATGAGGCCAAAATCTTCGGTACCCAAGAGGATTAGATTTGAGTGTCCCTTGGCTTGGGATGATAGCTCCGTAGGAACCTGAGCACGGATATTCTCAACTCCCAGCTTCGTTAATTTGCTCATTAAATCTAGAGAGGGAACTTGAAAATTTTCATCATAGACTATTATTGTTGGTGAGGGCTTCCCCTTATAGCCACCCAGAAATGGTTGGGGGAAGTCACCGATAGTGGCGGGAATAAAGGCCTGAAAACTCCAATCGTGGAAATCCCAGTGCTCTATGTCGCCATCGTGAAGTTTGTACTCCCGTGCTCCAACATTAGCCGACATGCCGTTAACGTAGAAAAACCAATCATTCTTAGCTTTAGTTCCAGCGGAATATTGGGAGCGTATCCCGTTTATTGCCGCGATAAATCCTCCTCCATATTTTGTTTCCACCATGACTACCTCTTCCAAGGCACCCAGAGCACTAGTGCCAGTGGATACTACCACTGGCTCATCCAGCATTAGCTCGTTGCCAAAGTTCTGGGTAACTATCACTTTGACTGCAATCTCGCTTGTGGGCAAGGGTTGACAGCCACAGAGGACGATAGTAAGCAAGCCGGCAACAACAATCACTGCTAAAATTGGTTTTACCAAACTACTTCCCTCCAATGCCGACTATCCTCTTTCTCCGTATCAGGAATACTGTCAGCGCTGCCAGGAAAACGACTATGCCTATCCCGATCCACAGTAAGAGATTGGATACATGAATATGAACGGGGACCTTTATTCCCGCACCTACTCCAATCTGTAAACTCGGATTCGCTGCGACTACATGAATGTGAGTGCCATGGTCGCCAAATGAACATAGTGGTGGAGAAACTGTTATGCGTATTTCTTTGTTAGCTTGCGGAGCTAAGGAAAATTCTTCGGGGCCGATGTCAAACCAATCTTTATATTGTTCATCCACATATACCTTATAATATGCTTCGCTATCCCCTGTGTTAACCACATGCAGGATTTTGGTAACTGAGTTTCCTAGATGTAGATTGAAGTCCAATTTTGATGGTGCAGTTCCTACCCCTACTGCGGAGGCTTGACAAGGAAATAGGACTAAGCCTAGGATGAATAACAATAGAAGAAATCTGGCCATCTTAGCTAGCACTTTTGTCTTCCTAATCAGTTGTTCTTCTCGGGGGAGAGTCTAGACTCTCCCCCCCTGAATACTTAATAGTTCATCTTGAGCGGAGGCCCTTCAAGTTAACTGGTAGACTCAGCCCAGAAAAGCAACGTGCCTGTCTTTTCGCCTGCCCCGGCATAGTCTTCGGGAACGTGTAGGCTAACTTGGGTTTCCGTAGAATCATTTCTGCTGATAATCGATTGGAACAAATCCCATAGAGTGCCATCAAGTCGAAGCCCGTTAGCATAGAGGTTGTCGGTCTCATTTGTCACTTCAGCCGTGACCATGATTTCCCAGGCACCAGCATTGGTGATAGTTAACTCATACGCATCACTGATATCTCTGGGTCCCAGGCCATCACCGAAGTCTATGTTTTCAGGACTCACTTCTATAGCAATGGCTGGAATTATCTCGGCAGCCAAGTTTACAGTGCCTGAACTAAGCGGCTGGATTGAACCCTCACCTATTGTGACCGTGACCTTGTCACTGCGGATATAGCCCTCCTTCTCAGCGAAAATGTGGAGGGTAACATCGTGATCTACAGAGATTACTACTGTCCCATTGTCACTTGTGCTATAGCTCTGGTCAGCATAAACAGTGGCGCCTTCACATGGTGACCAATTAAAGCTTGTATCATTATAGGCAGCCACTGTAGCGGTGAAGTTTTCGCCTACATCCACCTCTGTTTTATCCACAGATATCTTTAAAGGAAGAGCAGTGTAAGCTCCATAGTACCATAGCACCTCTTCATGTGGTGGGCTTGGTGGTGTAGTCTCACCTAGTATAAATTGGTCGGCGCCGACACTGGGGCTACGATAGTCTACCCGGTACATCCACCCGTTCAGTCCGCTGGGCTCCTCGTCATCTATCGAGCTTACATATAGTCCTCCATACTCATCTGTCACGTAGTAAGGGAATCTACCCTCATGATTGGAGGCTTCATCTAGAGCTCCGAGGGCAGTTGGGTCTGACAGGTGATAAGTTGTAATGCTGTTGTCAGCCATTATATCTGACTCGGATACGATTACATCGCCACTCCAGATAGTGCTTGACTGCCCCTCGATCCTTACGTAAACCGACATGCCTTCCTCTGGTTCAAGGACCTTGACCGGGTGTGGTTCGCCCAGGAGTGCCTGTATGGCAGAGGCAGTTGTCTTGGGTACACTCATCCCAGGAGTGCCATCCTGCCAATAAAATGAGCCATTGCCCTGTTGAAATGTCAACAAATCATCAACAGGCGTGGTACTATTCTCGGTCCAATTATCACTGGTAGGGTCCTGTCCTGTAGCTACTATAGCATCAATGCCCCAGGAATCGGTGTCAGCATTGGTTGCTCCCCAGGACTCAAAGCCTCCGTTATCCATTTGCGTTGATTTGATGTATGCCAGAGCATCCTGTATCGCGGTGGAACTTTGACTTTCCCCGGCAGCAATCAAGGCCATCACGGCAGCCGCCGTATCGTCAACATCGCTATCTTGTCCCACTCCCCAACTCCAGCCACCATCTTCGTTCTGGGTATCTTTAATGAAAGTCACCGAGGCAACAACAATTTCCGAGCTTGGGCTCCGACCGGCAGCGACAAGTGCCAAAACCCCCCAGAAGTCGTCGTTGAGCAAGGAGTCATCGCCAATCTGAGTACCATCATAGCTATCTTCCAATAAATCGACAAAATCCCTGCCACCAAAGCTCGTTGGGTCTTCATCAGCAGCGGCTATCGCGAGGGTCATTCTGGCGTAATCAGTCGCAGAGCTTGCACTACCTGCGTTAGCAGCTAGATAATCAACAATGGAATTACCCCCCTCTTCCCAATCATGGGGGTCTTCTTCAGCAGCAGCTATAGCCATAACCACCCATGCTGAGGCGCTAAAGCCCCCTATGTCCCCTTCGGCCGTCTGTGTGCCCCTGAGATAGTCCAAAGCATTAGCTACCTCTGTGTCGGTTGTATCCAAAGGATAGTCAGACTGTGCCTGAGCTGGTATGGATAATAATACAACTGCTGATATGAGCGACAAAACTAGCAGTAGACTGCCTAGAATGCCAAATGCTTGCTTCATGACTTTAACCTCCTTTAAGAAGTAACTTAAACAGCTTAAACGTGACTTATCTATTAATGCCTACTTGTTTCATCTTCAGTATACAAGCAAACTTGCTTATAATCAAGTGCACTTGATTAAGCATATTGTAAATATCACTGGATAAAATGTCAAGGGATCCCAGGGGAATATTTAAGAAAATTTTGCGGTTCAGAGGGATATACGATTAGGAGAGATAGGGGATTCGCATGTCAGTTGAGGCGGCAACTTTATATTGGAGGATTTCTATCTTTTCTTCAGGTCGACAATCTCGTAGTCCAGATTTTCCTCTTCCAATCTCTGCAACAGGATTGAAATCTTGTCTTCACTACAAACAACCAGGAAGGGCAAACCACAGTAAGCTGCTTCGATAGCTGCCTCCCTGACACCATGAAGATAGTCAGGCTTCCTACGTATTTGCGTCAGTGCTACCAGAGCTTCGGTGCCCATTGCTCCGACCAGCCTTGCTCCTTTTACTTCCCTTTGCAATCGGGTAAGATCAGTGCTTCCGGAACCGCCATCCTGCACATTGGGTACTTTGCCTATGGTCATTTTAGCTGTCTCGAGCTTTATTACCCCTTCAACGTTGCGAATGCCAACGTCTTGGCCTTTTTTAGCTTCGGTTACGGTTATTCCTTTAGCCCCTTTACCACTTGTGCCGTCGGAGGCGAAGAGCAAGCCTTCTTTCATATATAGCGATACTCGTTGACCAACGGATAAGTCGCTATCGGCTATGGCAGTGGAGGTTGATATATCAGCTACGACCTTGCTCACAAACCAGGAGTAGCTGTGTAACTGCCGGGACATTTGCAGAATCCAATCTACGCCTTCTCTAGTCACCCTATATCTGGAGCGACCCTGGGAGCTTAGCCAGCCGTCCTTTATCAATTCCTTGACGTACTCGGAAACCGCCTGCGAAGTAATGCCCAATCTTGGGGCGATATCTTTCTGCTGTATGTTAGGCTGATTTGCTGCTATTTCCAGCAGTATTTGAAACTTAGTGGCCAGATTTTTACTCTTCAGTATTTGCGCCATACAAAAAACATTATACCACTTGCTGACCAGAGCTTATACTAGGCCTGTGCATCAGGGACAGCCTGATGTATTGTCGCAATATTGGCACAACTCGGTGATGGGCATTCTAAGTGGCTGAGCTACCCCTGTTAGCCAAGCCTTTCTTGCTCTGGTAAGACCACGGCAAGCACCTAGGTTGCCAAACTTGGTATCTTAATACCAAGGACACTGCCTAAGTATCCCCATCCCGAATCCAGTTTGGCAATACTTTTCTGTTGCAGCTTACTCTTCGTAAGTTATAACAAGCTTAGGCATGCTGAACCTCAAGGCATCAATATTTTCGTTAAAATCAGTATGTTTTTCAAACTGCATCCGGACTTGGAAACGTGAGTCTCCATCGTCTACTCTATCCTGCAGTTTGTCAATCAACTCATCAGAACTGAAAGGTCCTGTCGGCACCAAATAATAAGTGTACATCTGTCCAGATGGGAAACCTGAGGTAAAATCACTGTCGCCTAGGGTGCCATACTGGTCATTATAGACACGGAGGGAACCAAGGTGTGCAAAGGGCATACCTATTTTAGCTTCGACCTTTACATCGAGGGAAGCATACTTAATAGTAGCACCACTTGGTATCCCTGAAATATCAAAACTCAGGAAGCACTGTCGTGCCCGATTAGTTATGTCATCGCCAACAAGAAGGTCATAGGTAGCGAGGCCACCACCGCCTTCTCTAACACTTCCATCCTCTTCAGCGATGGAATATAATGTCTCGGTGTACTCGGCCTCTGTGGTAACCACAACTTGAGCTGTAGCAGTAACACTGCCAGCGTCATTGGTAGCTGTTAAAGTATAAGTAGTGGTCGTGCTTGGAGATACCACCCTCGTCCCGGTTAGAGCGACATCGCCTATGTCCTGGTCTATGTTGACTGTGGTCGCTTCAGAGACACCCCAGCTAAGCGTCGAAGACTCACCTTCAGAGATGCTTCCCGGGTCGGCGTCAAAGGAGTCTATAGTTGGTGTCTGGTCACCATCCTCCGTGGTAACCACAACTTGAGCTGTAGCAGTAACACTGCCTGCATCATTGGTAGCTGTTAAAGTATAAGTAGTAGTCGTGCTTGGAGATACCACCCTCGTCCCGGTTAAAGCGACATCGCCTATTTCTTGGTCTATGCTGACTGTGGTTGCCCCGGAAATGCTCCAGCTAAGCGTCGAAGACTCACCTGCAGTGATGCTTCCTGGGTCGGCATCAAAGGAGTCTATAGTCGGTGTCTGGTTATCTGTTACCTGAACGCAACCAGCAACCATAATAAAAATGAGCAAGAGTGAAAGCAATAACCTTTTCATATTTCAGCCTCCTAAAAAATCTCGCGGCGACTCAGTCCTGTCTGGATGAATCAATCAGATAAGATGTTAGATGATGGTCTTGGTCTGTGTCAATACCAATGCGCTGGCTCGTATGATCATTGACGATGCTTGTCCCTCGTTGAAGTCTCTCTCGTCATTGTGATGAGCCATATGGGTAGAGGGGCTAGATGAAGCAAAATTGGAGCTGGAGATTCCTCACTGGCTACATCGATAAGGTGAAGTGGGGCAGTCGACTCTTAATACGCACTCATCGCAGCGGGGCCATCGGGCATGGCATATCCGCCTGCCATGTTCTATTAGATAGATATGGAATTGATATACTTTTGAGGGTGGGATTTGCTCTTGCAGCAGGCTGGGCGCTTTATCTATAGACACTCTTGAATCAATTAGCCCTAATCGTTTGGCTACCCGAAAAACGTGTGTATCCACTGGCAGGGATGGCTTCCCCAAGGAAAAAAGCAACACACAGCTAGCTGTTTTATGCCCTACTCCAGGCAGATGCATTAAGTAGTCTTCTGCTTCAGCCATGTTCATCGATTTGAGGAAATCAAGGCTGATATGACCCTGCTCATCTTCAATTTGTGCAAGTATCTGCTTTATTCTAACGGCTTTAATTTGGAACAGTCCCCCCGATTTAATGACTTGAGCAATATGTTCTACTGGAGCCGAAGCTACAGCTTCCCAGCTATCAAAGCTAGCTTTAAGAGAGTCGAAAGCTCTTCCAGAATTTACATCCGAGGTATTTTGAGAAAGAACAGTTCCTATGAGCACGTCGATAGGCTCTCTATTTGGCTGCCACTCCCGAGGGCCATATTCCTGCTCCAGGACTCTGATGACTTCTTCAATGGCCACTAGCTCAAAAGTATCATGTTAGCGCCTCTTGATGCAAAGATAACCTCTTCTTAATCCAACATTTTCCTCAATAAACGGCAACGTTTGCTGGACAGCTTGAGCGACCTAAACGAGACCGTCCTGCTGATAACATTTGCGGCAATCCAGGCGAATCAGATAAGATAAACATCTGCAAAACGGGAGATGAGTATGACTCTTGTGGAGAAGATATTAGCTAAAAAAGCTGGAAAGAAAGCTGTAAAACCGGACGAGATTGTCGAGGTCTCTGTAGACCTTGCAATGATACACGATGCCTTAGGTGCGCATACGATTGCCAAATTCAGGGAACTAGGCGTTGAAAAGGTCTGGAATCCTGGGAGAATTGTAGTAGTGCTAGACCACTATGTGCCCAACAAGGACATCGATACTGCCAAAAAGTGTCTCAATATAAAGAAATTTGTCCTTGAGCAAGGCATAGAAGACTACTATGAAGTTGGAAAGGGGGGCATAGCCCACCAGGTGCTTGTAGAGAAGGGACATGTGCTGCCAGGGACTATTCTTGTCGGTGTGGACAGTCATACCACGACGTCGGGTGTAGTTGGGGCTTTTGCTACCGGGATTGGTGTTGATGAGATGGCTGTAGTCTTCAAAACGGGAAGGTTATGGGAACGGGTTCCTGGAACCATCAGGATAAATGTTGAAGGCAAACTGGTGCCTCCGATTGCGTCGAAGGATTTGATGCTTTTTGTACTGAGGAGCTTGGGGGTAAGCGGTGCCCTGTTTAAGTCTCTTCAATATACAGGTTCCACCATCAGTGAAATGAGCATTGAGGGGCGCATGGTGCTAACTAACATGGCAATAGAGTCAGGTGCCACTAATGGTATTATTGAGCCCGACCAAACGCTACTGGATTTTCTCAAAGCAAGAACGAAGAACCCTTTCGAGCTTATACAGAGTGACCAAGATGCGGAGTATGCGGAAACACTTGAGTTTCAGGCTGAGGATATTAAGGAGCCTATGGTTGCCGTGCCACCGAAGCCGTCCAATGCTGTGGGAGTTACTGAGGTCGAGGGAACCAGAATCGATCAAGCGTTCATAGGCTCTTGCACCAATGGACGCCTGGAGGACCTCAGGATTGCCGCTAGAATACTCAAGGACCGGAAGGTGGATAAGTTTACAAAGGTTATTGTCATACCGGCCTCACAAGAGGTGTTTAAGGCAGCGCTGGCAGAGGGGTTAATAGCGACATTTGTGGAAGCTGGGGCTGTGGTAGGTCCGCCTACTTGCGGTCCGTGCATGGAGGCGCACATGGGCATACTGGGACCGGGCGAGGTTTGCCTAAGTACGGCAAATCGTAACTTTCAGGGCAGGGTGGGAGATGTAACTGCGAAAATATACCTGGCATCCCCTGCGACAGTTGCAGCCTCGGCATTGAAAGGCAAAATAAGTGACCCACGGGAGTTTTTCTAGGAGGCATAGATGGAACTCAAAGGCAGGGTCTGGAAGTTTGGCAGGGATGTTGACACTGATGAGTTGTTCGCAGGAAGGTTCATCATGGGTGGCGATGAGACGGACAAGAGCCATTATGAAGAGTTCATCACAAGAAGCGGACTAAGCGATGTTGGGTATCGCGAGAATGTCCCCGGGGATTTTATCGCCAAGGTTGAGAAGGGGGACATTATAGTTGCGGAGGAGAACTTTGGCATCGGTTCAAGCAGGCAGCAGGCAGCGGAAACTCTGAAATTTAAGGGTGTCCAGGCTGTAGTTGCGGACTCAATACACAGGATATTCTTTAGAAACTTCTGGAACCTTGGATGCCCGGCCATAGATTTGCCAGGCATTTCCACTGAATTTGAGACTGGGCATGAGATAGCGATTAACCTGAGGCGGGGGACTATCAAGAACCTGAGTACCGGTAGGGAGTTTGAGTTTCGCCTGATAATGCCAGTATGGTTCATAGACATGGTAGAAGCGGGAGGGCTAATTCCTTACCACAAATCTCTGAAATCCTAAATTTTGGAGCTGATTTCCCCAGTTTTTGGGCCAGACTTTGCTTTAACCTGAATTTTCATTGATTAATTATCTCTGGCAACTCTGTTTATACTTATACTCTTCCGAAATTTATGGTAGTGTATGCCGTAGAATTCGATGCAGAAAGTACTTTGGGATATGGACCCCGGCATCGATGATGCCCTGGCTTTAATCTTGGCTCTAAAGTCGCCTGAGATTCAAGTTATGGGCATTACTACGGTGGCAGGCAATGCTCCGGTGGAGGTGACTAGTGCCAACGCTCGCCGGGTGTTGGAATACTTTGGCGCAGGCAGTATCCGGGTAGCGGGGGGGGCAGCAAACCCCTTGAATCACCCGTTGGAAGACGCCTCACGCCACCACGGCGTGGATGGGTTGGGCAACTGTGGCTTGCCCTCGCCCCTGACTCCGCTGCACCCGGCTAAAGCCTGGGATTTTCTTGCCAGGCTAGCCTTGGATGCTCCCGGAGAGCTTACTCTGGTGGCCACAGGGCCTTTAACCAATGTATCTTATGCCTTTGAGATTCATCCTGAACTGCCCAGACTTTTAGACAGGCTGGTTCTCATGGGGGGTGCTTACGGCTTAACGCCTTACGGCAAGGGAAATCAGACTCCCTGTGCTGAGTTTAATGTCTGGCAGGACCCCGAGGCTGCTCATATGGTATTCAACTCTGGGATGGATATCTTTGCTGTAGGGCTGGATGTATCTATGAATCCTGCGGCTTGCTTGAATAGCCAGCATCTGGAGCAGCTTAAGACCAGGCATACACCTGCTGCATGCCTGGCAGCCCAACTGGTAGAATACGAGGTAAAACAATGCGGATGCTGTAGAATGCATGACCCTCTAGCTTTGGCAACGCTGCTGGGCGCTTCCCTGTTCGATTTTGTATCGGCAAGGGTGGAAGTGGTTGAAGGGGGTGACTGGGATAGAGGAGCTACTCGAATTTTGTCCTCTGGCAGCTCTCAATTAGTACACGTAGCCTCTGCCGTGGACGGGCCTCGTTTTCTAAAACTGTTCATGTCCCGTGTATTAGAGGAATAATATGACTAGCTTGGTGGTATGTGGCGCCATAAACTGGGATACTAGCTGCTTCGTAGAGCGGCTACCGGTGCCCGGTGAAGAGGTTACCATAAAGCATATTACCCGTGTGTCAGGAGGGACAGGGGGCAACGTTGCTGTGGCGGCAGCGCGGATTTTAGGGGCTAAAGAAGTTGCCCTGATAGGCGCTCTGGGGGAAGATGAAATTGCTCGCCGACAAATTGCTGCCCTTGACGCCGAAAGGGTCATCACCGAGGGAATTCACCATATTAAAGGAGAGGAATCGGGGCAGGCTTATATCCTGGTTGACCAAACAGGGCAAAACGTTATTGTCAGTCATCTGGGGGCGAATGCCAGGCTTTGTCTGGAACACATTAACAAAGCACAGGTTAAGCAGCAGCTACAGGAATGCCGAGGCATCGTCCTCACCGACCCTCCGCTAGATGTAGCAGCAGAGTTGATAAACTTGGCGAAAAGACGTGGTGTCCCCTTACTGTGGGACCCGGGGATTTTGATAAGCCCGAACCCGGAGGCATTGCAGTCTCTCGCCAGAGAGGCAGAAGTCCTCTTGTTGAATGAGACAGAGGCCAGTGCCCTACTTGGAACTGATGAGTTAGATAGGAACTTACAGCGATTGCGGGAGCTGGGATTTCCTAATCACACGGTGCTCAAACTCGGCGCTCAGGGGGCAGCCATGCTTGAACTGGTTAGTGGCCTGATAGTCGAAGTCCCAGCCTTGCCTCTGAAGGAACTGGGTCTGAATGTAATCAACACGGTGGGTTGCGGAGATGCCTTTGTGGGGGCTTTCGCCGCCTACCATGTTCTGGGAGCTGACCTTCAGAAGTCGCTTATCATGGCCAGCGCTGCCGCCGGCCTTAACGCTGCCCGACTTGAGACCCGAGGCAGCCCAGACCGAGCCAGTTTAGAGGAAGTGGCGAACCGCAGCCAGGAACTCGGCTTCAGGACCCAAGAGCATAAACTCTCTTAAAATTACCCGGCTACCCTGTTTAGAGACAAGCGCTGGGCAGTTTTATCTTGCTATGTTACCTATCCTCAACCTCAACAAGTTTATCTTTGCTTCTGAAGCCGCTGAGAATCCTGACCTGGCTTTGTGGAACGCCAAAATGCTCTGCCAGTAATTTGATGACTGCCTGGTTGGCCTTGCCTTGCTTTGGCGGCTCTCTGACCTTGACTATGAAGATATCGCCTTCCTGGCTAAGCTCTTCGGTCTTAGAATTGGGCTTCACCTTAACTTGAATTTTCATTTCATGACCATAATATCAAGAACAGTCACGTTGAGAAACAGGGAAAGAGATATCGATTGTTGAATTTTGCTAATGTTGTTGCCGCCACGCACATTGGCATTATTGTGCTAGAATCTTACATTGCGAGTCGAATTTCTTGAGCATGCTGTGTAAGTTCAAAAGAATAAGAAGGATATCATTTAGGCAAACAGCAAGTTATAAATGGAGGTGAGATATGGCTCGAGTCAAGTTGATACAGAAGGAGCAGGCAGCACCGGAGATAAAAGAGCTATTCCAGCAAATTGAGGATAATGGAGCCCGGATCATGAACTTCTATAAGGTAGTAGCCAACAGTCCCCACATAGCTCGCAACGTTATCAGGTTAGGCAATTCATTCATTGGCAGGACAACTCTTTCACCAAAACTACGTGAGTTGACTGTCATGCGAATCGCCAAGCTCTGTGATTGTGAGTATGAATTGGTGCAGCACACACCCGTCGCTTTGCAATCTGGCATAAGCCGAGCTCAGTTGGATGCAATTGGCTCCTGGAAAGAATCGAACGATTTTAATGACGAAGAGCGTGCAATATTACAGTATGTTGATGAAGTGGCCCAAAACGTTAAAGTAGCAGATGCGACATTCGAGACACTGAAGAAATATTTTAACGAGCAGCATATTGTTGAGATAACTCTAGCCATAGGTTGGTGGGGAATGCTGGCTCGATTGTTTGTGCCACTGGAAGTTGAGGTAGACGAGCAGTCGGCTGGTTCAGCAGCGGACCTGATTGGGCGACGCGCTATGCAAAAGTCATGACTCACTCTGAGCGTCTGTGTTTATGATTGCTAACCGTCTGGTTAGTTCTCCCCACATTCCCTGGTTATGAAATCCTACTAGTTTAACGGGCGTTATTTCGTTGTTTAAGGACTTTTCACTGCTAGTAAATACCCTGATATAGTTGACGGTCAGCCCTGAGTATATGCTGCTTCCGGGACTTGTTTCCTTTTCCCACAGGACCGGCATAGTTTGCCCCAAAAACTGCTCACAAAAGCTGTGTCGGCAGCTTTGAGATAGCCTTAACATTCGCTGGTTACGCGCTTCTTTAACTTTGTCTTTTACCTGCCCGGGCATTCTGGCTGCCGCTGTCTCAGGGCGGGGTGAGAAGGGGAAGACATGGATGTTGGCAAAGCCAGCTTGCTGGCAAAAGGAGTAGCTTTGTTCAAATTCTTCATCGCTTTCCCCGGGAAAAGCAACCATGATATCTGTGGTAATAGCCACTTCTGGTATCGTCTCTTTAATCAAATTTATTGTTCCCTGATATTGGTCCAGAGTGTAGATTCTCTTCATCCTTCGCAGCACAGTCTCGCTCCCACTTTGCAGGGCTAAGTGGAAATGCTGGCAAAGCCTTTTATCCTGCCACAGGGCAAGAAATTCAGAAGATATTTCTGAAGGTTGTAAAGAAGAGAGACGTAGTCTCTTGATGCCTGTATCGCGGAGAATACGCTGCACCAAATCCACAAGGTCAGCGCCGTCGTCTTTATAGCTCCCAACTTTCGTCCCGGTGAGGACAACTTCTTTGTAGCCCAGGGCTACCTTTTGCTGAACTTCGTCAATTATCTGGGAAGCGGGCAAGGAATGTTCATGAGGTCTTACCTTGGGCACAATGCAATATGTGCAGTGGCTATGACAGCCATCTTGAATCTTTATTAGACTACGAACCCGAGCAATGGCAGTAATGGGCGAGATTGCTTCGCTGCGCTCGCAACGACGCAAGGGGGTCCGTGCAAGGATGGAAGAGGGTGTCGGCAATGACAAGCTCACCACTCTCTCAAGCAGGTGCTCTTTCTCCTTGTTGTCAACTACGATGTCAGCAAGCTGGGCTAGCTCTTGATGGCTTCTTTGGGCATAGCAGCCAGTGGCGATAATTAAGGCCTGGGGATTTCTTCGCTTTGCTAGCCTGAGCCAGTGGCGTGACTTGCGGTCGGCAATATGGGTGACTGTGCAAGTATTGGCAATATAAATATCTGCCCCGTCACTGGGGGAAACAAGTTGAAATCCGGCTTTGCTAAAACGACTGGCCAAGGATTCCGTCTCGGCCTGGTTGAGTTTGCACCCTAATGTGTAGAAGGCTACCCTCATTGGTATGGATTATATTTATTGCCTGGTCGAATGGTCAAATTGCCATGCTCCAGAGCTTGCTTGGCACCCCCTTTATAGGATATAGTTAGCGATTCTAACGAAAGGCATTAGGCTAGGCTGCGGAATTGAATCAACGAGCTCGATGGAAAATCCTGCCTCCAGTGCCTGATGAATATTTAAGTGCCTCTGATCTTCCTACTGCAATCGCTCAACTCCTCTATAATCGTGGTGTTAAGCCAGAAGAAATCGAACCTTTTTTGGCTGTTGACCAGAGGCTAGAAGGCGATCCCTTCCTGCTTCCTGATATATCACGGGCTGTAAGCAGGGTCTATAAGGCTGTGCTTTCTGGGGAAAAGATCGCGCTCTACGGTGATTTTGATGTCGATGGCGTCACAGCCACGATTATTCTTGCCGAGGGACTATCATGGCTTGGTGCCGAAGTCATTCCCTATATTCCTGACCGTGTCAACGAAGGCCATGGACTAAATATTTCCGCTATAGAGAAGCTCCATGCCCAGGGGGCTGATTTGGTCATCACCGATGATTGTGGCGTAACTGACCTTACAGAGGTAAAACAGGCTCAAGGGATGGGGATAGATATGATTATCACCGACCACCACATTCCATTAGGAAGCCTGCCTCAAGCCGTAGCTGTAGTTGACCCGAAGCGCAAAGATTCGGTGTATCCCTATCCTGATTTGGCCGGTGCTGGCGTTGCCTTCAAGCTTCTGCAAGCGCTATTTCGCAAGGATAGCAGGGAGAAATGGCTAACCAGATTTCTGGACTTGGTAGCTCTGGCCACCGTTACCGATTTGGTTCCTATGGTTGGCGAAAATCGATACCTGGTGAAGGAAGGGCTGAAAGAGCTTAATAATACCTCCCGCGTAGGAATTCAAGAAATGGTTAAACTAGCCGGGCTGAAGCCAGGTGAACTTGACACTGAAGATATCTCTTGGACACTGGGGCCTCGCCTCAACGCTGCTGGCAGGATGAACAATGCCTACACCAGCTACCAGATACTCACCACTCAGTCATCAGAGGAAGCTCGTCTACTAGCTCTGGAGCTGGAAGGAAAGAATGTCGAGCGGCAGAAATTGAGCAACGAAGTATTAAGCCAGGCGAAGGAAAAAGTAGCCACCAAACTGCACCTACCAGTGCTTATAGAGGGAGGCGAAAGCTACCCCGTCGGTGTCATCGGGCTTGTCGCTGGCAAGATCACAGACGAATTTTACAAGCCCACTATTATCATCAGTCTAGGTCCGGAGCAATGCCAGGGTAGTTGTCGCAGCATACCTGAGTTCAATATTGCGTCTGCTTTAGAGGAAAGCAGTGACTTGCTTACCGCTTTTGGTGGCCATCCCATGGCCGCTGGCTTCACTGTGTCACGCCAAAATTTAGCTCAGCTAGAAGAACGGATTACGAGCTTGGCCGTAGACCATTTAAGTCATCTTGACCTTCGCCCGGAAATAGTGATTGATGCCGAGCTTCCCTTGTCTGCTTTTAGTGGAGAGACCTTTAACCTTATGCAAAAGTTGAGCCCTTTTGGTCGAGGTAACCCACAGCCGACCTTTCTCACCCGGCAGGTCGAGGTAATCGAGTGTCGTAACTTCGGTAACCAGGGCAAATGGCTGAGACTAAAACTTAAACAAGGGAACATAACCTGGCAAGCTGTAGCTTTTGAGTCGCAGAGGGCAAGGGAAGAAATTCCATCTTATATGGATATTGTGTATAACCTGGAAAAAAGTCGCTGGAATGGAGAAGAAGTGCTGGGCCTTAATCTCCGTGATTTTGCTCCCACCCAGCTCCACTAATAACCCTCAGCTGGTCTAACCTACTCCTGGAAGAGGGAAACTTGGTATACGATAATAAATATCTAATTCTTTCTTTTACTAAGCTTATACCATGGGTGATAGCTAATTATGGACTCCCCATCTAATTCATTATTGATAAAATAATCGGCAATTCTCAGATAGTCCGCCAACCTATCAGGCATGAGGAAATGTTGTTTAACATGTTCATGGGCTTTTCTTCCCATTAACTCCGCCTCCCTCGGATTTCTTAACACACGAATTATCCTTTTTGCCGCTTTCTTGGCAGAAGTGATAAAGAAGCCAGTTTCATCGTCTTGGACTTGAATGGGGATTGCTCCTACTTCTCTGGTTATCACTGGCTTTCCTTTCCACATGGCTTCAGTGATAACCAAGCCAAATCCCTCTTTGGTGGAAGGCTGCAATATTACCTTGGCAGCCCTTTGCAAGGCATTTACCTCCAAGGCATTGACCGACACATTGTCGGGTAGCCTGATGATGTGAATGTTGGAATCGCCTTTTGTTTGTTCACAAACGTGGTTAAAGATGCCCGTTCCTTCGGGGTCATCGGCAGCTATGTTGCCGGCTATTACTAATTGGCATGTCTCTTCTTTCCGAGCGATTTTGTAGGCAGCGATGCTGGTGTCAATCCCTTTCCAGGGGTCAAATCTGCTTATCTGAAGCAACATGGGTATGCTTGGGTCTATCCCATATTTCTCCAGCACCTTGACGATTTCTTCGGGGGGTAGCTCCTTGTTCTTGTCGGAAAGAGGGTCAATGAACGGCGGTACGATATATTTTCGTGGTGGCCAATGCTCTACCACATAATGGACACCGGAGAATATGACGGCATCGTAAAAGTCTGCCCAGAATTTAATAAATTGCCGTAGGCCTAAATTGCGTTCCAAGGTTTCTTCCTCTACATCAATATGGAACCTCCATAGCCATTTTCCGTTACCATTCTTTAAATACCGAGCCAAGCCAAGTGGCTGTGGGTCATGCACAATTACAATGTCTGGTTTATAACTTTCATAATCAGCGGCGTAGATATCGACATTTTCCTCCAAGGTGTGGTAGTAGGTCTTTACCATTTCAGGAGTGAGGGTGCCCCTTTTACCTTGCAAAAGATTGTGAATGGTCTTTGTTACATGGTAAAAAGATTCTGTGCCATGCATTATTTTCCATTCATCCTCTACACCCAACTCATTTAGGAATGGTACTTGAGAATAAAGCATCTCGGCTACACCACCACCCAAGGCGGTCGAGTTGACCTCCAGCATCTTTATACCCTTGAGCCTTTGGGCCAGCTTAATTAGCTTATCCATCTTTTCCTCGCCCACTATAGGCGCATAATCCTGCACCGGAGATGCCGAAAGTGGTTCGGTACCAGCCCTCCGGCTATAAAACGTTCCATTCCGTAACGGAAGTTGTCTTTCTACTTGCTTGTCAGAATTACCCATCTGATTTTCTACATCGGCTTCTTTATTAGCGTCGCTCCAAGTATATCAAATCTTACTATAAGTTAATATAAGCTCCAAAATTCGTCTATCACCAAAAAGTCCTAGGTGGAAGGCCAGTGACTGCCATGATGAAGCAAGGGCTTCGAAGAGGCTGAACCTTTTCTCTAGATTATGAAGGTAAGGTGAATATACTTCGATCGACCAGGTTTGCAATATGCGAAAATAGTTCTAGTACCAAGAGCATAAGCCAAGGAGCTTCCTTTTTGTATTTATAACCCGAGCTAAACAATTCACTCCGGGGCATTAGGCTAGAAACAATCATAATGGGGCTGTTGTAATGTGCTGTACTTACCTGTAGGTAAGCATGCGTCCATTTAAACAAAACTAAGCACTACGGGCCCGTCGTATTCTGATGATAAGCCAGGGCACGGCTACCACTAATATCACTAGGCTAATAACCTGTCCTTGATGAAGCACCAACCCATGAATAATTAGGAATGGGTCGTTAACACGGAAAAATCTCAGGCCAAAGTCACCGGCAGCATAAAGACAAAGGTAGAGAAAGAAAAGAGAGCCTTGCGGCTTGAGTTTATCCCGAAATCGCCACACTATGGCAAAAACTATCAGATTCCATAGTAGAAAATAAATCTGAGCAGGGTATAGCGGCACCCCCCAATATTGAGAAGGTATGGTGTCACGAGGTGTGTAAATCACAGCCCCGGGGAAAGAGTGAAAAGGGCTGGGCTTGCCAAAGCAACAGCCGTTTATGGTGCAGCCAACTCTGCCTATGGCTTGGGCTACAGGCACTCCGACAGCAACGGCATCGCCCATACCAGCCAGGCTTGAGAAGGGGACCCTCCTTACACGCATATAGATCCACACTGCCGCAATGACGCCGATAATGGTTCCATGTAGAGCCAGGCCAGCAAAGCCAATAAGCTCTTGGGGGTTTGCTGTGTAATACTCCCAGTAATCGATTACATGTGCTAGTCGGCCTCCGATAAAGCCGCCAACGATGCCCCAAAGGAAAAGGGCATAGATATCTTGTGAAAGGCCTAGCCTTTTTGCTTCTCTGAGGGTGATGGCTAAGGCTGATACAACCGCCACTGCCACCATGACCCCGTACCACCTCACGGTGAGGGCGCCAATGGTGAAAGCAACAGGGTCTATGCTGATAGTGAGCATTTATTTTTTTCTTTCAGTTTAAGAGAAAATAGCATTGACAAAGACTTCAGCATCGAAGGGAGCTATGTCCTGTAATTTTTCACCAGTACCAATGTAAGAAATGGGTATGTTCAACTCATCGCAGATGGTGAATATTATCCCGCCCCTGGCTGTGCCATCCAGCTTGGCCAGGAAAATATCGGTGACGCCCACAGCTTCGGTAAAATGTTTGGCCTGAGCCAGGCCATTTTGCCCTGTGGTAGCATCCATTACCAGCAAAATTTGATGAGGGGCTGAAGCATCGTGCTTGGCTAGTACCCTCTTTACCTTTTTGAGTTCTTCCATGAGATTAAACTTGGTATGAAGGCGACCAGCGGTATCGATGATCACCGCTTGGGCGTGGCGGCTATATCCGGCCTGAACAGCGTCGTAGGCAACTGCTCCGGGGTCGCCACCAGATTGATGGGCAATGACTTCGGCACCCGCTTTCGTGCCCCAATGCTTAAGCTGTTCGATAGCTGCCGCTCTGAAGGTGTCTGCCGCCGCTAGGATAACTCGTCTTCCTTGAGAAGTGTAGGCATGAGCCAGCTTGGCAATGCTTGTTGTCTTGCCTGAGCCATTCACCCCGACCACAAGAATGATATAAGGGAAATCTCCGCTTTGCTCATGAGCCTGATTTGCTTTCAGTGGGATGCTTAACAAGCTTACCATCTCTTTTTTCAAGGCTTCCTGTATTTGGAAGCTCTCCGATAGCTTATCTACTTTTACCCGTTGTTTGACTCTGCTCAGTAGCTTGCTCGTAGTCTCTACACCCACATCAGCCGAGACAAGCAACTCTTCCAGTTCCTCCCAGACTTCATCCCCAAAGGAGACCCGGTTGAAAATATTAGCTATCTTGCCGAACCAAGCCTCTCTGCTTCTTTTTACTCCCAGCTCGGTCTTCTTCAGCCAATCGAACAAGTTGCCTCCGTAATCGAGGGTATTCGTATATAGTAGCACAAGTGTGGACTGCTTTTTAGCTGGCGCTTTCTTGTCTTTCCTGTAAAGGTGGCACTGTCTCCTTCCTCATGAATAAAAGGGGATAAATTATGTCACTGGTGCAGCAAGGAATCCAGACTGCGAGGAGTAAGAATAAGAAAATGAAAGGGAGCAAGGGAATCCAGTCAGCCACCCCAAATGACATGAAATAGAATAACGATGCCCAGGTACTTAATAACACGTGTCCAAAATGTGGTAGTTTGGTTGTTTGCCGCCAATAGCCGATGGCAATGCCAGCCAACGCCAGGAGATTTATCCACCATTCTTCAATAAAGGGAACGTGAAACTCCATTTGGGCATGAAGTAAGTTTCCTCCTAGATAAGGAATCATGGCATCGCTTATCGTAGCTATACCGATCGACCCTGTCCAACCAATCAAAATAGCCACCCAGACCTTGCCTTTCCTATATCTTGCATACATGGCCGTGGTTACAAGTGCGCTCAATAAAACATGGACCGGGTGTAAGGTATAAAAAGCGGCGTGAGAAATATGGGAAGGGACGTTGCCTAAAACTACTATAACCACGATGATAACACCAGTAAGAGCACCAAGGGCTGTGAAGGGGACATGCTCTTTAAGTTCTCTTGTTATTCGCCTAAGCATTTCCTATCTAATTGGGGCTATTTTCTATAACACTGGGAACAGAGTCCGGAGAATTCAGAAAGGTGATATTCAGTATGAAAACCAAAATTCTGGGCAAACTCGTTTTCCCCTTGGCATAATCCTTTGTCAGCAAATTCTTGAATGGCTCCACAGTGCTGGCAGACCATAAAGCGATGGCAACCTTCTATAGTATCCAAACTACACTTCACAAATCCGCCGCTGGATAGTATTTTGTGAGCTAAATTGAGGCTGCAAAACAAATCGAGTATGCGATAGATAGTAACGTGGTTTAGATATTTGCCCCGCCGGCGCAAAACACCTTGTATGTCGTAAGGGGAAAGCGGTTTTTCGATTTCTTCGAGTACCTCGAGGACCAGCTTGCGCGGCTTGGTCGCCTTGTACCCCTGAGCCTGCAAAATTCGAATTGATTCTTTCACCATGGCAATATTTTACCTGGATGGAAGGCTAACTGCAACATTATTGCAATTAGCTTTGAGAATAGTCGCTTATTCCAGATGAGAGTAAAATTCCTTTGGTGCCAACTCCTCGAAACCTTCCCTGGCAAGGTGCTTTCTGATATCGAGACAGAGATGACACTTAGAGACATAACCTTCCGATTTTTCCTCATATCCAAAATTCCTGGTGACGAACTGAAAAAGCCCTTCAAAATCGGAGGCAGTGAGGAAATTAAGAATAGGGTGGCTATTAGCATCAATCCCTTCTTCGCAAATCAAATCCAGATTTTGGGCATCACCTAAAGATATGCCGCCGCAATAGCCAGGAAGGTAATTTCCATAATTATCAATATGATTATGCCAGCTTCTGAGAAAAGGGGGCTGGCAGGGCTTATCGAAGAAATAGATGGCATTGTATTTTGGGTAAAGGTCTTTTAGTTGATAAGCCGCTCTCCCTGTTAGGAAAAGTTCCACCCTCCTCTGCAGGTCATTCAGCTCCACCATCTTCAAATATTCTTCGAGGGGCAAGACCTTTTTGATATCGAGCTCTCTGAATTGGAGGTAGTATTCCATTTGATAAACCATTACGTTTCCCGGGAAGAGTTCTTGACTTATCTTGATGGCTCTTGCTGTCCTATCAAAGGGGACATATTCCAGGTAGAATGGGTTGACACTAATTAAGATTCCTTTCAGCCCCTTACTTTTAAGTAGCGCCAGTTTCTCCCTGGCGGTTTCCTCGTCCGCAGCCCAGTAGCAATTCGTTTCCACAAAGGTCGAAGGAATTCCTAATTCATTGGCGATTTCCACCGCTTTCAATAGAAGCTCGAGGTTAAGGAAGGGTTCTCCACCCGTAAAGGGAAGGCCGTAATTTAAGCTAACCTTGTCAGAGCCATAATGGCTGGGTTTAATCTTGCCTGACAATTGCTTTAGTATCGTCACTAGGTCCTGCTCAGAAATCCAATCGGAGTTCCAATCTGGGGAGCAGGCGTACATACAATAACGGCATCTGCAATTGCATTTGTAGGAAAGAAAAATACCACAGGAAATAGGCGAGGGCACAGCTATTCTTGTCATTGTCTCTCAAGTCACAAGCTCTTCAAGCAATACTATCGCAGCTTCTTTGTCCAGGGGCTGATTATTGTTGCCGCACTTGGGCGATTGCACACAGGAGGGGCAGCCGTCAGTACAGGGACATGCTTCGACAGCTTTCAAAGTGGCCTGCCAGAGCTCTGTTATCATCTCAAATCCTTTTTCGGCGATGCCAATGCCTCCAGGATAAGCATCATAAATAAAAATCTGCGCCTTGCCTGTGTCGGGGTGAAAAGGGGTGGAAACGCCGCCAATGTCATTGCGGTCGCAGAGGGCAAATAAGGGAAGTATGCCAATGGCAGCATGTTCACAGGCATGTAATCCGCCCTGGAAATCAAGCCCAGCACTGGCTATTCTATTAATCGCCTTCTGAGGCAAATCAAACCATAGGGCCTTGGTGGGAAAGTTTTGTGGTGGCAAATCTAGAGGCTCCTCCCCGATGACCTCTTCTGTGAACTGCCTCTTCCTTTTGAAGCCAACTATCGTGGTAGTGACGTCAACATCTCCGAAGTAAACATTCACCCCACGGAAATCTCTTTCCTTGACCAAACTCATGACCCGGATGTCGGTTATGTCCATAGACTGGGTATAGTAATCTGTGGACATTGGTTCTGCCCAGGCGATGTGCCGGGCTAAATCAAGTTCTTTTATAAGATAAGATTCACCCTGGTGGAGGTAGATAGCGCCGGGATGTATTTGAAAAAAAGCAACGCTGGCTTCCACCGTCTCTAACAAGCAACCTTGGCGGCCATCGATGACAGCATAATTTTGCCCTGATGTTGCCCTTATATTTATATTCTGAGCGGGATAGGAGATGGAGGGAGCGGGATGCCATCTCTCGTGGCGTTTTCTTAACCTTCCTTCTTGTTCCAACTCAGTTAGCATGGTACCAGTATTGGGTCCAAAGAATTCTTCGTCTCCATTGTTTAGAGGTTTCTCCCAGGCAGCGCAGAGGAGGTGGGGCTTCATGATATAAGGATTTCCAGGATTGATTATGGCGTTGTCAAAGTTCTTATCGAAAAAGAAATCTGGATTGCGCATCAGGTATTGGTCAAGCGGATTTTCCTGGGCGATAAGAAAGCTCAAGGAGCTATAGTTACTTCGACCACTACGTCCTGCCTGCTGCCAGGCACTGGCAATGCTCCCAGGATAGCCGGTAAGCACTGTCGCCTGCAAGTCGCCAATATTTATCCCCAACTCCAGGGCTGTTGTTGCTACCAGCCCGAGAAGTTCACCGTCGAAGAATTTATTCTCAATCCAGCGTCTGTCTTCGGGAAGGTATCCCGCCCTGTAAGGGCTGATTTTATCTGCCAGGGAGGTAGATAATTGTTCCTTCGTATAAATATAGATGAGCTCGGTAAGCTTACGAGTGCGGGCAAACACAAGACCACGGATATCTTTTTGAACAAGTTCCCCGAGGAGAAAAGCTGCCTCACTGTTGGAGCTGCGTCGAGTATCCCTGCTCTCACTGATAATGGGTGGATTCCAGAAAACAAAGTATTTTTCGCCATGCGGTGAGCCATCTTCGACAATGGCCTCAAAAGGCAAGCCAACGATATTTTGAGCATGCTCCGCGGGATTAGCAATAGTAGCCGAGCAGCAAATAAACTGAGGGTTGGAGCCATGAGAAGCACAAAGCCGCCGCAACCTCTGTAGAACATTGGCTATATGAGAGCCAAAAACACCTCGATAGATGTGGGTCTCATCTATTACTACGTACTTCAGGTGGCGAAGTAGCCTGAACCACGATTGGTGATTGGGCAGAATGCCCAAATGGAGCATGTCCGGGTTAGTAAGCACTATCCTTGCCTGTTTTCTTATGTTTGCTCTCTCATTCTGCGGTGTATCACCATCAAAGGTAGCTACAGCTCCCGGGATAAGAAGTTGGGTTAGCTCCTTCATTTCGCTCAGGATTTGTTTCACGCTACGTAGTTGGTCCTGGGCCAGGGCCTTCGTGGGGAAGATATAAAGAGCACGGCTATCCTTGTCATTTAAAATCGCATCCAAGGTAGCCAAGTGATAACACAGAGTCTTGCCACTGGCACTGGGCGTGGCTATCATCACATTTCTCCCGGCCAGGATGGAATTCAAGGCTTTCGCTTGGTGGCTATAGAGAGTTGATATGCCCAGGGACTCCAGACATGCTTGAAGGTTGGAGTGGAGGGGGTTATCTAGTTTGCCAAAGGTGGCCTTTTGCGAAGGAATGCGTTCAATGTGCACGATTTGCTGTCGATAGTTAGGCTGGGCAGCAAGGTAATGGAGGAAAGTAGCAGCATCCATCAGGGAAAAGTTTCTATTTCCGAACTCAATAACTCTAAATCGGGGTAGTTCTGGATAACGAACTTTACCACATTGGACAAAGTCTCATCGGCATGTCTTCTGTGGTTGCTAACGCAAGCTATGCCTAAAGTAGATAATTGCCATAAATCTTGATGGTCAACTTCGGCTACGGAGACATTATACTTATTTTGTAGCCGGGTGATAATAGACTTAATCACTCGCCTCTTACCCTTAAGTGATTGGTTCTCAGGGAGGCGAAGCTCAATTCGACATACACCGATGTGCATTGATGATAGATCAACACCTCTCGAGATATTCCTTATACTCCGCTAGCTTGGCCAAAACTCTGGCTGCCCTTTGAGGCGAAGGATAAGAGTAATAATAACCCCTCTTTAACTTCACGTATGATCCCATATCAGTAAAGCTGGTGGGAACTACTGGCTTTTTATAGGTTTTTATCCAGTGAAGTACTAATGCCGCCAGGAATACGTCCAAAATAGCGAACATTTTGCTTAAGTCTACTCCTTCAGAAGTAAAGGATGAACTAATATCACCCAAGAGGGATGGGACATCTACATCTCTGGATTCAATCACCAGAGTCAGTATCCTTCGAAGTTCCTCCCTTTCCCGATCCTTTTGAACCCAGAAAAGAGGGCTAAGCAAAGACGTAATTGAGTCAATATCCGGCTTCCCAGAAAGTTGTACCGTTTCCTCAGATACTTGGAATTTAGACAGAGTACCTACCAGCATATCACTCAGACTGGTGACACTCCCGAATCCCATGAAGATAAGTGCGTCTACCTCATCCAGCTTCAAGATCATCTCTGGCGCTTTCAAGAAGGCGACCAAGTTTCTATCCCCGGCAGGGTCGACAGGATTACCGTGGCTCCAACGCGGTGGGAATATTTGGTTAAATTCAGCAATGGTCTCTTCGGGAAATTCCACCACGTTAAGTTTATTTGAGACACAATCATCTGTGCATACAACTCCGTAGCTACCGCCGGGTGTGAGGATGGCCACATTCCTACCTCGAGGAAGCGGCTGCATTAGAAACCCGATAGCAATGTCCAAAAGTTCCTCAGGGGTTTCTGCTCTGATTACTCCTGCCTTCTTGAACGCTTCTTCATAAATCTCATCGTAGCCACAGAGAACACCAGAATGAGATCTTATTGCCTTGGCAGTAGCCTCACCCTTCCCCGGTTTCAGCGCAATTACCGGCTTTCTGGGTGTTACCCTTTTTGCCTTCTCGATGAACCTTCCCCCATCCTCCAGCCCCTCTATGTAAGTCAAAATCACCTTCACATCGGGGTCCTCTCCAAAGTGCTCTATATAGTCCTCAATTGGTATATCCGCGGTGCACCCGCAGCTCACATATCTGTGGAATCCCAGCCCCCTTTGATAAGCAGACATGGCTATCGAAATTCCTAGATTTCCTCCTTGGGTTACAAGAGCAAGGGGCCCAGGGTGAATTTGTAGAGGAACCATGGTTGCCTTTAGCTTTGAAGAAGCACTCCAAAAACCCATGCAGTTCGGTCCCACCAAACGAATGCTCCCTCTCCTTGCTATCTCTAAGACTTCGTCTTGGAGCTTCCTGCCTTCCTCCCCAGTCTCAGCAAAGCCGGCAGAGATGAGGACAGCTGCCCTCACGCCTTTTCGCGCACAATCATCCATAACCGCAGGAATGCTAGGAGCGGGAATGACAAAGACCGCTAGGTCAACTTCCCCCGGTACATCGGTCACCTTTTTGAAAGCCTTATGGCCTAAAATGCTTTCCTCTTTACTGTTTATCGGGTAAATGCTACCCTCAAAACCGTCAATGGTGCTGAGGAAGGTGGAAAACCCCCACTTATTCCAATCATTTGTCGCCCCGATTACCGCAACCGATTTAGGGTTGAACAGTGGATCAAGATTATCGATTATAGATCTTATAACCATGAAAAGCTCTGCTCAAGTGACTATTCTGCTTGGCGCTCCTGATAGAGCAAACTGTCATTCTGACCCGTGCATTTCAGAAATTTCAATTGTCCCATTATAACCCTTTGCTGGCTATATAGGCAGCAAGGTCGGCAAGACGACAGCTATAGCCCCACTCGTTGTCATACCAGGCTAGCACCTTCACCATATTTTCATCAATAACCATAGTGCTCAGGGCATCGAAAATGGAACTGGCTGGATTGCCCTTAAAGTCCGAGCTCACCAGTGGTTCGTCACAATATTCTAGAATGCCTTTAAGTTCTCCAGTGGCAGCCTTACGGAAGGCATCATTAATTTCTTCAACACTTACATTTTTATTTAAATCAGCTACAAAGTCGACGATGGAGACCGTGGTAACAGGCACTCGCATAGCAATACCGTGGAGCTTCCCTTGAAGCTCAGGGATAACTACGCCTACAACGCGAGCGGCGCCTGTGGTTGTGGGAATGATATTGGCAGCGGCAGTCCTAGCCCTTCGTAAGTCTTTGTGAAACACGTCCAGGATTTTCTGATCGTTGGTATAAGCATGGACAGTGGTCATTAGCCCTCGCTTTACTCCGAAGTGCTGGTGAAGAACCTTCACAACAGGGGCAACACAGTTGGTGGTACAGGAGGCGTTGGATATAATACGGTGTTTAGCCGGGTCATATTGCTTCTCATTAACACCCAGGACAATGGATATATCCTCTTCTTGAGCTGGTGCTGAAATAATTACTTTCTTGGCACCGCCTTGCATATGAGCAGCCGCCTTGCTCGCTTGAGTGAAAAGTCCTGTCGATTCAATCACAATGTCTACTCCGTAATCTCGCCAGGGAATCTTGGCCGGGTCTCGCTCAGCCAGTACTTTTATCACCTTATCATCAATTACTATAGAATCCTCTTTAGCTTCCACTTTGCCTGGATAGATACCATAATTGCTGTCATATTTGAAAAGATGAGCATTGGTTTTAGCATCGGTAAGGTCGTTCAGCGCCGCCACCTCCAACTCATTGCCACAACGCTGGATAATTGCCTTAAAAGCTAACCTGCCGATACGCCCAAAGCCATTGATTCCTACTTTTACTGCCACTTTGCCTCCTTAGCGATTTTTACCTTTAATGATAGCAGAAACTGTGTTAGTAATGCCTACTTTATTTCCTGCCTAATTCCTCTTGCGACATACGGCGATATTCATCCTCATAATTGTCTCGAGCTATGAGACTTTCCGTCAGTTGACTAACGTTCAACACGAACTTCGAGATTACTTTGTATGTTGACTTAGTATCTAGCTTACCCAATAATGTGCAATCCCACTTTCCTATGTCAAACCGGGAATCTTTGGTCCCTCCCTGGAAGCTGTAGATATTCATAACTGACTGCCGCCCATTTACTGCAATTTGCGTTGCCCATTGTTGCTCTTTATCTCCCAGCTTGCTTCGAGTAGCATTGAAGCGTAGCAGAGCCTCAGCATTACCTTGCTCTAATTTCAGATACAGATTGTGGATAACTATTGGCGCAGCTCCATTATTGTAAAATGTTAGCGGTAACTCAATGATCAACTTTCCTTGTGTGGCAGCTGCCATATATGAGCGAGGGCTACTGACTATTAGGCGACCTTTCCTCCAATGCATCCACCAAAAACTTCCAATTGCCCAAAGTAACACCGCTACCGGAACGAGGATTTGCAATAACCAAATGGTAACATCCATTCCTGTCAATCTGCTCTACTGCGCTGCCTCCTTGACGACCATTTGCTCCTCTTCATTCAAGCCCTAGAGTTCAAGGACATTGGAATCAAAAACAGAGCAAAACTTAGAGATTGCTGCTTTGGCCCCCCCATATTTGAGAGGTTTTCATTCAAGTTTTCACCCTCTCCTTATTTCTCTCCCTTCAAGGGAGAGGGTAGGTGGAGTTAGACTTTAGCTAAATACAAAGAAGCACCATCCATATCGACATTGCCCACTTGCTCTTCCTTCACCAAGAGCTTAAGATGGGCAATGGTCTCTGTAACAGCCATTCGCTTGTCCCAAACTGCCAAATCCTGAAAAGCAACGCCTCCCTCGTCGACCATCCAGGGAATTTGCTGAGCTATCTCGTAGGCTGTCTTCAAGCCGCTGTGCAGAGACCTCATGATAGCGCTCTTCCTATCCTGGTGATGCAGGAGTATCTTTTCTATTCTTAGTCCCAAAGCATTGAACACCGGACCGTGTCCCGGGAGGACGAAACTAGCCTTGAGACGGTCTAGCTTCTTAAGAGAAGAAACATAGTCGCCCAGGGGGTTATCACCAGATTGGGGATTGAAGCTAATATGGGGAGTAGTATCGTACAAAACATGGTCACCGGTGAGAATAAATTTCCCTTCTCGTTCATAAAGGCAGATATGGCCTGGTGAATGCCCCGGCGTCCATAACACCTCCAATTCAAAAGACCCGTTGGAGATTGTGTCGCCATCCTCTAACTTCACTTCAGGTAAATCTGGGGTGACATATTTATTCATCCATAAGGAGGCCTCTTTAAACTGAGGCAATTCATCCCCAGGAACACCGTTCTGCCGAAGCAGCGTCTCAGTCTTTTTAATCAGGGTAGCAAAATCTTTATACCTGGGAAAGATAAGGCCCGTATCAATCCTGTGAATAGCTACTTCGGCACCGCAAATTTGTTTTATCTTGGCTGCCAACCCATAATGGTCGGGATGTATATGGGTGATGACCACTTTTCTGATATCTCGAAGTTTGAGGTTTGCGGCTTTTATCCCTTCCTGGAGAGCCCAGAGGGATTCTTGGCTATCCCAGCCGCTATCGATCAGTATATGACCATCGCTGCCTTCAATTACATAAACATTGGTATACCACAAGAAACCCCCGGGGCAGGGAGTTTTTATTTGATGAACACCGTTTAATACCTGCATTATTTCATCCTCTCCAAATTGTATAACGCCCTTTTGCCAGAGTATTGTGCGGCGTCTCCTAATTCCTCTTCTATTCTGAGGAGGCGGTTGTATTTAGCTAATCTCTCACTGCGACAAGGGGCACCAGCCTTAATGAATCCAGCATTGCTAGCTATCGCCAGGTCAGCAATGGTAGTATCCTCAGTCTCACCAGACCTGTGGCTGATAATGGTTGTCCAGCCGGCCTGCTGTGCCCTTTTAATGACAGCCAGAGTCTCACTGAGTGTGCCTATTTGATTTGGCTTAATTAGTATGGAGTTAGAGGCCTTTTGGGCAATGCCCTTTTCCAGGCGCTCTAAGTTGGTGGCATAAAGGTCATCACCCACAAGTTGAACCTGCTGTCCTAGCTGAGCAGCCAGTAACAACCAGCCTGCCCAATCATCCTCAGCCAGTCCGTCCTCAATGCTGACGATAGGATAATCAGAGACTAATTTGACATAATAATCAATCATTGCTGTGGAATTGGGGGTAACAGCTTCTCGAGAGAGAACATATTTTCCGTCATGATAGAAAGTGCTGGCTGCTGGGTCCAAAGCGATAAATAAATCTTGGCCTGCTCTATAGCCAGCAATGTCGATGGCTGCTAGTATCAGCTCCAGGGCATCTTTACTGGAGGAGAGCTGGGGAGCAAAACCACCTTCATCTCCCACATTAGTGCTTAATCCCTTATCTTGAAGCACTTTACGCAGGGAATGGTATACTTCGCTGCTTATCTGCATGGCTTTCTTGAAATCGGCAGCGCCGACAGGCATTATCATAAATTCCTGAAAATCGGTAGAGCCTGGGGCATGCTTGCCACCGTTCAGAATATTCAACATAGGGAGGGGCAGCAGGTTGGCTCCTGCCCCTCCTAAATAGCGATACAAAGGAATATCCTGAAAGTTAGCTCCAGCCTTGGCTACCGCAAGAGATGTCCCCAGTATGGCATTAGCCCCGAGGCGGGCTTTATTAGCAGTGCCGTCAAGGTCAATCAGGTTCCGATCAATGGCCGTCTGCTCCAGGGCGGACATGCCTGTTATTGATGAGGCAATCTCACTGTTAACGTGTTCTACGGCTTTCAGAACGCCGAGCCCCCCATATCTATTTTCATCCCCATCCCGGAGCTCCACAGCCTCATATTTCCCGGTGCTTGCTCCTGAGGGAACGGCAGCGGCACCCACGGTGCCATCAACCAATACCACCTCCACCTCTATTGTAGGATTGCCTCGAGAATCAAGAATCTCTCTGGCTTTTACGCTTTCGATGCTTGCCATTTCTAATTTCATTCCAATATTGACCCATCTTCTGCTATAGCAAGGCCAATTTCCTCTCCCTTGGTTGGAGGGGATGAGTGTGAGGTTGAAGAGGGGAAAGGAATCCCATGAATTTTGTGCTTCCTAGCTGAAGCAACAGCTTTATCCACTGCCTCTATAGCACTCTGAACACTGATTATTGAATCGTCTTCTCGCCCATTTCGTGACAGTGACCAGGTATTCAAGCCGATGACTGGGATATCACTTTTCAGAGCATAAGCAATTTCGCTTAGCGTCCCATATCTTCCGCCAATGGCGATTACTGCCTGAGCCGACTTCACCACCACTACATTTCTGGCCTCGCCTAGGCCAGTAAGCACAGGAATATCTACCCAGGGGTTTGCCATGCTTGAGTCTCCCCCAGGCAAGATGCCGATAGTCAAGCCACCTTTTGACTTGGCTCCCCGACAAACAGCTTCCATCACGCCAGTCAAGCCGCCACATATTACGGTGACACCCTGCTGGGCTAACAATTCACCTACAGTTTCAGCCAGCTTAGCTTCCGCTGAGGAACAAGCTGAATCTCCAATAACTGCGATAACCATTTTCCAATGTACTTACGGATTATACTATACTACCAGCTAAAGAGTTCAAATGGAATATTTTCAGACTAGTTGAACTTGCTCATCGCTGCTGCTATTCCTTGGTTAAGAAAACAATCAATGGCCTCGGCTACTGTGGCAATGGCGGGCTTAATCACCTTTGCTTCCTGAGGGGAAAAATCGCTGAGCACATAATTGACTATGGCGTCCTCGCTCATGGGTTGCTCCTCCACTTGGGGCCGCCCGATCCCCATCCTAATTCTGGGGAAGTCATCGCTTCCGAGGGCGGAAATAATGGAATTCATGCCCTTGTGTCCTCCCGAGCCTCCGTTCTGCCGCAGGCGAATTTTGCCCAGAGGCAAATCGAGGTCATCATAGATTATCAAGAGGTCAGTCAAAGGAATGTCATGCTTACGCACCAGGCAAGCCACTGGTTTGCCACTGAGATTCATAAATATCCCTGGTTTGGCCAGCAGCAACTTCTCGCCTCCTGCTTTGCCGAGGCCTATTCTGGCCCGGCATTGTCGGTGGTCAAAGAGAATGGAATGGAGCCTGGCAAAATAACTCAGGCACCTGAAGCCAATGTTATGGCGATTATGGGCATAAACTTTGCCTGGATTACCTAAACCAACGATTAGTTTCACTAACTATGCTTTACCTATAGACTGATTTAACAAAGTGAGGAACTCAGCCTCGCTGAGTATATTTATCCCCAAGTTCTCCGCTTTGGCTAATTTAGAGCCAGGGTCAGCGCCCACTACCACATAAGAGGTCTTCCTGGTGACATCTGAGCCTGCCTTACCACCCAAAGCCCTTATTTTCGCTTCGACTTCTGAGCGGGGGAAGGATTCCAGCTTCCCTGTTAAGACAAATTCCAGTCCTGCTAAGGGTAGCTCCTCAGGCTTGGCCTCCTGAACCTTCTCGCTTTCCAGCTTCACCCCTGCCCTCTTTAGCTTTTCAACGATTTGCTTATTTCCCTCCTGTCTGAAGAAGGCAACGATGCTTTCAGCTATCTTCGGCCCGATGGATGGAAGGGTTGAAAAATCTTCTTCGCTAGCCTCAGCCAGTTGGTCAATGCTGTGGAATTGCTCTGCCAGTAGTTCGGCGTACTGCTCACCCACATGCAGGATGCCCAGGGCAAAGATAACCCTAGCTAAAGGTCTTTTCTTGCTTCTCTCGATGGAATCAAGCACATTGGAGACGCTTTTATCCGCCATCCTTTCCAGCCCGAGAAGTTGCTCCTCGGTAAGGTAGTATAAGTCGGCAACATCCTTGACCAAGCCAGCCTTGAACAAGGCCTGACATAGCTTTTCACCCACGCCATCTATATCCATTGCCCCACGGCTTACAAAGTGCTTGATTTTCTCCAGAGCTTGAGAGGGGCAAGCAGTATTGGTGCAACGATGCATAGCCTCGTCTTCAGGCTTTATCACCTCGCTTCCACATACAGGACAACGGCTAGGTATAGAGAAGATTCTCTCCTTGCCAGTACGGCGGCTGACCACAGGTCCGACGATCTCGGGTATCACTTCACCAGCCCGCTGCACAATGACCCAGTCGCCGATGCGGATATCTTTACGGTGGATGTCTTCCTCATTATGCAGCGCCGCCTGGCTGATAACTACACCGCCGACTCGAACTGGCTCTAGAATAGCATAAGGGTTAAGGCTCCCTGTCCTCCCCACATTTATGCCAATGTCAATAAGACGCGTAGTACCCTGAATAGCGGGGAACTTGTAGGCAATGGCCCATCTTGGCTCGTGAGCTACAGTGCCCAGCTCTTGTTGAAGGGAAATGGAATTAACTTTTGCCACCATGCCATCAGCTTCGTAGGGAGAGTTTTCTCTAGTCTCTACCAGTCTCTGGTAATATTTCTCTGTTTCATCAAGGGCGTGGCATAGAGCAATATTGGGATTTATCTTGAAGCCCAATGATTTGAGGTATTGCATAATTTCCCAGTGAGTTTCAGGCACTGCTTTGCCTTCAGCCCAGCCCAGAGCATAGATGAATATGTCTAAAGGGCGTTTGGCGGTGATACTGGAATCAAGCTGCCTTACCGAACCGGCAGCGGCGTTCCGGGGATTGGCAAAAAGAGGCAGTCCATCTTTGGCCCTTTCCTCGTTAAGCTTTTTGAAGCCGGCCTTAGGAAGATAGACTTCGCCTCTGACCTCGAATCTTGGTGGGGCATCTCTGGACACGGAAAGAGGAATACTCCTGATGGTTCTCAAGTTCTGAGTTATGTTCTCTCCTCGATAACCATCACCGCGAGTTGCTCCTGTGCTGAGCAAGCCATCAATGTAAGTCAGAGCCACTGCTAGCCCATCAATTTTGGGCTCGCAAACGAGGTCAAACTGGTGCCCACCTAAAAGATTGCTTGCTCTCTTATGCCAAGCTGCCAGCTCTTCATAGGAGAAAGCATTTGCCAAGCTGAGCAGGGGCTGAGGATGCTCCACAACGCCAAATGCCTCCACAGGAGGCGCACCAACTCGTTGCGTCGGCGAGGCAGGAGTAACGAGCTCAGGATGCTCGTCTTCAAGCTGTTTAAGCTCCCTCATCAGCTCATCGTACTCCGCATCGCTGATTTCAGGGCTATCCAGCACGTAGTAGCGGTAATTATGGTAATTAATTTTCTCCCGTAGCTCTCCTACCCTCTGCTTGACCTTATTTATATCCACCATGAAGCTAATCCCTATTTATTTTATAGTATAGCAAAACTGCAAGGTTACAATAATTCGCCTTTTCCCAATCCCCCATATTTGCTACAATCAAGGTAATGAAACCGGTTGTGATCAGATTCTTCGCCCCTGTGATTGATGCCACTGTCAATGCTCTGATGAGTGCTGTTGACCAGAAGATGAAGCAAGGGACACAAGATTTCATCATCCTTATCTCTTCGCCTGGCGGTTCTGTTATGCACGGTTTGAGCGCCTATAATTATTTGAAAGGATTACCTGCTTCCATAACTACACACAATTTCGGCAGTGTGGACTCAATAGGCATTGTCCTATACTGTGCTGGTTTGAGAAGGCTGTCAGTGCCCCAAGCGAGATTCTTATTTCATGGAGTTAGTGCGCAATTTAAGGGGGAGCAGAATTTAGAGGAGAAAATGTTGGAGGAAAGGTTAAAGGGGTTGAGGAGTGATATGGAGAATATTGCCAAAGTAATCGCCGCGAGTACAGGTAAAAACGCCAAGGACATTACTGATGCTATGATTGAGAGGACGACTTTGAATCCAGAGGAGGCGCGCTCTTGGGGTCTCGTGCATGCAATCAAGTCAGAGCTATTCGAAGCAGGAAGCGAAGTAATCGCCATACAAGCTCAGCAGCAAGCGCAGCAACTGCGGAATCCCTAATATTGCCTGAAGTGCGTATCCCATACGCTGTGTTTCAGCCAAGCACCAGTAGTTGTAGATAAAGAAGCGGCGAGCCGAGGCAAGAGAGGCAGTTTCGGATTAACCATAAAGTCTGACAGGTGTCAGCGACATTTTGCTGGCAGCGTGCATCTTGTTATTACCGTTGCCCTTACCTGATATTTCTACATAGGAGTTTAAATAGGCGTAAGCGGTTATGACACGCCGGTAAATCGAAAAGGCCTGAAAATGATAAGTGGACTATTGCCTTCAGATTTCAGTGCCATACTCAAGGTCATAAATGATGCTGCGCAAGCTTACAAAGGAGTAATCCCAGACGACAGGTGGCAGGAACCATATATGTCAGCCGAAGAATTAAAAGAAGAAATTGAAGCTGGCGTCAGGTTCTTCGGCTGGTTGAAAGGTGGGCATTTGCTTGGAGTAGCAGGAATCCAGGCTCTTAGAGATACCACGTTGATTAGGCATGCTTATGTGCTTCCAAAATGCCAGAGGAGGGGAATTGGCACAGGGCTACTTCAATATATTGTGGGCTTAGCTGATACTCCGGAAATTCTGGTGGGGACTTGGGCCGATGCCACTTGGGCCACTCGATTCTACGAGAAGCATGGCTTCAAACTGGTATCGCCCGAGGAGAAGGATAGGCTCCTGCGGACATACTGGAATATACCTGAGAGACAGGTTGAAACCTCAGTGGTGCTCAAGGTTCGGGTGAGAAGGTGAAAAGGCCTAGAGCATTTGCTGATTATGGGGGCAGGGTTCGTATTTATGTCAGTACTACTTAGCCCTTAGTTTGACTCCAGCTAAAGCTACGCCAATTCCTGCTATAATTGATGGGACAGCTAACATACCTATCTCTGGCATTGCTTGCATAGGTATCATCACTGCCCCGAGTATGACAGCAATAGCACCCAAAGCTATGATAGCATAAGACATTTATATCACCTCCGTCTCTCTTTCCATTTAATAACGTGTTCTCCACTGACCCTAGGGCTGGATTCCTCGTAGTTTGACTCCAATCAAGACTAGACCAATCCCTAAGACAATCCCTGTGACCCCGAATAGACCTATCTCTATCATTGGCGCTTGAATTAAGATCAATAACCCAAATATGAGACCAATGGCACCTAAGGCTATAACGGCATAGCGCATCTCGCCCACCTCCTTTCTCTATTTAATAGTATGACTTCCAAATTTGTCAATAGCTTGTGCTAATCATCGCAAGGCAATCTATTTTGATTCTTATCGCGCAGCCGCCATAGCTAGAAGGGAGCGTAGATGATATACTTTTCATGAAAATTTTCCGGAGGCAGAGATGAATATTCAACAGACCTTGGAAAATACTGCTAGCGAAGTGCCACAAAGGGAAGCCCTCGTCCTTGGTGCTCAGAGAATTACTTACGCAGAGCTGGATGAAGCTTCTAACAAGGTAGCCAATGCTCTCATAGAGCTGGGGGTGACAAAGGGTGCCCATGTGGCTATCTTAATGTCTCATAGCCCTGAGTGGGTCATCAATTATTTTGGGGTGGTTAAATTTGGAGGCGTAGCAGTGCTGCTCAATCCTGCGCTTAAAGCACCTGAACTCGATTCTCTGCTGCAAGACTCCGACTCAGAAATCTTGATAACGGAGAAGGACTTTTCTAGGATGCTTTCCTCGGTTTTACCTCACATTCCTTTATTGAGGCATGTAATTGAGGTTGATGGAGATTCTTACGCCAAGATGGTAGCTAACAGCTCTTCCCTTTCACCAACCATCGATGTAAAAGAAGAGGATGAAGCTACTATAATTTACACCTCTGGCGTTTTGGGGAGGCAGAAAGGCGTGGTACATACACATGCTTCCCTTAGGGGAACCCCCCCCATAGTTTCAGCAGGGATTCAACGGAGGGGAGAAGATATCATCATAGACATTGTTCGTTTTTCCCACCTTTTTGGCCTATGTGAAGTTCTTCTTGGTTCGGTTATCACGGGCTCTACCATCGTGCTTATCCCCAGTTTTACTCCCAGAGCTGTCCTGGAGGCTGTGGAGAAAGAGAAAGGAAGCATTATTTTCGGAGTTCCTGCAATGTACAATGCACTGGCTATGTTGCGCAACGAGGTTTTGAGGGGCTACGACCTGAGTTCGCTGCGATTGGCTGTTACAGCAGGGGCAAAGTCCTTCCCTAAACTGATGAAAACCTTTGAGGATAATTTCGGCTTATCTCTTTATGAAGTGTATGGTCTTACGGAAGTTTCAGCTGTTTCCATAAGTACCTTTAACAGCCGTAAGCTGGGAACTGTAGGCAGGCCAATTTGTGGCATTAAGATACTGGATGATAGTGGCAAGGAAGTTCGACGGGGTGATATAGGAGAAGCTGTGTTTAATGCCCCATGGGTCATGAAAGGATACTATAAAGCGCCTGAGCTCACGGCTCAAGTCCTTAAGGATGGCTGGTTTTATACCGGAGATTTAGTCAGGATGGATAAAGAAGGCTATCTTGAGTATATAGAGAAGAAATCGTTCATAATAGTGACGCCTTCTGGACTTAAGATCGGTCCTTCGGAAGTCGAATTCGTGTTGCTGAGCCATCCCAGCGTAGCCGAGGCAGCCTACATAGGCATTGATGATAATTACGGAGGACAAATACCCACAGCCTTTGTAATGCTCAAAGAAGGGCAAAGCGCTACTTCGGAGGAGATAGCCAGTCTTTGCAACCAAAGCCTAGCTGATTTCAAGCTCCCTAAGAGAATTGAATTTATAGACAACATACCCAAAACTGCTTCGGGGAAGATAGATAGAAAAAAGCTCAAAGAAAGAGAACTAACCCGGAACTAACTGAAAGAGTAGCTATTAGCCTGGGCTATATTCTTTTCAACATTGGCAATAACGTGAAAGGGATGCACGCGAATTTTGCTAATGTTGACTTGGTTAGCACTTATTGGTAACATCGTGAACTGAGCCGTGCTAGGCGGGGAGCTAGCGGTGCCCTGTACCCGAAAACCGCTATAGCGGGGCTGAATTCCTGCTTGAGGTTTACGGCTGGGCAGACTTGTTTCTGTTAAGCGGTGTTGATGGTCGGGTTCTATGCAACTGAGGGCTATGAACCCCGTCAGGTCCGGAAGGAAGCAGCGGTAAATAGTATTCCCAGTGTGACATAGAGTTGCCTGGCTGGAACTAGCTGGCAAAAACAGTTTCCGAGTTTAGGAATCGAGGGTAGGTGCACGGCTTGAAAGAATTTTGGAGGTTATGAATATGGCAATAAAAAAGGTATGCGTTATCGGTTCAGGAACGATGGGTAACGGGATAGCTCAGGTGGTTGCGCAGGCGGGCTACGAAACTAACATGGTTGACATAAAGCAGGAATTTCTTGACCGTGGCATGAACACAATAAAGACGAGCCTGAGCAAATTTGTGGAAAAAGGAAAAATAAAGCAGGAGGAGATGAATGAAACCCTGTCGAGGCTTCATACCTCGATTGATATAAAAAATGCTGCCAAAGATGCTGACTATGTTATAGAGGTGGTATTTGAGCGGGCTGATGTTAAGCTGCCGGTATTACAGCAGCTTGACGAAACATGTCCTGACCGCACTATTTTGGCCTCTAACACCTCGGGGATACCCATAAGTCTCCTTGCCTCAGCAACCAAGCGCCCCGAAAAGGTTATCGGAGCACACTTCATGAACCCCGTGCCGGTAATGAAAGGGGTGGAGGTGATAACGTCGCTGCTAACCTCAGAGGAGACGCTAAACGAAAGCCTCGATTTTCTCAAGTCATTGGGCAAGGAGACAGTTGTGGTTAAAGACTATCCTGGATTTGTAGCTAATAGAATAATAGTACTTGTAGAAAATGAAGGGGCGAAGTTGTTGGAGGAGGGTTTAGCAAGCGTGGAAGATATAGATAAGATAGTGAAATTGTCCTTTAATTGGCCAATGGGGCCGTTTGAGCTGGCGGACCTGATCGGCATAGATGTACTTGTGGACTTAATGGATGGAATTTACCAACAGACAGGGTGGGAGAGATACAAGCCTGCTCCGTTATTAAGGAGAATGGTGGAGATTGGATACACAGGAAGAAAGGCAGGAAAGGGCTTCTATCAACTGTTTGGTGGGAAATAGATTTTACTAATGTGAGGATTGAAGATGGCAAAGAAAGAATACGCAAATATTATATACGAGAAGAAGGAAAGAGTCGCCACCATCACTCTCAACAGGCCTCAGGTGCTGAACGCGCTAAATGTGGCTTTGATGGTAGAATTACACGATGCCTTTGGGGATGCTGAGGATGACGTAAACATCGGCACAATTGTTATAACCGGTGCTGGCGATAGGGCTTTCTGCGCGGGAGCAGATATTCCTGAAATACAGGCCTTAACTTCGGTAGCGGCAAGGGACTTTTCTTTGTCGCTGCATGAGTATACCAGGCATATGGAGAGGATTAAGAAACCGATAATAGCCAAAATAAATGGGTTTTGTTTGGGTGGTGGGCAAGAAATTGCCATGTCTTGCGACTTCAGAATTGCCTCGGACAAGGCAAGGTTTGGACAACCTGAGGTGAATCTCGGCATCATACCTGGTGCTGGAGGAACTCAGAGGCTGACGAGGCTTGTGGGCAGAACCAAAGCCATGGAAATTGCCATGCTGGGCGATGTGATTGATGCTCATGAAGCATATAGACTCGGGCTATTGAACAAGGTTGTTGCCGCTGAAGAATTGGATAAAGCCGTGGATGGGTTCGTGCAAAAGCTTCTTTCTAAGAGTTCTGTTGTACTTGGGATCATAAAGCTCGCAATAAACAAGGGAATAGAAATGGATCTGGACCGTGCACTGTATTACGAAGCTGAGTGTTTCAGCTCGGCGCGGGCGACCGAGGATTCAGCAGAGGGCCTAAAAGCATTCGTGGAAAAGAGAAAGGCCGAATTTAAGGGGAAATAGTCGGCTGCCATTTCTGTGCGGAGAAGGAAATCTCTATTAACTAGAATACTTTTCCTTCGGCAGTCTTTATTGTGTGGAGCTAGCCTATTATAGCTTGGTTTCCTTAAAGGGCACGGGGTGGTTCGAGAATTTGACTTCAAACCGAAAAAACGGTTAGGGCAGCATTTCCTTATAGATGAAGCTGTGTTGGAGCTTATTCTATCTGCTGCCGAGCTTAGCCATGGGGACATTGTGGTTGAGGTAGGCTCAGGCCTGGGCATACTAACCGAGGGGTTAGCTAAGCGGGGGACTAAGGTCATTGCTGTTGAGCTTGATCCCAAATTAGTTGCTATGCTGAGAAAAAGACTAGCCCCTTTTCCCAACGTCAGAATTGTCCATGCTGATATACTTAAGGTCACCCCACAGCAACTTCTGCGAGGTAATTTAACTGCCTCTGCACTTGCCCAAGGCTACAAAGTTATCGCTAATCTTCCTTATTACATTACCTCACCGATTTTGCGCCATTTTCTCGAAGCACAGCTTCAGCCTTCTGAAATGGTAGTGATGGTACAGAAGGAGGTTGGTGAAGCAATTGCCGCCGCTCCCGGCAAGATGAGCTTGCTCAGCGTTAGGACTCAGTTTTACAGTAAGCCGACCCTTATGTCCTATGTGCCAGCGGCGAGTTTCCGTCCCCCGCCCAAAGTAGACTCAGTTATTTTACGCCTGGATATTTATCCCCAGCCGCCCATCAAGGTATCCGATGTTGCTAGTTTCTTTGATATAGTTATGCATGGTTTCAGTGCACCTCGTAAGCAACTTCGCAATTCTCTAGCTCAGTCTTTGGAGATGCCACCAGAACAAGTTGCCTTATTACTTGGGAAAGCCGGAATAGAAGTTAAACGGCGAGCTGAAACTCTTAGCTTGGAAGACTGGAGGGAGTTATGGGAAATATTTGCTCCCTTTAGAAAAAGATTACAATGTTAACTGTTTATGCCCCGGCCAAGATAAACCTTGTCCTCGAAGTACTGGGCAAGCATAATGATTATCACCAAATCTTCAGCATTGTTCAGTCAATAGACCTGTGCGATGTCCTAAATTTCCAGCCAGATGAGGAAATATCTTTTGAATGCGATGAGCCCAGCTTAGAATGCGATAACCTAGTAACACACGCGGCTACCCTGCTTAAGGAAAGCACAAAATATAGCATGGGGGCACGAATCGAACTTCGTAAGCATATACCCTGGGGTGTGGGATTGGGAGGAGGCAGCAGCGACGCCGCTGCTACTCTCTTAGCTCTAAATGAACTTTGGAAATTAGGGCTGTCGCTTTCTGATCTGGTTCATTTGGCATTTAAGTTAGGCTCAGATATTCCCTTCTTTGTCCATAAGGGCACAGCTTTGGTAGAGGGGAGGGGGGAAAAGGTAACCCCGTTACCATCCTTGTTTTCAACGTGGTTTGTTTTACTGGTGCCACCATTACCTAAAATCCCAGGCAAAACAAAGCTGATGTACAGCAGGTTAGATACTGCCCATTTCACTGAGGGCCAGTTTGTACAAGCGGCTTTGTCGTCTTTGATGCGGGGGAAAACGATTGCCCCTCCTCTTATGTTTAATGTCTTCGAAAAGGTGGTTTTTGCTTTCTTACCCAAACTGAATAAATACAGGAAGACCTTTGAGGAAGCTGGAGCCCTGGGAGTTTATCTGGCTGGCTCCGGGCCATGTCTTTTTACTTTTTTCTCGGAAGAAGACAAAGCTAATGAGCTGTGTTTGCGCCTGGGAAAGCAAGGATTGGAGTGTTACTTAGCATCTTCTTTTCCAGGGATAATTAGGTAATTCAGTGGTAATGGAAAGGCTGAAGCAGAAGAGATGGCCTAAGATTGTGCTTTACATCGTTATCCTGATTGGTCTCAGTGTCGGCCTTGCCTTATTAATGAGGAATCTCGATATTGCAAGATTTTCCTCAACAGCTTATTTAGTTGTTTTCATAACCACCTTGGTGTCTAATGCGGGCATTGTGGTTCCGGTGGCAATCCATATTTCTATAATGGTGGCAGCAGCGTCTGAATTTGACCCTGTTCTTATAGCTTTGGTGGCGAGTGTAGCTGGTACCCTGGGAGAAATAACTGGTTACTACGCCGGCTACTTGGGAAAGAGAATAGTGTTCGCTGATAGCACACCAGGATATGGCAGGCTTGTAGCTTGGATGGAGCGGAATGGCCCATGGGCCATTTTCGCCATTTCCCTTCAGCCCATTTTGCCAGTTGATATAGCTGGGCTTGTTGCAGGAGCCTCTAAAATACCGTTATGGAAGTTCTTAGTGCCGTGCTGGGCGGGAAAGTTCCCTAAATATATTCTGATTTGTTATTTTGGCGCTGAACTTCTCCGTCTCCTCCCCATATAGCTTCAGATGTAAGGGGGTTAGCAAGTAGTCCATCTGTTGTTCTAGGCAGCATTCGCTTCGCTCACTACAAGGTCTGGAGGTTCTACTCTAGTCACTTTGGTGAAGGTTCAGGGACAACATGAAGATTAGACGGCTTCATTGAAAGGGCTAGTTTTTCTTCGTCCGCTTTGGTATTAACCTCACCATCTAATTTTGCCTTATGCAATGATTGGAGGATTTTTCCCATCTCTGAACCAGCAGAAATACCCAGTCTCTTTAGCTCTTCTCCGTTAAGGGAAGTTCTGACATAGCGCAGTTTTGTGAGAAATAGTTGGAGATGGTGATGTACCATTGATGATTCTGAGGCTATAACATTTGCTTGTATCGCCAATGGTTCATATTCTTGGAGCAGGTAATAAATCTCACTAGGTTTTATGGAAGGCTTATTCAGATGTGAAAGCCTGGTCTTGAGGCTGAGCGTATCACGCATCGCTCGGGATAATTTTGCCGGTATATTAAGACGATCGAGAAATTGCTCGATTTCCCTCTCACTAAATGAATAAGTAAGAAGGCAAAAATAAAGCGAGGGCAATTGGCTGGGCTTCTTTAGCCGGCGCGCTTTTTCAAATTTCTCAACTATCCTGCCATCGCTAACGAGAAAGGGGCTTATTCTTTGCAGCACGCCTAGCTCGGCAAGCCGCTTAATGGCAAATTCTGGCTGTTTTTCCCTGAAAATTAGTTCCAGCTCGTGCCTTATTCGGTCACCGCTTATTGTATCCAGCATGGGAATACCCCGTTTAAGCAGATGAGCAGTTTGTGGTTCAAGCTCAAAACCTAGCCTCTGTTCATAACGGACGGCCCGTAAGATTCTGGTAGCATCGTCGCTGAAACTTTTGGGATGCAAAATACGAATAAGACGGTGCTCCAGGTCATTTTTGCCCTGATAGGGGTCGACCAATTCACCATAGTCGTTTGAGGTGAGAGATATAGCCATAGCATTGATAGAGAAATCTCTGCGGCAAAGGTCATCCTTAAGTGTGCCTGGAGTAACCATAGGCAATGCCCCCGGTCGGGCATAAGTTTCACCCCGTGCTGTAGCCATATCCAGGGTGAAATTACTGTAGATGAACTTAGCAGTGCCAAAGCGGGGGTGGGTAAGCAACTTTGCCTGAGTAATTTCAGCCATTTGTTGAGCCAATTTCACTGCATCACCCTCGACTACCAAATCGAGATCGAAGCTGGGGTAACCCAGAAGCAGGTCTCGTACCACACCACCAACAAAATATACCGTTTGTCCCAGCTTAGTAGCCTGTCCGCTGATATTCTTGACTAATTCCAAGAGTTGCCGGGGGAGATATTGTTCAATTTGCCAGGCTAAATTCATTACCTTAGTATTATATCAACACTTTCCTAAAGGGGCACTGCGGAGACAGTTCACACCAATCGCTTGGCTATCTTGCCCCAATATAGTAATATTGGAAAGGAACCTGCTAAAATCCGTAGGCCAGTGTTACCCATGGGGTCGAACAGCACACGAACTTGACAAAATTAGGTGATGGTGTTACACTATACAATTTGTGTAATGTTTCCATTGTCTCCTACCTTAGTCGAAGCCAAATTTTTCTAGTTTAGTGTCTTCAAGGTATTGTTTTTGCTTCAAAAAAGGATCAGGCTGTTTCTTTAATGCTTAAATACGAGTTGGTGAAGTCTTTCGCTAAATTGCCCAAGACTTTGGAAATACCTGACCTTATTCAGGGGCAGCTTAATTCCTTCCGCTGGTTTCAAGAGGAAGGGTTGAAAGAGCTGTTTGAGGAAATTTCCCCAATTCAAGATTATACTAACACCAGGCTAGAATTACATTTCGTTGATTATGAGTTTCGAGAACCCCAGCATTCTATTCATGAGTGTCTTGAACGGGGCCTGACTTATTCTTCTCCCGTCCATGTCACTGCTCAACTGGTGGTTAAGGAGACGGGGGAGATTAAGCAGCAGGAATTATTCTTTAGTGATTTTCCTTTAATGACTAATAACGGCACTTTTATTATTTCTGGAGTGGAGCGGGTAGTAGTTAATCAGTTAACTCGTTTTCCTGGCGTCTATTTCACTTTAGATAGAGATCCTTCAAGTGGACGAGAATTGGGCTTCGCTAAGCTTGTTGCTGAGCATGGAGCATGGCTTGATTTTGACACTTCTAATCGAGATGTGATTTCAGTCAAAGTGAGTGGCAAACGGAAGATACCAGTTACTACTTTGTTGCGAGCCATAGGCTTTGATAGTGCTGAGACCTTATTTCCCCTTTTTCAGGATGTAGATGACTCGCCTGAGCATGCTTTTATCCGCTCTACAATAGAGCGAGATCCGCTGATCAAAAACAAGGCTGATGCCCTGTTCGATATTTACAGAAAACTATCTTCCGGTGAAGCTCCTAGCCTTAGTAGCGCCCAGGCCTTGCTGAATAATTTCCTATTTAATCCTCGACGCTATAGCCTAGGTAAAGTTGGTCGTTACAAGCTTAATAAAAAGTTAGGCCTTGATATCCCTGGGGATCGTACCGGCTTAACCCCCGAAGATTTGGTGCAAATAGTCCGGCGTATTATTTCAGTTAATATTGGCAGGGAAGCTCCTGATGACATTGATCATTTAGGCAATCGAAGGGCCCAGGCAGTAGGTTTTCTAATACAAAAGCAATTTCGTATCGGCTTATTAAGGTTGGAAAGGGCTATTAAAGAGCGAATGAGTATTCTTGGCCCTGAGGCAGCAACTCCTTCTGCTTTAATCAACATTCGCCCTGTAGCAGCCGCTATAAGGGAGTTCTTTGGTAGGTCTCAGTTATCTCAATTCATGGATCAAACTAATCCGCTAGCTGAGCTAACTCATAAGCGTCGTCTTTCTGCCATGGGTCCTGGAGGACTCTCAAGAAAACAGGCTGGATTTGAGGTTCGTGACGTACATCATTCTCATTATGGCAGGATCTGTCCTATAGAAACCCCTGAGGGGCCAAACATTGGTCTAATTGGTTCTCTAGCTACTTATGCTTCAGTTAATGAATATGGTTTCATAGAGACGCCATATCTCAGGATTATCCATGAGGTTTCCAATATTGTTGAAGAGTTGCTGGGGAGAACAATCTCGGAGGATATAGATAGTGAGGGCAAGGTTGTGGCCAAGGGCGGAACATTAATCACAAAGCAGCTTGCACAAAAGCTAGCCGCTCTTCCGGCTTGCAATATCAAGGTTACTCCTTTTGTTTCTAGGCAAATCGTCTATCTGACAGCCGACGAAGAAGGTCAATATGCCATTGCCCAGGCTAATGCTCCCCTTAATGAGAGAGACGAGTTTGCCTATGACAGGGTTGAGGTTAAGAAGGGGGGTAGGTATTTCAAGGAATCGATAGACAGGGTAGACTTTATGGATGTTTCGCCAAAACAGCTATTTAGTATAGCTGCTTGTCTTATCCCCTTTCTTGAGCATGATGATGCTAATCGTGCTCTAATGGGTTGTAATATGCAACGGCAAGCGGTGCCGTTATTACATCCCAAACGTCCTTTGGTGGCCACGGGTATGGAAAGCGAGGTGGCCAAATATAGTGGGCAAGTGATGTTTGCCCCTGATGATGGTGTGGTCACCTCGGCCACGAGTTCAGGAATTGTAATTAAAAATGAAAGGGGCGAAGAGCAGGTATTTAATTTGGTTAAATTCGCCAGAACCAATCAAGGGACGTGCATCAATCAGTATCCCACAGTAAATAAAGGTGACAAGGTTAAGAAAGGGCAAGTGTTGGTAGATAGCTTTTCCATAGATGATGGGAACCTGGCCTTGGGACGGAATATTACCTGTGCTTTTATGAGTTGGGAAGGATATAACTTTGAGGATGCCATTATTATCAGTAGAAGGCTCGTCAGGGATGATGTTTATACCTCCATTCACATTGAAAAATATGAGATAGAGGAGCGTGACACCAAGCTTGGTCCTGAAGAAATCACCAGAGATATACCTAATGTAAGCGAGGAGAGCCTCGCTAACCTTGATGAAATTGGTATTGTACATATCGGAGCTGAAGTAATGCCCAACGACATTCTGGTGGGGAAGATTACTCCTAAGGGTGAAACTGAACCTTCAGCGGAAGAAAAATTGCTGCGAGCCATTTTTGGTGAAAAAACGCGGGAGGTGAAGGATAGCTCTCTCAGGATGCCGTCAGGAGAGTGGGGAAGAGTGATCAGAACTAAAGTCTTTTCTCGTGACAGCCATGATGAATTACCTGCTGGAGTAAACACACTTGTGCAAGCGTGGGTTGCCCAAAAGCGCAAGATATCGGTGGGAGATAAAATGTCGGGGAGACATGGCAATAAAGGGGTCATTTCTATCGTATTGCCTGAGGAAGACATGCCATTTCTGCCAGATGGCACGCCTGTAGATATTATTCTCAATCCTCTGGGTGTTCCGTCCCGTATGAATGTTGGGCAGGTCTTGGAGGCTCATTTAGGTTGGACAGCTCAGGTTCTGGGGTTTAAGGCTGTTAATCCTATTTTTGATGGAGCTGATGCCGTGACTATTGAGGATGCTTTAGCCAAAACTTGGATAGCTTGGAAAGCTGACGCTGTTAGCTTTAGCCCTGAGGATCCAGGGAATGCAGGAACTAATTTTGAAAAGGTTGAAGAATGGCTTTCCCATAAAGGTTTTGATGCCAGGGAAATAATGGATGAAGGGCATAAAGGTGTGGCTAGAAAAGCCTCCCTCTGTCTGTGGCTTGAGGAACTGGGCATAGCTGATGGTTATCAACTTAGATCTCTCAGTGATAGAGACTTAGAGGAGATGGCACAAAAAGTCTATAAAGAGCGAAAGCTATATCCTCCTGTTTTTGGCAAAATAGAACTTCGAGATGGGAGAACTGGCGAGCTGTTTGACAAACCGATAACTGTGGGTAATATCTACATGATGAAGCTGATTCACCTTGTTGGTGATAAGGTACATGCTCGTTCCACCGGTCCATACTCGCTCATCACCCAGCAACCCTTGGGAGGAAAAGCTCAGTTTGGTGGTCAAAGGTTTGGTGAGATGGAGGTATGGGCATTGGAAGCGCATGGTGCAGCTCACGCACTTCAAGAGATGCTCACAATAAAGTCGGATGATGTAATGGGACGGGCTAAAGCTTATGAGTCTCTTATTAAAGGCGAGGATATTCAACAACTTGGCATTCCGGAATCGACCAAAGTCTTGTTTATGGAGCTACGTAGTTTAGGTTTTGCTGTTGAGCTACTTAGCGAGGGGGAAAATGTCTCAATTTGACGGCGTTAATGGTATTCGAATAAGTCTTGCATCACCGGAACAAATTAAGAGCTGGTCCCATGGCGAAGTAACTAAAGCGGAGACGATAAATTACCGCACTTTGAAACCAGAAAGAGATGGACTATTTTGTGAAAGAATTTTCGGTCCTGTTAAGGATTTTGAATGCCATTGTGGCAAATATAAAAAGGCTAGGTATAAAGGAGTTACTTGTGATAAATGTGGTGTTGAGGTAGCTCATTCTAGCGTACGCCGGGAACGCACAGGGCATATAGAACTAGCTGCGCCAGTTACTCATATATGGTTTGTTAAGTTAGTGCCTAGTCGGCTTGGGCTACTCCTCGATCTATCTCCCCGGGACTTAGAGGGAATAATCTATTTTGCTCGGTATATCATTATCTCTATTGATGAGGAGGCCAAACAGGAAGGGCTTCACCAGGTTGAGGAAGAAATGGTTCGCAAAATTGCTGAGCAGGAGGAACATCTAGAGAGGAAAATAGAAGAAGTGGAGGCCAAAGGCCTGGAGGAAGAACTTAAGACGAAAGAGATAAACCAGCTTCGGGCTAAATTTATAGAAAGAAGGGAAAGACTTGCAGAAGAGCTAAAGGCAAGCGTTGCAGAGATAGAAACTCTTCAGCCGCTAAAATTGCTAAGCGAAGAGGAATGCAGGAAGCTTAAAGATAAATATGGTGCTATTTTTGAAGCTGGCATGGGGGCTGAGGCTATTCTACAGATATTGAAGCAAATTGATATGGATGCTTTGCACCAGAAGCTTCTTGAGCAAATCCGTAGCACATCGGGAGGATATCATAAGCGGATAAGCCAACGACTACAGTTAGTTGAAGCCTTTAAGCTCAGTGGGAATAAGCCCGAATGGATGGTTTTAACTGTGCTTCCTGTATTACCTCCGGCGCTTCGTCCTATAGTTCAGTTAGATGGTGGTCGCTTTGTTATTAGCGATCTTAACGACCTCTATCGGAGGGTTATTAATCGTAACAACCGTCTCCGCCGTCTTATGAGGTTAGGTGCGCCGGGAATAATTATCCGAAATGAAAAGCGCATGTTGCAGGAAGCTGTCGATGCTCTTATTGACAACGGGAGAAGAGGACGTGTGGTTACCACCGGTAACAATCACGCCTTGAAATCCCTTTCTGACATCCTCAAGGGCAAGCAAGGGCGGTTTCGCCAGAATCTTCTTGGTAAGCGGGTAGACTACAGCGGGCGCTCGGTCATTGTTGTTGGTCCTAAACTTAAACTTCATCAGTGTGGTTTGCCACGCTATGTTGCCTTAGAGCTATTTAAGCCTTCGGTTATGCATAAACTCATGAAGAGTGGGTATGCTAATAACCTGAAGAGTGCTCGGCGTCTGGTGGAAAGAGGTAGTCCCGAGGTCTGGGATGCACTTTATGAAGTAGTTAAAGAGCGTCCTGTAATGCTTAATCGCGCCCCTACATTACATCGGCTCAGCATTCAAGCCTTTGAGCCTGTGTTAATTGATGGGGATGCTTTTCAAATTCACCCGCTAATTTGTACTGCCTTTAATGCCGATTTCGATGGCGATCAGATGGCAGTTCATGTGCCGTTGTCCAGGACAGCGGTGAAAGAAGCTAGGGAATACATGCTTAGTCCTCATAATATGCTGCTACCAAGTTGTGGTGAGCCTGTGGCGACACCTACCCTGGATATAGTTCTGGGTTGCTATTATCTTACTATCTCAAAGACTGGGGCTAAAGGGGAAGGGAAATTCCTCGGCAGTTTTGAAGAGGCTAAGTTAGCTTATGAACTTGGCATTGTCGAACTCGGTGCTGAAATCATTGTGCGAGATCCTTCGCTTCGTTCAGATGGGGGGAGGATAAATACTACAGTAGGCAGAATTTTATTTAACGATGCCTTGCCTCCGCAGCTTCGCTTTTACAATAATGCGGTAAATAAGGCTTCTTTAAGAACATTAGTCTCTAATTGCATCCGTTTGTTGGGCAATGAAGGTGCTGCTGGTGTCCTTGATAGGCTTAAGGAATTAGGCTTTGCCTATGCTACAAAATCGGGCATTTCTATAGCTATGGACGATATTGAAGAGTCTCCAAATAGGGCCAGGCTTCTTGCAGAATCCGACGAACAAGTTGGCCTTATTGATGACCAATTTGACCATGGCTTGATCACTGAGGACGAAAGGTATGAAAGCGCAGTTCAAGTGTGGATGGAGGCTACAGATAAGATTACTGAGGATATATCCCAGTCACTAGACCCTCATGGAAGCATCTATATGATGGCTACATCAGGTGCGAAGGGGAATATTTCTCAAATTAGGCAGATGGCAGGGCTGCGTGGTTTGATGACCGACCCCTCAGGAAGGATAATAGATTTTCCTATTAAATCAAGTCTCCGTGATGGATTGGCGCCCATGGAGTATTTCATTTCTACCCATGGTGCGCGTAAAGGATTAGCTGATACTGCCTTGAGGACATCGGATAGCGGTTATCTTACCAGGCGCCTTGTCGATATATCCCAAGATGTCATTGTGATTGAAACAGATTGCGGCACTACCGAGGGAGTTTGGATATCTCGGGAGACTGCGGATGGGTCTCTTCCCCCGTTTGAAGAACGGATTACCGGCTACTTAGCGGCAAGCAAAATTGTTGATCCAGGTACGAATGCAATCATTGTTGATCGTGATGAAGAAATTACCGAGGATAAAGGGCAGCAAATTGTCCAAGCTGGTATTACTCGGGTATGTGTAAGATCTCCTCTTACCTGCCATTCTCGCTTCGGCGTTTGTCAGAACTGCTATGGGAGGGACCTAGGAAAGAAGCAATTAGTAGAGCTTGGCACTGCTGTAGGAGTTATTGCTGCGCAGAGTATCGGCGAGCCTGGAACTCAGCTCACCCTGCGCACTTTTCATACAGGGGGTGTAGTAGGTATCGATATTACCACTGGGTTGCCTCGCGTAGAAGAGCTTTTTGAGGCTAGAGTACCAAGTGGCAATGCTATAATTTCTGAAATTGATGGCACTGTTGAGGTAGCCCATACTGATGGAGAGAGCATGGTCAAGATCACTAGCTCTGAATTCTATTTGGATGAATACCCAATTCCCTCAGGAGTGGAGCTAGCTGTAACTAATGGTCAATCGGTTGGTGCTGGCACCATCTTATTTTCTCTGCCAGAGAAGATTGAAGAGAAAGTACTAGCTGTTAGCCGCGGTGAAGGAGAACAAGACCAACCCATAGTAGCTAGAGTAGCTGGTCAAGTCGTCGCTGAGGGCGATTACCTTTATGTTAAGTATGAGGAAAGGGAGGAGAGAGAATATACTGTCCCCCATGGTGGATCTTTACTTGTTCAAGCAGGGGATGAGGTCAAAGCAGGTGATCGACTTACTAGAGGTCCCATTGACCCTCACGATATCTTGCATATTATGGGAAAGGATGCAGTCCAGCAATATATAATTGATGAAGTACAAAAAGTATATCGCTCGCAAGGGGTGACTATACATGATAAACATATTGCCGTGATTACTCGGCAGATGTTAGGTAAGGTGAGGATTATCTCCTCGGGAGATACAAAGCTCTTGCCTGGCGAGCTAGTTGACCGATTTGACTATGAAGATGTAAATGCCAAGGTGCTGGCTGAGGGGGGTGAGCCAGCAACAGCTCAAGCCGCGCTTCTCGGGATAACCAGGGCTAGCTTGAGCAAGAACAGTTGGCTAGCAGCTGCCTCTTTCCAAGAAACTGGCCGGGTTCTTGTTGATGCTGCGATCAAGGGGAAGATAGATAGGCTTCGTGGTCTTAAGGAAAATGTCATTCTTGGTAAGCTCATCCCATCTCGAGCCCTCTCTTCAAGTCCTGACAATGGGAAAGAATTAATGGAGAGAGAACTTGATGAGGCGGAGATGGCTGATTTAGAGTTGGATGTCTAACAAGTATTCTAAAGGTCAGTGATGCGGCTTGTTTCAGGCAAGATAGCTAGTGAGGATGGCTTTATCGACTTTGACCTTCGCCCTAGACGCCTTAGTGAATTCGTAGGTCAAGAAAAAGTAAAAGATAATCTAGGAATAGCTATTGCCGCTGCTCAAAAAAGAGGCGAGCCGCTAGACCATGGCATTCTTTATGGTTCTCCTGGTTTGGGAAAGACTACTCTTGCCCACATCATCGCTGCTGAGATGGGAGTTAACATTAAAGTTAGTTCCGGCCCGGCGATAGAACGTCCTGGAGACTTAGCAGCTATAATTACTAATCTGCACGAGGGCGATGTCCTTTTTATCGACGAGATGCATAGGCTTAGCCATTTAATAGAGGAAAAACTCTATCCAGCAATGGAGGATTTTGTTTTTGATATCTTTTTAGGTAAGGGCCCAGCTACTAAGAATTTGCGATTGAATTTGCCCCGCTTTACCTTAATTGGGGCTACTACGCGATTTGCTTTGCTGAGTCCCCCTCTTCGCGATAGATTTGGGGCGACATATCATCTTGATTTCTATGATGAGGCAGCAATACAGACAATTTTGGAGAGGTCAGCAACTATTCTCAAGGTGGAGGTGGAGAGAGAGGGGCTTGTTCCGATTGCCCAACGTGCCAGAGGTACTCCTCGAGTAGCCAATCGCCTCCTAAAGAGAATAAGGGATTATGCCCAAGTCATGGCGAATGGAGTGGTCACCAGGGAAGTGGCTCTGGAAGGACTTTCAAAGCTAGAGATAGATTCTGTGGGTTTGGATGACATAGATCATAGAGTGTTGCATACGATAATTGACAAATTTGATGGTGGGCCCGTAGGTCTAGATACCATTGCTGCTTCCATTAACGAGGATGCTGATACTATTATGGATGTTTACGAGCCGTACCTCTTACAGTTAGGTTTTCTAGAACGCACACCTCGTGGTAGAGTAGCTGCCAGGCTTGCTTACGAACACCTGGGACTGCCTTATAAAAAGGATATTCAGTCCCAACCTGGCTTATGGAGTCAGAAACAGAGTTAATCTTTAGCTTTGCGCCCTAGCTTCCATCCATACCGGAGTAGCGAAGGCGAACAAAGAAAAGAGCAATATCAAACAACCCCAGAAATCGATGCTTACGCGGCTTGCCAAGGTTACCAGCAATAAGATCACCAGCGGTGGAATAGATAAACTGATAATTTTATACCTGCGCGGCTTGAGGCGGATAAAGCCGATGGTTGCAGCTGCCAGAGCAATAAAACTGATAACTATCCATGGTGCCTTTGTTTGTAACCTTGCTATCCATATGTCACTTACTAAAAGTTCATTTCCCGTGCCTAGTGTTAAAAACCAAGCTAATATTACAGGCATAGGGGCTAACATCAGTGATGCATACAGCCAATCCCGCCTTGCAGTTTGTCTGACTATATAGATAAAGGCAAAAAGAGCCAAGGGGATGTAGATGAGGGCTGCCATCCAACCCCAACCTTGAGGTAGGTTAAGCAGCAGTATACCAGTGACCACTACTGGCATAAGATAATATCCTAACCAAGGGAAGAGCCATATTGGCTTGCCTTTATGCCAACCATAAATTGCTATACTCACGGTTAGCGTCAATATAATTGATAAGAAGACGACATTCTGCCAGTAATATGAAGCGAAGAGTAAGGCAACTAGAAAGTGAGGCAAGGCACTGAAAAATGCTTCTCTCCAGCTACCTTGAGCATGTGTTTCGTAGATTTCCTGAGCAATTAACTCAGGGGATCCCAGAGATTGTATGGCAATTCTGGCTGCCTCTTCTTTGCTTAGCCCTTGTTTTTCTAGCTCCCGAGTTTTGTCCTGGAGATGTGTGTAAAGTTCCTCAGCCACGCCATCCTTGATGGTCCGATCAATATTGAGGCTACTTTTAAACTTATGCAGATAATAGCTTATGCTGCTTACCATTTTGGTGCTAGATTGTCTCCGGTTTTATGACTGCGCTAACCGCCGTAGAAAAATCCTGCCATGTAGCTAACCTCGTAGCCAGGACATGTTGTCCCTTGGCAGTTATGTAATAGTAACGTCTTTGCTGTCCATTAGATAACGTCTGCCATTTACCCTCGATAAGCTTGTCTCGCTCTAAGCGGTGAAGAGCGGGATAAAGAGTACCTTCTTTAAACTGAAAATATCCATTACTTCTCTTCTCTAGTTCCTTTACGATCTGGTAGCCATAGGTAGGCTCGCGACTTATCAAGCAAAGTAATAGCGAATCAGTATTTCCCTTGAGTAGCTCACGTCCATAATTCATCCCTGTACCTCATTAGTCTCATGGGTTTTTCTTTACTATAGCATTTGTTAGCTATAGTGTCAATGCCAGGGAAAATAGTGGTCTGGCTTTAGTTGCGACAGTGAGCTCTAAACGCTAAAATGTCTTTTCAGGGCAAATGTATCGCGGTACGAGGGATTATTACGCCATTCTTGGTGTTTCTGAGAAGGCTAGTCATGAGGAGATAAAGCATGCCTTCAGAAAGCTTGCTATGAGATATCATCCCGACAGAAATCTGGGAAATGAGAAGTGGGCCGAGGAAAAATTTAAAGAGATCAATGAGTCCTATGCCGTATTGGGCGACGAGATCAAGCGCCGGGAATATGATAGGATGAGACAGGCAGGTTTTGCCGGGTATGGTGCTCAATATACTGGTGGACGCTACTATAGCCAAGAGCAAGTGTTTCAGGATGCGTTTGCCAATCCCTATTTATTTCAAGAGCTAACAAGGATGTTCCAGGAAGCAGGTTTAAGGTTCGATGAGAGATTTGTGGACAATTTGTTCTTCAGTGGCAGAGGTTTTACCTTTGCCTTCTCGGGTCAACCACCAGGAAAAGCTTGGTTCACATCGGCTTCGGAGTATAAACCACCTTTATTATTACGGCTTGCAGGCAAGGCAATTAGTTTCACTCTCAAGAAAATGCTAGGCGTGCAAGTACTCTCCAGGCAGGGCAAAGGAGAGGATTTATACCATGAAATTTGCCTTTCCCAGGAGGAAGCTGCATCCGGTGCCGATAAGAAAGTGAAATATAAGAGAGGCAGTGAAAAGAAAAAACTTATAGTCAAAGTGCCACCGGGAGTCACCCAGGGCACTAAGATAAGGCTGAAGGGGATGGGATTGAGAGGGGAAACTCCAGGAGACCTCTTAATTACTGTGAAAATCGGAGGTTAGCAAACATGGGTGCTTTTGAAGATTTCGTTGATTTAGTGAAGAAGACAGAAACTATGCAAGCCGTCCTCCAGAGCTTGGAGAGTGAACCAGCGAAACTCTTGAGCACTATTTGCAGAGAATATGAAGCGACTAGCAAAGCAGTTCCTGACCATCACCTTAATTTGGCTGGATACTTTGGCGAGGCCATGCTACGGGCACTGGTATCGGCAAATCTGGTTACTAAGGAAGCAGAAGACAGGTTCTCTCTCTATGGCTATAAGCCGACGGAGACGGGGCTTAAGTATTATAAAGCCATGCTCAAAGAGAAGAAAATTTAGTGTACAAGATAATCGATACTCATGCCCACCTTGATGAACTGAAAAACCTTGATTTGATGCTTAACGAAGCTAAGGAAGTGGGCGTTATTGCAATAGTAGCTGTGGGGTCGAACCACCAGTCGAACATAAAAACATTGGAAATATCACAAAAACATCGCCGTTTTGTCTATCCTGCTTTAGGCTTACATCCCTGGGAGCTAGCCAATCTTGAAACTTCTGAGATAGATGATGCTCTGCAATTCATTGAGCAAAACATCGCTTCAGCGGTTGCTGTCGGTGAGATAGGTTTGGACTATGACAAAAGGGTGGTGAAAGTAGCGTCTAAGGAATTACAGAAAGAAGTTCTTGGCCGGCTCCTGGATATAGCCAGGAAATATGCTAAGCCAGCGATAATTCACAGTAGATATGCTTGGAAGGACGCGCTACAAATAATTAAGGATGCCGATATAGATAAAGCCGTCTTTCACTGGTTCACTGGCTTTTCCAGCGTTCTTCAGGATATAATTGATAGCGGCTACTTTGTTTCTGCCACGCCAGCTGCTGAGTATCATGAGGAACATAGAAGGGCAGTCAGGGAAGCATCTTTGCAGAGATTACTTTTGGAAACAGATTGCCCCGTCACTTATGGAAGAGAAGCGAGGTATGAGTCCAAGCCCGCTGATATTTTAAGGGGCCTAAAGGCCGTGTCCCAGCTTAAAGAAATTGATGAAGCTACAATTGCCGAACAGACAACGAGAAATGCCATCAACTTCTTTTCTTTAGATATAGCATTTAAATAAGGAGGTCAATCCCATGATACAATCAATAGAAGGCGAGGATAGTTTTCAAACCACTGTTTTGGAATCGAAGTCGCCAGTTATAGTAGATTTCTGGGCGAAATGGTGTGCTCCTTGCCTGGCTAGTGCCCCAGTTCTGGAAGAATTATCTACAGAGTATGACGGCAAAATAGACTTCGCCAAGGTTGACGTGGATGATAATGGCCCTTTGGCCGCAAAGTATGGGATAGCTGCCATTCCCACTATGCTCGTATTCAAAGATGGCAAGCCTGTTCAGCAAATTCTTGGTTTCAAGCCTAAGAAGGAACTCAAAAAGAAGTTAGATGAAGTTCTGGAGGAGTAAGTCATATACCAGCTCCTAATGTATCTGCCCTGAATGTGAAAATAAGTCGCGAATGAAATCGAATTCCTCAGGGAGTAACGCCAGCAGCAAGGGGAATCGTTCTATTAAAAACCTTGCCAGCAGGGACTGAGATATAGTTTCCACCGCGCCCGGCAAGTACTTGCTCACAATGGCAAGCATGGCGGCAACCAGGAGCAAAGCTATTCCGACTCCCAGGATGCCGCCCACAAGTCTATCGAGCCAACCAAGCAGGGTGATATGAACCAGCTTGGCTACAATCCAGCCGATTACCCCAGCTATAATCATGGTGGCTATCAAAATAATAGCGTAGGCAGCTATTCCTGCCCAGCTAGCTCCGTCAGGAGAAAGCAGTGCGGCAAGTGACCCGTAATAACGCCCTGCTAGAATGATTCCCAATACTAGCCCAGCGATGCCAAATGCTGTCCTGATAGCTCCCCGCCATAGGCCCACGAGGCCAAATATGGCAGCAACAATTATGATGACTATGTCCAACCAGTTCATGTTGACGCCTTCACACTTTCGGGCTCGGTTGCCTTTCTCAAGCTTCGCCACATTCAACTTTATTGTCGCAGTAAGGGCACATCCATGAGGGGCATTTTGGAAGCTGGAGTGGGGATGTCGCCTTTTCCAGAAGCTCAACCCGTCGTAGTGCTTCAGCCTTAATGGTATTTAAATTCTTGAAATTTACATCATAGACCATTAGCTTGGCATCCTCTCTGGGAACTTTAACATAATAGAGCAGCAGCCTGCCTTTGGGGCTCTCTGTTAAGGCGCATTCAAAACCCAGGCGGAGGAAGTAATGAGAGAATGTCCGGGGCAAGCGTTCTCTTTCCACCAGAGAAGAAAATTTTGGGTCGCGCAGGATGGTGGGCAAGTCCTGCCAGGTTTGGACCAGGTCGGCCAGTGGCGCATGCTGCACGGGAATCCTCTGCACCTCGCCTGGAGCACCGTAGCGTAATGAATCGCGGAGTGCATCGAAAAAGCCGCGCTCATCCATGGAACGGAGATACTCTTCTTTCTCTTCCCGGACTTCTTCACCCGGGGCAGTTTCCTGTAACTTAATGCGCTCAAAATATGCCTTGCGGGGGAAAACAATGTCGTTGATGCCAAACAGTTGGGGTAGTTGAGGCCCGGCCATTTTGCTGAGGAGCTGTTCACAGGTCATGCTGTCGGCATAAATTTCCCCTGCTAACTCGGCTATCTCATACGATGTTGGCACCGATGTGGTTTTGCAGTCGCATACCTGGGAATAATCACAGTGCATGTGGAGCCAGGGGCAAACGGGGAGATTGCCCGGGTCATTCGAAATGAGCGCCTGCACCAGGAGGTCTCGTCTCCTCCGCATTTCCCCTCGGATTGCTTCCAGGTCCGGGAAAGTAACGTGATAGACAAGCAGAGGAGAGGATGTGGGTGATTCCTCCACCTGTCGCTGATAAACGATTATTTCTCCGTCGTGGGCATTGACCATAGCACAATACATGCCAAGCTGCTCGATGTAAGTTGGCCTGTATTTCAATAAATCCTTCGTGTCTATTGGTGTAGAGGTTGTTTTAACCTCTACGGGAATCTTTTCGTAGATATCAATCTTACCCACAATGCCCTCAGCCTCTACAAATTGCTCCAGGTATTCTTCGCTGGATACCGCTGAGCCGAAGGTCCTGTGAAAACCGGTGCCGGCCCACATAAGCTGCTGTTTCTCCAGAGGCGGAACGATTTCGGGATGCTTCCTCTTAAAGTAAGCCTGCTTCAGATTAGTTAAATCGGTTACGGAGATGCGATAGGGAGGCCGACGCGTCTTCAGGCTTTGCATTAGAGCGTCCTTGACCGAGCGGTTCGCCTCAATGTGGGAAACGTAGGACGCGATGTCAAATTCGGCCATTTTGTTGCCCTCTTCTACTGCCATGCCCTCAGTCGTCTGAAGGCATCGAGCTTCTCTCTGCTTCCAATCTTCGCTTTTTCCACCGCCTGCGCCAGAAACTGGACGCTGTTATCGTAGGTCTTCCTGTCCACAGGATAAGGATAGCCATCCTTGCCGCCATGGGCGAAGCTGTAGCCCGCCGGGTCACGCAGGCTGACCGGTGTCTCATAAACTAGCTCTGAAATAAGACTCAGTGCACGAATGGTTTTTGGTCCTATGCCCTCGAGAGCCAGCAGTGATTCAAAATTTTGCGGTTTATGTTCGTAAGCAGTTAAAAATATTTTACTCAACCTGTCGGGGTGAATATCTTCCATGACAATGTGGTGTCTTCGCGGTAAATCCAGAGCCTTTAATTTGTTTAGCTGACTGACAATTTTATCGGGCTGCTCGTCGGCAGCAATCTGGGCAATGACATCCCTCACTTTTGCGCTCTCCGGGGCCACCAGGTTCAATGCCTCGCCTCTGGCCTGGGAACAAATAGCCGCCTCGGGTTCACAGACAAAATCGCTGACCTTCTCACCCAGCCAGTGATAGCGGCGGGCATAGCGATTAGCTTCATTCATACCCTGCTGGATAACTGCCCAGGAGCCGTCTCTGGTAAAGAAGAAGCTGTGGTGATAGAGCTGATAGCCATCCTGAAGGGCTGAATTATCTACCTTGGCCGACATCCGGCTGGCATAGACCAGAGGCGTTGGATTTACCTTCAGCAGGTGCCCTGTGTTTTCTATCTCGGCAGGGGTCTTCCGCGAGGTCCTGCCCTTGCCGCCGGCGATAAATAAGCCGAACTCCCTTTCCAGCCCGCGCATGCCTTCTTTTAAGGCGCCGCAGACGGTGGTGGTGACGCCGCTGGAATGCCAGTCATAACCCAGGACGCAGCCGAAAGCCTGGAACCAGTAGGGGTCGGAAAAGCGGCGCAGCATCTCCCCGGTGCCAAACTCGGTTACAGTAACAACTGTAATCTCCCGGGCTAGCTGACACATCCGCCCGAACAGCCACGGCGGCACCTTGCCGTAATGCAAAGGCAGATTGGCAATCCCCGTCCTCTGTCCCGAGCTAGACATCTCCTATCGTAAGGATATTATACAACAGCGTTTGCCTCAATAGCATCGCGGTTTTGACGCCGAACGCTGTGCCCATTGCTCGTTGCACAAACGGCTGACCAAAAAAGAGAATTTCATATATACTTAGTTATGTTCAATGCCCCCAATGAGGAAAAACATGAGTAATGAAAGGAAAAACAGAGAATTGAATTTTGAACCGGTATATTTGCCATCTAATGAACCTTACTTGGGTAGAGAATCAGTTTTTCATTTTGACCAAGTAATCATATCTTGTTTGGAGGCGAATGCAGACATAGCCACTTATACTCATCGCGTTGAATTATCAGAACTTCAAGAAGCGGCTTGCCAAATTATCCCTCAAGGGATTAACCTTACTTTAGCAATACGAGAACTCGTTCGGCAGGGCTACCTTTTTGGTGCATTAGTGCTCATGCGACCGTTAATTGAGCGTGCTGCAATCATGTCATATCTTTATGCCCATCCCAATGAAGTTGAAGTATGGCAAAGCGGTTGGCAATTTCATGAGAGGCCAAATCTCGCAAAGATGCTTGAAACGATGAGCGGCAATGCTGACATTACAATAGCCAAGCAAATATGCGAAACATTCGGTCATATCGTGCACGGTGATCCAGTCGGTTCACAATGGAACTTGATTAAACTTAAAGATGGAGCATTGGGCTACTCCGTTGGGAAGGTCATCAATGATCCCGATCTATGCGATTTCATCTGTTTTCAGTCTTATTGCTACCTGATTGTACTCATGAGTATGATGGCAGCTTGCTTTCCTGATGCTAATATAAGGACTTCATTTAACTGTTGCGATACGTGAGATAGAGGTTTTGGTTTAATGGGACCCACCTTGAAGAATTTCTGGAAGCAATGAAATAGGATTGAGCAACAGTGATAACCATAGACGGTGGGGCGAAGTCGGGGAGCGGGACGATAGTGCGCTATTCTGTGGCGCTGGCCAGCCTGCTGGGCAAAGAGATAAGGATAGGGAATATCAGGGCGAAGAGGGACAAACCGGGGCTGAGGGCGCAGCACCTGAAAGTCATTCAGGCCTGCCAGGAGATGTGTCGGGGGGAAGTGGAAAATGCCTCGGTGGGTTCCAGGGAGATTAGCTACAGCCCCAGGGAAAGGTTTGAGGGAGGGGAGTATAGCTGGGATATAGGGACGGCAGGTTCAACTACCATGATGGCCCAGACGCTTTTGCCCTTAGCTTGCTTTGCCCGAAAGCCCTCCAAGTTCAGGCTGGAAGGTGGACTATTTCAGGATTTTGCCCCTTCTGCCTATCACATGAAATTTGTTCTGCTTCCACTGTTGAAACAAATGGGTGTTCAGGCTGAACTTGACATAATACGCCCTGGCTATGTGCCAAAGGGCGGTGGCATTATAGAAGTCAGGGTTGAGCCGGCAGGGAAATTAAAGCCGCTAAGCCTTACTGAACGGGGAAAGCTACTCAATATTAAGGGAATCGCCCTATCCTCACATCTGCAGGGAAAGAAGGTAAGCTACAGGATGGCAGGGGAATGTCGCAAAGTGCTGAGCTCTCATGGATACAAGTCTGAAATCAGCGAAATCGAGGATGAAAGCTCGCTTCAGGCAGGAGCTGCCCTGGCGATATATGCCGAGACGAGCTCGGGTAGCCGGATAGGCTCGGATAGAGCGGGAAAACCTGATAGAAGGTCCGAATCCATCGGAAGGTATGTGGCCCAAAGCTTTATGAAGGACATTGGAACCCGTGCTGCTGTAGATAGATATGTAGCTGACCAGCTTATAATCTATGCCGGCCTGGCCGAGGGGGTCACCAGGTATTCGGTCCCTCGCATTACCGGACACGTGGAGACGAACCTGTGGCTGATAGAGGAATTTCTCGGCGCCAGAACAAAGGTCGAAGGCAATATTTTGGAGATAGAGGGAATTGGTTTTGCCTGAAGGATGTTCATGATGAGCTTGGCAGATAAGCTGGATTTTGTCACAATAGCAGTGATTTTGGGCTAAAAATGGAGAAGCTGGTCAAGCGGGCAGCAAAAGATTTACGGGAAAGCAAATATGCTATTGCCTTAACCGGGGCGGGCATGTCAACCGAATCAGGCATAGCCGATTTTAGGGGGCCAAAGGGAATCTGGACCACGAATAAAGATGCAGAGGCCAAGGCTTACGAAAGATACGAGCTTTTCCTGAACGACCCTAAGGCGTACTGGGAGGAAATGCTGGGCTTTCCAGGGACACACGGGACATTTTACGAAGAAATTAGAAAGGCTGAGCCAAATTCGGGACACTATGCCCTGGCCGAGCTCGAAGCTCTGGGCATACTAAAGTGCGTAATCACGCAAAACATCGATGGGCTACATAAAAAGGCAGGAAGCAAAAAGGTTTTGGAATATCATGGCAGCACCCATGCGCTGAGATGTATTTCCTGCGGCTCAAGGTTTGCCAGAGACGAAGTCTCCCTGGATGAGCTTCCGCCTCGCTGCAAATGTGGTGCCGCTCTGAAGTATGATGTGGTCCACTTCAAGGAGTCGATACCTTTAGACGTTCTGGAGGAATCGGAAAAAGAAGCTTCGAAATGTGACTTGATGCTTATTTGCGGAACATCAGCGGTAGTCTATCCTTTTGCCAATCTGCCCAGGATGGCAAGATTTCATTCGGGTGGGCTACTCCCGGGCCTGGGTGGAATGGGACATAAGACCACTGTGAGGATAATAGAGGTGAATGCGGACCCTACGCCGCTTACCCACGAAGGCATATCGGATTATTTGATTCAGGGGAAAACGGGTGAGATATTGCCCGGGATAGTGGAAGAGGCAAGGAAAGCATAAAAGCGAAAAAACATAAAAGCAGCAAGGTTAACGTGTAAACTGCTAATGGCATGAACATGCATATTTAGCAAATCCTCCTGTTATTCTAAGCCCTGACAGAAAAAATAATGCCAGTGCGGAAGCTTGCCTCTCTATGTGGGCGATGCTAGAATTCGACAGGTTACATTTGATTCAAGACGGTTGAAACTGAATTTTCGCCAAGCTACTTTAGTTCTCGGGAGGTATTGAATGGTAGGTCTAACGTCTTATGGTGCATATATACCCTTGTATAGGCTGAGCCGGGACGAAATCAGCCGATTCTGGGGCACAAGTTCCATAAAGGGGGAGCGGGCGGTCTCCAATTTTGATGAGGACAGCCTGACGATGGGGGTTGAGGCTGCGCTTGATTGCCTGGATGGCATGGACCGGGAGCTGATAGATGGATTGTATTTTTCCTCCACCACTCTGCCTTATAATGGTAAAGAATCTGCGAGCATCCTTGCCGCAGCCGCTGACCTTCGGAGGGACATATTTACCGCCGATTTCTCGTCCTCTTTGAGGGCTGGTTCCAGCGCGCTCAGGGCTGCTATGAGTGCTGTCAAGGGAGGGGTGGCGAAGCAAGTCCTGGTTGTCTCCTCCGATTGCCGTGTGCCAGCCCCGGGCTCAGAACATGAGTCCCTTTTTGGCGATGGCGCTGCTGCCTTCCTTGTCGGCGACGCCGATGTCGCGGTAGCGGTAGAAGGGAGCTATAGCATTACCAGCGATTTCATGGACGTATGGAAACTTGAGAAGGATACTTATTACCGAACTTGGGAAGATAGATTTATTCAATCTGTATATACGCAGATAGTCAAGGAAACAGTTTCCACTCTCCTGGGAGAATCTAGCTACACGCCCAAGGATTTTGCCAAGGCTGTTTTTTATGGTCCCGACCCGAGGACTCATGCAGCAATTGCCCGGGAACTGGGCTTTGACCCTAAGACCCAGGTTCAAGACCCTCTGTTCTCCCTGGTTGGGAACACAGGATGTGCCCTGGCGCCGATGATGCTTGTGGCAGCATTGGAAGAAGCCAGGGCCGGCGATATGATTCTTTTCGCCAGCTACGGAGATGGCTGCGATGCTTATATTCTAAAGGTAACTGATGAGATAGAGAAGGTCAGAGACAGGCGAGGTATAAGGCGGCACTTGGAATCGAAGGCGATGCTTCCCGGCTATGGAAGCTATCTTCGCTTCCGCAACATGATGGAATGGGAATATGACCTTCGCCCGCCCGATACATCATCTTTAAATTTATTATGGAGGGAAAGGGACCAGATACTTCGTTTTAGAGGTCAGAAGTGTCGGCGCTGCGGAACAATTCAGTACCCTAAACAACATGTGTGTGTTCAGTGTCAGGCCAAGGGGGATTTTGACGAAGTCAGGCTCGCTGATAAGAGGGGGGAGTTATTTTCCTACAGCATGGACGAGCGGGCAAAGGTCCTTGTTCTGCCAAATGTTTTAGCTATAGTTGATTTCGAAGGTGGTGGAAGGTTCTCAAGCGTGATGACGGATCGTGACCCCAAAAATTTGAAGGTCGGTATGCCTGTTGAGCTGACCTTCAGGAAGATACATGAGGGCTCGGGTATTCATAATTATTACTGGAAATGCCGTCCAGTTCGTTGTTAGGAGGTCGCACAGTGGAAAGTATAAAGGATAAAGTTGCCATAGTTGGCATGGGGTGCAGCCAGTTCGGAGAGCTCTGGGATAAGGATATAGATGACCTCGTAATAGATGCCACAGAGGAGGCACTGGCTGATGCCGGAGTGGATATTAAGGATATCCAGGCAGCCTGGGTGGGAAGTATGGGCCGGAAAACAGGCGGGACTATCGCCTCTCCGCTAGGGCTTCAGTATATACCCGTAACGAGGGTGGAGAATGCCTGTGCCACGGGCTATGAAGCGATAAGAAACGCTGCCTTTGGTGTGGCTGCCAAGGTGTACGACCTTGTTTTAGTGGTCGGGGTTGAGAAGATAAAGGATACCGGCTATGGTGGGCTTGGGCCCGAATACCGTGCTGTAAAGTGGCACCCTCTTTATGAGTCCGGGAACACCATTACCCCTCCGGGAATGTATGCTCTCTCGGCCACCAGGTACTTCGCCCGCTATGGCTTGAACTCCGATGAAGGAAAGACGATGCTGGGGAAGATATCAGTCAAAAGCCACCATAATGGGGCCAGAAATCCCAGGGCTCACCTGCGTCGGGAAGTAACCCTGGAGCAGGTGGTGAATGCTCCCATAATCGCCTGGCCCTTGGGGCTCTATGATTGTTGCGGAGTGACTGATGGTGCGGCTGCTGCGATTTTGTGCCGATCGGAGGACGCCAGGAACTTCAGGGATGACTATATCACAATCAAGGGGATAGGCGTTTCAGTTGGCCCCGGAACAGGTAGAATCAGGACGGATTACGATTTCACCCACTGGGAGGAGACGGAGTATGCTGCGAGGCAGGCTTATGAGCAGGCTGGAATCAAGAACCCTCGGAAGGAGCTTGACCTGGCTGAGTGTCATGATTGCTTCTCCATAGCTGAGCTTATAGCTGTTGAATCCCTCGGCATTTGCGAGAAAGGGCAAGCAAAGGCGGATATAGATTCAGGTGCCTGGACCCAGGAGGGAGAGATACCGATTAACTTAAGCGGCGGATTGAAGTCCTTCGGTCACCCCATAGGAGCAAGTGGATGTCGGGAGGTGTACGAGATGTATAAGCAAATCCAGGGGAAGGCGGAGTATAACTCCCGCCAGCTCAAAAATCCCAAAATGGGATTGGCCCACAATCAAGGGGGGAGCCCCGGGAGGTTCCAGTGCGCTGTCTGTGCAGTTGGCATCCCTTAAGGGGTGAATAATCTAGCCCAATGCGCCATGCTGAGGGATAGATAAGTTCTAAACCGCTAAAACTAATTTCGGTGAGTTTCTATATCACCCTTTTCAGTCTGGGATTGGGGGTGATGCCGGGCATTCTGCCCCTCTTGGCAATTGGTTTACCCTCCACCTCGTGAAGGTCGGCGGTGAAATCAAGGGGCTTGGCATCGCTGATGTAGCTGCCGACAGCGAAGATGTCGACAGGTGCCCCTTCATCGATAAAATATCTGATGCGCTCTGGATCAAGTCCGCCACTGGCGACTATTTTCACATCTTTAAATCCCTCAAGGTCTAACCAAGTCCTCACCTCTTTGACCAAGTCGGCAGTAACTCTACCTCTTTCTGAAGGAGTATCCAATCGTACGCCCTGTAACTTTCCTCGCATCGCTTTGGCCACATTTACGCTTTCTCTAACCTCGTCCTCGAAAGTATCCACCAGGGCAATGCGGGGGACTTCAGAAGGCATATGCTTGTCAAAAGTGAGGGTGGCCTTGGCAGTGCTGTCCATAATAATAATGAGGGCATGGGGAATGGTCCCCGTGGGTTGGATGCCGGCAAGTTTTGCCCCAGCGGTAGTGGCGCATCCGGTGCAGCCACCGACTATGGCAGAGTATTCCATGATGCCAACCACTGAAGGATGGACATGGCGAGCGCCGAAGCTGATAACGGGAATACCCAGGGCAGCATCGACGCATTCTCGAGCAGCGCTAGCCCAGCCACTGCAATGGGAGAGCATGCCCAGATAAGCTGTTTCATAAGCCCCGTAGCTTTGATAGGGAGCTTTTATGCGCAGGACTACCTCTTTTCTATTGAAAGGCTCGCCCTGAGATAATGCCCAGACTTCACGATTATCTTCAGGAAGGACTTCAGCAAGCAAGGCTTTAGCCTCTTCTATGCCGCACAAGATACCGGCTCGGCGGGAGAATACCTCCATGGTTGCTGTGGGATTAACCCCCTCTTTCTTGAGGATTTCCACGGTGCGGGGAAAATAGATATCGGCAGTTTCCCCGTTTAACCAGGAATCGGGAATTTCGAAACGAGGCGGAGACAACTTTACGGTGGGCCTGATAAGCTTAGCTCCAAGCACCTTCTCCTTATGCTCCAGGGCGAACAAGTGGGCTTTCTCATCGGAAGAGGCAACACAATCAATGGGGACTTCAACTTCATAGCCTCTGTTTCTGGCATCAGCGACTGTGTGTAAAACACAGATATTGGTGCTCACGCCGCACACGATTATAGTTTCGGGGTTAAGTGACTTTAATTTCTTTTCTAAAAGCGTGTCATAGAAGCCACTGAAGCTTCCCTTGGGTATAATTTCCCCGGGATATTGTAGAAGTTCGGGTATGAGTTCAGCTTCCTCAGTACCTTCAATGCAATGGGGTGGAAACATTTTGAATTCTGGGTCGTCAGGTTTATGGCGGTCACAGAGGTAAAGGACCTGTGCCCCTGCTTTTGCTTCTTGTTCTAGAAGTCTTTGGACATTGGGTATGATGTTCCTGGCCTTGGCACCACAATAGAGGGGGTAACCCGGTTCCAAAAAGCCGCGGAGCATATCTATTACCAATACTACTCTAGCCATCTGCTATTAATTTTCAACAGTATTCGACATAGGGTGTTGCAAAACCCTATTAACTGTAAGCCGGTATTCCTCGGCATAAAACAAAACCGCTCCGGCGGGAAGCTAGCATCCTCCCAGTCTACCACTCGGCCACACGTGAGCCCCCGCGGGCTGCAGAGTGCTTGTCATAAACCATTATCACCTGTGGCAGGCTCAAAGTCAAGCTAGTTAGCCGAGGGGCATCACCTCTCCAGCTTGAACTCCCATCGACAGCAAATATCGTCTTTGATCTCTCTAGGGGGGAGCTTGAGTGGTGTGACCTTGATCTTTGGATTGCAATAATGGGCGGTGATATGTCCCGACATCATGCATGCATCAAGGCATATGGTAGTGTCGTTCCCCTTCCCCTCGTTTTCCAAGATGGCTAGCGTGGGACAGTCGCGCACGGTATATATGGCATGGTCATTATCCTCGATGTCCATCTCGAATTTCAGGTTTTGCACCCAGGGGCTGAGCTGTATAAGCTTCATCACGGTGGCCACATCATCGCCTTGGATGTTTAGCAGGCTGCTTAGCGCCTCTGCCTCGTAGGCCCTGGCCCTTTTTTCAGCATCCCGATATCGCACTGTAGGGCTTCCTTTCCACCCCACCTTCCGCTGACCATGCTGTACCATATGCCATCCACGAACTTGAGGTATGCGGCGTAGAACTTGAGGAGTGCGAACAGTGTTTCCCTGGTGAAGGTGTCATGGCTGAACTCCGGCTCGAATTTGCCACTGTAGTCTACTAGGTCAGTCATATTGTCCTCCCGTTATCTGAGTTCCCAGGGATTGGGCAATCGGTGGTGATGATGGATTGGCAAGCGTTTTAAGCCGACGTTTCCCATTATAAGACACTTTTTGAGATTCCTCTCCAGATGCCAGCTGGAGCTAAAAGACAACGTGGAATGATATAGAAAACACTTAAGTCACCAATGATCGGGCTCTGGTCTATAGTTTTCTTGCAGGAAGGCGATGTAATCGTCTAATAAGGGAGCTGCCCTCGTGCTGTCCCCCCGTAAAACCTCCAAAATGTTCTGGAGCATCTGTAGTTCGCTGTCCATCTGTGGTGCCAAATTGCAGACGTTGCCACAACAGGAACCCCAATCCGCCCGCGCCAAGTGTGATTGCTTTATCGTTATCATATTTTCTAAATCGGCAATACACTCCGACTTCTTTTCGGGGTCAGCTATCTTCCCTCTGAGGGATATAACGCTTTCCATAGCCTCTTTGCTTATCATTAACATTTTTCATCTCCTTCAATCCGATAAATCCCAAGCACTAATTTCTGAATTCGAAACAAATTCAAAACTCAACACCTAGATGTTTGGGATTCAGAGCTTGGGATTTTGTATTTGCCCATGTCAGTGTCTAAAATGGCGAATACCGGTAAATACCATGGCAACATTATACTTGTCTGCCAGCTCAATTACCTCTTTGTCTCTTACCGAGCCACCGGGCTGGATAATGGCGGTAACTCCATGGTTGATTGCCAATTCCGGGCCGTCGGTAAAAGGGAAGAAGGCATCTGAAGCGAGGACGCTGTTTTTAGCACGGTCGCCGGCTCTTTTTAAAGCCAGCTCGACACTCACTACCCGGCTTGGCTGTCCCGCTCCCATGCCCAACAAGGTTTTGTCCTTAGCGATGACGATGGCATTAGATTTTATACTCTTAACCGCTTTCCAGGCAAAGAGCAGGTCTGATAACTCGGCATCTGTAGGCTGGCGCTTGGTTACCGTGCGAGGTTGTAGCTCCGACTCTGCCAAAAGGTCTGGCGCTTGTGCAAGGAAGCCACCTCTGACATAGCGAAAATCAAAATACGATTCGGAGAGCGAGGGACGAGAATAAGGAGCAACTTTAACGAGGCGCAAACCTTCTTTTCGCCTCAGTAATTCCAGAGCTTCGGTCTTGTACTCTGGGGCAACTATGGCGTCATAATGAGTCTTGTCTATTTCCCTGGCAGTAGCTAAATCTATGCTTTGGTTGCTGGCAACCACGCCGCCAAAGGCGGCGACAGGGTCTCCCGTCAAAGCTCTCAGATAGGCTTCAACCAAATTATCATGGCAGGCAAGTCCGCAGGAATTATTGTGTTTCATTATAGCTATAGTGGGGACAGTAAAATCGCTTACTACATTTAAGGCAGCATCCAAATCGAGAAGGTTATTGAAGGAAATTTCAGGCCCGCCAAGTTGTTCCAGTGATGCTAAGCCATCTTGCCTGCGTTTCACATTTTGTTCAACGTAAAAGGCAGCTTGCTGGTGGGGGTTCTCTCCATAATGAAGACTACGACCCTTTTTTAAGGCTATGGTCATCTCCTCTGGAAAGGCATCCTCATTAAGATATTGGGCGATGGCAGTATCATAAAGAGCCACGTGCTGGAAAGCTTTCTGGGCTAAGCGTTTTCTATACTCTGAATCTATATTGCCTTGGCGTAGCTTTTGCAGGATTGCGTCATAATCCCTGGGATCGACTATAACCAGGACGGAAGAGAAATTTTTGGCTGCGGAGCGAATCATGCTTGGTCCACCAATATCGATGTTCTCCAGGGCTTCATCTAGGGAAACTCCAGATTTGCTCACAGTTTCCACAAAGGGATAGAGATTCACCACCACCATGTCGATGGGCTCAATGCGGTTTTGGGTTATCTCGGATAGGTGTTGGGGGAGGTCACGTCGGGCTAAGATGCCGCCATGCACTGCGGGATGTAGAGTCTTTACTCGGCCATCGAGGATTTCAGGAAAACCGGTAAGCTCCGATATGCCATGCACTTTTATTCCGGCAGCCTCTAATGACTTTTTAGTACCACCGGTGCTGAATATCTCAATGCCCAGTTCTTGCAGGCCCCGGGCAAAGTCAACTATGCCGAGCTTGTCTGAAACACTAATTATGGTACGCACAGAACCTCCTTTAATTTATTATTACTCTCTCCTCGTCTACTGCCTCAATTATCTCGCCGACAGCTTTGGCCTGTGGCAAGATGCTGACGATCTTGGCTACCTGCTGAGCTGAGCAAACAATAGCCAAGCCTATCCCCATGTTGAACACTCGATACATTTCCGCTTCTTCTATGTCGCCGTTTTCTTGTATAAGTTTGAAAACGGGTGGTATATCCCAGGAATCCCTCTTCATGTGAGCGGCAAGTCCTCGGGGTAGAATGCGAGGTATATTGCCGATAAAGCCGCCACCGGTAATGTGAGCTATACCTTTAACCAATGGCAAGGCTGGCTTGAGTTGGGGGTAATAGCAGCGGTGGACCTGGAGCAGTTCCTCAACGAGGGTTTTCCCCAGCTCAGGATAAAATTTATTTAAGCACGAAGGGTTAGAATCTATGCCAAATGCTCTTCGCACTAACGAATAACCGTTGGTATGTAAACCAGATGAGGGCAGACCAAGGATTACGTCATCTGGAACGATGGCACTGCAATCAATTATATTCCTTTTTTCTACCACTCCAACAATGAAACCTACCAGGTCATAGCTCTTCTGGCGATATATGCCTGGCATCATGGCGGTTTCACCGCCGATCAACGAGCAGCCAACTTCCCGGCAGGCTTGTGCTATACCCGAAATGATATCTTCTATTTGCTTAGGCACAAGTTTGCTCACAGCAATATAGTCGAGGAAGAAAATGGGCTCGGCTCCACAACAAAGAATATCGTTGACGCAGTGATTCACGATATCCATGCCTACAGTATCGTTTTTACCCATGAGTGATGCTATTTTGAGCTTCGTGCCTACCCCGTCGGTACTGGAAACTAAAACTGGCTCATCATATCCTTTGAGCTGAAACATACTGCCGAAAAATCCTGAGCCTAAGACTTCAGGTCGAAAAGTACTCTGGGCTTGCTGGACAACGGTTTGCTTGACTTTATCAGCGAGATGAATATCTACCCCAGCGAGGGCATAAGCTCCCTTAGAGGTGGGTTTCACTGAGTTCCTCCTGAGGAATTGCTTCCAGAGCCAGCTTGTCCATTTCTATTTGGACCGGGATGGGGTACACTCCAGTAAAGCAAGCGAGGCAGAAGATATCTTTGGGCAGACCCACAGCTCGAATTAAGCCATCAAGGCTAAGGTATCCCAGTGAATCAGCACCAAGGTGCTCTCTGATTTCGGGGACAGTCTTTCTTGCGGCGATGAGTTGCCATCTAGTTGCCATATCCACCCCAAAGAAGCAGGGGTAGCGGATAGGGGGGGCACAGATGCGAAGATGAATCTCTGCGGCACCTGCCTTTCTGAGCATACTAACCACATGAGGTGTAGTGGTGCCACGAACAATGCTGTCATCGACGACTACCAACTTTTTCCCAGCAATTATCCGAGAAAGAGGGTTGAATTTTAATTGGACGCCAAGCTCCCGTATCCTCTGATCGGGCTCAATAAAGGTACGTCCTACGTAACGGTTTTTTAGCAGACCTTCGCAATATGGGATGCCCGAGGCATTAGAATAGCCGATGCCAGCGGCAGTAGCTGAATCAGGGACACCCATCACGAAATCAGCATCGACAGGATACTCTTCAGCTAGTATTCTACCCATGGCTTCCCTCGTGGGGTAGAGCAGTTTGCCTTGTATGATGCTGTCGGGACGGGCGAAGTAAATATATTCAAAGATGCATAAGGCCTTTTTATTATCTTTCTTCTTAAAGCTCTTCAGCCCATGGCTGTCGATGACTATGATTTCCCCGGGTTCGATTTCCCTTACGAATTGGGCACCTAGGTGGTCTAAGGCGCAACTTTCTGAGGCGATGCCCCATCCGCTGTCAATGATTCCGAGACAAAGAGGACGAACACCGAAGGGGTCGCGGACTCCAATCAGCTTGTCTTCAGTCAGGATCACCAAAGAATAAGCTCCTTGAAGACGGGACATGGCATATTCTATTTTTTTCTCCCAATTCAGGCCGGGGGAGGCCAAAATTAGATTGGCGATGACTTCGGAATCAGTGCTAGTGTGGAAATCATAGCCACGCTCCTGAAGTTCATCGCGGAGCAACTTGGAGTTGATGATGTTGCCATTATGTGCCAGGGCAATGGCCAACCCCTCTGATTCTGCGGCAACAGGCTGGGCATTTACAGGTCTGTTTGAGCCTGTAGTGGAGTAGCGGTTGTGCCCAATGCCGATGTTTCCTTTGAGCAAAGCAAGGTCATCTTCAGTGAACGCCTGGGAAACTAATCCCATGTTGGTACGTATTTTTATTCCATTGCCATCAGTGACAGCGATGCCGGCGCTTTCTTGCCCGCGATGTTGTAAGGCAAAGAGGGCAAAAAAGGTAGTCTGAGCTACATTTATGCCTGGGGCGTAAATTCCAAAAACACCGCAACTTTCGTGCATAAAAAGTTGCCTTTACAGAGCAATTGTAAAGCATCTCAATCCTTTGGTCAATTTCTATACAATAATTCTTTGTCGTGATATGATATACGACATTATTAAGTTAGGGAGTTGCATATTGGATAAGGAAAGAAAAGGGGAAATCATAACCCAATTTAGACTTAAGGAAAATGATACTGGGTCTGTCGAGATTCAGGTAGCTTTGCTTACTGAAAGGATAAACCGGTTAACGGAGCATCTTAAGTTGTATCCCCGGGATCGACACTCTCGACATGCGCTTCATGGGGTGATAGGGAAGCAGAGGCGTTTTTTGGCTTACTTGAACAGGAATAATCCCGAACATTACTATTCTCTTATCGCCAGATTGGGTTTGAGGAAATAGTATGTCTGATGTTTTCGAGCGTTCAATAGCTGGCAGAAAGCTTAGCATTCAGGTAGGGAAACTTGCTCAGCAAGCCAATGGCGCTGCCGCTGTTCAGTATGGTAACACGATTGTCCTAGTTACTGCCTGTTTGAGCCCTGACCCCCGAGAAGGGATAGATTTTGTGCCTCTAACAGTGGATTATGAAGAGAGGCTTTATGCAGCGGGTAAAATACCGGGCAGCTTCATCAGACGAGAGGGACGTCCTACTGAGGAGGCGACCATAACCAGTCGGCTCATCGACCGATCCCTGCGTCCCCTTCTGCCCAAGGGATTTTATCATGATGTTCAGGTTGTAGCTACAGTGCTATCTGTTGATCAAGAAAATGACCCTGATATTTGTGCTCTTGTTGGCGCTTCAGCAGCCCTGACTTTATCGGATATCCCGTTCTCTGGTCCTATATCAGCAATACATGTTGGCTACATAGACGATACTTTAGTTGTGAATCCCACTCTGCCTCAAATGGAAAATAGCTTGCTTGACCTGCTTGTTGCTAGCAAAAAAGAAGATGTTGTAATGGTGGAAGCAAATGCTAGGGAAATTTCCGAAGAAATACTGGTAGAGGCAATTAGGCTGGGACATGAGGCGAATCAAGAGGTCATCGAGCTCCAGGAAGAGCTAAAGGGAATTTATGGCAGGGCCAAGGTAGAAATCGAAGCTAAGGGACTTGTTCCTGAGCTTTCATCTCAAATCGCCTCTGTACTTGGTGAAAAATTAAGCCAGGTCCTAGAGGAACCAGAGAAAGTGCAAAGGGAGAGGGCCTTGAATTCCCTCAAGGAAGAAATAAGGGAAAAGTTAGTTGATTCTTTTTCTGAAGATGAAATCAATTTTGCTTTTGAAACCCAGTTTAGAGCCGCTGTTAGGGGGAAAATATTGCAGACAAGGCGACACCTGGATGGCCGCCAAGCTGAAGAAATTCGTCCTATTAGCTGCGAAGTTGGCATTCTGCCTCGCACTCATGGCTCAGGATTATTTGCTCGGGGCGAAACACAGGTGTTGACTATTACTACTTTGGGGTCTACAAATCAGGAACAGTTATTGGATGGTTTGGGTCTGGAGGAAACTAAACGCTTTATGCATCATTATAATTTCCCACCTTTTTCTACTGGTGAGGTGAAACGAATAGGAGCAACAGGGAGGCGAGAAATTGGGCATGGTGCTTTAGTAGAGCGAGCTATTTCACCAGTACTGCCGTCAGAGGAGGATTTTCCTTATACTATACGTCTGGTTTCCGAGGTGCTTAGTTCTTACGGAAGTACATCCATGGCTAGCGCTTGTGCCTCGACTCTTTCCTTGATGGATGCCGGTGTACCTATCAAGGCGCCTGTGGCTGGAATAGCCATGGGTTTAGTTACTGGAGAGGGTGAGGGCCATATTGTTCTAACTGACATTGTGGGTATGGAAGATGCCTATGGTGACATGGATTTCAAAGTTGCTGGCACAGAGCGAGGGCTTACAGCTTTGCAGCTTGATATCAAGCTGCAAGGGCTAGATTATGGCATCTTGGCCGAAGCCCTAAATCAGGCTCGTGAGGCGAGGTTGGAAATACTGGGGAAGATGGGTTTAGCTATTGGTGCGAGTCGTTCTGAACTTAGTCCCTATGCTCCCAGGATGTACGAAATAACGATTGATCCGAGCAAGATTGGGAGCGTCATTGGCCCTGGAGGTAGGGTTATAAGGTCCATTATAAATGAAACCAAGACAACCATAGATGTAAGGAATACTGGTACGGTTATAGTTGGCTCTCAAAGCGAAGAAGCAGCCCAGAAAGCAATCAAAATGATAGAGGATTTAACCCGAGAGGTGGCGCAAGGAGAGGTTTACACTGGCAAAGTAACCAGGCTGTTCAATTTTGGTGCTATGGTAGAAATCTTGCCAGGGAAGGAGGGCTTGGTCCACATCAGCGAGCTTGCTAACTACCATGTACCCGAAGTTGAAGATGTGGTTAAAGTGGGTGACGAGATAATGGTGAAAGTCATCGGGATTGACAACTCAGGCAGAATAAATCTATCTCGCAAAGCAGTGTTTGAAGGACTTTCCAATCTTCCTGGTGCTAGAGTTAGTGATTCTTCGGCTCCCCCACCTCGTAAGAGAAAATTTATTCACCCATATGGTAAGGGCGAACGGCGTGGCAATTACAGTAAATAGACTACTTTACTGATGGAGGGTATCATATGGAAATTATAAGGGTGGTTGTTAATGGTGCTCTAGGCAGAATGGGGCAGGAGATAACTAAAGCTATAGTACGCGAGCCTGGGTTAGAGGCAGCAGGTGCTGTAGAAAAGGAAGTAGCTCAGCAATATCTTGCTTTATCTGAGGCTATGGAGCTAGTACCCTTTTCTTCCGACTTAGGCTCGCTCCTAAAGAGCTGCGACGCTGATGTGGTAGTAGATTTTACTAATGCCGAGGCTTCCATGGCAGCCGCGCGCATTGCTATTAAGCAGAAGGTTAATATGGTTATAGGCACTACGGGCCTTTCTGAAAAAAATTTGGCGGAGATTGAAAAATTATGCAAAGCCCATAGGGTAGGAGTAGTGGTGGCACCTAATTTTTCTTTAGGGGCAGCACTCTTAATGCATTTGTCGATATTTGCTGCCAAGTTCTTCGACCATGCTGAAATTATCGAAATGCACCATGATAAAAAAGCTGATGCTCCCTCGGGGACTGCTATAGCTACAGCAAAAGCTATGTCGGAAACGCGTGGTAAATCATTTGTTTACCCTGAGGTTAAAAAGGAAACACTCAGCAATACCAGAGGCGGACAGATTGATGGCATAGCTATTCATAGCTTGCGGTTGCCAGGATTTATGGCAGGGCAAGAAGTTATATTCAGCGGAGTGGGTGAAACTCTAAGTTTACGTCACACTACTATAAGTCGGGAGTGTTATGTACCTGGCGTTATTCTGGCAATTAAGGAAGTGACAAAACGCAAGGGTCTAACTTACGGATTGGATGCCTTGCTTGAGTTGTAGGAAAGGTCATGGAAGGATTCAACGTAGCTATTGTTGGTGCTACTGCGATTGTAGGGCAGGAATTTATTAAGGTACTTGAGCAACGCAATTTGCCCGTAGCTTCTATCCAAGTACTAGATCCCGATCATCCTTCTAGTGTGAAGCTTTTCTTTAATCATCAAAGAATTGAAGTTGCTGAAGCGAAACCAGAGACGTTTCGTGACGTTGATATTGCCTTTTTCTCTGGTGGTGCTGATATCAGTCGGAGGTTAGTCCCTTTGGCTGCCGAAGCTGAGGCAGTGGTCATTGATAACAGTGCTGCCTTCAGAATGGACCCTGCGGTGCCTTTGGTGGTTCCAGAGGTAAATCCTGAGGATATAGAATGGCAAAAGGGAATAATTGCCAGTCCAAATTGCTCTACAATCCAAATGGTGGTAGCACTTTATCCTTTGCACAGGGTAAATCCAATAAAACGTATTGTGGCAAGTACTTACCAATCAGTATCAAGTAGTGGTGCTGCTGCCGTGAAAGAATTGAGAAATCAATCGCAGTTAGTTTTGGAAGGGCGCCCTATTTGTCCTCACGTCTATTCTCATCAAATAGCCTTTAACGTACTGCCAGAAATCGATGTTTTCTTGGATAATGGGTACACTAGAGAAGAACAGAAAATGGTGGAAGAAACACGAAAGATTCTGCATGCTGAAGATATGGCCATTTCAGCTACCTGCGTGAGAGTCCCTGTTTACTTTGGACATAGTGAAGCAGTTAACGTGGAATTTAGTTCACCCATTGCTCCTGAGGAGGCAAGAAGGATTTTGGCTCAAGCGCCGGGAGTCAGGGTACTTGACGATCCCAGCGTCAGCTTTTACCCTCAACCTTGGGCTGCTAGTGGGTCAGATCATGTATTTGTGGGTAGAATCAGGAAAGACATCTCGCATTCCAACGGACTTGTTATGTGGATAGTGTCTGATAATTTGCGCAAAGGGGCAGCGTTAAATGCCATACAAATTGCTGAGGAGGGGGTAGAGAGGGGTTGGATGAGCCCTAAGAGGAGTTTAGCCGGTTTAAATGAATAAGCTGGGTCGCTTATTAACAGCCATGGTTACGCCTTTTGATGCTCGGGGCGAGGTGGACTATCAACAGGCTAAGAGACTGGCGATATCTTTGCTGAATTCAGGCAGTGATGGGGTGGTAGTATCAGGCACCACTGGCGAATCTCCTGCTCTGAACAAGGAAGAGAAACTACGGCTTTTCGCTGAAACGAAATCAGCGTTGGCTAACAGTGGAGCGGTAGTAGCTGGCACAGGCAGCTATAACACAAGAGAGAGTCAGGAGTTAACTAAGGAGGCGGAGAAAATCGGGGTGGATGCTTGTCTTTTGGTAGTTCCCTATTATAATAGGCCAACACAGCAAGGCTTGTGGGAGCATTTTAAAGCTATTGCCCAAAGCACTACCTTGCCCTGCATACTATACAATGTGCCGTCACGTACGGTTACCAACCTTGCTGCTGACACGGTAATCAAGCTGAGCCAAATTGATAACATTGTGGGCGTGAAGGAAGCCAGTGGCAATCTTGGGCAGATAGCCGAGATTATTCAGGGCACTAAGGAAGATTTCTTAGTCTACAGCGGCAATGATAGTGATACCTTCTCCATACTCGCTTTGGGCGGTTATGGCGTGATTAGTGTTGCCTCTCATTTAGTGGGAATCCAGATAAAGGATATGATGGAGAAATTCTTTAACGGTGAAGTTCTAGAGGCAGCCAGCATCCACCGAAAGTCGTTACCCCTGATAAGCGCCTTGTTCATTATTCCCAATCCTATGCCTGTTAAGTGGGCATTGAACTATATCGGCTTTTCCGTGGGCAAACCTCGCTTGCCTCTAATCGAGCCTGATGAAAAATCAGCCAATCTCATACAGGCAACATTGAAAGACTATAAGATAGATTTGCCTATCCCTAAAGGATGATAGCTGACGGTTATAAGCTGGAGGCTTTAGCTAATATTATTTGTTGCCGATCTGGTCCTACGGAAACGAGGCTGATGGGGCAGGAAAGCAGGTCTTCAAGCCGGGACATATAATTACGAGCTCCCGTCGGTAACTTTTCAAAATTTCGGATTCCACTTATTGATTCTTGCCAAGCATTCCATTCTTCGTAGATGGGTTGGCATTTTCCCAAGATGGCTACATCGCTGGGGAAAGAAGTTAGGACCTCGTCATTAAATTTGTAGGCGGTGCATATTTTAATTGAGTGGAAACCATCGTAGATATCGAGGTGGGTTAGAGCTATGTCACTAAGGCCATTTATTTGAACGCTGAAACGACCTGCCACAGCATCAAACCAACCGCATCTTCGTGGTCTTCCGGTGGTAGCACCATACTCATGAGCCTTTTCTCGTATGAAGTCACCGATTTCATCCTTGAGCTCTGTGGGCATGGGCCCAGCACCGACTCTAGTATTATATGCTTTAAACACGCCCACTACATGATCGATTTCTCTCGGGCCTAGGCCTGTTCCAATACAGCCTGCCCCGGCCAACGGTGAAGATGAGGTCACATAGGGGTAGGTGCCAAAGTCAGGGTCAAGTAAAGCTCCTTGAGCACCTTCTAATAAAACTGGCTCTCCCTTTGTCAACGACTCGCGAATTATGGAGCTAGTATCCCGAATGAAAGGAGCTAGCTGTTCCCCATAGTGGCAATATTGGTCATAAATTTCTTCTAACGATAGGGGTGAGACTTGGTATACTTTTGTCAGAATAATATTCTTAAGTTCAAGAGCTGAACTCAGGCGGCCCCAAAATATATCTTTATCCAATAAATCTCCGGCACGAATTCCCAAACGAGCTACTTTATCAGCAAAGACAGGGCCAATTCCTCTGCGTGTAGTACCCAATGCTCCTTTACTACGCCTTTCCTCTTCAAGTCCGTCGAGAAGGGTATGATAGGGCATGATTAAGTGAGCGCGGTCACTGATAAGGAGGCGACCTGTATCTACACCATGGCTTTGCAAGTCGCCTATTTCTCCAAGAAGCACTGCCGGGTTAATAGCTACCCCATTGCCGATAATGCAAGTTACCTTGGGGTAAAAGATGCCCGAAGGTACAAGATGCAGCTGGAACTCGCCGTAAGGGTTGATCACGGTGTGCCCAGCGTTATCTCCACCGGAGAAACGAGCGACTACCCTCGCCTTCTCAGCTAAGAGGTCGATTATCTTCCCTTTGCCTTCATCACCCCACTGACCTCCAACAACGGCCATAACAGTCATTTAGTCACCCCCAATTTTTGCTTGCTTCCGTAAGTAAACCAATCTTTGAACTACAGTGATAAAGACGAAGACCACCAGAACACATAGGGCAATAAAGACCTGATTTGTCAACAAACCTACTGCTAATACTATAACTCGTTCTGCTCTAGTAAACAAGCCAACCTGACATTGCCACCCGAGTCCCTCTGCCCTAGCCCTTATATAGCTGACCAAGAAGGAGCCAATTAAAACAGCCAAAATAAGCACGATTTCTAAGCTGGCTCCTCGTGGCATATACCAAATTAGGAGACCGCAGAGTATCGCTGCTTCAGAAATGCGGTCAACTGTCGAATCGAAGATAGCTCCTAACTTTGTGCTTTGATTAGTGAAGCGAGCTAATGCTCCATCAAGGAGGTCAAATAGGCCTGAAACCAAAATTAAAACTCCCCCGAGAAGAAAGTGACTCGTAGCAATAACATATGCTGCAACTACACTCAGAGCCAGGTTGATAAGGGTAAGAGCATTAGGCCTTATCCCACTTTTGCTCACAACCTCGACTATGGGATTAGTAATCCGATAGGCTAAATTCCGTCGAATATCTGTTAGATTCATTTTTCAGTTCTGCCCAGGTGGCCTACAATCCCTTCCTTTCGAAGGAAATTGACTACTCCTCGTATTTGTTCCTCTTCATTCCACTCGCCAATTTCACAGACTTTTAATGCTCCTTGGGGCAAATACTTGGCTACCATATCCCAATTTATATTTCCCTTTCCTGGTGCCTGGTGATCCGAAATGCCAAGAACATCGTGCAAATGGATACCAAGCATTCTGTGTTTGAACCGTGAAAGCCATTCCTCATGCAAGCTAAATCCAAGCTGCTGCTGGACTTCAGCATGCCCGACGTCGTGCCAGTAGCCCACCGGGCTTCCTTGTACTCCATTAAGTAGCTCTGCCATTTCGTCCATATTTGGTATCTCGTGAAAATGGAGTCTAGTCTCGAGTCCCAGCATTATACCTTTCTGGCAGCTATATTCGCTAAGGTCTTGCAGACTTTTTCTCGCTGCTTCAAGGTAAGGAGGAACTTGGGAAATGCGTTGGTGAATTAGCTCTTCTTTAGCCTGGTTATATTCTTTAGTTTGAGCACGGCTCTTATTGTAAAGTTTATACAGTTTATCCTGCAAACTCAGATCAATTGGCACTTCACCCATATGAAGGACAATAGCCTTGGCGCTTACATTTGACGCAAGGTCCATTGTTTTCTTGGTAAAGCTAACGGCCTCCATTCGCACGCTCTTATCTAGAGAACTTAAGGAAAGGCCAGTTACGGGAATTCCTCTAGATGATAATACCCTCGGGCAGGGAGAATGGATGCTTGAAATAGGAATTGTAGTCTCGATAAGTTCGCTAAGCATTCGTGGAGAAATTGAAGCATTTGCTTCTATGTGAGTGAAGCCCAATCCTCTAGCTTTGACAACAAATTCTGCCATGTGGCTAAATCTATCTTTAGCCCACATGGTGGAGAGGGAAACCTGAAGCAAATTGCCACCTTTATCAAACGTAGTAGGCTCCAGTAACCAAGGTCACATAATAGGTTCTTTAATCTATGTTGTTTGAAGCTAGCACTTTTGCCGCAAAAGCGGCTTATCCCTCAACCTCAACTGACTGTAGCTCAGGCAGAGAGATGGGATCCTCTTGCCCTTGTCCTGTGATAAATGCTTCGGTTCTTACGCGGGCTTCGTCATCAGAGTATTGAATAGGTGGAGATTTCATAAAATAGGCTGAGGGCCCTACCATAGTCCCGCTTAAGCCATGGTCTAGGGCTAATTTACAGCATCTTATGGCATCAATAACTACCCCGGCTGAATTAGGGCTATCCCATACCTCCATCTTTAGCTCTAGATCTAGAGGGACATCGCCGAAGGTGCGGCCTTCCATCTTTAGGTAGCAAAACTTGCGGTCAGCTAGCCAAGGCACATAATCACTGGGGCCGATGTAGATGTCATCAGGATCGAGAACGTAGTCTAACTGTGAAGTAACAGCATCGGTCTTGGAAATCTTCTTAGATTCCAAACGCTCTCGTTCTAGCATATTGTAGAAATCGGTATTGCCACCAAAGTTCAGTTGGTAGGTTCGTTCCAATTTGACGCCGCGCTCACGGAAAAGCCTGGTTAGCACTCGATGGGTGATCGTAGCGCCAACTTGGGACTTAATATCATCGCCAATAATGGGTAGTCCACGCTGAGCAAATCGATTTTGCCAATAAGGCTCACGCGCGATAAAGACAGGTATACAATTGATGAGGCCACAGCCAGCAGTTAGCACTTGCTCTACATACCATTTAGTTGCCTCCTCGCTCCCTACAGGCAGATAATTAATCACCACGTCGGTTTCGGTTCTCCTGAGTATATCTACAATGTTAGCAGTGGGACCTGAAGCCTTGGTTATAATTTGAGATAGATACTTGCCCAGTCCATCATGGGTCATACCCCGCTCAACCCGGATGCCTGTCTTCGGCACATCACAAAATTTAAATGTGTTGTTTGGTTTGGTGAAAATTGCCTCAGCTAAATCCTTGCCTACTTTGTTCCTATCGATATCGAATGCAGCTACGAAGTTGATATCAGCTATATGATAGCCTCCCAAATTGACATGCATTAAACCGGGGACAAATTCATCTTCCTTAGCATCCTTGTAATAGTGAATTCCTTGAATCAAGGAAGATGCACAATTACCAACACCTATGATAGCTACGTTTATTGTTTGCATTCTTACCCCCATTTCATAAATATGGAAAACTTACTATGGGAATCAAGCCCTGCCCATTCTAAATACTTTGGTTCCACATACGGAACATATTCCCTGAATCGCAGGTTTCCCATTCTTAAGGGTTATATTCTGGGCATTTTTTATCTCTCTTCTTGCCCGGCACTTAAAGCAGTATGCTTGCATTGAAAGCCACCCGGTTTTTAAGGCTAAACACCAATTCAGAGTATCTTTTTATATACACAAATGTCAATACCTCAAATCGAGCCCAACAAAAACGAGATAGAGCTATTCACTGGTGGTTACTTGCCCGATCAATTTGAGTAACCTCGCCCCCCGCTCAATAGAATCATCATAATGAAAGCTGAGTTGCGGTGTATATTTCAATTTTAAGTGTGAGGCAAGTTCCCTGCGTAGGAATCCCGAAGCGTTGTTAAAGCCTGCCAGCATATCCTCCTTGTTTATTTCGTTGCCCAGGGTGCTAACAAATACCTTGGCGTGTCTAAGGTCGGGTGAGAGCGAGACTTCTGTTACTGAGATAAGCATGCTCAGCCTGGGGTCATTAACCTCACGCTCAAGCAGTCCACTGATTTCTCGCCGGATAAGTTTACTTGTTCGTTCACTTCGTCTGCTCATTTGAGTCTCCTGGCTGGGAAGTTATAGTTAGTTTATTCTTTCTTTTCGGTAAAATTCAATGATATCGCCAATCTGAAAATCGACAAATCCCTCTATACCTAGGCCACATTCGAGACCAGCTGAGACTTCGGCGATATCCTCTCTGAAACGTCGTAAGCTGGAGACCCGAGAGTCAAAAATAACTTTATTTTGGCGCAATATTTTAGCTTGGGCATCCCGTCCTATCTTCCCTTCCATAACATAAACTCCGGCTACTTTGTCCATCTTGCTGCTAGGGAAGACAGCCCGTACCTCGGCGCGTCCGCTAGATACTTCAGCATAAGTTGGCTCAAGCATCCCTTTCAATGTCTTGTCCATGTCTTCTATTAGCTTGTAAATTATCTCATAGTGCTGAATGCTCACCCCTTCTATGTCAGCTAGCTGTGCTGCTCCAGGTGAAACACGAGTATTAAAACCAATGATAATGCCTTTTGAAGCCGAGGCCAGAAGCACATCACTCTCTATAATGCTCCCACTAGCAGCATGGATAACCCTAGCTTTTGCCTCATCAGTGCCCGACCTTTCTATGGAAGTCTTTATTGGTTCAATGCTGCCTTCGACATCCGTCTTCAAGACTATATTGAGTTCCTTTATTTGCCCGTCACTTATTTGGCTGGAAATTGCACTTAAACTTAGGGTGGGGCGAGCCCTTGTGTATTTTTGTTTGTCTACAATGCTTCGTGCTTGATGTTCGTCGGCAAGCGCGGTGAAGGGATCTCCCGATCTTGGCACCTCGTTTATACCGAGAACTTCTACCGCAGCTGAAGGCTCAGCCTTGCGAACCTGCTTACCTTTATCGTCGAACATAGCTTTAATTTTGCCCCAAGTATCTCCAGCTATTATAACGTCGCCTGGTTTAAGAATACCTTCCCGGACAAGAAGCGTGGCTAAAGGTCCTTTGGTCTTGTCTAGTTTGGCTTCGATGACCACTCCCTCCGCAGCACAATTGAGGTCAGCTTTTAGTTCCAATATGTCAGCAACTAAGAATAGATTTTCCAATAAATCTGGTATTCCTTGATTTTGCTTGGCTGATATTGGCACACAAATGGTATCACCACCCCACTCCTCAATAACCAAACCCAAGTCAGCAAGCTGTTGTTTCACATGTTCCGGATTAGCATCAGGTTTGTCAATCTTATTGATGGCAACTACTATGGGCACTTCGGCGGCCTTGGCGTGGTCTATAGCTTCTAAAGTCTGAGGCATAACACCGTCGTCAGCGGCAACTACCAAAACTACAATATCAGTTGCCTGTGCCCCACGGGCTCTCATGGTAGTGAAAGCCTCGTGCCCCGGTGTATCCAAAAAGGTGATTTTGCGCCCGTCCGTTAGGACCTGGTAGGCACCAATGTGTTGGGTAATTGCTCCTACCTCATGAGCAGTCACATTAGTCTTTCTGATAGCATCAAGGAGGGTGGTCTTGCCATGGTCAACATGTCCCATTACAGTAACCACTGGGGGGCGAACTGGCAATCGTCCTTTTCCTCCTGACTTGCGAGAAGGCAAAGCTCTATGCTCTGCTGCCGCTTTAACATTGTAACCCAAGTCTATAGCTACAGTGGTTGCAGTATCAAAGTCGATGACTTGGTTAATATTGGCCATGATTCCTTTGCGCATGAGCTGTTTGATTATCTTTACGGGCTCTACTTTTAGTGCGTCGGCCAATTGCCGCACAGTTGTGGAAGGAGGAAGCTCAACTTGTGGTAGGTCTTCCTTTAACTTGTTATCATCCAAATTTAACTTACCTCTGATAAGTTATGGCTATACGCAATTAAGCTTTGGCGATTGTTATCACTAAGCTTGGTTCGCAAAGCATGTTCCAAGCGATTCTTCCTTAACGCCATTTCCCAACAAACTTTCTTAGGGCATAAATAAGCACCCCTACCCGGCCTCTTACCAGATATATCTACCTCAGCAATTCCGTTCCTAGTACGCACTAAGCGAATCAATGATTTCTTCTCATTAGTCTGCCGACAAGCGATGCAAGTACGCTGAGGTAGATGCTTATTCTCCGATCTCATCGTCCACAATATGGTCCTCTCGCTTTTTATACTTAATTACCTTTCCCTTCCTTTTAGCTTTAATTCCGCTTTTCTCCTTATCCGGTGCTCCTGCTTTTAATGCATCTAGTAAGATATCTTCAGCAAAACGAATTTGTTTTTCCTCAAGCTTCTCAGGTGGAGCTTCTAAAATGGCTGGAAATTCAACCGGCTCTTCCACCCCAATATCCTCAGCTAGCTCTACTTCAACTGGCTCTACTTCAACTGGCTCTTCTTCCACAACTTCGGGGGAAATGGCTTCCGCTTCCACCTCTTGCAGGACAGCCCTTTCCATCTCAATAGCAGAGACGCTCTTGATATCAATTCGCCAGCCTGTGAGCTTTGCTGCTAACCTGGCGTTCTGTCCCTCTTTGCCTATAGCTAAAGAGAGCTGTTTATCAGGGACAACCACAGTAGCTACTTTTGCCTCCTCACCGATTTTGATGCTTGCTACCTGAGCTGGGCTGAGGGCATTGGAGATAAACACCCCAGGGTCGGCATCCCACTGGATTATATCTATTTTTTCGCCGTTTAGTTCGTGGATGATGCTCTGGAGCCTTATGCCCCGAGGACCAAGACAGCAACCTACGGGGTCAACACTTTGCTGAGGAGTTGCCACTGCTACTTTAGTTCGATGTCCAGCCTCACGAGCTATGGCTTTTAACTCCACAATCCCGTTGTGAACTTCAGGGATTTCCATCTCAAAGAGACGACGTATCAAGTTAGGGTGAGAGCGCGAAACTACTATTTGAGGCCCTTTGTCCCCCTGGACTATCTCGAGAAGATAAAATTTGAGTCGTTGCCCTTTGTAATAACGTTCATTGGTAACTTGTTCATTCGGAGGAAGTATCGCCTCTGTCTTATTCAGTCTGACATAAATTCGTTTAGCTTCGGTGAATTGAATTGCTCCAGTAACAATCTCCCCTTCCCTATCGGTGAACTCTTCATAAATAGCGTGGTGCTCTGCTTCGCGCAATCGCTGCAGAACGACCTGTCTTGCCGTTTGAGCAGCGATACGACCAATATTCTTGGGTGTGCATTCTATGTTAACTACGTCACCAACTTGTGCTGTAGCCTGCAGTTTTTGAGCTTCATTGATGGGGATTTCGCAATTTGGATCGGCAACCGACTCGACTGCAACCTTCTGAATATAGAAATTGATTTTGCCAGCGTTGGGGTCAACTTTTACCAAAACATCTTGATCTAGAGCGGATGTATCTTTTTTATATGCTGAGGCCAGTGCTGATTCCAAGGCAGCCAGGACCACCTCTTTAGGCAAGTTCCTCTCAGCCGAAAGCTGAGTGATCGCAGCCATAAGCTCTGTTTTCATTTTCCCCTTTTTAAATTTTCTATTTAATAAAAAAGTGGGTGAACCCCACCTTTAGTTTCACTTCTTTTATTTTAATTTAGCATATTAGAGTGAAAAATGCAAAAGCTTGCACAAATGGCTTATAATGGGCAATTAATCAATTCGAGGAGGAGATATGTTAGCTTTGGAAGGCGTGAAAATTTTGGATTTGTCAAGGGTAATTCCGGGCACGTTTTGTACTATGCTCTTGGGAGATTTGGGGGCTGAAGTGGTCAAGATTGAGACGCCGGGTGTAACTGAATTTGTGGGTTCATCGAGGTCACCTGAAGGGGTAGAAAACCGAAAGAGAGCAGCTTACTATGCACCTAACCGCAATAAGAAGAGCATGACGGTCAACCTAAAGTCAGAAGCCGGACGGGAAATATTTTACCGCCTTTCCAAGCAAGCAGACGTTATCATTGAGGGTTTTAGACCCGGAGTAGCCAAACGCCTGGCTATAGATTATGAAACAATAAGTAAGTTAAATCCTAGGATCGTTTACTGCTCGCTTAGTGGCTATGGGCAGGAGGGCCCCTATCGGGCCGTCCCTGGACATGATATCAACTATATAGCTATGGCTGGTATTCTAGGCTTAATCGGACCCAGCGGAGGCCCTCCAGTTATCCCTCTAAATCTGGTTGCTGACTTCGCTGGTGCAGCTTTATACGGAGCTTTGGGTATTTCAGTAGCTTTGGTGGCTAGAAATAAGACAGGCAAAGGGCAATATGTGGATGTCGCTTTTATTGATGGAGCAGTATCACTTATGACCTGGTTTACCCACGACTACTTTTTTGACGGGTCGGTGTTGAAGAGGGGTGAATCATGGCTTCACGGTGCCTATCCCTATTATGGAGTATATGACACCAAGGATGGTAAATATATTACTATTGGTTGCATCGAACCACATTTTTGGGAGAACCTATGTCGACTTTTGGGGAGGGAGGACTACATCCCTTATCACTTTGCCTCGGAGCACACCATTCGTAAGCCGGAAGATAAGAAGTGGGATGAAATCCGCTCTTTTTTGAAGCAGACTTTCCTAACTAAGACGAGAGATGAATGGTTTGAATTATTGACTCACAGTGATATCCCGGCAGGCAAAGCTTACACACCGGACGAGGTCTTTAGTGATCCACAGGTGCTTTATCGCCAAATGGTGATAGATGTGGAACACCCTGCCTTGGGCAAAATCAAACAGGTTGGCGTTGCCCCTAAGCTTTCAGACACGCCAGGCAAGGTGAGAACTCTATCTCCACTTCTTGGTGAGCACACTGATGAAATATTACAGGAATTAGGCTATGACCATGAAGAAATTGAGAGTTTGCGACGAGAAGGAGTAATAGGTTAGAGGAGTTAGGTTATGTCAGAGGAATGTATTTTTTGCCGAATTGTTGCTGGTGAAGTGCCTAGTGAAATAGTCTATCAGGATGAAGATTTTCTGGCGTTTAGAGACATCTCGCCCCAAGCACCTAAACACGTGCTTATTATACCTAAGACTCATATTGCATATTTAGCTGAGCTTACTGAGGGACAACAAGATATTGTCGGGCGTCTTATAATCTTAGCCAAGAATCTGGCTGAGAAGGAGGGGATGGCCAAGAGTGGTTATCGTCTAGTTATAAATTGTGGCCTTGAGGGAGGACAACTGGTGCCCCACCTCCATCTTCACCTTATTGGTGGCAGGAGGCTGAGCAGCAAGCTTGGCTAAAAATTATGAAGATTTCAGCTTGGCTACTACTTCTTCTACTGCTTCATCTGGGGTGGATGCTCCAGCAGTAATACCAACATGGTGCTTACCCAAGAGCCAAGAATTGTCGACCTCGTCTGCTGTTTCCACCAAATGAGTTTCCACTAGAGGAGAACAGATTTCAGCAAGGCGCTTGGTATTGGCGCTATTACCTCCGCCTATCACAAACATGAGTTGGCTCTTGCGAGCTAATCTCATAGCAGCTTCTTGCTGTCTTTGCGTTACTTGACATAAAGTATTAACAAGGCGTATTTCCTCAATTTTAGGCTCAACCATTCTAATAAGCTGGCTGGCAAATTCAATAAAGGCAGATCGGGTTTGGGTTGTCTGGGAGATAATACCCAGGCGTGAAAGCGATTTTCCTAATCTATCTAATTGCTTCGTATTTAGCGCAGCCAGGCCTCTGTTTCCTGTCCAACCTAGCAGCCCTTGGACTTCAGAGTGTTCTGCTTCCCCAAAGATGATGACGTCAAAACCAGTCCCGGCTAATTCCTTGGCCGTGTTTTGGGCCTTGTGAACTATGGGACAAGTGGTATCAATGATATGAATGTGGCGGGCTTTGATCTCAGATAGCACCGCTGGGCTTGCACCATGAGTAGTGATAGCTAATATTCTGCCTTGAACTTGGTCAAGGTGATTTATCGGCTTGATACCTAGATTGGTCAATGCTTCCACTAGCAGACGATTGTGCGCCAGAGGGCCCAGTGTTTCTATCTCTCCGTATTTGTTCACTGCCTTCTTCAACAACTTGATGGCACGCCTGATGCCTAAGCAGAGGCCCAGCGCTTCAGCCTTTTCAATCTGCATGTTCTTTAGGGGTGCCTTGATATTCAGGAGGCAAAAGAGCGGCGATTTCACTCATTAGTTGCGCAGTTAATAATTGCATTTGCGATTTGCTTAACTTGCCATCGGTTGGAGGAAGCTTAAAAGGCTTGCCAATGTTGATAACTATGCTAGGGCGATTCCATGGCCAGCTTATGCCTTTAATCTTATCTGTGCCGATGATGCCGACGGGAAGAAGGGAGACATTTGTTTTTGTGGCTATAACTGCAGAGCCTGGTTTGCCCTTTCTGAGCTTGCCATCACGACTTCTGCTGCCCTCAGGGAACATTCCTAGGATTAATCCCTCGTCCAATATATCTTTGGCACTCCTGATTGCTTTTTTCTTCTCTTCAAACTTCCCTCTACGGCGTGCGGAGAAAGACCGGGACCAGTGGAGAACAGGTCTCAAAAGAAGAGAACGGAAAAGTTCCTCTTTTGCCATGAAATTAATCCACCGCGGAAAACTGAACAGTAGAAAAAATGGATCGAGAAGATGAATATGGTTGGCTATCACAATGAGTGGGCCAGTTAAGGGTATACTTTCTCTTCCTTTAATTTTCCAAGGGAAAAGAATATTGAGCAAAGGTCTACATATGGTCAGGACAATCTTTTGGGAGAGAGTCATCGATTTACCGCCAAAGCATATATTTTTTCTACAACTTTCTCCAGGCTAAGATTTTCCGTATTGATAATTATGGCATCTCCAGCGGGTTTAAGTGGCGAGACAGTCCTATTGATATCCATCTCATCTCGCCTCTTTAGCTCAAAAATGACGCTTTCCAGGCTTGGATTTTCTCCTTGTTCCAGCAGTTCATTGTAGCGGCGCTTGGCTCTCTCTTCGGTGGAGGCGTTGAGGAAAATCTTTAGTTCTGCCCAGGGTAAAACCACCGTGCCAATATCCCTGCCTGCCATTACTACATTTTCTCGCTGGGCTAACTTACGTTGTTCCGAAACCAGTGATTGGCGAACTCCTGCTACCTTTGATATGAAAGAAACTTGTTTCTCTATTTCCGGACGAAGCAGTTCAAGGGAGACATCTTCACCATCAACGAGGGGTGAAAGATATCCTTCCTGGGAGGGAACAAAATCAAATTTGCTTGCACTGGCTAGGTGGCAAAGCTTGTTTTCGTCATTTGGGGAGATGCCTGATTGAAGAACCTTCCAGGTAAATGCTCGATACAGCATGCCTGTGTCGAAGAAAGCATAGCCTAATCTTCTCGCTAATAGTGAGCCTACACTGGTCTTGCCCACTGCCACGGGGCCATCTATAGCAATTAGTCGTGGTTTCAAAATTCCCTCCATATTATCATTCTAAGCCAAGCTGTCAAGCTTTCAAGTCTGAGCTTGACGTCGATTTCCAGTCAAGACACCGACAATTATTATGCCCAAAATCAAGCTCAAACTACAAGCACGGAATATGGTAGCACAACCACTCATACCGGCTACAACGTCTATATTTAATTGTATGGCCACAACTAGGCTGCCATGGAGAAACTGCTAGTCATAACCATAAATAATCCCCTAATATCAGAAGGAGTTAGGTTGGCTGCCTAAGCATAGGCTGTCGGCATGGCTATTGCCCGTGCCCACACCATGAAAAATAACTGCGGTAAGCAGACTTGAAAAAGAGTTCATAAGAGAAACCAAGAACATAGTAGCGGAATTGGTCATTAGCCCCAGCAATATCAGCGGACTTTGGCTAATAGCGATTAACATCTTACGATACCCCATTTTGTCGGAGAGCATACCTAAGGGAACTAGGAACATGGTGTTGACGTAGGAATAGCCAGCTAATACCAAACCTATCTGGGATAGTGAATCACCAATGGCTTGAGCGCAATAAGGGAGGATGGGAAAAAAGACTAAAACTGACATTGCCGACAAAACTTGCTAGGCAGAGGGTAATTAGAGTCTGACGGTTATACACTCTCTACCCCAGAAAGTCTGTAAAGAGCCAGTAGCGCCTCAAACATGTTTGATGTGATTGTACAATTCATTAAATAGAGGAGTGATAGCCCCAGAAAATCGCAGCAGTAACTCCATGGGGTCAAGAAGTTGCTTTAGTGGCGAATTCGGTTTAAAATAGTTTCCTTTTGTGAATTTAATTTGTAAGGAGGAATTTAGATGGGCAAGGTTGAGGAGCGTTTAAGGGGATTAAAAGACAAGGAGAGGAAGGAAAAAGCCTTAGGAGGTACAGGACGTGTAGAAAAGCAGCATAAATCGGGGAAATTAACTGCTCGTGAGAGGCTTGAGCTGCTTTTTGACTCTGGCAGCTTCCAGGAGCTTGATTTGTTTGTTCAGCATCGGGCTACTCTCTTTGGCATGGATAAAACTTATGTCCCTGCGGAAGGGGTTATCACCGGCTATGGGACAGTGAATGGGCGTCCATTATGTGCTTTTTCGCAGGACTTTACCTCCATGGGTGGGACACTAGGTGAGATGCATGCTAAGAAGATATGCAAGGTACTGGACCTGGCCATGAAATGTGGTGTCCCCATAGTAGGCTTCAATGACTCGGGAGGAGCTCGGATTCAGGAAGGCGTTGATGCCCTTTCAGGCTATGGGCAGATATTTTTCCGAAATTCAGCATCTTCAGGGGTTATTCCCCAGCTCTCGGCAATTATGGGGCCTACTGCTGGGGGAGCAGTTTACTCGCCTGCCATGAAAGATTGGATATTCATGACGAAGGGAACAAGCTATATGCACATTACTGGCCCGATGGTGATCAAAGAGGTCACCGGGGAGGAGATCACTTCTGAAGAGCTGGGGGGTGCCATGACACACGCCACCAAAAGTGGTGTGTGCCATTTTGCCTGCGATAGCGATGCCGAGGCTATTGAGCTCGTGAAGAAGCTTCTGAGTTATCTCCCTTCAAATAATATGGAGGACCCGCCTTTAATTGAGCCTAGTGATGACCCAAACCGTGTTGACCCTGCTCTTGACACTATAATACCGGATGAGCCCAGCAAGGCTTATGATATGAGGGATGTCATCCAATCCATTGTGGATAACGGTGAGATACTTGAGCCCCATTATCATTATGCTAAAAACGCCATTATTTGCTTTGCCAGGCTTAATGGTAGAACAGTGGGCGTTATTGCCAATCAACCAATGCATCTTGCGGGTTGTCTTGATGTCAATGCCTCGGATAAAATCACCAGATTTATCAGGTTCTGCGATGCCTTCAACATCCCCCTGCTCACCATTGCCGACGTCCCTGGTTTCTTACCAGGAAAAGATCAAGAATGGTTGGGAATAATAAGGCATGGTGCTAAGCTCTTGTGGGCTTACTCAGAGGCCACGGTTCCCAAGATCACTCTAGTCATTCGCAAGGATTATGGAGGATCATATCTTGCTATGTGTGGCAAGGACTTAGGTGCCGATTGTGTTTTTGCTTGGCCCACAGCGGAGATTGCAGTGATGGGTGCTGAAGGTGCCACACCAGTTATATTTCGCAAGGAAATAGAGGCTGCACCGGATCCTAAAGCAAAGGAACAGGAGAAACTTCAGGAATATCGTGACTTGCTATACAATCCTTATATTGCCGCCTCGCGGGGATATGTCGACGAAGTTATTTTGCCCCAAGAGAGCCGCCCCAAAATAATCAGCATCTTAGAGCTTCTCTCTACCAAACGTGAGACGAGGCCACCCAAGAAGCATGGAAATATTCCTTTGTGAATAGGTTTAGGCAAAAGAGTAATTGAAAAGCAAAAAAGGAATGGTAGCTGCCATTGCTGCTGTAGCTGCTTATATGGAAGAAGAAGAAAAGGCTCAGAGGCTGGCGATGCCCCAGCAAAGGCCGGCAGCAGTCTCAGGTCTATGGCACATTTCTGGCCGTGAGGAGATAATGCGTATGCGCACGCTTTGGCAACGAAGAATTGTTCCTAGATGACAGCGTTTAGCTGTCACCCTGAGCGTTAGCGAAGGGTCTTGAAGGTTCTTCGCTTTACACATAATAGCAGTGAAAGGAGTAAGTTATGAGTGGAATCAAAGAAGGCCCAATTTCGGCCAAAGATTTAACTGCTGATAAGGTGAAGACAAGGCCGAAGGCCAAGAACCCAGTCAAAATCTGTGACACTACCTTTCGTGATGCACATCAGTCCACAGTGGCTACGAGGATGCGAACTGACGATATGGAATGGATGGCTTCCGATATGGATAAGTGCGGCTTCTATTCCATGGAAGTTTGGGGTGGGGCAACATTTGATGTCCCCCACCGTTTCTTGGGCGAAGACCCCTGGGACAGACCTCGCAAACTAAAGAAACTCATGCCCAACACCCCGCTGCAGATGCTTTTGAGAGGTCAGAATTTAGTAGCCTATCGCAACCATCCTGATGATTTAGTTGATGCCTTTGTGAAGCAAGCTACCGAGGTTGGAATTGACATTTTTCGTGTTTTCGATGCTGTGAATGATGAGCGCAATCACGAACGGGCAGCTAAAGCGATTAAAAAATGCGGCAAACATTATCAAGGAGCCATATGTTTTTCGCTTACTCAACCAAGGATGGGTGGGCCGGTCTACAATTTGGAGTACTATATCAAGAAAGCCCTCATTCTTCGGGACATGGGTGCCGATTCTATTTGTATTAAGGATCAAGCTGGGCTTATTTCCCCTTATGATGCCTATGAACTAATCAGGGCCCTCAAGGAAAACTTAAGAGTTCCTGTTGAGCTCCACACCCATTATACCAGTGGGCAGGCTTCCATGTCCGTGCTGAAGGCTATTGAGGCTGGAGTTGATATTGTTGATACTGCTTTGTCTCCTTTTGCATTGCGTTCCTCAGAGCCCCCTATTGAGCCCTTAGTAGTTGCTCTATATGGGACAGATAGGGATACGGGACTGGACATTGAACGACTATTTAAGTGTGGACAGATGCTTGAGCAAATAGCCCCTAAATATAGGGACTTTCTTGATACCTCAAGGATGTCGGTTATTGATACAGGTGTGCTCATTCACCAAATTCCTGGTGGCATGACTACGAACTTGGTGGCGCAGCTAAAGCAAGCCAATGCCCTGGATAGGCTGGATGAGGTGCGTGCGGAAACTGCTAAGACCAGGGCAGAGCTTGGTTACCCACCTTTAGTCACACCTACGAGTCAGATTGTAGGTGTCCAGGCGGTGCAAAATGTCTTGGTGGGACGCTATAAAATGATTCCCAAGGAAACGGAGGATTATTGCTGGGGGCTATATGGCAGGCCGCCGGCGCCGATTAATAAAAAAATCCAGAGGATGGTTCTCAAGGGCTACGAAAGGGGTGAAGAGCCAATTGAGTGCAGGGCTGCTGATATGCTGGTGCCGGAACTGGAGAAAGCCAACAAAGAGTCCAAGGAGTTTGCCAAAAATACTCAGGATGTGCTTACCTATGCTCTCTATCCTACCACAGGCTCTCGCTTCTTGAAATATAAATATGGCATAGATAAAACTATTCCAGATGATTGGAAGCCTCCCCGCGCTCCTAAGACCCTTGAGGATGTGAAGAAAGAGGATGAACTTATTGCCAAAGCCAAAGCTGGCAAACTGGTGGAAAAACCGGAGAAAGTGGTTCCCGAAAAGGGTCCGGGGGTAAGGACATTCAATGTTTTCGTCGAAGATGAGTATTATAAAGTGGATGTGGATGCTGTGGGGGGTTCTCCAGCTATCACCGCTTCTCCACGTGTAAGTGCTGTTAGCACTCCTCCATCTCCGGCTGTAAAAGCACCTCCAAAGGCGGAGGAAAAGAAAGCACCGACTACCGCAGTTGTTGAAGGAACGGAGGTGCTGGCGCCTATGCCAGGTATGATCATCCGCTATTTGGTTAATGTGGAGGATAAAGTAAAGGCTGGTGATTCACTGCTTATCTTGGAAGCAATGAAGATGCAAAATACCATTTCTGCCCCCGTTGGCGGAGTAGTTAAGGCAATAAATTTCGGGCCTGGGGATCCGGTAGAGAAGGACAGTGTATTGGCTGTTATTGCTTAAATTCGTTCTTCAGTAGTTAAAGTAGCTGGTAGGTAAATCAACAAGGAGGTGAGTGCAATGCGTAGCAAGGTTTCCATAATTGGTGCGGGAAATGTGGGTGCCACTTGTGCCTTCAGGATTGCTGAAAGGGGGTATGCGGATGTCATTTTGGTAGACATAATTGAAGGGCTTCCTCAGGGCAAGGGGCTGGATATGCTGGAGGCCACCCCCGTAATCGATTCGGACGCTAAGATCCTTGGAACTAATGACTATGAAGGAACCGCAAATTCAGATATTGTCGTCATCACCTCGGGGGTACCACGTAAACCGGGGATGAGCCGGGATGACCTGGTGCTCACCAACATGAAAATAATCCGGGAAGTCGCCGAGAAGGTTGTTCGGTATTCACCTAACTGCATAATTATCATGGTGGCCAATCCTTTGGATGCCATGACCCAGTTGGCTCTTCATATAAGTAAATTTCCTCGGAATAGAGTATTTGGGCAATCCGGTATCCTCGACAGCGCCAGGTTTCGGACTTTCATAGCTCAAGAACTCGATGTGTCAGTGAAGGATGTATTCACCTGTGTTTTAGGTGGGCATGGCGATACGATGGTGCCAGTCACTAGACTTTGCACCGTCGGTGGTGTTCCACTTACCGAACTTTTGCCTAAAGATAAGATTGATAATCTGGTGGAGCGCACAGTCAAGGGTGGGGGTGAAATAGTAAGCTTGCTTAAAACAGGCAGTGCCTTTTATGCTCCAGGGGTAGCCACGGCTCAAATCGTTGATGCCATAATTCTGGACAAAAAAGAGATATTGCCTTGCGCTGCCTATTTGGAGGGGGAATATGGCATTGATGGGGTGGTTGTAGGGGTTCCAGTCAAATTAGGCAAGAATGGCATTGAGCAGATAATAGAGCTCAGGTTGACTCCTGAGGAAGATGCGGCATTGAAGAAATCGGCCGATGCAGTGCGAGAGCTAGTCAAAATCATGAACTTATGATGAATAGTAGGTACAATGAGAGAAATTCAGGCTGGTGACATAACGAACACCGTGGCTCGTTTATTTGAGCATTCCTGCCATTATCTGCCTGAGGATGTAGTGGCTGCACTCAAGCAAGCAAGGGAGAAGGAAAAATCCCCTGTTTGCCGCGATGTGCTGGATAGAATCCTGGGAAATGCAGGAATTGCTGGCAAGGAGCAAATTCCTCTTTGTCAGGACACTGGTGCTGCTGTAGTCATGCTGGAGCTGGGCCAGGAAGTCCACATAACCCGCGGTGACCTTTATACAGCGATTAATGAAGGAGTACGCCAGGGCTATGATAAGGGTTATTTGCGCAAATCCATAGTGAGCCAGCCTTGTTTTGCCAGAGTAAATACCAAAGATAACACACCTGCTATGATTCATACCGATATAGTGCCTGGAGACAGGCTGAGAATCAGCGTCTTGCCTAAAGGCGGTGGCTCAGAGAATTGTTCTCGCTTGACTGTTCTGACGCCAGCTAAGGGGCGCCAGGGGGTGATAGATTTTGTCGTCAACCTTGTTGATGAGGTTGGTGGCAATCCCTGCCCCCCGGTTATTATTGGTGTTGGTGTAGGTGGGACAACTGACAAGACCATGTTCATGGCCAAGAAAGCGTTGTTGCGCAAAGTTGGCGAACCAAACCCTGACCCTGAGGTAGCCGATTTGGAAAGGGAAATTCTAGAAAAAGTTAATAATCTGGGCATTGGGGCTATGGGATATGGTGGTACAGTTACCGCCTTAGCAGTTCATGTAGAAACCTTCCCTTGCCATATTGCCAGTATGCCTGTGGCAGTCAACATGCAATGCTGGTGCGCTCGCCGTGAGGAAGCAACTCTGTGAGTGAAGCAGGAGGGTGATAAGAAAGTGTCTGTGACCATTTCGCCCAAAAGGCTAGGAAGTGAGTTTGTAAGGAAAATAAAGGAGATTAGCGGGCAAAACCTTCAGTCGTGTTACCAATGCGGTTTGTGCTCCGGAAATTGCCCCATGGTTTCCAATATGGATCTTTCCCCTCGCCGGATTATTGAGCTGGCGAGGTTAGGGTTGGACGAGGAAATTGCCAATTCAAAAACCGTTTGGATTTGCGCTTCTTGTCTTACCTGTGCTGTCAATTGCCCCAGAGGATTTGACCTCTCTAAGCTGATGGAGGCAATAAGGCTTCTCACCTTAAGGAAAAATGTTGACCACATGAGCCCGGAGGAAATTTCGCCGGAAGAACGCCGCGAGCTTCCCCAAATAGCTATGGTCAGTGGCTTGAGGAAGTTTACCGGCTAAGGAAAGGGAAGGATGAGCTTAGCTTATTATCCTGGATGTACCTTGAAAACTAAGGCAAGGAATCTGGAGGAGCCTGCCATCGCTTCCATGGAAGTTTTAGGGGTTAAGTTAGAGGAAATTTCCCGATGGAACTGTTGTGGTGCAGTGTATTCTTTATCTGATGATGATTTAATCCATCAGGTAGCACCTGTTCGCAATCTCATTCGAGTGAAGGAACAAGGAAAAAATGAGGTGGTTACTTTATGTTCTTTCTGCCTTAATACTTTGAAGAGGGCTAACCTTTTGATGAAGCAAGATGTTGAAAAAAGAAATACTCTTAATAGCTTCATGGATGAGGAGATAGACTATAGTGGGGAGGTAGAAGTAACTCATCTTTTGGAAGTATTGAGAGATGCAATAGGATGGGAAGCTCTTGCGCAGAAGGTAAAACTCCCTCTTCGGGAATTAAAGGTAGCCCCTTACTATGGGTGTACGCTGCTTCGTCCCAGGGAAGTGGCTATAGACAGCGTAGAGAACCCTACCGTATTGCGTGAGTTCCTTAAAGCTCTAGGAGCTACTCCAGTAGATTTCCCTCATGCAACTACGTGCTGTGGGTCTTATCAAATAGTAAGCAATCCAGATGATATTTCTAGATATGCCTGGGATATCTTAAGCTCGGCATTGAGTCACGGAGCGGAAGCTCTAGTTCTTACCTGTCCTTTATGTGATTATAATTTGGGCCAGGGGCAAAAGGAATTGGCGAAAGGACGTAATGGATTTAGAGGGATGCCGTTATTTTATTTTACTCAACTTTTGGCCATTGCCTTAGGGCTTGATCCTGCGCTGTGTCGATTTGAACTAAATTATGGTGAACCTGAATCACTTCTGAGGGAAAAGAACTTGCTTCCTTGAGGAGGAAGCTTTTACCCGATTGGAGGTTAAGGATGAGTGCCAAAGAGCGAAATAAAAACCCAGCAGGAACAACTGTTGAAGAAGAAGGAGAAGTATCAAAAGTTAAGCTGATTCCTGTATATATCATGGGGAAACGCTATGATGTTCCCGAGGGGCTTACTATTATGAAGGCTATGGAGTATGCCGGATATAAGTTCATTCGGGGTTGTGGGTGTCGGGGAGGGACTTGCGGTGCTTGTGGGACTGTCTACCGTGAGCCTGGAGATTATAAGATACAGGTCGCACTCGCCTGTCAGAAGGCAGTCGAGCCTGATATGTATATAGCCCAAATACCATTTTTCCCTGCCAATCGTGCCCAATATGAGTTCGCAGAGTTAACCTCCGCCCCTGAAGAGGTTTTCAAGCTATATCCCGAGCTATTCCGTTGTGTAGCTTGCAATGCCTGCACCAAAGCCTGCCCCCAAGGTATAGAGGTCATGGATGCTATCTCAGCTTTGAAACAAGGAAATATCGCTGAAGTTGCCAGACTTAGTTTCGATTGTATTCAATGCGGGTTATGTACCAGCCGCTGCTTTGGGGAATTGGCTCAATATCATATGTTTCAACTGGCGCGAAGAATTTACGGAGCTAAAATAGCTCCAAAGGCGAATCATCTAGCCAGGATGGTTGAGGCAATTGATGAGGGGAAGTATGACGAGTTCCTAGAGGAATTGAAGAAGGCCAGCGAACAAGAATTAAAGAGGTTATATCAGGAAAGGGAAGCAGAACCTATGACGGCTGGTGAGGACTGGGTACCAAAAGATACCAGTTATCTGTAGATTAGGAGGCGAGATGTACTTAGGATACCCTGATTTTTTCGAGCCCTATATTAAGAAGGTGGAGGAGACCAGGCCCGCCCGGGTCGAGAAAAGGAGGAGGGGAGAGGAATTTGCGTTCATGTCTCTGGAAGAAAGACAGGAGATGTTGAAATACCACCCTGACTATAAAGAAGAAGGGAGAAGGGAGATAAAAGTTGGCCCCAATAAGGGTTATAGAATAGCTCACGAGTTTGTAGACCTGTTGGAGGCTAAGAGCAGGGTTGATCCTGATAAAGTGGACCTCGCGGGAGCGGACTATGAAACTGATGTCTTGGTTATTGGTGGTGGGGGTGCTGCCACTATAGCGGCCCTTATTGCCGAGGAAAATGGTGCCCAGGTTCTTATAGCCACAAAGCTTCGGCATGGCGACGCTAATACTATGATGGCTGAAGGGGGGATTCAGGCCGCTACAAAAGGGGAGAAGGATTCTCCTTATTATCACTACCTGGATGTGCTGGGAGGAGGACATTTCAAAAATGACCCGGAGATTGTAGCTGCTTTTGTTAAGCAGGCTCCCGATGCCCTACAGTGGCTGGAAAACCTTGGAGTTATGTTCTCCAAGTTTCCCGATGGAAGGTTGGAGTCCATGCATGGTGGAGGAACTTGCAGAAAAAGGATGCACTATTGTGCTGACCTCAGCGGAATGGAAATCATGCGCACTGTGCGCGATGAAGCTCGAAACAGGCGAAATATCAAAGTTCTGGAATTCTCTCCGGCGGTGGAGCTAATCCTCAACGAACATGGGCAGTGTGCCGGGGCATTGCTCTATAACATGGAAACTGAGGAGTACTTTGTTGCCAAAGCCAAGGCGGTAATTTTAGCTACAGGTGGTGCCGGGAGACTCCACGTTCAGGGTTTTATAACCACTAATCATTACGGTGCCACTGCCGATGGCGTAACTATAGGCTACAGGGCAGGTGTGCCTTTGGCTTTTATGCATACCGTCCAGTATCATCCCACAGGAGTCGTTTTCCCCGAGCAAATAGAGGGATGGCTCATTACCGAGAGGTTTAGATCAGAGGGGGCAGACATTCTAAATGTTCACGGGGAGAAATTCGTAAATGAGCGCGAGCCCAGAGATGTGGAATCAGCCAGGTTTATTAAAGAATGCCTGGATGGCAAGGGTGTTCCCACTCCCACAGGGAAGGTGGGAGTCTGGCTTGACTCTCCTGTTATCGATATCCTCTATGGTGAAGGAAGAGTGCGAACAGCTTTTGTAGGAAAGTGGAAGGTGTACGACCGATTGGGAATTGATATTTCCAAGGCACCTATGCTGGTCTACCCCACGCTTCACTATCAGAATGGAGGGCTTAAGGATAATGCCGAATGCGAAACCGCTGTGCCCGGGCTTTATGTTGCTGGAGAGGTGACTGGTGGGCTTCATGGAGAAAACAGGCTAATGGGCAATTCTCTTATGGACTTAGTGGTCTTTGGCAGGATTGCGGGAAGAAATGCTGCTAAGTTTGCCGGGGAGAAAGCAAAAGATGGAAAGTTGACCCTAGACCACGTGAAAAAATATCATAAAGAGCTTGAAAAGGCAGGGATAGTAACTGACAGAGTGGCCCCGATGCTCCTTCCAGATTATACAAGGCCTGAAGTGAAGGAAAAACAGCTTACCGTAAGCTATTTGGGGAATTTGAGATAAGATAATGCCATTGCCTGAGGCATAGTAAAGTGGTTGAAAGTATGATTAGGAGGCCAGGAAATGCAGTATAAAACTATCATCCTGGAAAAAATGGAGGGAATGGCTACTCTGACCCTTAACCGCCCGGAAACATTAAATGCCTGGAATGATGATATGGCGAGGGAGGCAGCGGATGCTATTAGCGAAATAGGCAGAGACGAAAGCACAAGGGTACTTATTGTCACCGGCGCGGGAAGAGGCTTCTCATCTGGGCTTGATGTGAAGGATGAGCTAGCAGGAATAGCAGAGGGGGCTTCAGGGACAATTTTTGAGCGCATAATGCAGGGCAAACCCAGTGTCGTCACTATTGGGCTGCAACTCCGAGGAGTGGATAAGCCGGTTATTGGCGCTATAAATGGGATAGCCGCTGGGGCTGGCTTTGCGATTGCCTTAGCTTGTGATTTGAGGATAGCTTCGGAAAAGGCGCAGTTTTCCATGGCGTTTATCCTGAGGGGGCTTATGCCTGATAGTGGAGGCACATTCTTTCTTCCCAAGCTTATCGGCAGTGCTAAAGCTTGTGAGTTGATTTTCACGGGAGATACGATTAGTGCCAGTGAAGCAGAGCAAATAGGCTTGGTTAACAAAGTCGTTCCCCACGAGAAATTAATGGAGGCAACGGAGGAATTGGCAAATAAACTCCTTAAACGTCCACCCATTGCCCTTAAATATGCCAAGCGAGCCATATATAAAGGACTCGTTGAAGTGGATTTGGCCTCGCATCTGGATTACGAGCTTGCTCTCAATAGGATGTGCACGCATACGGAGGATTTTAAAGAAGCAGTAAAAGCTTTCCTGGAAAAGAGAGAGCCGGTATTCAAGGGGGAGTAGGTGCGGGAGATTTCAAGATGGGGGTGAGAATATGTATCGCAGGTCTTATTTTTCGCCACAGGGAGGTTATTTATGGCCCAAGCTAAAAAAGTTACACTTCCTTTAACTGATGAAATTTTGGAAGACCTCAAAGCAGGAGATAATCTTTCGCTTACCGGGGTCATCTATGTTGCCCGGGATGCTGCCCATAAGAGGATGGTCGAAGCGCTAGATCAAGGAAAACCCCTGCCTTTTGATATCGGGTGGGCAACCATATACTACATGGGACCTAGCCCAGCCAGGCCAGGAATGGTAATTGGCTCTGCCGGCCCCACTACCAGCGGCAGGATGGATGCTTATGCCCCCCGCTTAATGGCCGAAGGGTTGAAGGGAATGATTGGCAAGGGTTTGAGGTCGAAAGCGGTGAAAGATGCTATGGTGAAACACAAGGCGGTCTACCTGGGGGCAATAGGGGGTGCCGGGGCCATAATTTCCAAGAGCATAAAGAACGCAGAGGTGATAGCTTACGAAGAACTTGGCGCTGAGGCCCTTCGCCGCCTGGAAGTAGAAGACTTCCCTGTTACGGTAGTAAACGACATCTACGGCGGCGACCTTTACGAAGAAGGCAAAGCCAAATACCGGGTTAAACCCTCTTGAATCACGCGCTTCGGGCGCTCAGATATCATTGACTTATAACCGCATTAGGCGTGAGTTGGCCAAAGACAACCCAAGATAATTTAAGTTGCTATCATTGAACAAACTAGTGTTGGGAGACTCTTATATGGCACCCAGAAGTGCTGCATAGCCAAATGCCAGGGCCAGATAGGCGGAGTTTGCAACCAAAGCAACCACTATGTATGCCGTCACCATCCGGCCCTTGGAGACGCCAAGGCTGAGCTGGTGCCTCTTAAGGAAAATCAAGATGCTAGGGACCCCAAACAGTGCAGCTAATATTATTAACGCTGCTACTATCGAGCCAGCTATAACTCCGAACGTACTACCTGTTGCGACTCCCAATATGAAGGCCATACCAGCTGCGACGGCGGCTGCCAACATGACAGCAGCATTTATTCCCAGGTAGATGAGAGAGTCGTCCCATAGCTTGGAGTCGCGCCAGCGGTATTCCATTCTCAGCATGCGAGGCATAAAGTAGCGCCAGGCAGTTACCCATAACACAAGCGCTATCAGCAGTCCAAGCAGAAAAGTTGGGACCACTCCCCACCCCAGTAATGAGCATCGTACTGTAGTGATAAATCCACCTGCTGAGTTGACTGAAACCACGATGTCTTCTGCGGAGTTGCTTTGAGTATAAGTGGCCCGCCAAATATGGCCGAAATCACCCCTCGCCTCATCTACTGCATAGGCAGATATGTCATAATGGCCCGTAATCCGTGGCTTCAGGGGATCGAACAGTATCTGAATAAAGCCTGAGTAGCCTGAGTAGCCTGAGTAATCCGTACCCAACGTCGGATACTGCACTGCGAAGTCCATACCAGGTGGAGCGACTACATAGACCCGGGTTAACTCAATGGGGTGAGCCCATGATGAGCCGGTACCCAGAGGATAGGAGTAAGCGGCGCTGGCAGATTGAGGAACCAGTGCTGTAGTCCACGCCACATGAATACCAGGCTGGCCAGTTGGTCGGTGTGGGCCATCATCGCTTGGCATTGGCGGCTGGGTCTGAAGCGTAACTATCGCAATCTGTTGCCCCCTCACCCGTGATAAAGTTTCCTGTACTGACGAGTCCAGCCCAGCGGTATTGATAAGCACTTCCAGGTCTGTGTCTTCATCAAGTCCGTAGATATCAACCCGCGAGCTGTCCGTTTCATAGGTTGCTTCCGGTGCAACAGCAGTGCAGCCGCTTAGCAGCAAAGGAAACAAAGGCACCAACATCCATCCTCCATTGGTCACTAGTGTTGCCGATAACAAAGATAGGCACACATTTCTTTTGCTTTGCGCCTCTTTGCGCAGAGCCTCGTCCAACTCCTCGGTTAGCCCCTGGTCAAAATCTAAAGATGTCTTATCTATCACACTGAAATCCGTGGGGGCTGTTCCCAATGGGATGAAGAAGACGATCTCGTGTGACTGCCCACTGCTATCCAGTAGTGAGACAAACAGGTCGACATCGATAGTATTGTCGCCCTTCAGGGTGACTACAGCTGTCTGCTGACCTTCCTCCAGTTGGGCCCATAGCTCTGGATCGCTAAGAATGGGGCCGCCGTCTGCGCTGGCCGGCACTGGAAGGGATATCAACAAGCTGGCGATCACGAAGACACTCGCCAGACAAAACTTTTTCCGCCTATTCCACACGCTACCACCTCTAATCAACTATTTAGGCTGTATTAAAGCTAATATATCACCGACTGTCAAGGGACTTGCTCTATAGTATAACCTGCTCTTTGGGGGTTCTTCGCTATTATCTCAAAAAATTACTTCTTGCACGATGGAAGAGCATATGTTGACATATTATCTAACCGTGCCTGGATACTTACTATCTTCACTCGATTCCTGCTCAATCCCCTAGTAATTATCTCGACAGGTTCCGCTTAATGTCTCCCTTGACGAGTTCTCTATAAGCAGCCATTAGCTTTTTGCTTAGCTGGCCAGCTTTGCCGGTGCCGATGGGCCTGCCATCAAAGCAGGTCAGGGGCATAAGCTCCAGTATGGAATTGGTAACAAATGCCTCCTCAGCCTCAATTAGCTCCTTTAACGCTACCTCCCTTTCCACAGTCTTGATGTTTGAGGCCTGGGCTATTTCCAGAACCGCTTCTCTTGTGATGCCGGGCAGGACGCCACTTTCCAAGGAGGGAGTGACGAGCTTGCCTCCATTCACCAAGAAAATATTGCTGGTGCTGCCTTCGGCCAGGTAACCCCGTTCATTGAGCAGGATGGCTTCATCGCATCCAGTAGCTCTGGCTTCCATTCGGGCGAAAATATTTTCCATATAGCAGGTAGATTTTAGCAGGGATAAAGGTGACTGGCTATTGCGGCGCAGAGTGGATAGCGCTGCTTTAAAACCTGATTCATATTTTTCGTGTGGTAAGGGAACAAGATTTTGGGCGGTGAGCAGGACAGTAGGGCTGGAGCAGGTGCCGGGGTCAGGCGTCATGTCGCCTTCTCCGGCCGTAATGGTAAGCCTCAGGCGGGCGTCCTTGAGATTATTAGCCTCCAAAGTTTCCGTGCAAGCGCTTTCCAGGTCAAAAGCGGCAAGCCTGGTTGCCAGACCAAGGCTCTGGGCAGCACGACGCAGACGTGCCAGATGACGGTCGAGGCGAAAGATATGCCCGTCATAGGCACGCATAGTCTCGAATAGCCCATATGCGTAGAGAAAGCCGTGGTCAAAGGGAGATAGCTTGGCCTTGGAGCGGGGGACGAGTTGGCCATTGAGATAAATAATTTCTGCCATGTTAGAAAAGCCCTAAATTCTAAGCTCTAAACAATAGCAAATGACCAAAATCCAAAGGGTCTAAACGGTTTTGGGTTTCTTTCATTGGTGCTTTGTATTTGTTTGAGATTTAGGATTTCGTGCTTGGAATTTGTCAAATTCTGCCTTGTCATTTTGCCTTTCATTCTTTTAGCATTTCGGATTTAGTATTTGATCCTCGTTCCAAACTGGCTGGGTAAAACGAAGAAAGTTAGTCAGAATATCATGTCCTACTTCAGTGAGGATAGACTCTGGGTGAAACTGAACCCCTTCCACGACATAATCCTGGTGCCTTACTCCCATTATTATGCCTTCAGGAGTCTTTGCAGTTACTTTGAGCCAGGATGGCAGGCCTTCGGGTTTGATAATCAAGGAATGGTATCGCGTTGCTGGAAAGGGATTAGCCAGACTTTGATAGATAGTTTGACCATCATGGTGGATGAGGGAGGTCTTGCCATGGACTGGCGAGGCTCGACCAATTTTGCCCCCATAGACATGGCCAATGCATTGATGTCCTAAACAGACCCCCAGTATGGGGATTTTCCCACCAAAGTGCTGTATTACCTCATTAGAGATGCCTGCTTCCAGGGGGGTGCAAGGTCCCGGGGAGATGACGATATGAGTAGGAGCTAGCTCTTCGATCTGAGCCAAAGTTATCTGGTCATTGCGATAGACCACTGGCTGCCAGCCCAGTTCCCCCAGGTATTGGGCTAGGTTGTAAACAAAGGAATCATAGTTGTCTATTATTAGTATCATCCTTAGAGAAATCCTAAATTCTAAGCACTAAATCTTAAACAAATCCGAATATCTAAATTCAAAGTTCAAAACCTTTATCTTGGGCTATTTAGATTTTCATGATTTTGAAGCTACAACCACTTCTGGTGCTAGCTGCAAAGCTTGAATTAGAGCCTTGGCTTTGTCCAGGGTTTCCATATATTCGGCTTCCGAATCAGAGTCGTAAATAATGCCACCGCCTACCTGAAAGTAGGCTTTGCCTTCTTTGATCAAGAAAGTGCGAATAACGATATTGATATCGAGGTCCTCATTGAAGCTCAGGTAACCTATGGAGCCGGTATAGACGCTTCTCTTAGTTGGCTCCAGTTCATCGATAATTTCCATAGCTCGCACCTTAGGAGCGCCGGTAATAGAGCCACCTGGGAAGCTAGCCTTAAGCAGGTCAATGTTGCTCTTGCCCCGACGTAGACTGCCCACGATGGTGGAGGTGAGATGAAATACGGTGGGGAAAGTCTCTAGGATAGCTAATTCAGTAACCTTTACCGTGCCATAGCGGCAAACTCGCCCTAAATCATTCCTCTCCAAATCGACAATCATAATGTTTTCTGCCTGGTCTTTGATGCTGTGGGTCAACTCCTGAGCCAGGCTCTGGTCTTCAACAGGGTCTCTGCCTCGTGGCCTCGTTCCCTTTACAGGTCGCGTCTCTACCAAGTCCCCCTGGACTTTAAGGAACCTTTCGGGAGAGGCGCTGACAATGGTAACTTCCTGGAAATTGAGGTAGCTGGCGAAGGGAGCGGGATTTACCATTCTTAGCCGCTTATAAAGCTCATAGGGTGGATAGGGCAAATCAGACTCGAACCTCTGGGAAAGATTGACCTGAAAGACATCGCCAGCGGCGATGTACTCCCGCACCCTATCTACGGCTTTGATATATTCATCGTGGGTAAAATTGGACTTAAGTAAAATTTCCCTATTCTCCGGGATGGGCTGAGATTCACCCTCACCTGAGTTTTTCCTTTGAGGGAGAGGGGCTTCTTGAATAGGAGAGGCAGCGTAAAGCCAGTTCTTCAGCTCCTCAAGTCTCATTCTGGCTCGCCTTAGCCTTTGTCCTTCTTCCAACTCGGGAAAGCCTGTGGCAATAAGATAAGCCTTCTCTTCCAGATGGTCGAAGGCGAGGATAGAATCGTAGAAGGCAAAGTAACTCTCAGGGAGGTTCAGGTCGTCTATAGCTGTTGATGGCAGGCGTTCGACGAAGTGGCATAGGTCATAGGCCAGATAGCCAACTGCTCCACCAAGGAAGGGTACAGGCGATGGGCAATGGTCTAATTTATATAGCTCCAGCAATCTGCCCAAAACGTCAAAGGGATTTCCAGACTGGACCTCATGTTCATCTCCGCGAATTAGGGTAATTTCCGCACCCCGGCTGCTCATTACGAGAAAGGGATTGCTGCCCAAAAAGGAATATCGGCCCAGCTTCTGGGGATCCATGCCGCTGTCCAGAAAGAAGCTGTAAGGATTGTCCTTGATTAGCTCAAAAAGCTCCGGGGCAGTTAGTGGGGTAAAGACTTCTTCGACCAGAGGATAGCGATTCATTTTAGTTTTCAGCTATCAACTTAATGCGGACTGCTTCTTTAAATCTTTTCTAACACTTTTTTGGTCGTGAGGCCGACTTCAGCGGGGTTTGAAGCCATGGTAACCCCTGCTTGTGACAAAGCTTTTATTTTTTCCGAAGCCTTGCCGGCACTGCCGGTAATGATGGCTCCGGCATGTCCCATTCTTTTCCCAGGCGGAGCAGTGCTCCCCGCGACGAAGGCAACCACAGGTTTAGTCATCTTGTGGTTGATAAATTCAGCAGCCTCTTGCTCCATAGTACCACCAATCTCACCAATAAGAACCACGGCTTTGCTATTCTGGTCTGCCTGGAATAATTCTAGGATATCAACAAAGGTGCTGCCGGGCAGGGCATCGCCGCCAATTCCAACACAGGTGGATTGCCCAATGCCCAGGCTGGTGAGCTGAGATACAATGTCGTAAGTCAGGGTGCCACTGCGGGAGACTACCCCCACGTTGCCGGGAAGATGAATTTCCCCCACCATGATCCCAGCCTTGCATTTACCAGGGGACATGACTCCAGGGCAGTTAGGGCCGATGAGCCTTGTTGATTTACCTTTAAGATAGCTATGTACCTTTACCATGTCTAAAACCGGTATGCCTTCAGTTATACACACAATCAATGGTATGCCAGCATCAATCGCCTCCAGGATGGCATCTGCTGCAAAGGCCGGGGGCACAAACATGAGACTAGCATTAGCTCCGGTCTCAGTCATAGCTTTCTCCACGGAGTTGAAAACGGGCACTCCCAAATGTTGACTGCCTCCCCTGCCAGGTGTAACCCCGGCCACTACTTTAGTGCCATATTCTATACAGCGTTGGGTGTGAAAGCTACCTTCACTGCCGGTGATTCCTTGAACTAAAAGCCTGGTGTTTTCGTCAACGAGAATGCTCACTTAATTACTCCTTTTTATCCCGAATTCTTAGCCTCTTGGACTGCCTTATGCGCGCCATCATAGAAATCTCTGGCCTGGATGAAACTTATCCCTGACTCAGCCAAGATGCGCTGGCCCTCTTCCAGGTTTGTTCCAGCCAGCCTGATGACTACGGGTAAGCGGATGTCCATTTGCTGGTAGGCTGCAACTATCCCTTGAGCGATGACGTCCACCCTGGCCATACCTCCAAATATATTTACCAAAACGGCCTTAACCCTGGGGTCGGCAATAAACATCTTGAATGAGTTTACCACCCTCTCAGGATTGTTGAGCGTGCCGATGTCCAGGAAATTTGCCGCCCTACCGCCGCAATATTGAATAAGATCATTGACTGCCATGGCCAACCCGGCGCCGTTGACCATACAGCCGATATCTCCATCCATCTTGACATAATTATTGATTCCCCAGTCACGAGCCTGGACTTCCAGGGGTTCCTCCTGCTCTTTATCCTCGAGTTCTTGAACATCTTTGTGTCGGTAGAGGGCGTTATCGTCGAAATTAAGTTTAGCGTCTAGAGCCAGCAGCTTTTCCTCAGCGGTGATAACCAGGGGATTGATCTCAGCCAGAGAACAATCCTTGTCTATAAATAGCTTATAGAGCTTTGCCATCAACTGCGTGGCTTCGCCTACTTGCCCTCCATTCAGATTCATCCCATAAACTAATTTACGACCATGGAATGACTGAAAGCCAATAGCAGGGTCAATGTTACTCCGAAATATTTTCTCTGGAGTCGCTTGGGCTACCTCTTCGATTTCCATCCCTCCAGCCTCGCTTGCCATCATCACGGGTAAGCGGCTGGTCCCATCGACGAGGATGCTGAGATATAGCTCGCGTGCCACATTGCTTGCTTCTTCCACCAGCACCTTACTCACCTGGGCCCCTTCCGGCCCAGTTTGATGGGTCACCAGTCTTGTTCCAATCAATTGGCTCGCAGCCTGCTCTGCTTCTTCCGGACTATTAATAGTTTTTATGCCACCTGCTTTGCCTCTTCCTCCAGCATAGACCTGGGCTTTAATTACCATCTTGCCGCTAATCTCAGCGGCTATTTCTCTAGCTTCGGCTGGGCTAGAAGCTACCTTGCCCCTGGGAACGGGAATACCGTACTGAGCTAGAAGTGCCTTGGCCTGATACTCGTGGATTTTCATATCACTTCCTTTCTATCTCAATCTATGTCCTTGATGCATTATATATGTTCTGCTATGTTTCTGGTTTAGCCATCTTTCTCATAATGTAAAAACCGTAACCGTAGTATTCAGAATATTTCCTGTGCATGTCGATTTCCAACTGAAATGAATCGAATATTGACTGTGCGTCCTTGTTAGACTGGTATTCGCGTCTCATTTCAGCAAGTTTCTTCTCCATTGGCGCATAGTAATCCGTCCACCATGATTTACTCGGCAACGGGAAATAGTTGATCATTTCGTATCCAGCCGACCTTATAATGGGATAGATATCCTCATAGTATTTCATGTCAGGATATGCCTCTGCAAAATAATCTTTAATTTCCTGAGGCGTTTCTCGCTTGAACCATACAAGCTCGCTTACAACCAGATATCCTTTGGGCTTAAGTAACACTTTCCATGACTTGAGTGCATTCGCAAATCCCATAATGTTTGCTGCCCCCTCCGACCAGATCACGTCATAGCTTTCCGCGCGGAAATCCATTGTGGCCATATCTCCGACGACACAATGGATTCTTTCCTCAAGCTTTGCTTGGCGGACTTTGCATTTGAGAACATCAATAAACGGAGCGTGATTGTCCAAAGCAGTAATGTTTCCCGAACTAAGTTCCGCCAAGGTCTGGGTCTGGGCGCCGGTTCCACATCCTACATCAAGTATTTCAGGACATTCGAACAATCCGCCAAGCATTTGAAAAGCTTTCTTTGTTGACCTTTCATCGCCTGGCCCCTGTCGCGGTAGCGTTTCAAATATTTCAAAGCATATATTATCCATTATGTGCCCAAAATCGGCTGGCGAGTCAGCCAGGCCTCGCTTTTTCTACCTGGCGGAGGGGGTGGGATTCGAACCCACGTTCGCCAAAAAGGCGAAAGCGGTTTTCAAGACCGCCACCATAAGCCGCTCGGTCACCCCTCCCCAAATATCGTAGTATAAGAAAGGGAACCCGTCATAGTCAAACCTTATGACCCTGAATGGCAGGGAGGCCCGATAGTGGGGAGCTTTGATATAGGAGTGGGCGCTGGCTAAGCTGATTTTTATTCGGACGAGTGAGTGTGCTAAAATCAGGGTGTATAATTGAGACAAAATTGCGGACGGAGAAGTAAAGATGCCTATTTATGAATATTGGTGCGGCTCTTGCCAGCGAAAGATTAGCGTATATAAACAGGACTTTTCCTCTCCTGCTCGTTGTCCTCGCTGTGGAAATAGCGACCTGAAGCGATTGTTTTCCACTTTTGCCATGCATAAGACTACCAAAGATGTGTATGAAGACATACTTTCTGACAGGGAGTTGACTCAAGGCATGCTGAGAAATGAGCCTAGGGCGATGGCTGAGTGGAATAAACGGATGACTGGTGGGGAAAAATCCACCCCTGAATATGAAGAGATAACCGATAGGATGGAGAAAGGGGAATGGCCGCTTAAGCAGATGGCGGAAAAAAAGAAGGAGTTTTTCGGCGAAGAGCCAAGCAAACCTGAAGCAAATGATTGAGGTTGCCCATGCCTATCTATGAGTTTATCTGCCAGAGTTGCCGCAGAAAATCGAGTTTCCTCGTACGGGATGCTTCCGCTTCCGTTGCCCATAAATGTCCATTTTGTGGCGGCACCGATTTAGCCCGCGCTATGTCTAGCTTCGCTTACCACAAATCATTGCAGACCATTTGGGAAGAAAGTGGTGAGCCGACAGCGAACCCCGCCCCCGACTATTATAAGGACCCCCGGAATATCGGTCGCTGGGTGGAAAAGAGGTTCAAGGATATGGGACAAGAGCTGCCGTCCCAAGTCCAGGAACAGATACAAGCAGCCAGAGAAGGTGTGGTGCCTGAGCCGCTGAGGGACCTTGACAGTGCCTCTCCAACCGCTGCGTATGATTGATGCCAATCTAAACCGCTCCAGCGAAGGCTTGCGGGTTCTGGAGGATGTCGCCCGCTTTCTTCTCAACGATGCTGAGCTGAGCCAGCGGTTAAAGGCTCTACGCCATGATTTAGCCCAGGAGACTAAATCACTGGGCACTGGGCTCCTGTCTCAAAGAGATTCTGAACGCGATGTCGGTCGGCCTGACTCTTCAAGGAAGAAGACACTAAATATGGAAGCGACCTCGCTGCAGGGCCTGTCTGACCTGGTTACGGCCAATGCCAAAAGGGTGGGGGAATCTCTCCGCGTGATGGAGGAGCTGGCTAAATTGCCGGAGATAAGTCCAATCCTGAATTCAGCCAGATTTGAACAGGCGAGGTTTGCCCTTTATACCCTGGAGCGGGATTTAGCTTCCAAAATATTACGACGGGACAAAATAGCGAGGATGCCTGGGCTTTACGTTATTCTGGACAGACAATTTCTGACTGGCCGGGATGAGTTGGACATTGCCAGCCAGATTATTCATGGAGGTGCCCGAGTAATCCAGCTTCGCGACAAGCAAAGCAAAAAGGGGGAATTACTGCCTATAGCTCAAAAGCTCAAGGAGATCTGTAGCAAATCGGATGTTCTATTCATAGTAAATGATTACCTTGACCTGGCTATTGCTGTTGATGCCGATGGGATTCACATCGGGCAGGAAGACCTTCCGCTGCCTGTGCTCCGCAGGGAGCTGCCCATAGATAAAGTCGTTGGCTGCTCTGTCACCACGCTGTCTCAAGCAACAAAAGCCCAGGCTGAAGAAGCAGATTATATTGCCGTAGGCTCTATATTTCCCACGACGACGAAAAAGGGAGTCACTGTAGTTGGTGTGGATACACTCAAAGAGCTCAAGAGAACTGTCTCCACCCCTCTAGTAGCTATTGGCGGTATAAACCGAGATAATATCGGTGGAGTAGTGGCTGCCGGCGCCGATGCTATAGCTGTGATTAGCGCTGTCCTGGGTGCAGAGGATGTTAAGGATGCTGTGCAGGGACTGGTCGAGAAGATGGACCTGGCGAAGGAAGAATGTCAAAACCAGTAGAAGATTTGGAGGCCATAGCTGCAGAGCTTCGTCCCCGCTTCGCGGCTGAGGATGGGGCGCGGGAGAAAGCCCTGCGCAGTTGCCGCCAGATAATCCGTTACAGCGCTGAGGCCATACGTGCCGTGCATCGCCAGGAATGGGACAGGGCAAAGCAACGCCTTGACGCAGCTCGTGAATTGCTTCGAGAGATGGACCACGACCTGGCCAAGCATGGAAGGTTGCTTCATTCGGGTTTCGTCCATGACGCTCAAAAGGAGTTCGCCGAGGGACGCATAACCCTGGCTTTGATTTCCGGGGAGGACTTGCCGAGGTCGGACGCACTGGGCGTAAGCAATGCTGCCTACCTCGACGGGTTGGGCGAGTCCGTGGGTGAGCTGAGGAGGCATATACTGGATAGCCTAAGGCGGGGGGACTTTTCCCGTTGCGAAGAGTTGCTGGGCATAATGGATGAAATCTACGGAATCTTGATAACCATGGACTTTCCGGAATTGCTCGCTCATGGCTTGCGGCGAACTACAGATGCCATGAGGGGCATTATAGAAAGAACCCGGGGAGATTTAACAGTAGCCCTAAGGCAAAAGAACTTAGAAACGAAGCTTAATGACCTCGGCTAGCCCTCTTATTGTCAAAGTTTGAAGGCTTTAGGATTCAGTTCATTTTTGTGTAAATCGTCTAGGAAAATGGGACAGTTTGAAGACATGATGAATCATGCTCTTAGAGCAGCTAGGTAATGGCTATTATAGTTAAATCACCTAATGAAATTGCTACCATGCGGCGAGCAGGAATGGTTGTCGCTTCCATCCTAAAGACACTCTCCAAGGAAATAAGGGCTGGAATAACGACTGCTGAACTTAATGATATCGCGGCAAGAGAGCTAACAAGTTGTGGAGCCAGGTCATCATTTAAAGGCTACGGAGGTTTTCCCGCTGAACTCTGCGTATCAATAAATGACGAAGTGGTGCACGGTATCCCTGGAGAACGGGTGGTATATGAGGGTGACATTGTGTCTATAGATTTTGGCGCTGTCGTCGATGGTTTTCATGGTGATGCTGCCTTGACAATAGGGGTGGGCAGCATCAGCCCCCAAGCAAAGCACCTTCTTCAGATAACTAAAGACTGTCTTGAAGCTGGCATATCTGTTGCTCATCCTGGTGCGCGTCTGACCGATATCTCAGCAGCTATTCAGTGCTGTGCTGAGTCGAAGGGGTTATCAGTAGTGCGTGAATATACCGGGCATGGCATCGGGCGAGAGATGCACGAAGAGCCTCAGATACTGAACTTCGGATCACCAGGTCGTGGCCCTGTGCTCCAAAAAGGAATGGTCCTGGCAATTGAACCGATGGTGAATACTGGTGGTTGGAAAACCAAAGTCGAGAACAATGGCTGGACAGTCGTTACTGCTGACGGCAGTCTCTCTGCGCACTTTGAGAAGACCATTGCTATAACCGATGGGGAAGCAGAGGTGCTCACTCCTTGGGATCAGTAGGTTAGTTAAAGAAAGGATAAAGGAGCGGGGAAACAAAGTGAGGTAGTTTATGAATGAGGATGTGCTAAGAAGAAGGGACGACTGGCTTAAAAGGGTCACAAAAGAGGGAAAGTTGAGAAATCCAACCGAAGACCATAAGGTAGGTTTATTGGCTATGCAATCAACGATTAGAAGGGAGATATTTAGGTTCATAGGAGATGGGAAAAGACTAGACGAGATAAAGGAGAGATTTAATCTTGGAGCAATAGAGGCGAACCTTCACCTCGGTCTCCTGGAACAGGCTCTTTTCATCGAATGTGTTGAGGAGGGTGAAATCAGGCAATATATTTTTACCCCAAGAGGGGAAGAATACCTCAAAAACGTGGAGCTGAGGAAACCATCTGCTGAGCTTAATGCTAAAGAAGTTGCTGAAAAGGGGATTAATAAAGAATCAAATAGGAGGAGTTGATAATGCATAAAAGAGTAGTATTTCGTTACCTAACTGCGCAATGTAGCGGATTGTTAAATGCCACAACGATGCTATTAGCTCAGGACTGAATACTCCCCCACGTATCAACAAGAACACTTCCTTTTTAATTTTAATTGGTGCTCGGTAGACGACGATAGTGACATCGCCTTGACATCGGGATTATATCTTAGACCTACCTTGAATCGGAAAGCGGTTGCCCTTGACGGAAGTAGGCAAACAATTTATAACGTACACATAAATCTTGATGGAAGGGGATATGAACATGCAAGGATGGACAGAGGAAGAAATCAGGAACAGGGATTTGATGGCACCGTGCGGGTTATATTGCGGTACCTGCGGGGTTTACATCGCAACAAGAGACGGCAATGAAAAATTCAGGACGATTATGGCGAACTTATATGGGACAAAGCCCGAAGAGGCACAGTGTCTCGGTTGTATGCAACCTGTTACGCTGAAAAAGCTCTACAGTGCATGCGAAGTATGCAAAGTAAGGGATTGCGTAAAATCAAAGGGATACTACTCTTGCCATCAATGTCAGGAATGGCCGTGCAGTCTGATTCAGAATTTCCCTCTTGCCACTGGCCTGCGGGTAATGAAAAGAGCGATTCCTATATGGCGGGCAAAAGTGGCCGAGTACGGTGATGAGGAAGGCAGCGTGGAGTGGGCGCGGGCAGAATGTGAACGATATCACTGTCCTTCATGTGGCAGCCCGCTTTTCAGGGGTGCACAACGTTGCAGAGTCTGCAAAAGACCGGTAGCCGATGAACTGGACGGATCCCTGCAAGCTGACCTTGATATCAGGCAAATGCACGAATGGATCAGTAAATAACTCCACAAAGTGTCGGTCATTTTCACAGGCTTATTTGTCCCACTTTCGCTGACGACATACACATTTGTGCTCATAGCGAGGAAACCGTCCACAGCGCCTTGAGTTGAGTTTAGCCACGAAAGCTCCTTTGAGCCTGTCTGGTAGGTTACGGCTCGTTTAAGGGAAAAGCGCCCGTCTGGAGCGGCTGTTAAAAAACATGAGACTCCATATGAAATCAGGTCGGCTCAGTCTGTGGTGATAACACTATGAACATGCATGATTCTACACCGTCAGTACGAAGCAGCACATAGTCTGTTCCCGCGACCTTCCCGTGTATGATTGGTCCGCTTACATCCCCAACAAAAGGTATTTCAAGTCTCCTTCGCTCGGGTACGGAGCCTATGTCTACGGGGGGCAAAGCCTTAAGCTTCTCTTCATACAGCATCTCTCCTTGCGTGTAGTCATCCTTACTACTATAATCCCATCTCTCTGGCTACTACTTCTCGGTAGAAATTGGCATCACCAAAGGCCAGCTCTCCGGCTTTGGCTCGCCTGGTGTAGAAATGTAAATCGTGTTCCATAGTGACGCCGATTGCTCCGTGTATCTGGTGTGCCAAAGAAAGGACCCGCTGAGAGGCTTCGCCCGCCCAGGCCTTAGCTATGGCCACTTCTTTGCTACAGGGGAGTCCTTCGCTCAGCATCCAGGCTGCCTGGTATGTGCTAAATCTGACGCCGTCAACATCGGTTGCCATATCGGCGCAATAGTGCTGTATGACTTGGAAGCTGCCAATGGGACGGTCAAATTGCTTTCTTTCCTTAGCGTAATCGGTAGTCATCTCCAATACTCGCTGAATATTGCCGACCATCTCGCAGCATTTTCCCACTGCTGCACGCTCGATTATCTTCTGCACTGCGCTATCTGCCTGGCCCGGCTGTCCCAGAATATTAGCTTTAGGTACTGGTATCTGGTTAAAAAGCACCTCGCATAGTTTGTCACCGGCGAGGGTCTTTAAAGTGGTGCATTTTATCTTCGGACTCTTGGCGTCTGCCAGGAAAATGGTGACGCCTTTTTCAGACTTGGTCCTGGCTACAAATAGCAGATAATCGGCAATATGGGCATCGGGGACAAACAGTTTTGTTCCTTTGATAATATGGTTGCCGTTGTAGGGAGTGGCATCAACCATGACTGAGGAGGCATCGTAATTCTGATAGCCAGGTTCGTTGAGGGCCAGGGTAAAGATTTTCTCCCCACGGATTAGCCTGGGCAGGTATTCTTGTTTTTGCTCTTCGCTTCCGATATCCAGGATGGGTAATCCCCCCAGGACCACTGTAGAGAAGAAAGGGCCGGGTAAACAGGCACGTCCCATCTCCTCTAATAGTACCGCCATGTCGAGGAAACTCATGTCGCCGCCGCCATATTTCTCCGGGAATACCAGACCCATCCAACCCAGCTCTGCCATTTCCTGCCACAGCTCTGTTGAATAACCAGTCTCGCTCTCTTCCATCTGTTTAACGAATTTCTTGGTGCATTTATCAGCCAGGAAGTCGCGGGCTGTTTTCTTCAGCATTTCTTGTTCTTCAGTGAGAGTTAATTTCATCGCTATCCTCCTATAGCAAATATTCCAGGCATCATTCTGAGCCGCATGCGAAGAATCTTCGAGTCTTTGAGATCCCTCGCTTTTGCTCGGGGTGACGCCTTATGAGCCTGGTAGTCCCAGTCCTCGTGTAGCCATGATGTTCTTCAGGATTTCCGTTGTGCCCCCCTGGAGACTGTAACCTTTAGAGCCTAAGTATGAATGTGAGGCCAGGCCCCGTATAGGCACCAGCTTGGAACCCGGCATCAACTGCCCGTAGGGACCCAAAATCTCCATAGCCGCGCTGGCCAGGCGTTTCTCGAATTCCGTGGAATAGGCCTTGGACATGGCGGATTCCAGGTTAGGGGCTCGCCCTTCTTCCATGACTGAGGCTACCCTGTAACCAAGGAGACGCCCAATCTCAAATTCAATCTGGAGCTGCGCCAGCTTGTTGCGGATTACAGGGTCCTGAGACAATTTGTTTTCCTTGCTGAACTTTATAATGGCTTCGAAGAGGGCGTAATTGCCCATGATGCGTTCCATGCCACTTCTCTCGTAGTCAAGCTGATGGAGGATTTGATAAAAGCCGCGGTTTTTCTCTCCTATTAGATACTTCTTGTGCACACGCACATTGTCAAAGAAAAGGTCACTCCAGGCCTCGGTGCCGGTAATATCAATCATGGGGATACGGCTCAGCCCGGGGGCCCTGGCATCTACGATAAACTCGCTAATGCCCCTGTGCTTTGCTGCTTCGGGGTCTGTTCTGGCTACCATGTAAAAGTAGTGGGCCAGGTAGGCGCAGCTGGTCCATGTCTTCTGGCCGTTGATTACATAATAATCACCATCTTCAACTGCTCTGGTCTGCAGTGCAGCCAGGTCCGAACCGGCTCCCGGCTCGCTCATCGATACACCAAAATAGGCCTCCCCCTTCGCAATCTTGGGCAGAAATTCCCTCTTTAGCTCCTCCGTGCCGAAGGAGAGTATGGAACCGCCTACCTGGCGGTCGGCAAACCAGTGGCAGGCTGCCGGCGCTCCATAGCGCAGCATTTCTTCAGTGAGGATAAGTCGGTACAGCGGGCTGTGCCCCTGCCCCCCGTACTCTTTGGGCCAGGTCAGGCCGATCCAGCCCTTTTGCGCCACTCTCATGGTGAACCCGGGATTGTAACCCTGTATCCAGGAATCACAAATTGGCTCCCAGAGTCCCTGTCTTATCTCGTCTTCTAAAAACTGGCGGACTTCCTTTCTGAATTTATTTTGTTCGTCAGTGAAGCTAAAGTCCATTGCTACCCTCCTTGCTGCAAATTAAAAGGAATTAAAAACTTATTCTGCCTATTCGTCCTATTTACTCTCAACTTAGCTTTTCCTTTGTACCAGATAAACAAATTGTGACACCTCCATCACTTCCTTATCCTCCTGATTATGACAATTCAACTTAAGAGCAATAAGCCCTCTATCTTTCCTTTTGGTTTCCCTTTTTTTCACTATTTCTATACTGCACCTGAGCTTGTCCCCCGCATTCATGGGGGCAAGGAATCTAACCTGAACATTGACAAGGGCAGTTAGGTGGTCAAGAACTCCCAGTGAATACACCAGCCCGATAGCCAGGGATAAGGTCAACAAACCAGGTGCAATTCTCGCCTCAAAACCCATCTCCCTGGCAGACCTATCATCTAAGAATAATGGATTTACTGCCCCGGTTGAGATGGCGAAATTGTCTATATCCGTCGCAGTAATTAGCCTAGGACGGCTCACGAATCTATCGCCTAAGAGAAGTTCTTCAAAATACATTATCCTCCCTTTTAGCGGGATGACTATACATCCCGTTCCAGGGATATTTAGAGATTAATATTGGAATACTTCCTCCAGGGCTGTGCCTTGAAAGCTGTTTGCCATTTATTTTCCAGGGCGTCAAGCGCTCTATTTATCATCTTCCTGGTATCCTCAGGCATTATCACATCATCAACGAAACCTCTTGCTGCCGCATGATACGGGTTGGAATAGATTTCATCATACTCTTTCATTCTCTTGGCACTTATTTCCTCTGGGTTTTCTGCCTCTCTTATCTCCTTGGCAAAGATAACGCTGGCTACAGTTTTGGCGTCTAAAGCAGAGACGATGGCCGTTGGCCAGGCAAAAACAAAATCAGCTCCAATAGACTTATCCAGCATTCCATAATGAGCTCCAGCCATAGACCTCCTGACTATCATTGAAACCAACGGCACAGTGGCATTGGCCCAGGCAAAAAGAAGCTTGGCACCGTGCCGCAGGATACCTCTCCAGTCTTGCTCAGAACCTATTAGATAGGCGGGACAATCCACGAAAGTAACAAGTGGAATATTGAACAAATCACAGAATCTGATGAACCTTGCCCCTTTATCTGCGGCATCGATGTCTATGCATCCCCCCATCCACATCGGCTGGTTAGCCACTATGCCGACGGGGCGTCCGTTGAAACGGGCAAAGCCTATCATCATATTTCTAGCGTAATCCTTCATTATCTCGAAGAAGTGGTGATTGTCTACTACCCTTTCAATAACCTCTCTCATCTGATAGGGCATATTTGATTTCTCAGGAAGCAAAATATTCAACTCGGGAATCAGCCTTTCTGGATCATCCTCTGTCTCTATTTGGGGTGGTTTCTCCCTGTTATTGGAAGGGCAAAAAGACAAGAGCTCCTTTGCTTTATCCAGGGCGTCTTTGTCGTCCTCGGCTACTATATGCGTCTGCCCTGATTTTACAGCATGAGCTTTATATCCGGATAATTCCTCCAGGGAGATTTGCTCCCCGGTTTGTGTTGTGACGAAGGCGGGACCGGCTATCCCCATAAAGCCTGTATGTCTGGTTTGGATGACGAAATCCAGCATCACGGGATGATATGCCTGTCCTCCCAGGCAGGGTCCCATAATCAAAGCTATCTGAGGAATTATGCCTGAAGCTTGATCTTGGGCCCTGAATAGCCAGCCGTAAGCTTCCAGCGCATCCATACCTTCCTGCATTCGGAGTCCTCCGGAGTCGTTCATACTTACGAATGGCCAGCCATTATCTCTGGCGACCTCAACAGCATGAGCAAATTTTCTGCCATGATACTCGCCAAAACTTCCGGCCATAGAAGTGTAGTCTTCACTGGCAGTGACAACACATCTGCCATTCACCTTGCCGAAACCGGTAACAACCCCTTCAGCAGGCACTTCTTTCTTATCCATACCGAAAGCGGTTCCCCTGTGCTTGACATGCATTCCTATCTCGGTGAAGGTGCCGGCATCGAAGAAGTACTCTATCCTTTCCCGGGCTGACATCTGCCCCTTCTTATGGCGCTCTTCAATGGCCTTGGGACCTCCCATCTGCAGGATGCGCTCCCGTCTTTTCTTCAGTTCTTCCAGCTTGTCCGGACTCTTGTCAGGCTCATTGCTCATAAATCAAGCCTCCTTGTAAATAGAGTGAATTGCTTACAGCTTAACCCTGCTATTATATAGCTTTAGCGCCAACTTTTCTAGGAAGCTAGCTCGATGCATGGTCAATAAACGTTTGGTGTGTTCTCTGGTAAAATAGAATTACGTTTTGATAAGTTTCACTTGGCTGGGGAGCAATGAATTCTGTAAGTTGAATGATTCTGCAAGCACCACCATTATGATTACGATGGCCATTGTATTCGATAAATGAGGCCGACTATGTTCAAGAAACTAGCTATGGGAATAGGGGCTTTCATTGCCGTCGCTGCCATTGTTGTTTGTGCCATACCCATAGTAGCGGTCGATTATGCAGTCGATGTGTATTATGAAGATACGGAGACCTATTACATCGAGGAAGAATATACCGTTCAGGAGCCCTATACTGTCCAGGAGCTCTACACTGGGACAGAAAACTACACTGAGAGGGAACCTTATAACAAATCTGTCCCAATTGACTACGTTGTGACTGACGAAGGAATCCATGAAACGTGCACTGCTGGCACCTACGTGTGGGTAGCTATCAGAAATACTGATGCAAAGAATGGGTCGTTCCGCGTGACATTTCGCATCTTAATACACGGGGTAGGAACGAGCACAAAAAAAGCCTCAACGTATATTGTAGCGGGTGACACAAGCAGGGTTGAAGTATACCCTAGCGGAGATGTACGCTCTTTTACCTACTCGATAAAGGCCCCAACAAAAACCATCGTTGATTACCGTGATGTCGTAAAGACTAGACAGGTGACTGAGTACAGGGATGTAACCAAGTACAGGGATGTAATTGAGTACAGGGATGTTCCAAAACAGAGGACTGTAACAAAGACACGCCAAGAGATGCGCTCCAAGAAGGTAACCTTGCTTGATTACTTGTTACATTACTAAATTATGAAAGCCAGCTTCAGTCCTGTGATAAAGCCTCAAGCTATCCTCAAACTTTACTGACTTTGTGTATCTCGGCGCTGCGCGCTTGCTTTGAACTAGCGTTCTATCGTAATCTTCACTAAGCTAGTCGAGCAATTCTACCTTGAGGAAGGCAGAGCTCCTCAGGTTGAATATCACGGGCCCCGATTCCAGGCATTCCTCCTCCCTCTGAATGATTGCCCCGTCCAGTCTCTTGGAAACGGAGCTGAACTTTCCTCCCGGGTTGTAAGCCTTCAAAAGTCCGTCTTCATATTCCAGGACTACCCACCCGTAACTCTCCGTCAGGTCTGCTCCCTCGTAGTAGGTCAAGTTTACTCTCCGTCCCGGTGTTATCACTTCCCTGTCCTCGTTCAAACGGTGCCCTCGGCAAATTCGCTGATAGAAATGACAGTATCGCTTAGTCCGAATAAAAGTAATCCTAAAATCAGGACTGCCAGAGTGATTAAAATTGCCAGCCTCTTCACTTCGACCGCCTCTCGGACTTGATTATACTCTCGACAGACTTCAAATGGAAGACTCTACCCAGCTTCATCCTTCCTGCTATCCTTCATTCGAGGGCAATAATTTATTCGTAATGCAAGGACTCGATGGGGTCAAGTCGTGCCGCCCGAATTGCAGGGTATAACCCGGAAACAACGCTGACCACAAACGCCACAAACACCGCCAGGACGATAATATCAGCGGAAAGCGTACCACCAATCGGAACACCAGCGTTTTCCAGGATAAGAGAGGTAAGGGTGACTACAATCCATCCCAGGGCCACACCTATAGCACCACCACAGAGGCCCAAGGCAGCAGCTTCGGTTAGAAATTGGACCAGGATATGTCGACGCTTGGCACCTACCGCTTTCCGCAAACCAATTTCCCTGATGCGCTCGGTTACAGAAACCAGCATAATATTCATAATACCGATGCTGCCGACAAGCAAGGATATAGCGGCTATAGCTGCAAAGATAAGCTGCATAACTTGCATTATTTGCCCGTATTGGGCTGCCAGGGAGTCCATGCTCATAATTCTGAAGTCGTCGTCTTCTCCTTCCCTGATATGGTGGCGGTCTCGCAAGATAGCGGTCATCTCCTGCTTGGCAGATTCTATCTCGTCTTTGCTCATGGCCTGGACGCTGATAATCTGAATGCTGTCTCTCTGGCTGCCTGCCTGTGCTCCCATTGTGGCAAAGAAGGTAGATAAAGGTATATATACCGCTAGGTCTTGAGTTCCGAATCCAGTGCCCTCGATTAGCAATACACCGATGACTTCGAATTTGCGCCCGTCAATCCTTATGTGCTGTCCTATAGGGTCCATCTGTCCGAAAAGGCTCTCCGCTATCTCGCCTCCCAGGATAGCCACTCTTGACTTCACTTTATAATGTGATTCGCTGATGAAGCTTCCTTGTCCCAGCTCGAAGTCGCCGCCCACCCACTCGGCTTCGGGCTTTATCCCCGTGATTATGGTGGCAACGTTCTCTCTCCCCGCTACGATTTGGGCGCTCGAGCGACCTACAGGTGATACGGCAGCCACGGAAGGAGCATCACGTGCAATTGCATCAGCGTCCTTCAAGGTCAATGTCGCAGCGCTGCCTACCGTCCCTCCCATGCCGCCTGCGCTTGGAGCACCGGGTATAACGATGATCACGTTAGGCCCCATAGAGGCAAAGGCCTCTTCTATCCTGGCTGTCTGTGCCCTTCCCAAAGATAGCACTGATACAACTGCGGCCACGCCAATCAGGATGCCCAGCATGGTCAGAATTGACCTCAGCTTGTTGCCGGTCAGAGCCCGTAGAGCCGTAACAATGCAATCCCTAAGTCTCATCCCAATCCTTCGCTTTGACCGACGTAATATCTAAGCAATGATTATACATTCAGCCAGCCTCAAAAGGAAGACCTTCCGCAGCAAATGCCATCGCCCCTGGGTACTCAAAGCGGAACTTGACATAAAACTTGGTCGCGGTAACCGAAGAGAGGTGGCATTCCGTAGGTAGGGGAGCATCTTCTCTAAGGGACCTGCGAAGCTATTTCCAGCGTTTGACTATTAGTCATATTAATGTGTTGACAGGCGTGATACACCAAATAGTAGGCGATCGCCCGTGAAGGTTTTGGGCGAGATAGGGGAAGGATGAATACAGGGCAATAGAATCGGCTATGCTGGCGATTGCTGGTGTCCTTTCTGATTGAGGAGTATCTCAGGATAACTTACGGTTTGTATATCCGGATGTCACGAAACATCAAACCTGAAGGAGGTAAGCATGAGCACTGCACTTAATCCAAAGAATATTGGAGACATTCTCGGCGATGCCTTTAGAATCTATGGGAGCAATCTTTGCGGCTGCTGGCGATTGTGGCTATCGTAGAAGTGCCTTTGGGTATTTTTGCCATCGTTCTTGGGTTGCTTGGTTTTTTTTGGGGTGAGTGTTACGAGTGAGCTGGCAGACCTGTGGGCATTCATTGGGACAATGGTGGCATTCATAGTAGTATTCGCGATAGTCTCTATTGTAGCTAGCGTTTTAATGACAGGTGCTGTTATTCATGCCGTATCTGAGCAGTACGTCAGGCAGACAATAAGTATCGGTCAAGCTTATCGCTTTGCATTGGGAAGACTGGGGGCTATGTTGGGAGCTGCGGTTCTGTCCGGGTTGGCTGTGTTTGGCATGGCGATAACTGTAATCGGCATTCCAGCGGCCGTTTACTTCGGAGTTCGCTGGCTTTTTGTCTACCAGGCGGCATTGCTGGAGGGTACCGGCCCGCGAGCAGCCCTCTCGCGGAGTTCAGCTTTAGTCAAGGGTACCTGGTGGCGGGTCTTTGGAATCATCCTGGTCATAGGTCTCATAGTATTCGCGGCCACCGTCATTCTGGGGCTGATACCGGTAGTAGGGGGCGTAATCGGGAGTATCCTGGTGACTCCGTTTGGTGTAGCGGGAGGCACGCTCCTCTATTACGATTTGCGGGTAAGGAGGGAAGGATATAGCCTTGGAGAATTAGCTTTAGAACTGCAAATCAGCATAGGTAGTGAAGGGGAATCATAGTTCTTTTTATATAGTCACTGTATTGTGGAATTAATTATCGATGTGGAGGTGAAAATTATGCCGATGGAAGTTGCTAATACACTGAGTACTATAGGTATCTTTTTTGGTGGTCTGGGTCTCTTACTTGGCAGTTTTGGTGCCCTTTGGTTTGTTTCGCTATACGCAAAAGCCAAAGAGTCAAAACAAAGGGAAGAGAAATAACTTCGTTCGATACTCCCTTTTGATACCTGAACTGCATACCAACGCTTCTCTGTAGCGCCCCAAGCAAACATCAAGTAATCACAGGGACTGCTTCAGGGATATTGACTGATGCTTGTTTTTGGGGTAGTCTGGAGATGAAAATATGAAGTACAAGGGTATTCACAGGGAGGTGAAGACCATGGATGCGTTTACCAAAAAGCTATTGGCAAGTTTGGTGGCGATAGTGCTGATAGCCTCGATGTTCACGGCTTTTGTAATGACGGGGACAGCAGCAGGCAAGTCGCCGACGTGTCCTCTCGATGAAGATTTCTCCTCCTGGCTGCCCAGCGGGTGGGCACAAGTGGGAGGCTGGACTCAGGGCTCAAGCCATGAGGCTGGAGGAACATCTCCAGAAGCCCGTTTATATTGGTACGACATATCTGGTAACTATTCATATCTCGATTCCAAACCGGTTGACACCACTGGAGCGTCGCGCCTGAAACTGGAGTTCAAATCCTTCGTAATCGACGTCCGTGATGATTTCTATTGTAGAGTCTACACCAGGGCTGACGGGGGCCATTCGTGGAGGGATGTAACGCCCTGGGGCAACCCAATCTCTAGCCTCATTGGCCCAGACACCTACTCGGTTGATATCAGCTCGGATATCGGCAGCGCTACCCAGGTGCGCTTTAGATTCGATGGCCATTATATGGACATGAATTGCTGGTATGTGGATGATGTGAAAATCTGCACTCAGCCTCATGTTGGTGGTGAGGCCTATGCCGTAAGTAAAATTTCCATCTTAGCACCCTGGATTGCTGTGGGAGTGGTATTGGCAGGCGGGATAAGCTGGTATGTCTTGAGGCGCCGCAAAGTTCAAAGCTAAGAATCAAGTTTTATTGAAATAGAGGGCAGGTTCCCAGAGGGCCTGCCCTCTTTGCTAGCGGCTCGCCTATAGTGCTCTAAGCAATCATCAATTCATCCGAGAGACTGCTTAAACCGTATTGACTTACACTGCCCCTGGGGAGTATTCTGGAAACGCTAAGGAGGGAGAAATGAATTCAGCTGGAAGAATGGTGATTCGCATCTTGGTTGCCATATCTTTGGCGGCAATTGTGTTGGCTGCAATGGTGGCACCAGCCCTGGCTCAGCAGGGCCCCCAGTTAGGGGTAACTAATTTCGGGGGTTACTCGGACCAGCCAGATGTGGCTATTGACTCTCAGGGCAATGTCCACATTGTCTATTTCTACTCCGAACTCGGTTGGTGGCATCCAAATTATAATTACCGAGAAATCTGGTACACCATGCTTGACAACAACGGGAATACTCTGATTGACCACACCATGATATCCACTGATGACGGGCACAATTCTGTCCATCCAGCCATTGCTATAGATTCAAATGATATGGTGCATATAGTGTGGCAGGACTATGACGGAGACAAAATTGCCTATACCAAACTTGACCCGAATCCTGCCGCTGGGACAGTTGCTACCCTGGTTGATGATATAACCCTAGTCACCGCTATCTTCTACGGATTGCATCACCCCCGTATAGCCGTAGATTCAAACGATGATATCCATATCGTATGGGATGACTACTACTACGGCGATATATGTTACATGAAAATAGACAATAATGGCAGCGAATTAGTTTCTCCAACAGTAATAAGAGACATACCAGAGAATGGTACTTGGTATTCACGGCCAGATGTCGCCGTAGACTCCAACGACAATCCCCACATAACCTGGAACGACAACAACAGTACAATGGAGTACGAAATCTACTACATGATGCTCCGTGGCAGTGATGGCGATACCTTGATTGACGCCACGCGGATAACACCTGACGATGGCGAGAAGTCCAAGCGTCAAACAATCGTGGTTGACGGCGAGGACAAAGTACATATCATCTGGCACGATCAAAGGGGCAGTACTGAAATTTATTACACCAAGCTTGACCCTAGCCTGGATGACCAAGGTGGCGACAGTGCCGATGAGGGGGTTATCACCATAATCAATGATACAATGTTGACGGCGGATGACGGTGAGAAGTCTCGTGCTCCCCAAAGCGCTATCCAGTGCGGCAGCTACATCCATATCACGTGGTATGATGATAGGGACGAAGGTACAGATGTTTACTACATGGTGCTGGACACTGATGGAAACATCGTAGTACCTGAGACGGCACTAACCACATTGGAGGATGTGACTTACTCTACGTCCTACGGGGACAATCAGCCCTCCCTAGACGTTGGTTCAGACGGCAAAGCCCACACGACATGGTGTGGTAATAGGACTGGGGACTATGAAATCTGGTACACCACCTATCAAGGGCCACCTTGTCGAACTCCACCACCCGTGGGCGGTGAGGCTTACCCCGTTAATAAGGCTTCTCTCTTGGCTCCCTGGATTGCTGTGGGAGTGGTATTGGCAGGCGGGATAAGCTGGTATGTCTTGAGGCGCCGCAGGGCTCAAAGCTAAGGCTTAAGCTGGATTAAATGAGAGGGCAGGTACTCGGAGTACTTGCCCTCTTTGCCATTAGCTTCCTTATAGTGCTCCACGCAATCGTCAATTCGCCTGAGAAACTGCTTCAGGGATATTGACTGATGCTTGTTTTTGGGGTAGTCTGGGGATAAGAATATAAAGTACAGGGGTATTCACAAGGAGGTGAAGACCATGGATGCGTTCACCAAAAAGCTATTGGCAAGTTTGGTGGCGATAGCGCTGATAGCCTCGGCATTTGCGGGCATTGTAACGACGGGGATTGCACAGGGCCAGTCAGTGACCTGCTTGCTGGATGAAGATTTCTCGGGTTCCTGGCTGCCCGGCGGGTGGACGACGGACGACTGGGAGCAGTGGGGTACCAACCATGCTGGAGGAACATCTCCGGAGGCATGTTTGCCATGGTCTGGCACCGGTCTGTACGCATATCTTGATTCAAGGTCGGTGGATACGGCCGGTGTGTCAAGCCTGACGCTGAAGTTCAGGTCTTTCATAGACGATTACAGTGGGGTAGGTAGCTATAATTGTAGTGTATACACCAGAGCTGATGGGACTGACACATGGAGCGATGTGACACCCTGGGGCAACCCAATCTATGGCGATGTCAACGCCACCATCTATACAGTTGACATCAGCTCGGAAATCGGAAGTGCTACGCAGGTACGCTTCGAGTTCAAGGGTCAAAGCAATGACCTGAATTACTGGTATGTGGATGATGTGAAAATTTGTACTCAGGCTCCCGTTGGTGGGGAAGCCTATCCCGCAAACAAGGCGTCCCTCTTAGCACCATGGATTGCCCTGGGAGTGCTTCTGGCAGGCGGCATAAGCTGGTATGTACTGAGACGCCGCAGGGCTTAAAGCTGAGATTTATACCGAACACACTGAGAGGGCAGGTTCCCAGAGAGCCTGCCCTCTTTGTTAGCGGCTTGCCTATAGTACTCTGGACAGGCCCCAAAGGTTATGCTTCCGGTGTATCTTAATACCATTGGCACTTCTCCTCAGCCTCCAATCTTCATAATGTGTTCAACATTCAAGCCGGAATGGCGATGGTTTGAGGCAAGCCCTGTAAAATGTTATTGTATGAGGTGTTTTCTACACGGGGAAGTGTCGGAATTGGCAGACGAGCATGACTTAGGATCATGTGCTGAAAGGCGTGGGGGTTCGAGTCCCCCCTTCCCCACCAGTCACAAATCCGCAAACACTTGGGGGGCCATTTCCTTCACTATCTTCCGCATTTCCTCGGCGACAGCCCTAAACTCAGGAAGCGCTCGTTTGGATGCGCGCAGCTTAATAATATGACGAATTTCGCGGAAATTCCAGGTGCATATTATCTGAGTCTCACAGGCATTGGGAAGGACATAGCGAGCAATCTCAGGCTTTATTCCCTTAGCCAGCAGTTCTCCATAGGCCTGCCAGGAAGCTGTCATTGCCTCCTCAAATTGCCTATGAGCGAATTCGTTTTCTTTAATTGGAGGCGGCTCGATATACCTTGGCTCGGTTTCCTTGACATATCGCTGGCTTCTCTGGCTGTAGCTTGCCAGTCTGTGCCGGACAAGCTCATGAGTCAAGACGCGGCTGGCACGAATGTAGAAGGTAGCGCAAGCATGCTCAATCATTGACTCATGCCCGACATCCAGCCACTTCTGAATTCGATCCGGTACCGTTCCCGTTTTGTCTTGAGTATCCCAACATAGCCTACCTGCCGTCTCTATCAGATTTTCGGCTTCTGGGGTGACGGCGAGTAACCTCACCTCAATGTCATAGTCATCTGTCATCGGCTATCTCCCAGTCCAAGCTTGTTTGCCTTCCTGGCAATCCTGCAAGTCCTCAGGTCATTATTACTCCAGGACGTTCCGGAGTGAATCTACAGGGCGTATTACCTATTGTATCAGGGCTGACCTTGGCAACGTCAATAGCCCCTACCACCTCTTGAGCCTGATTTGCAATCTTGCCGTGTTGTTGCAAGAGGATTGACAAGGGCATAGAATATCATTTCGAAATGATTGAGCCATGGACGGCTGCGCGAAACAAAAGGAGGAGAGAACATGGGTAAGTTAGAGGGAAAGGTTGCCATTGTGACCGGTGCCGGACGGGGGATTGGCAAGGGAATAGCTCTGGCATTCGCCAAAGAGGGAGCTAGGCTGGTCATTGCCGATATCAATGCTAAGACCTGCGAAGAAGTTGCCGACGAGATTCGAAAGATGGGCAAAGAAGCACGGGGGGTGGTTTGTAATGTCGGAGATGAAGAGCATGTGAAAAGAATGGTTGAGGAAGCTGTAACGAACTTTGGCCCCGTCGATATTCTGGTCAACAATGCCCAGGGCTTTGTCCAGCGGGTTCCGGTGGAGGAAGTAGAAGACGAACACTGGGACAAGTGTCTCCAGGAGGGTGTCAAGGCAACATGGTACTGTTGCAAGGCGGTCTTTCCCCATATGAAGGGTAGGGGAGGTAAGATAATCAACATCGGTTCAGCAGCGGGCCTTATGGGGATGGAGGGAATGGCGGTATATGGCGCTACCAAGGAGGCGATTCGGGCCTTTTCCAGGACCGCGGCACGAGAGTGGGGCAAATACAAGATCAATGTAAACGTCATCCTGCCTCATGCATTAACCCCAGCGAGTATAGGATTCCAGCAGCGATATCCAGAGCAATACCAAAAAGAGCTTGAGGAAAACCCTCTACGACAGTGGGGGGGAGACCCAGAGAAGGACATCGGGCGTGTTGCTGTCTTTCTGGCTAGCGAGGACTCCGATTACATGACAGGACAGTCGCTTTTTGTTGATGGCGGCAGTACTATGTTGTGATGGAAACAAGCTCTTCGCCAAGGATTCTCAATGCCTGCTAAGATGGGTTTAGCGTGCTTTCTGTAGCTGAAGTCCCGGCTGGGCTGCGGACTCTATCTTGAATTCGAACTGGCAGGCGATCTCGTCTCTGCTCTTCCTGGGAGGAAGCTTCAGTGGAGTTGCCACCATATGGGGATTTATTTCTTTAGCTAACATCTGGAAGGACCTTGGCTCGGACTCTCTGCATATAAGCCTCTCAAACCCTTGGCCTGCCTTCTCCATCTCCTCCAGGAATTTGCACCTGGTGACGGTGAAGATGCCATGTTCCGGGCTTAGGATTTCCCACTCTATGTCATAGTGCTCCGGTGAGAAGGACGGGAGCATCTGCAGCAACTTGAAGTAGGTGGCCACATCATCACCCTGGATATTGAGCGTCCTCTTGATCCATCTCATTACGCGCGGGCCATGTCTCTCCCATACTTTGTACTGGCTATTCAGGGCTTCCTCTTGACCATGACTGAGCATAATCTCGGTTGTGTATTCACCATCCAGAACATTTGTGACCCTGGCGAACTGATAAAGCAACTGTGCCAATGTATCCTTGGAGAAATCTTCATACCTTAGATCAGGCTTGAATTCCCCGCTGTAGTCAGTCAGATCTGCCATCTTGGCCTCCTGTTTTGAGCCGATAGATTTTGCCCATGCAGCTGGGGTCTAGGCCAGCAATCCACCTCGCTTTAACTCAACAGCTATATCGGAGAGCTCCAGCTCCTTCAGCTTTTCCTCCGGCTGGAGCCCGCTGTGAGCATCCCAGCCTCGGAATCGGTAGTATTCAGTCTTCATTTCTTCGAATTTCTCCCTATCAACCACCGCTCCCTTTCTTGAGGTAACCTCCCCATCCTTGCCTGGCACCAGACATTCGGGGTTGCCCATGAAAATCCTGAGGGGAACGGTGAAATAGGCCTCAGGAAGTCTGTCATCTTTCCTTCCCTGATGGCCTTCGCGCACCATTATGGCCCGCTGAAGATTTACGATTCGCTCTCCAATACGGTGTAGTTGCTCCTCATCCACTTCTCTACCCGTAACTGCCGAATAGACCTGACTCTCCAGATTCGGGTCACCCAAATGGTCCTCGGTATTCTCGAAGTCGGTCATAGGCCAGTAGAAGTCGCAGGTGATGAGACTTTCCTTAACATACTGTCTGTCCTGAATCTTCTTAGCGGCCAGCGCTTTCCCCTCGTAGGTAGAGAAGTCGGCGGCAATCTCACCACCCCAGAACTTCTTACCGATGGCACGCACCAGGGAGGTTGAAAAATGCTCCCGGCCCTCTTGTTTGCCAAGCCAACCGAGCCATCTAACAATTAAAAGGCCGACTTCGTGGAGCTGCTGTATCGGTTCCCGTGGCTCTGTGGCATATAGCATGGCGTTGGTGATATAAAGGCGTGGGTCGTGGCCGCTACCCTGCGACGCCTTGGATATAATGTCTCCAATGAGTTCCTCGCTCCCCCGTCCCACCATCTGGGCTGCCCTTACCGTTCCCTGAGCCAGCACATCTCCAAAGCCTTCCCTCAGAGCTATCTTACTCACCAGGCTCTCGATATATTCAAGGCTGCCCATCTTGGATAACGGTATACCTGTATTATCATCATTGAGGATACCAGCCCTGTAGCAGCGGGACAGCCACAGCATCAGGCAGTCCACGGCCTCTGTGTCCAGTCCATAGTTGTCACAGAGTCGGGTGGCACGGAAGGATACATCGCTATTGTATTCCCCGTAGTATTTGCGAGCCCTCCCTTCGTAGAAAACGCCCGAGCCACATAGTAATTTTCCTTTGGCACCGTCCTCTGTCTCGAAGTTTGCCCTGCCACAGCCCCAGATGCAGCCGTAGCAGAAGTCCCATTTCATCTTGGGTGGTGGCCTTTGGGGGAAGATTACCCTGGGATATCCTTTCCTCACCTGGCGGATATGGCGAGTTAGCTCCCCAAGCCGATCAGGGTTGGCAGCTCTCACAGAGCCTCTGCCAGCCACCACTATCGCCTTGAGATTCTTGGAACCCATCACCGCTCCAAAGCCACAAGAGCCGCTGGCATCGTTGTCGGCCAACAGTATAGCCAGAGGAACAAGACGTTCACCAGCAGGACCGATGGCAACCACTTTCGCTGATTTCCCTAATTCGGCCTTGAGCGCTTCTCTGGTCTGGGCAGCACCCTTACCCCAGAGGTAACCTGCATCCCTTATCTGGACGGTTTCATCCTGAATTGAGAGGTACACGGGTTTATCCGACTTACCCTTAATGACGATGCCATCGTAGCCGGCAAATTTGAGATGTGCTCCCCAGTGTCCGCCCAGGTTGCAGTAGGAGAATCCTTCAGGCTCCGTGGTCGGCGACTTACCGCAGACCGTCCAGCGAGAGCCAGCCAGAGCAGGGAATCCTGCCAGAGGGCCAGTAAACAACAAAAGGCAATTGCCAGGGTCAAATGGACCTACCTGGGGGGACACTTCATCCCAGTAAATCTTGGCTGCTATACCCCGGCCTCCTAGAAACCTGGTGCTATAGTCACTTGTGCTGAGATTGGTGACTGCGCCGGTAGAGAGGTCCACACAGAGGACCTTCCCAGCATATCCATCATTTTGAGGCATTGCTTTGACTCCAGTTCACAGAATTCGGCACTGGTATAGCAGTTTAAGAGAAGGGGGTACATTCTGAGTGCTTACCATAATGTTACCACAGTTTGACCATCTTACTCCCGTTCACTCTGAACCAGTATGACAGTGACTTCATTGGTGTCCTTGGGATGGAGCAGGACTTCCTTGAACAGTTTGAACCCCGGCGCAGCAGGAAAATCGAATCTATCCACGATCCGAAAGCCCTTCTTAGCCGCCTGGTCGCTTGCCTCAGCGATATCTTTCACCTTCCAGGCGACTCCAATCACACCCTCTCCCTTTCTATCCAAGAACTTGGCTGCTGCACTCTGGGCGCTAACCGGCGAGATTAACTCAATCTGCCCATCCCAGCTTACCATGGCCCTCACCCCCTGTTCCTCCTGAGGGCCCGCATCCCAGAAGGTGACCCCCAGGACTTCTGAGTATTGCTTTGCGGCCTTGTCCAGGTCTTTCACTACCATCACAACTCGGTCAAGCCCCTGTGTTTCCATAGCATCCCCCTTTCCTGTTTCAGAATTTATTTGTCTCCGGCTTTATCCAAACATATCTCTTCTCGGTTCGTAACCCCATATTTAACCTTAAGCAAGCAGGGCCAGGCGGGACAACACCCCTAGACTGCAAGCCCCCGTTGTTCCAGATCAACAGTAATATCTTTGAGGCCAAGCTCGCCCAACTTCTTTTTGGTCTGAAGTCCGCTGGTAACATCCCACCCTCTAAGCCGATAGTATTCATCCTTCATTCTCTCAAATTCTTCCCTATCCACCACCGCTCCACTTCTGGATATCACCTCTCCCCCTCTACCAGGCACCAGGCAGTCTGGATTATAGGGGGCGATAAGTCTCTTTATGGGTCTGGTGTGGAGATATTCTGGTAGTATATCCTTTTCTCTGCCACTATGACCTTCCCTGACCAGTATCGCCCTTTGAAGATTGAAAATCCTCTCGCCAGCTACATAGAGTTCTTCCTCATCTGTCTCTTTCCCCGTCACGGCAGATAAGAGTTTGCTTTCCAAGGTAGGGTCGCCTATATAGTTCTCAGAATTTCGGGCGGTCACGATGGGCCAGGCAAAGCTGCAAAGGATGAGGCTATCCTTCATATACTCGCGATCCTGGATTTTCTTGGCTGCCAAAGGCTTCCCGAGGTATGTGGAGAAATCCACGGCCAGTTCGCTGCCGAAGAACCTCTTGGCGATAACTCGAAGCACCTCACTTGAAAGATAAGAGTGCTCATCTTTCCTTACCCAGTTCAACCAACGTATCACAGGATCCATTACTTCCGTAAACTGGCTGGGGCTCGGTCTTGGCTCCGTAGCATATAGAAGCGCCGTTGTGATATATACCCTGGGGTCATGTGGTAGTATCCGATCTTTCATGAGATAGCCGGGAAGCAACTCTGCAGCTCCTTCACCAACCAGGTCAGCCGCACGGGATATCCCTTGAGCCAGAACATCTCCAAAACCGTCCCGCAGCGATATTTTTCGGACCAGGGCTTCTATAAACTCAATACTGCCCAATTGAGATAGGCGAATTCCGATATCTCCCTCGCTAATGACGCCTTCTTTACAGCATTGGGAGAGCCAAATCAATATTGGCTGAAGAGCATAGGTATCCAGTCCATACTCGTCGCAGAGCTTATTAGCGTAGAAGGGCACCTCATTCCATTCTCCATAATATCTTCGTGCCAATTCCTTGTAGAAAAGTCCAGAGTGGCACATGAACTTGCCCTTTCTGCCGTCAGTCGCTTCAAAGACGGCTCTGAAACAGCCACCGGGACAGCCGTAGCAGTAATCCTTTCTCATCTTCGGGCCTGGGACGAGCCCGATTTCCTCAGACGAAGTAAATCCTCTCTTCAGTTCACCTATGTGCTTGGTCAGTTGTTTGAACCTCTCTGGGTCAGCCGCCGCTATCTTCCCCGAGCCTCCCACCGCAATGGCCTTCAACCTCTTGGAACCCATAACCGCTCCCAGGCCACATGAAGCGCTGGCGTCATTATCGGCCAGGATATTGGCAAATGTAATTCCGTTCTCCCCGGCCGGCCCAATAGCCGCCACGCTCATGGAGCTTCCCATCTCATCCTTCAGAATTTCTCGGGCTTCGATAGCACCTTTGCCCCAAAGCTGGGAGGCGTCTTTCATTGCAACGTCACCATCCCGTATAACAATGTATGTTGGCTTCTGCGATTGGCCCCGGATGATGAGACCATCATAGCCAGCGAATTTGAGACGGGCACCCCACCTTCCCCCGAGGTTGCCACAACCAAATCGCCCTGGGTCAGTAGCTGGTGACTTCCCACAAATTTCCCACCTCGCTCCGGCCACCCCCCTGATTCCAGCCAGGGGGCCGGTGGCAAATATAAGGCAGTTTTCGGGCTCAAAAGCCCTGACATCGGGAGAAAGCTCATCCCAGTAGACCTTGGCTGCTATACCTATGCCACCGACAAACCTGTCAGCATAATCCTTCATGGGGACACGAGTTACATACCCTGAGGACAAATCTATCTTTAGTATGTTGCCCGTATATCCAAAATGTCCGACCCTGCTGGTCTCCTTCAATCGCATTACTCCCGTTAGCGTCTAAGGGGTGGCATATGCACTATACGCATTGATAGTTTGACTACTCTCCCTGAGTCATATTACGCTAGGATTACCTTAGTTATCCTACTCCCCTATGGCAGTTGAGTCTTTGGCTCAAGCTTGAAGCCAAAGCTGCATACGATTTCACCCCGACTTTTTCATGGCTTAGCTGCGCTGCCCCCATATCTAGCCCTAGGACAGAGAACAAGTGGCGCAGTAACCTTTCTCCTTCAGAGTGAATTTGGCCAGTCTGATACGAGTGCCAACCTGAGGTTGGCACTCCCCAACTTGCTCATCTCATTCTTCTTAGGCTTTTGTTGTTTTAAGAATGGCGCTTCCCCTTAGCCAGCGTGGTTATAGAGACCGAACACCCTACCCCCTCACACCGACAGCTTGTTAATTGCCTGTGCCCACTCCTTGTCCATCTCATATGACCAGGGGTTCTTCTGAAGGCGTATAGGCGCCCACTTCTGCTGCCAGGGGCTCTCGAAGATCGCCAGATATACAAAGCCCAAACGGAAGGACATCTCCTCCGCACTTATTCCCAGCTCTCGAACGATATCATCCTTCAGGCAGCTCTCCGGTTTCCTGGCTATTACCCGCATCACATCTCTGGTACCTTCACTGAGATAGTCCCACACCACGCGTATTTGTTCCTCCGACCACGGCTTGCCGGCTTCTTCGGGGGCTTTGGGAAGATTTCGCAGCGTTCTTTTGTTTGCTTGCCAGTGAGGGAATGGGTTTTCCTCCGGTTTGACTATCCTGGCCTCCCACTTACACGCTATCTCCTCTTTGTTTTTCCGTGGGGGCAGCTTGACAGGTTTCCATATCAGGTTGGGGTTATGGTAGAAAGCTGTATTGATCATAGTCGGTGGTTCTTCTACGTGACACATGGGGATCTCATACCCTATGCCCTGCATCTCCTGATAGTTCAGTGCGCTGCACTTCTTCACAGTGACATAGCCCAGGTTTGGGTTAACCAGTTCCCATTCTATGTCAAATAGCCTCATCGGAAACCCGAGGTCCATCTGCATCTGCTTGAAGAAGGATTCCACATTTCCTCCTTTGATGTTCAGCGCCTTACAAATGTAGCTCGCGACCAACGGGCCACTCACCATCCATTGGGAGTTATCGCACTCTATCGCCGCCACTTCGCCATACCTCTCCCGTATCACCCTCTGCCACTCACCGAGGATGGTCAGATAGGCCCTCTGATACTCCCCGATGAGCTTCACCATTGCCTCCCTGGATAGGTCCTCGAACTTCAATTTGGGGTTGAAAGCTCCACTGTAATCAACTAGATCAGCCATTTTCACCTCCTTTAGTTGTTTATTTGCGTGTTTACATCTACGGCTCGAGCTTAAACTCCCACTGGCAAGCGATATCATCCGTGCTCTTTCTAGGCGGCAGCTTCAGCGCGGTGACTTTAATGTGGGGATTAAAGAACCGGGCAATCTTCTCAAAGGCCCTAAAATCGAGGTCACACATGGCTAACATGGTTTTTGTGTTCGCCTGCTTTTCAAAGTGCTCGACCGCCGGACAACGATTAATGGTAAAAATGCCGTGGTTGTTGTTCTTGAGGTCCCAGGTGATGTCAAATATATCCATACATAACTGAGGGTCCATCTGAAGCTCTTTGAAACAGGCAGCCACATCCTTTCCCTGAATGTTGAGCGCCTTCATCACCCTTTGTTGCTCATAGGGAATTCCCCTATCCCAAGTAGCCAACTCCAATTCAATGGCCTCATCCTGCCCATATTTCTCCCTGACAGTGTTCTGCCACCAGCCGTCCAACGCTAGGCCCAATCTGGCATATTGAACAAGCAATCTCGCCAACGCCTCCTTGGAGAAATCCTGGTACTTTACGTTCGGCCTGAATTCCCCACTGTAATCTTTCAACTCAGCCATCTTAACCTCCTTTAGTTCCTTGTCAGCTTGTTTAGCGTCTTCGGTTCCAGCCTGAATTGAAACTTGCAGCAAATTTCATCCTTGCTCTTTCTAAGGGGTAGCTTCAATGCTACTACTTCCATATCAGGATTGAAAAGTCGAATATACCGAAACACAACTGTGGGGCCATCCGCAGGCTTTTGATGCAGGCAGCCACATCATTTCCCTGGATATCCAACGCCTTCATGGCCCTCACTTGCCAGTGCGGAATGCTCTTCCTCCCCTTCGTATTCGATAGCCTCCTTCTCGCCACACTTCTCCCTTACAGTATATTGCCACCATCCTAAGATGTAGCTAAGCATAGGGATTTCCAAGGCTATTGTACCACGACAACTTTCTCATGCCGAAATTTAGCATGAGAAACTAGGGTAAGGGCAACCTCACACTTGCCAAGTTATCCTTTCGAGTCCTCGTTACCGCATTAGCGTATTTCGGGACTTTACTGTAACTAAACTGTTTTCCACGTCAAAAACTGAAGAAGGGGAAAACACGAAACGAAACTGTTGAAATAGACTGGTCCAAGCTGAGCATCATTCTCTGAAGAATATTTGCTGTATATACTGAGTGCTATGCAGAGACGATTCAAGCCTGAGACTTCGCTTTAAAAGCCACTGAAGTGATGACTTCAATGAGCAACCCATAAATTATGCCAAGTATCACCGTCCACAGAAACATTGTTGCCTGGCTAAACTCGGGACTTTCTGGAGCCATCAGGCCGCTGAAAGCCAATGGGAGGCTAAAAATCAACCCCATTACTATCCCATGAATTGCCCAATGTCGGAGAGTAATACTACTGATACCAATTGCAAAACCGATAAGGGTTCGACTTACTATCAGTTGTACAGCGACTGGCCACGCGAGTGTTCCTGAACTACTCCAAGCCAGACCGAAACAGACAAAACCAAACAGTACTCCAGAGAGAGTGGCCACAATGATTCTCTTTCTTTTCATCACAACCCTCCTATTAAGCAATACAAACAGTAACTGAACTCGAAAATCAAAGCTGCTTGATAATAACAACATGCGCAGGCGAATTCAAGCACCAGGCCGGTTCAAAATACGGATGGGGACCCACTGCCTTCATTTCACGGCATCTTGGATCACCGAATAACCCTGCAAAAGAGTGCTGTGTCTTGATCCCCCGATTCCTTCCAAGATTCCAGTGAGGACTTCCTGTGATAGCTTTGGTAGGCCGTGGTATCCAATAAATAGAACTCTGGGCACGATTCCCAAGGTAGTTCTTGCGTTTAGTTAGGCCAGTCTTGATAGACACATTACACAATAGGCAAGTTTGTGCACTCAAGGCAGGCGTAGACGAGCAACAATCTAGGTCATTAGATGAGTTAGCAAAGAAGGCAACAGTGACCTCACACCATTCTACTCAGCTTCCTCCCCATAATCGGCAGCAGCCCTTCGTTCCATACTATCATTTTGCTTTCTCTTCTCTTTCAAGATCCTTAAGAAATTACTTATTTTGCCCTTGTCCCGTGGCTGTTTCTTCCGGCGAACAATTTCTACCGTGATATAGCCATCCACTATCTTAATGGCGCTTTTCTCCGGCTTAGTCTTCTCCTGGCCCATTTCGCTTAAAACTGGAGTTCAACACCAGCCATGGCTAATTCCTCATCTGTAATCGACTTCAAGGGGATAGGAGCATTTACATCCATTCCCGGTTCGTTTTTAAAGATTTCGGCCAGCTCCCTATTGAGCATAAAGATGAGCCGGGCGAGGGGCAACTCCATAGAACAGGCGTCTTGACACTGGCCACAATTTACGCAGGAATCCATCACATGGACAGTCCTTATCATAGGAAACATAATATCAGGTGGAATTTCTCCAGGAATTATAGTTCCCCTGTCTGCCTCAAGAATGCAGTCTTTACAGTAGCATATAGGACAAGCATCCCTGCAACCATAGCACTTGATACAGCGGCTGAACTGCTCGAACCAATAGCTGAATTTCTCCTCGGTGCTCATTTCCCTTAAGCTGGCAAAATCTTTCTCTTGCCATTTTTTAGCCCGCTCGACTTCCTGCTCATTCTTTTCCTTTCGAGATTCTATCGCCTCGCTATCGGGATTTTCCACCTTGATATATCCAGCTTCAATGGCTTTATCGATGAAATCGGCCCCCTTTTCAGAACAGACCTCGATGAAAGTTGCTTTGCCATCTGTTCCCCACTTGCCACAGGCTATATCGGCCATGATGGGTATATTTATGTCGCATCTGCGGCAGTTCTCCCTTCTTCCATATCCCTTCTGCTCGAGCTCATCCAGGTCCTTCTCCTTTTCAGTCCCGTCCTTTAACCTGATGCTTAACTTGCCCCCTTCTATGTCTTCCCCCACGACTTCAGCGGGATCCACCTCGAATATTTCACGGAACATCTGCTTTGCCCCTGCTGATGGCAGTGTGCCGGTGCAGTTAAGACCAACAAGAATCAGGTTCTCCATTTTGATCTGGGTCCTTTTAACCAACTCGATAATCGCTCTGGCATCGCAGGGCTTGCAGACTACAGCTATTTTCATGTCGAAGGCGCCATTCAGGTATTCCTTGAGAAATCGGGTAATATTAGGGGAAACGCAATGCAGCGACCCCGCTGTCTCTACCACGGCCTCCGGGTCGGCTATCAACACAGGGATGCCATCATATCTATTGCCGTCCCTGGCCTTTACCGCCAGCACGGCATCCACCATTTTGCTCTCAAGCGCAAACTTTAGAAGCGAAGTAACCGCACCCCCACATTCGGCTCTCTTTAAGATTTCGTCATCAGAAGACCTTACAAGATACATGTCTCCCTTCATTGCTTTACCTCCCTTGATGATTGCTGTCCAATTCTCTTCGGCCTTGGACTTTTCAGAACTCTAAATGTGACGCCCCATTTTGGTTTATCGCTTCGCCTTCATTCTGACAGCACAGACCTTGGTTTCAGCGCATTTAGCACTGGGGTCTAAGGCTGGTATTGTCAGCACGTTGGCGCGGGATTCAGCAAAGTGGAAAGGGAGAAATAGTAGTCCTGGCGGCACATTATCGGTGAGTCTAGCTTCGACTGCAATTCTGCCTCGCCTTGTCTCTAGATTAACCATATCCTTGTCTTTTATCCCTGTCTTGGTGGCATCCTCGGGGTTGACCTCAACAAAACCGCGGCGGATCTCATCATTCAGTTTGGGCGTCCTGCGTGTCATGCTTCCCGTATGATAATGGAAAATACTTCTCCCTGTGGTCAGAACATAGGGATATTCGTCATCAGGTAGTTCTGCTGGAGGCTTGAACTCCACAGCCTGAAAATGCCCCAGACCATCGGGGGTGTTGAACTTCTGCAAAAACATGGTGGGGGTGCCGGGGTGGTCTTCTGAAGGGCAAGGCCAGTGAATTCCTCCTATCGTCTTGCCCAGCCGTTGGTAGGTTATACCTTTATATTGAGGAACACAGTTTCTTATCTCCTCGAATATCTCTTCGCTTGAAGAAAAATCAAATTTATCCTTGTAGCCCATTTTCTTCGCAAGACTGCATATAATCCACCAGTCAGGCTTGGCCTCGCCAGGTGGATCAACAACCTTGTTTACTTTTTGCACTCTTCTGTCTATCCAGGTATGAGTAGCCTGCCTCTCCACCCAGGTCGCTGCTGGCAATACTACATGCGCAAGCTTGGCTATCTCAGTGGGAAATATATCCTGAACCACTACGAAACTAGCCTTTTCTAAAGCTTTCTTCACATTATTAACATCGGGCACTGCCATCGTCGGGTCTCCCCCCACAATATAGAGGTAAGGGCACTTATACAGCATATCTATATAGGTAAGGCCAGGCTTGGTAGGCAGGTTATTCACTCCCCACGCCTCTTCGAAGAATTTGGTCGTCTCCTCGCCGACACGTTTAAATCCGGGGTAGAAGACACATAGGCAGCCCATATCACCACTCCCCTCACCATTTATCTGCCCTCTCATTGAGTTTACGCCACTCCCAGGCTTGCCAGCATGCCCACATAAGAGGGCTAGATTGGCGTGATTCCTAACATTGTCGGTGCCAACATAATGCTGGGACATACCCTGGTCATAGAGAATGCATCCCCTTTCTGCCGTAGCATAGGTAATCGCCGCCTCTTTAATCTTTTCCAGTGGCACCCCGGTTATTTCCTCTGCCTGTTTCAGGTCTACCTTGGAGAGGAAACTGCGCAATTCATCAATCCCGGCTGTCCTTGACGCAATGAACTCTTTATCCTCCAGTCCCTCGGCGAGGATAATGCTCATCATTGCATTTATCAGGGCAGCATCTGTGCCTGACCTTAATTGCAGGTGGATATCAGCCAGATGCCTTGCCGTAGCCGTTTTCCTGGGGTCAGTATAGATGACCTTAGCTCCCTTGCCTTTGGCTCGGAGTACCCTTCGTGCTATCAAAGGGAATGTCTCTTGAATATTAACGCCGGCGAGGAAGATGCAATCAGCAAGCTCAATTTCAGGCTGGGATGTCTGCATTGCACCTGAGCCCATGGCAGGAATTAGAGCCGCCGCTGCTGGAGAATGGCACAGCCTGCCGCAATACTCCACATTATTGGTGCCCATTACAACTCGGGCAAACTTCTGCATCACATAAGCATCCTCATTGCTATTCCGACACGAGGCGATGAAGCCGAAATCCTCTGGACTGGCTTCCTTCAGCTTGGAGGATATTAAGTCAAGAGCTTCGTCCCAGGATGTCTCCTTAAGCGTGCCATTCTTTCTCACTAGAGGCATTTCCAGCCTGTCTGCGCTGTAGAGGAATTCGTAAGCATTCTTGCCTTTAGGACAATTAGCCCCCTGGTTTACTGGGTGCTCTTTCCACGGCTCCTGTCCGATTATCTTGCCGTCTTTGACCACTAGGTCAATACCACACCCACAACTACAATAGGGACATATGGTAGATACATATTCAATGCTCATTCTGCCTCCTGTTGAGCGGACTGGGACCGAGATTCTTTACAGTTTGGGTAAAGCTACTAACTGTCTCAACCACCTTTGTCGACTCAGATGCTCCAATCCATTCCAGCTTGAGCCTATCGTTGTCGATGCCCATAACACTAAGGAAAGGTTTCAAACCGGCGACTCTCCTCCTAGTGTTCAGATTACCTTTGGTATAATGGCAATCCCCAGGGTGACAGCCACAAACCAGAACACCATCAGCCCCAAGGGCAAAGGCCTTTAGTATGAAGCGGTCGCTAACCCCGCCGGAGCACATCACCTTTATTATTCGGATATTCGGAGGGCATTTGAGCCTGCTGACTCCAGCAAGGTCAGCACCAGCATAAGAGCACCAGTTACAAAAGAATGCCACTATCTTGGGCGCAAATTCATCCATACTGCCTCCTTGCATTGTTCAATTTGTGTGGTATGGTAGTCAGATATGATAAAATGGGGAGTGGGGTATTCAACACAACGCCGATTATACCCTAGAGAGGTATGGTATTGCAAGGATATCATGACTGACGAAGCGGTATCAAAAGAGATTTTGCTGAAACGGCTAAAAAGAGTTGAGGGACAAGTGCGTGGCATTGAGAGGATGATTGAGGAAGGTCGTGAGTGTGAGAGCATTATTACCCAAATGGGGGCGGTACGCTCGGCTATTGAAGGTATTGGTGTGCTTCTGCTTAGCAATTACACCAAGATTTGCTTTGGCAAGGAAACACCCGAATGTGCTGATATCGAGTCTTTAGCGCGGGCTATTGCTATTTGGGGCAGAATACATGTTGGCGATAAAACTTAAAGAATGTTGTCAAAGTAGAAGACGGGGGTGGCTACAAGCCGGGCTAGCGTAAGTTCGTAGATGTTGAAGTTAGCGAAAATGATGGGTGTCTGTGCACAGATACCCACCATTCTTATTGCCGACTAGACAATTCAGGTTTTTGTTACTCGAACTGCACATATGGCATGTGGTTGCCCAGTTGAACAGGACGAGCAACCAAGAAGTCGTGAAGCAGCAAGCCTATTCACTATTGTTTCTTAAGTGTAATCTTCATCCAAATGTCTATTAGCGCCATCTCATAGCTGTCTCTAAATTTTGTTTGGTCTAGAATACCCATAATTTCAGTCTGGTACTCCTCAATGGAGAAACCATGTAGTTCGGCGATCCTAGGCCCAAGCCGATAAACCAAGAACCCATATTCTCTCCTCGCCCTTCTCCTATCAGCTTGGTCTTTGAAAACCTCAGGACAACCATCATATATCCAGGCCTCCCCGCCAGTTTTTAGAACACGATAGCATTCATCAAACACCCTGCTAGGAGTCTTCCAATGGTGGGAAGCGCCCGTACTAATCGCAAGGTCTATTGAATCATCCTTGAAAGGGAGCTTAGCAGCGTTGCCAAACACAAATTGAGCATTTTCGATAGCTTTTGCATGGTGTCTTGCAATCTTGACCATTTGCCTACTGAGGTCAACGCCATAAACCCGTAGGCAGGGCGCCATCTTTGCAATCTCTATTGACAAGTAGCCTGTTCCCGAACCTAAATCGAGAATAGTCCCGCTTCCCATCCTTTCGACTATGTCACTAGCTATCTTTGTTTCAGGCTTTCGAAGAACTCTTGCCACTGTCGCATTGTAGACTATGGCACCAGGGGTTGGGATTGCTTCAGGTCTCTTCAATACATCCTTTATGAGTCTTGTTAGAGACATGATCCTTCCTCAAGCAAGATATCGCTGGAATCACGCCAAAGTGGGATGTCCACTTCGCCCATCTTAAAATAGTCTTTGTCCCTGGCGGGGCAGATAACCGCGAATCACACCCTCGGCTTGGCAAGCGTTCCTCCAGACTAGGGACTAGCAATTCGCAAAGCTGATCAGGCAGTTCAGTGCCAAGATTGCTTACCATCCTGTAAGATCCTGTCCAGCTATGCCTTCTTTCTTATCCTGCATAACAACCCGGTGAATGCCGGATAGCCCAATACGGGGTCGACAGGTTTGTCATCAACAAGCAAATTCCCGGAAGCCTGAGGCCAGGCATGGGGAACATTAATCACATTGGGCATGATATCTGTCGTAACTTTGGCCTTAATTTCTATGCTACCCGTCTTGGTTTCCACAATCATCATATCGCCATCGTTAATGCCATATTTTGCGGCAGTTTCGGTATGAATATCAGCCAGTGGCTCTGGCTTCTTGCGATGCACCTTGGGTAAATTGCGGTGCTGTGAGTGCCAGAACTCAGTCTGTCTCACTCCTGTAATCAGAACTAAAGGATATTCGGCAGCCAGCTCAGGAGTACTCACAGGACTCTCGGCGGGCTCCAGATAGACTGGCAGCGGGTCATAGCCCAGGGTTTCTAGCTCTTTGCAATAAAGCTCGACTTTGCCCGACGGCGTACGAAAACCCTTTTTCTTGTACTCGTGATACTGTTTGGTTACCGGAAATATCCCTGTAGGATGCTCATCCCTCAACTGTTTGACTGTTACCCCCGAAGGCTCCAGATAGTAGTCCAGGACCTCTTCATCACTCTTCCAAGGGAAGTATTCTTCATAGCCCATCTTTTGTGCCAGTTCGCGCCAGAACCTGCATTCAGACCACGATTCATAAAGTGGCTGTATCACTGGCCGTCGTAACATCGCTGCCTGTGAGACATCGGGGAGACTGTATTTTTCCAGGAAGGTGCAAGCCGGAAGAACAATATCAGCCATCTCAGCCGTGGCTGTCATGAAGAGATCCATCACCACCAGGAAATCGAGCTTGTCCAGAGCCTCTTTCACCTTTGGGGTGTTAGGCCAGGTGATGACAGGATTAGCACCTATTATGAACATCATCTTAACTTGGTATGGCTCGCCTTTCAGAACCAGGTCTCCCCAGTTGGTCATGACACCCTCGCCAAGCAATCTGCCGCCAACTTCATGCAATAGCGGGTACTCTTTCGCCCCGGTCAGCTTCATATCACCGAACTTATCGTAAAGCCTGGACGGTCTCAGCCGCACATTGAAGGAAAACCTTACGCTTCCTCCAGGCACATCTATATTCCCCGTAAGTGCCTCCAGTATCACTAGAGAACGGCTATTGTGGAAGCCCGAGGCGCATTGTTGAAGCTTCATACCCCCATCCAGCGAAGCCGGCTTGGTGGTAGCATACATTCGAGCGATCTTCTTGATATCTTCGGCTGCCACCCCGGTTATCTTCTCAGCCCACTCCGGTGTGTATTTCTGGACATGCTTCTCCAGTTTATCGAAGCCAACAGTCCATTGCTCAACGAATTCCTTGTCATAGAGACACCCGGAGATGATGACGTTCATAAGTGCCAGCACCAGAGCACCATCGGTCCCAGGTCTTGGCTGAACAAAGATGTCGGCCTTTTTGGCAAAGCCTGTGCGCCTGGGGTCAATGACGATAAGCTTGGCACCCTTCTTTAGAGCCTCGTTAATGCGGTTGGCATAGTAAAGCATCGATTGCTGAGGGTCCGCTGCCCACACTATTATGCATTTGGAGTTTTCCAGATCAGCTCTTAATACCTTGCCCACTGTAATCAGATGTGCCCGGAACCTGGAGCTACCACAGAGGTCGCCTGGATAAAAGCGGCTGGGGCAGCCGTAAACGTCACAAAACCTCCATATAGTTTCCCAGCCGACCTTCTCCTGCAGACACACAGGGTCGCCAGCAATGACAGCCAGCGAAGTAGCACCGTGCTTTTCCTTCAGGTCTTTCAGTTTGGTGGATATGGTATCCAGAGCTTCTTCCCAGGAAATCCGCTTCCACCTGCCATTTTCCTTTTTCTGAGGATACTTAAGGCGGTCTTTATGGTATACCAAGTCTGGAATCTGATGAGCTTTAACACACAGCGACCCCTTACTGGGATGCTCTTTCAGCCCCTCAACCCTGACTATTTTGTCATTCTCAACATGCACCTTGATTCCACAATCGTTGATGCACATCCCGCAGGCGGTGATAACAACACGCTTCTCACTATTTACAGAAGTGGCAGTCCCCATGGTACCTCCTTTTGTCGATGACTTGGCCCTTGCCAGTGTGGCGGTAATCACCACTATTCATTGTATCATGGTCGTGAACATAATCAGAGGGTTTGCGCTGGATTTGACACGTATGGCAGCTCGCCTTTTTTGATGCAAATAAAAGCTAAATTGACAAACCGACACCAAGAACTGCGAAGGAGAACGAGCAATAATGGAAATATGCCAGTCTGGCCCTGGCAAAAGATGTTTAGATGAGCTAAGGATGGGACAAAGCTAGAACTGATTATCGTGGTCAACCTGCACCTCCATCTGCTACTACCCCTGCCGACGACAGAACAGGGATGAGATCGCTCGTCAATGGGAATTCAAGCTGGAACCTGCCAACTCAGGCAGGCTGTTCAGGACTCGGCATACAGGGATTAACGAACAGCAAGCGGCCGTATTGTTTACTTCCCTTCTCTGTGTAATAATGAATGCCAAACATTCTGGTGGCGCGTACCTTGTGGGGGCAGTCCCTGGAGGCAGGGTGCTGAACACCGAGGATGAATTGGCTTACATAATCCTCGGTGGGGAAGTTCTATAGATTGAGGTATGACATAGACAGGACAGTCTTACTCACCGGCGCCACCGGCTCTCTTGGTACACAGGTAGCTCTCAGCTTGCTTCGAGAGACCGCCCACAATATCGCGGTTTTGGTACGTGCTAAGGACAAAGACGCAGCAAATCAGCGCCTTTCTCGAGCTTGGTGGGACTGGCCGGAACTTGTTGAAGCCATCGGCACTAGAGTAAGAATCTTAGTTGGTGATGTTTCCGAGCCAAAGCTCGGTCTCGATAACTCCGAATATGGCGAGCTTCTGCACAACCTTACCCACATAATTCACGCTGCTGCCGACTTACGTCTTAATGCACCAATCGGGGAGTTGCGCAGGGCAAATGTGGAAGGGACCGCCAATATCTTGAAGCTGGCTCATGCCATACACTGCGATCATGGGCTAGAGCGCCTCTCCTATGTTTCCACTGCCTATGTGGCTGGTGGGAGACGAGGCGCTGTTTCGGAGGATTCGCTTACTGACCAATATGGTTTTTGGAGCAAGTATGAGCTCTCTAAGTATGAGGGTGAGACTCTCGTACAACAAGCTAAAGATGAGCTATCTATCTCGGTCTTCAGACCCAGCCTGGTTATTGGACATTCTAAGACAGGCGCTATAAAGACCTTTAATACTATTTACTTTCCCCTCCGACTGTATTTCAGCAGGAAACCCATTCTTATCCCCATTCACCCATCAACGAGAGTTAACATTGTCCCCGTTGACTATGTTGCCGAGGCTATCGTAAGACTTACCTTTCTGCCGCAGGCAAAAGGTTTGAACTTTCATCTTGTGGCACCTTGGGACAAGCTGCCCACTGCGCGTGAATTTGTTCAGTTTCTGCACGACTTCGCCCAGAGCCGCATGAACATAAAGATGCCGCGTCCTGTTTTTCTCCCTATGCCTATACCTGCTAACCGTGCCCGCTACAAGACCCAGGGAATACTGAGGCATGGTTTAGAGAACATCATTGAACCGCTGCTTGCCATCGTACCCTACTTTAATGAGAGAAGACGCTTCCTCCGTGACAATGTTGACCGTCTACTCGGACCTTATGATTTCCGCTGGCAGGAGGTTCTAACTCCGGTGGTGGAATTCGCCGTCTCCAAAGGTTTCATGCACCGCTCCGAACGGACAGTCCATGAGCAAATAATTTCCCGCCTGCAAAGCCGGAGCCTGCCGATAGTCTATCATGACGTTGCCGATGGCAGGGTGCTTACCTATGAGACCAATGCCGTAAGAAGCCAAATGCTACGGGCGGCGGCAGCGCTAAAGGCTATGGGCATAAAAAAGGGTGACCTTGTGGCCATCGTGGGCTCCAACAGCACCCGCTACCTCGTCATTGACGTGGCCATTGGGCTAGTAGGTGCTATCAGCGTGCCACTCTATAGCACATCTCCACCGGCTGAGATTGACCAGATACTCAGATCCAGCAGTGCTAAGCTACTTTTCGTCGGCATCCCCGATATCCTGGAGCGTTTGGGCGAGCTCGCCACTGAGATACCTGTGGTATCCTTCTGCCGTGTGGAGACTCAATCCGAGCCTCGCCGCGAACTAATCTCCTGGGAGCATTTTCTGGCCGGGGGCAATGGCCATAAGGTGGAAGGCACCGCACTGGTGGGTTTTGGTGACTTGGCTACAATAAGGTATACCTCCGGAACTACTGGCCAGATAAAGGGTGCCTGCTTTGACCATCAGAACCTTCGGTGGATAGCGGATTCAGTCTGTTCCGTGATGAACTCATGGAGAGGTTTGGGTAAGGAGTTCTCATACTTGTCTTACCTGCCGATGAACCATGTTGTCGAGGGTGTATTGGCTACTTATTCGCCCTATTACACACGTGCCTCTTTTCAGATTTACTTCCTGGAAGACATCCAAGGCTTGCTGCCAGCGTTGCAGGAGATACGTCCCCACTTGTTCTTTTCCGTACCCAGGTTCTATGAGAAGGTCCTGGAGGCGCTTCTGAAAAGCAGATTGGGCCGTGGGTATTTCAAAATGTCTGAAGGGCCCTGGCGAAAGTTTCTGCGCCGCATACTGCGTAATAGTGTCCTCAGGAAGACTGGTCTTAATCGCTGCCGTCGGCTTGTAGTGGGGTCAGCACCATCGAGTGAGGCACTGCTGCGAAAATTCCAGGAACTGGGCATTGAAATCTATAATGCCTATGGCCTTACCGAAGCGCCGCTGGTGACGATAAACCAGCTTGGGGCAAACCGGGTAGCAACTGTGGGTGAGCCAGTACCCGAAACTGAACTCCGCACCGCTGGGGATGGTGAAATAATGGTGCGCGGTCCTCAAGTTGCACGCGGCTATCTGTCTGGTGAGAGCTTCCAGCCTTTTAGGGAGAGATGGCTCTCCACATGTGACCTGGGCCACATAACAGATGAAAACAGCCTTGTCCTTAAGGGGCGTAAAAAAGAGCTCATTGTGACCTCCTATGGTAAGAACATATACCCGACCAGGATTGAAGCCATGCTCAGAGCCATACCCGATGTGAGCGAGGCGATGTTGTTGGGTGATGGCCGGCCTTTCTGCGCTGCCTTACTCTGGGTGGAACGTGATGATTCCAGGCAGGGTCTGGTAGAGCAGACGAAGCAGGCTATTGTGGAAATCAATAGTCAACTCGCACACCCGGAACAGGTGAAGCGCTGGGCAATTCTAGAGGACGACCTATCCATTGAACGCGGTGAAATGACTGCGAGCTTTAAATTGAAGCGCCATCAGGTAACCTCGCGCTTTGCCCACGTCGTTGATGCTTTGTACAGCAAAACGCCGCCCGTATTAGGCGGGGCCATCCATATTGGAAGTGTTGACGAAAGGGAATCCTAGCTAAGCCTCCTGGAAACAGTCGCTAGTAAAGTGCCACTGAACTTGGCTGTCCCAGCCTCAAAACCAGCGACTTCATGTATAACTCGGGAATCTTCTATATCTGCAACTCCACTGAATGGACAGAGAATACGCGTTGGAAGAAGGAGGCATCGGTGCCGCAGTTATTTTATGTTGGCGTGGTATTTCTGCAGGGAGTTGACGTCTGATTTACCCTGGCGCCAAGCGGCGATGCCTTTGGCAGCAGCCGTGGCTGCCGCCAATGTCGTGATATAAGGCACCTTGTACTTCACAGCCGCCTTGCGGATGTAAGAGTCATCCCATTTGCTCAGCTTTCCTGCCGGAGTGTTAATCACCAGTTGAATTTCCTTGTTCGTGATGGCATCCGTGATATTAGGACGGCCCTCGTGCTCTTTGAGTATAGGGTCTGAGTCAATGCCCTGGCCCTTCAGAAAAGCATGTGTGCCTGCCGTGGCCCTGATATGGAACCCAAGGCTGGCGAATTGCCTGGCTACCTCCTGTACAGCCGGTCGGTCGCGTTCTGAGACAGTGATGAGCACGGTGCCCTTGGTGGGAAGCGGCGTTACTGCCTCTTGGGCTTTCCAGAATGCCAGGGCAAAAGAATCTGCAATGCCCAGCACTTCACCGGTGGACTTCATCTCTGGCCCAAGCAACGGGTCGACTTCAGGGAACATGCTGAAGGGAAAAACTGCTTCCTTCACGCCAAAATGGGGGATGGGCTGATTCTTCAAGTGGAGATGCTCGAGGCTCTTGCCCAGCATGAGTTGGGTGGCTAAACTAGCCATAGGAATGGCGCAAACCTTGGAGACCAGTGGAACAGTGCGCGAGGCGCGCGGGTTAGCTTCCAGTACGTATACCACATCTTTACATACGGCGTATTGGATATTCATGACCCCCACTACCTGAAGCTCATGGGCAATGCGCCGCGTGTACTCCTCGATAGTGTCAATATGCCTTTGGGGTATGCTTACCGGTGGAATAACACAGGCTGCATCACCGGAATGGACGCCCGCGTACTCGATGTGCTCCATGACGGCGGGTATGAAGACATTTTCACCGTCAGCTAAGGCATCAGCTTCCGTCTCGATGGCGTTCTCCAGGTAGCGGTCAATAAGGATAGGACGGTCCGGCGTGACGCCGACGGCAGCAGCCACGTACAGCTTCAGTTCTTCTACGTCGTGTACTATTTCCATGCCCCGTCCGCCGAGCACGTAAGATGGCCGAACGATAAGAGGATAGCCGATGCGCCGGGCCACAAACAGTGCTTCATTGAGGTTGCTGGCGGTGCCTGATTCTGGCATAGGTATTCCGTATTTCTTCATCATCCGGCTGAAGCGTCCCCGGTCAGAGGCTATGTCTATGGAATTGACAGATGTGCCCAATATGTTAACACCAGCTTCCTCGAGCTCTGCCGCGATGTTGAGTGGAGTCTGCCCACCAAACTGGACAATGACACCGATGGGCTTCTCCTTCTCGTAGATGCTTATAACGTCTTCCACGGTCAAAGGTTCAAAGTACAGCTTGTCTGAGGTGTCGTAGTCGGTGGAGACTGTTTCCGGGTTGCAGTTGACCATGATGGTCTCGTAGCCCATATCGCGAAGGGCAAAGGCTGCGTGTACGCAGCAGTAGTCAAACTCAATTCCCTGGCCGATGCGATTGGGCCCACCGCCAAGGACCATTACCTTGGGGCGGTTACTCACCCCGGTGCGGTCAGGCCCATTGTAAGTAGAGTAGTAATATTTAGCGTCCTCAGCACCACTCACGGGCACATAGTCCCAAGCCTCTACCACTCTCAGTTCCTTGCGGTGCTCACGGATTTCCCCCTCCTTGACTCCAAGCAGCATGGCTAAGTACTTGTCGGCAAAGCCGTCTTTCTTCGCCTGGACGAGCAATCTATCGCTCAGCCTCCTGCCACTGTACTTGAGAATCTGCTTTTCGAGCTCCACGAGCTCTTTCATCTGACTGATAAACCAGGGTTTGATGTATGTCCTCCTGTAAAGCGCCTGGATGTCAGCGCCCTTGCGGAGGGCTTCGTACATGATAAATACCCGCTCGCTGGTGGGATGCCTGACCATGTTCATCAACTCCTCGAGAGATTTCTCATGGAAGTCTCTGGCGAAGCCCAGCCCATAGCGGCCATTCTCCAGGGAGCGAATCGCTTTCTGTAAGGCTTCCTTGTAAGTCTTGCCGATGCTCATCACTTCGCCCACGGCGCGCATCTGTGTCCCCAGCATATCCTGAGCATCGCGGAATTTTTCAAACGCCCAGCGGGCGAACTTGACCACCACGTAATCGCCCGAGGGGGTGTACTTCTCCAAGGTGCCCTCGCGCCAGTATGGAATCTCATCCAGTGTCAGGCCCGCTGCCAGTTTGGCCGAGATGAGAGCGATAGGAAAGCCCGTGGCTTTGGAAGCCAGTGCGGAGGAGCGTGATGTTCTGGGGTTGATCTCAATTATGACCACGCGGCCTGTCTTGGGATCGTGAGCGAATTGGATGTTGGTACCTCCGATGACGCCAATTTTCTGGACTACCCTGTAGGAGAATTCCTGGAGGCGTTTTTGTAGGGCCTCGTCGATGGTTAGCATGGGTGCTGTGCAGAAGGAATCGCCTGTGTGGATGCCCATAGCATCAACGTTCTCGATAAAGCACACCGTTATCATCTGGTTCTTGGAGTCGCGGATGATCTCCAGTTCCAGCTCTTCCCAGCCTTCGACGGACTCTTCGATGAGCACCTGCCCAATCATACTGGCAGCGAGGCCGCGACCAGCGATAATGCGCAATTCCTCGATATTGTAAGCCAGACCGCCGCCAGTGCCACCCAAGGTGTAGGCAGGGCGGACGACCACAGGGTAGCCAAGTTCCACGGCTATGGCCTCGGCTTCCTCTATGCTATAGGCAGTCTTGCTCTTGGGCATCTCTATGCCCAGTTCTGCCATAGTCTGCTTGAAGGCGAGTCGGTCTTCACCGCGCTCGATAGCTTCAGGCTTGACTCCAATGACCTTAACTCCATACTTCTCGAGCGCGCCGCAGCGCGCCAGGCTGGCGCTCAGGTTCAGCCCAGTCTGACCACCGAGGTTGGGAAGGATAGCGTCCGGCCTCTCTTTCTCGATGATCTTAATCATTGCGTCCAAGTTGAGGGGCTCGATGTAGGTGACGTCTGCCATGCCTGGATCGGTCATGATTGTCGCCGGGTTCGAGTTGACCAGGACAATCTCGTAACCTAGGGACCGCAAAGCCTTGCAGGCCTGGGTGCCTGAGTAGTCAAATTCACAGGCCTGGCCGATAACAATCGGCCCAGACCCGATAATCATGACCTTCTTAATGTCACTGCGCCTGGGCATTAATAAGGCGTCCTTTGGATGGTGTCAAAGCTACAGTATCATATAGTATTCGGCATAGTTCTGTATAGAGTTGCAGACGTTGTTTTTGCCCACAATCCTCTTTCTTGACGGGAAGAGCAAGATTTGCCAGATGGGTTGCCCGAAACCTTTCTTGCAGGATCAGTTTTTAATTAGAATAGAGTGCATGCATCCCTGGAGGATACCATTCACATAAATTATATATCTTTCCCTACACCAACACAACGTGTCGCTATGAAAAGGGGATAGAAATTACGCGCGTGCCCAAAGCTTATGGACCAGCAATACTTTTCTCCCTGGTATATAATTATTATGATTGGTGTACTAACACTTATGGGATTAATGCGATTTTGAGAGCAGTTGAATTTCTCCCCGCTTGACATGAACCATCAATTTTTGGTAGAGACTTCATATTCCTGAGCATGTAAAATACAGTAGCTGCAAATGCAATCTTTGGAGGTGGCATATGGTTAGAGTAATAGACTTGAGTGTGCCCACAGAAGAAAGCCCTAGTGAACCTGCACCATTTCAAATCACACGTGAACCTCACCAACAGGGTACCGCAGTAATGAAGATATTCTTCGATTGCACTGAGCAGGACTTACCTCAAGGATTAGGGTGGGCTTTCGATACGGTAAACTTAATTTCTCATGCTGGTACTCATGTTGATGCCCCGTGGCATTATTTCCCAAGCTCCGAGGGAAAGAAAGCTCGGACCATAGATGAGATGCCTTTAGACTGGTTCTATCACGACGGCGTTGTGCTGGACATGAGGCATAAACCACGTGGCTCTGGCGTTACTGTTTCTGACCTCAAAGAAGCCTTGGCGAAAATCAATTACACGATTAAGCCCTGGGACATTGTCATGATACAAACGGGGGCTGACAAGTTATGGGGCAAACCCGACTACTTTGATGCTGGCTGCGGCATGCTCAGGGAGTCCACACTTTGGTTGATAGACCGAGGTGCTAGAGTCATGGGGACCGATGCTTGGGGATGGGACCGTCCGTTCTGGGCGATAAAGGAGGAGTTTGCCAGGACTGGCGATAGCAGCATATTGTGGCCGGCCCACTGGGCTGGTATAGATAAGGAATATTGCCATATAGAGAAGTTGGCCAATCTGGATAAGCTCCCAAGCCCCTTCGGTTTCAAAGTGGTCTGCTTTCCCGTGAAATTGACTGGTGCCAGTGCCGGGTGGAGTCGTGTTGTTGCTATTCTGGAGGATTGACAATCTATATTCTGCCTGGGGCTCCTGTCACGAAACTGGGTGTTGCCATCTAGGTGTCTTGCCCCAAAAAATACATACATCAGAGATTTATTTCATTGGCCAGAGAAGCATGCAACCCAGGACAAAGCATCAACCATCTCCGCCAGGCTGAAATTGTGATCAGCCAGTGCAACACAAGTGGTGAAGCCAGTAGAAGAATTAGAGTCACCGAATAAAGCTATAACTGCAGGCATAGGGAATATGGCAGAATGGGAGTAGAATAAGCTAGGCGACCGAAGAAACTGGTGAAGGAGAATACCATGCTAAAGAGTTTGATGGCTGTTTTTTTCAGACAATGCCATGCTTAGGGAGGCTGCCCAAGCTAGGTTCTGCTATGAAAGTAAGAGGTGAATAATGCCCCTCGACATTGGAATAGCACCCTTGCAATGAGCCAAGCACAGGCTCCTCGGGGGTCTTGTCCCTTACGGCTGGTTTGAAGTTGGCAGCCATCATTAATGGTATAGAAAGGAGCAAGTATGGGAGAAATGGATAACAGGATAGCCATAGTAACTGGGGCAGCTCAGGGCATCGGGCTTGCCATAGCTCACGTCGTGGCGCGGGAAGGAGCTAAGGTTGTCATCGCCGACATAAATGGCGAGGGCGCTGAGAAGGCGGCTGGAGAGGTCAGGGACTCGGGCGGCCAGGCGCTGGCCATAAAGACAGATGTTTCCAAAGATGAAGAGGTCACGCAAATGGTCAGTAGAACCATGGAGCATTTTGGCAAGATTGATGTCATGGTCAATAATGCCTACTATAACCTTTACACCTGGGGTCGCTTCCACAAAATAGACCGTTCAGAGTGGGACCCTCAAATTGAGGTGACATTCAAAGGCGTACTCCGTACTTGCAAAGCGGTTATTCCCTATATGATAGAGCAGAAATGGGGCCGTATTATCAATGTCATCTCAGACTCTGCCAAGATGGCGTCGCCAAATGTAGCTGTCTACTCAGCGTGCAAGGGTGCTGTGGCTAGCTTCTCTAAAACACTCTCCTGGGAACTAGCCTCATATGGGATACTGGTTAACTGCGTTGCTCCCGGTCTAACCAGGACACCATCTTCGTTGAAGACAGAACCAAAGGCCATGCAAGGCCTTCTTGCTGCCGTGCCGCTTAGACGTCTCGCTGAGCCAGAAGAGGTAGCCTATGTGGTGGCTTTCTTGGCATCGGAAAGAGCCAGCTTCATCACCGGACAGGTATACAGCGTTGATGGAGGAGCTTGCACATATTGAGTGTGGCTATATAGAGTTCTGTGGGAGGCAATCGCAGGGGAATGAACAATAAGGGTTTCATCTTTGAAACCGTGCTAGCTGGGGAGGAGCTTGTATTACCTGACGGGATTCGAATCCGCGGCTTAGTGCTTTGAAGGCAGATACGTGGCAAGGCGTTCCTTCAGCTTTGGGATCAGCAAGTCATAGAGCTGATCAAGCACCTGGAAACTTGTCAAAGCAGTTGTTCTTTGTTTCATTGTCTCACCTTCTTGGTTCTGGGATTGTTTGTGCCGATGCAAAGCCCTGCAGAATCTCGATCACTACTTCCTCTTCTCTTACATAAACGCAGCCAAACCAATGGCGAGTGGCTCAATAGTGAAGAGAAGAAACAAGATGCCAACCATAATTAAAACGAAGGGCAGAACTCCAAAAACGATTTCTTCAAAGGGAAGCTCGAAGTCAGCGGCCCCTCTGGTAGCGAACAAAGTTATTCCTAGCGGTGGAGTGAGCGTACCCACTAGGCAGGCATAAATCACCAAGACCCCAACATATATCGGGTCCCAGCCAAACGCTTCCTGTATCGGGAGCAGTAGAGGCACGGTCATTATCATCATAGCAGTGACGTCAAAAAAGCACCCCATTATCAGATATACTAGTAGAAGGATGGCTACAATAGCCTTCCCTGGCAACACAAGCCCCATAAGGAAGTCGCAGAGGGCGCTGGTAACACCTGACATAGCTATAAAACGGGAAAACATTGCAACACCAATGAGAAGAAGTCCTATCATGCAGTTGATACCCACCGTATCTCTTGTTGCTGCCATAAACGTCTTACCAGTCAGTCTCCTTATGCTGACAAGAACAATCAGTGTACCAATAACGCCTATGGATGCTCCCTCGGTAACGGTGAATATCCCTGCAAAGATACCCCCTAGCATTAATAGCGCTACCACCAAGATAGGCCAAACACCAGACAGTGAGTGTAGTCTGTCTCTAAAGGAATATGTTTCGTGAGCAGGGGGAGCAAGCCGTGGATTCATCTTTGCCCTCACCACGATATATGTCGAAAAGGAAATCAGTGTCACTACCCCAGGTATTATGCCAGCCATGAACAACCGGGCGATCGACACGCCAGAAATAATGCCGTACAGGATGGCAAACAAGCTGGGGGGTATGAGCATCCCTAGAATCGAGGTGCCAGCAACGAGACCGATGGCAAATTGACGATTGTAGCCAGAGTTCAACATTTCAGGGGCTGCCAATCGGGTAAACATTGCGGCAATAACCATGCTGGTCCCTGTGAGCATACCAAATAGCGCGCTAGCAAACGCTGTTGCCACACCCATTGGCGCGGGCACCTTGCTCAGCCAGATTCTCATGGACCTAAACAGCGTGCCGCTTATCCCGCCAGCAAGGCACAACGATGCCATAAACACAAACAGCGGTAGCGGAGTTATAGCGTAGGTCGCGATCGTATAATAGGGAACGGTCTGAAACAGTCCGAATGCCGCAGACCAACCCCGCAGGAGGACTATACCCACAAAGCCGACGCAGGCCAGTGCGAAACCGATGTGGATGCCTACAATTATCAAGACGACGAGAGCGACACACCCTATGACTCCAATGATGACTGGGTCCATTTGTTAACCTCCATTAACCGCTTCGCATCCACCGCCTTACCATTTGTACTATGTCGATAGTGAATTGTATAAGTAGGAAAAAAACACCAAATGGAATGGCAATTTTGATAGGCCACACAGCTGTGGGTCTTGGTATTCCAGCTATGATCTCATGGCGGACCACCGAGAGGTAGGTGAAGGCGGTATTGGTATAGAAAACGCCGCTAAAGACAAAGAGTCCGATTAGTAATGAGACCAGCAATATGATATCCCGTGTTTTGGGCCCTACACGCTGGCTTATTGTTTCCGACCGAATGTTGGTCCCCAAATGATGGGCATAGGCTATACCGACAAACACTACCCAGACCATTAGTGCCTGAGACATTTCATAGATGCCCAGGATTGAATACCACCCGGTCGCCCGACCAATAATATCTATAAGGGTAATTGCTGCCATCACCAGCACTATCAGTCCTGATACGTAACCACTGACGGCCAACCACCGCTTGTACACTCTGGCTAGTGTGTTAAGCACTGCTACACCTCCTTCTACGAAAGCGTAGTGTAGGTTTCCATTGACCTTTTCTTCGTTCCAGTCCCATAGTTGGCATTATTTCCTCTTTTTCGATTATCCTCCTATTCGCCGAGGTAAAACCTCTAAACAATAACCTTTGAGAGAACTCGATGCGTTAGCATCAACTGGGAAGTGAGGAGAGCGGCCGGGGTTGAATTACATGTCATTCTTGTATTCCTTCTATCAGAGAGACGTGGCTTGCTCAAGACACGGTAGGCAACGGTTAACAACCTGCGAGCGCTTATCACCTTGGCCGTGTTGGCGCCTTGCTTCATCTTGAGCCGCCGATAATAGGCTGAGACGTCGGCACGACAGATGATAGCCGATTGAATCGCCTGAATGCATGCCCAGCTCAACCACTTACTATCCATCCCCGTAACGATGCCTTGAAAAAGCTTCCCAACTGAGCCGTATGTGGATGACACCAAGCCGGCATACGCGCATAGCCTTTTCTCATCACGGAACCGATTTATGTCATCGGTTTCCTTGGCCATCAAGACGGAAAAGAAGTCACCCAGCCCAGGAGTGCTTCTGAATAGCTTTACCCTCTTATCACTCATGGCAGACTACTTTACCATCTCGTTGTTCTCGAAAATCTCTTCCTTCATACTTCAGAAAGCTGAATTTCAGAGCTAAGGAGTTGATTATCTTGGCCAAGTAGGCCCGCCTGTTCCAGCCATCGCTTCCCCATAGCCCTGAACAAATCCGAGACATATGGAGCTTGGTAAGGCATTTTAGGATGCCGGTCAAGGATGCTATAAATGCGATTCCTGACAATGGTCTGTACTCTGATAAAGAACATCCGCTTACAGTTGTACTATGCTTTCATGTTACCTTTGACATCTTGGGCAATTCAATTTTGTACTCAAAGCTAAATTAAGCTTCAAGGGCCACTACCTCCGAAGTCTCTACCTCTAATTCAGTTGCCGGGTCCTAGCTTCGACTCAGCCTCAAACCTGCAAAACCTCAAAACTGGTTTCTGAACAGCCTCCGTCTTCGATTTCAAACACCTCAAATGATTTGCGTATTAACCATTACTAGGATAAGACCATGTTTCTTTGTCACTTCACATCCCACCAGTCCATTGGCCATTCATACCCATATTCCTCAATAAGCTCCCAGCGCCGTTGCCATAACCTGATCCGAACATTGCGTTCCTCTGCGTTCCGAGCCTCATCGACCCATTCTTGGCCAAAATTAGGTATGGCCTGGGCCCATTCCGTACGTTGCTGGTCTGTGTAGTAATAGAAGGTGACCCCGGCAGCCTTCAGGGCTTCAATTGCCTCAGCATTACTCTGGTCCGCGTAGCCCACACTATATTCTTCCATCGCCTCAATGCCAACCTGTCTCATGATTTCTTGGTCGCGAGGTGATATCTTGTCCCACATCTCTTTGCGGATTACCGTGATGCCAGTGGCTTGGTCACCGAAATTTGGCATGCCGTGGTGCTTGCAGATCTCGTGGAAATTGTACATCAGATGATACACCGGAAAAAGGCTACTGGCGTCAAGAATACCTGTTTGCAAAGCACCCCATCTCTCAATAAATGGCATTGTAATGGGAATGGCTCCTATTGAACTGTACCACCGGGGCATGAATCGTCCAACCACTCCCACTTTGAGTCCTTTGTAATCCTCAAGCGTGGCTAGGGGTCGGTTAGCAATAATCTGATATGACCCAGCTCCGCCAACGAATAATCCCACGGCGTTGTATTGCTCAATTTCAGCTCTAAGCTCAGGGAATTCCTCGTATAATTGCCATTTGACCAAGTTTGCCATGCGGGTATCTGTTGGGGAGAAAACCGATGCGCCATCTATCTCAAACAAGGGCATTTCACCGGGCACGAATAACGAGCTAATAATCGTAAAATCGATCAGCCCTGCCTTCAGTTGGGCACCCGACTCTCCTGGTGCGGTTAAGGAACCACCCCACATGCGGTCAAAGACAACACGTCCTTCAGTGCGCTTCTCTACTTCATCCATATACCACACCTGAGGGTCATAGTAATCCGTCGTAGGATCGGCAGGCATATAGAAGTGTGAGTGCTGGAGCCTGACAACCTCCGGAGCCTCAGCCTCTGGAGCCTTAGCTTCTGGAGCCTCAGCAACTGTGCAGCCATAAGCAAGCAAACTCAATGCCAGTAATACTACCCCAAAAAGCAAACATTCCTTCTTTTTCATATAATTCACCCCCAAAAATCTAGAGTAACAGACTTCGCGTCACGATTTTCTGGACCTTTTTGGGATTCAACGCCTTTGTTTCTTCTCACATAAGCACACCTCCCTCTGCGTTTAGTCTTCTCTTAGCACCATTTCTCCCTCATTTCAGGAGGCAGCCGGTTCCTATGGTAATATCATCACTTAAGAACCCTAAACGACAAATGGCACCGTCGCCATAAAGCCATGAAAACCTATTTTCACCCAAATCAGGACATAGGCAAATAGTCACATTTCCTTCTTAACCAAGACGAGATATAACTACCTCACCATCTTCTATGACGACGGTCATTGTCCGTCGGCAGTTATGGCAGCTGAGTGGCCCGCTGTAGCTAGCTTTAGATGGCTCCAGAGGGATGCTTTTCCCACAGCCCAAGCAGATTACTCCTGAGGAGCTTCGTAAACTGGCCTGGTGCTGTTGTTTATGGCTGGCTAGCTGCTCTATTGTGTCGAATTCAATTCCGCAGGGAACACACTTATAACGCATTTCCCTCCTCAGAGCATTCCCAATGTCTCAAATTGCCCAGTTACCAAGTTTATTATCCCACAATTATAACAGGGTATTCTACCCTAAAGAATAATTTGGGGTTGGGCTTAACGAAACGCTAGAAAGTGCAATCATTAAGGATAAGCAGGGTCTCCTGTTTTCGTTGACGACATAAAGTCTACTAGCCTTGTCTAAATCTTCTACCTAGGCTGTTAAGGAATTGCTCGACTTCAGGCGATAGCTGTATCTCTTTCTTTCCTTCCTTAACCCTGGAGTCGTAGTTGGATTCCAGTTGCTTCAGAATAAGCCTGAATCTTGGCTCCTGTAACATCATTTCTTCCGCTATGAGGCTCACTTGCTCCTCTTGCTCCTTAGCTTTCTCCACATCCTCTTCAGTCATAGTGAAATCGTAAAGAGAGCAAAGTATCTCCATTAGCCGTCTCTCGCCTCTGTAGTCTTCCTCAATGGTGAGATAACTTGGTATGTGTACTATTAGGCTGAAAGTATCCATGCCCAACTGAAGCACCTTTTGTCCTATGAGGTAGAGAATCGTGGTAGGTCCCTGATAGTCGCTAGGTACGACCTTTGCTGCCGCCAGCTTGTTTTGGAGGTCTAAAGTAGTTGCTGCACCGGTCACCAATAATGGCCTTGTGTAGGGGCACATGTCGTACATTGAACCAAGGAGACAGTACTTCTTGACACGAAATGCCTTAAGTAGCTCTAGCACGGAATCAACGTATTCTTCAGCTAGCATATGGGGTTCCATGAGCCTGAGGAAAAGAAAATCGTGCCGTTTTTCCCGTTTTCCGTAAGTGACGACGGTATTGGGAATCTGAATCTGAATCTGGTTCTCATTCCGGTGGAGCGTAGGCCGATAACGGGTCAGGTCGAAGAAGTCTCCTGGGCGCGCGAGCCTCGCCAGCTCCTTGCTCGCGAGATAAGTCTCCAGACGAGAGACTACCAAGCTTCCAACGCTGCCGACATCGATCCAAGGGCGGATAATGGCCAGGGCATGAGGCTCATTAAGTTCAGGAATGGGGTCGTTGAGATCGAAAGCACGCAATCTCATAAGTGAATGTTACCAGATGGAAACCAGTTCACACAAAACATAACTGACTTTCGATTCGCTAGACCAAAACAGCGACGTAAATGTGGAAGTGGCTTGATGACTGAACATTATGAGTAATCGTGACATTATCCAAGTTTGCTTTGCAAATATCCTTATAGGCTTCTGTTACTTGCCGTGCAAGCCATGGCTTTTTGATTATGATTCAAATCGTCGTCACTGATCACTAATTATCTTGCTCACATACAGTAAATTGAAGATAACTTGCTAAAATATGTCACCCAATGTTACTCACGTGATCAATCGCAACAACCGCTTGACAAAAAAGGTACTCGGTCTATACAATCACCTTCACTCGTTCTCTACAGAATATGGCCTGAGATATTTTCTCAGGCGGAAATTGTTCGAGGTGATAAACGAGGTATGGGTACGGTGTGAGTGTTTTAGAGACAGCCTGGGACTGCCAGCTGATGCTGGCAGTCCTTTTGTTTTCAACGCAATGGCAATGTGTGGTGGGAATGGGGTAATAGCCTCATAAAAATAAAGGTTACAATGTGCTGGCGGTAATCAATATTTGGTGCTTACTCTCCAGCAAAAAGAGTTTTTTAGACAGTGAGAAAACAAGGAGGTGCAAATATGGAGAGCAGAATGATAAAGGGAAAATGGTTAGGGATTGCGGCGGTAGTATTGGTGCTACTGCTTTCCTTTGCTGCGTGTGGCCCTGCGCAAATTGTAGAACAGAAAACGGTGCAGGTTGGACATATAGATCCTTTCACTGGCGCCGGCAGTGTCTCGGTCCAAATAACGGGGGAGGCTTTTCAGGATTACATTAGATATTTTAATGAACAGGAAGCCATCCCCGGGGTGAACATTGAGGTAGTGTGGGCAGATAGTATGCGTCAATTTCCCCAGTGGTACACTCACTACCTAAGGTTTGTCGATCGTGGTATACCACTCATATATACGAATGATACTCAGGGCCTAACTACGCCAGACTATGAAAAGGACGATGTTGTTGCAATTGCGGGAGGTGGAACCCAGGAAGTAGTTTATCCACCCGGTTGGCGCTATACCGAGTCCCTAACTAACGTCGAGCAAGCTGCTGCTGTCATGGAGTACTTCATGGAAAACTGGCAGGAGGAGAGGTCCCCAAGGTTCGCTTTTATAGTCATGGATTCCGCATGGGCGTATGAAGTGCTGGACGAAGGTACAAAATATGCTCAGAGCCTGGGCTTCGAAGTCCTACCCTCAGAGACTGTGCCCTTTGTCACCCTGGATGCTACCACTCAGTTGCTAAGGCTAACGGAGAGTGGAGCAGATTTCGTTTACATCCAAGCCCTTGCTCCGTCGTCAGGGCCAGCCTTGAGAGATGTTGAGAGGTTAGGGCTTCTGGGCCAAATCCAATTTGCTGGTCATGCATCATCAATGGGAGAAAGGGTGATCGAGATGACAGGTGCTGCCAGTGAAGGTTACCTTATAGCAAGGGCGTTCCCATCGTTTTATGAGACAGAGGTTCCAGGCATAAAGCTGATGCTGGACAACATGATGAAATATCATGGGGAAGTGATGAGGGAGGATGAGTATTTTCACGGATGGGTAGTAGGAGCCATAGCATGTGAAGCTATAACGAGAGCCATAGAGAATGTAGGTTATGAGAACCTGGATGGTGCGGCAGTAAAAGAGGCGTTGGACAGCATCCAGGACTTCGATGTTTATGGGCTTTGTAGAATTACTTATACACCGGAAGACCATAGAGGCAACACCAAAGTGGCAATATATCAGGTAGGAGACGGGAAGTTAGTTAGTGTGACTGATTGGCGAGAGGCCCCCATGATCGTGCCTGAGGAGTAGTGGTAGGGCATAATTTATAGGACTAGCGAGAATTCGTTATGGACCCCATGGCCCTAGAGGCGCTACTCAAGATAGTAACATAATAAATAGCTAAGAGACGGAAAGACTAGAGATGTCTATGAGCGGGAAGGGCAACTGTTACGATAATGCGCCGATGGAGAGTCTCTAGGGCATGCTCCAGCAGGAGCTTATTCTCATCCCGGGGACAAGACCAAACTGGCGTCTATAGGAGAAATTACTGATTATAATGAGATCTTCTATAACAGGCAGCGCCGGCAGGCAAGACCCAGCTTCCTACCACCGTTGGCCTATGAGCAAAGATACTATGCAAGACCGCTGACAGCATGAAAAATGTGGTGTCCCTTGTTGACACCCCACCTCAACGGTCCGTGTCTGACCAAGGGCATTGTGGTACAATAAGAGCGCCTGGGAGCGTTCTGATCAAAATAGCGAATGGGGGATAAGCCTTTATCTATGGTTTTTCGGGCTTTGCCCTCACGAACTTGTATCGGAGTATAGACCTATGTTAGAGAAGAGAGCGGTCTGGGTCCTGGTGGAGCAAGCAGGAGGGGAGCTAAAGCGGGCCTCGGTAGAACTGCTGGGAGGCGCTCGTGAGATTGCCAACAAACTCAACGCCGAACTTTGTGCTGTGCTGGCCAGTGCCAGTGTTGTGGAGCTAGTAGAGCCCATCGCTCACCACGGGGCAGACAAAGTATATTTTCTGGAAAGCTCTCCGCAAGGTCCTTACGCCAACGAGACGTTGGCTGAGATTCTTATGTCCTTGATTGAGGAGCAAGGTCCAATAATAGTTTTGCTCGCCGCCGACTCCATGGGGCAGGATTTGGCTCCCAGGCTGTCTGCTGGCCTGAAAACCAGTTTGGTCTCTGATTGTACTCTTTTGGATGTTGGTGAGGATGGCCGTGTACTGCAAACAAAGCCTGTCTACGGGGATAATGCATGGGCTACTATTACAAGCACAAGTTCGTTGTCTCAAATTGCTACGGTAAAACCAGGGACTATGAGAGCGAAATCGCCGGACAGAACTCGAAAGGCTGAAGTGATTGTTGTTGCCTGCGATGCAAGTGAGCCTTGTGCCAAGGTGATTGATTACATCCCTGCGGATCCCAAGACCGTGTCCCTTGAGGAAGCAGAGGTCATTGTTTCCTGTGGTCGAGGGGTAGGCAGTTCGGGTAATGTGCAGCTCATTGAAGAACTTGCAGAGGTCTTGGGTGGCTCGATAGCTGCCTCTCGTATGGCAGTCGATGACGGCTTGGTGCCTTCGCAGAGGCTGATTGGCATGTCAGGCAAGACAGTTGCTCCCAGACTTTATATCGCCTGCGGCATATCTGGAGCGGTACACCATATCATGGGAATGCGGAATTCAGATACCATAGTAGCCATCAACACTGACCGAAATGCCCCCATATTCCAGTTGGCGAAGGTTGGTATCGTAGGGGACCTTCGAGAAGTGGTGCCGGCTATCACTAGAGAAATCAGACGTGTTCCCATAAATGATTCCGGGAGTGCTGATAGAGCAGAAGAGATCTTGAGCGATTTTCGACAATCCTCCGGAGGTTATGATTGAACGTAGTGGTTTGCATCAAGCAGGTGCCTGATACCGAGGGTGCAATTGGAATAGACCGCATCAGGACTACTACCAAGAAGTGGAACTTGCCTCTGGTTGTGAATCCTTATGATTTGTTTGCCGTAGAGGAGGCTGTTCGGCTCAAGGAAAAGTCTGGTCCAAGTCAGGTCACTGTGGTGTCGATGGGGCCACCATCCGCACAGGATGCTTTGCGCCATTGCCTTGCAATAGGCGCTGATAGGGGATTAATACTCTGCGATGAATCCTTTGACGGCGCTGATAGTTATGCTACGGCCATAGCACTGGCTAGGGTAATAGCTCAGCTTCAGTGTGACCTTGTTCTCTGCGGGCAGAAGGCGCTGGATACCGAGTGCGGGCAGGTTGGGGCAGTTATCGCGCGAAGTTTGGGCATACCCTTGGTCTCGGCTGTAGTCGGAATAGAATCCGGTGACGACGGGAAAAAGCTCCGAGTACAGCGCAAGCTAGATAAAGGAGCCAGGGAGATTGTAGAAGTCGGGCTACCGGTTTTGCTCACAGTAGAGATGGGTTCTACGAAGCCCAGACCTCTTCAGCTGCGCTCTGTGTTGGCTGCCAAAAAGAAGGTAATTGAGGAATACGACCTGAAGGCATTGGGCCTCAGCGCTGATGAAATAGGTCCACATGGTTCAAAAACAGAGGTCTTGTCCATCTCACCACCGAAGCCAAGGGCTACGCAGCTGTTTCAGCCTGATATTAGCCTCCCTGCAGCGAAGCAGCTGGGGTTACTCATGACCGGTGGAGTCACTCAGAGAGAGAAGAAATTACTAATAGGCGAGCCGGAGACCATTGCTGCCGAGCTGGTTAGCTTCCTCTGCGAGAAAGGACTGCTTCGCATTTCATAACATCCTTCCCACCCGAGCCCCGTCGTAGACTGCCTCTTGAATGCGGCGCGGTGAAACGCAGTCTCCTACCTGATAAAGCTCCTTGCCCCAGCGTTCTTTAAGGCTGCGATAAAGGGAGTTATCGGGAACCCCACCATAGCAGAGCACCACAGAATCGACATCGGAAATCCTCTGCTCGTCTCCTGTCAGGACATTGTAGATGACCGCTGTGTTTCCCTCGATGGCTCGTAGTGCTGTGGACGGAGTGACTTTTCCACCACTGTCATAAAACTTTTGAAGGGCTGTTCTCACTGTGCCATCCTCGGCCTTCATTCCCGGGTGCAATTCTTCGTTTATCAGTTCCACCTCCTTCCCCCTATTAGCCAGGAAGATGGCACAACTGATGCCCTGCATATGATGCTCTCCGGCAACGACTATCACACGCTGGCCAAGCTCTGCCCTGTCCAAGAGAACATCACGGCATTCCACCACATTGGGTTGCTCAACTCCGGGTATGTTAGGCCTAGCAGGAAGAGAACCGGTAGCTAGTATGACGACATCAGGACCCAGCTCTTCAATCAGCTCCGGAGTAGCCTCGGTTTCAAGTCTGACATCAACGCCCAAAAGCTTCATCTGGTATGTATAGTAATGGGCAGGCTCTGTCAGCTCCTCCCTGCCCGGAGACTTGGAAGCGATGATTGTCTGTCCCCCGAGTTCAGAGCTTTTGTCCAAAAGGATAACTTCATGGCCTCTCTCCCTTGCTACCCTGGCTGTCTCAAGCCCCGCCGGTCCACCTCCGACCACCACCACCCTTTTCTTGACCTCCGCAGGCTTAAGCTCACCCCACCTCCGCTCTCGGCCTGCCGTGGGATTTATGGCACAAGTCATGAAAAATCGTTCTTCGCTTGCTCGCTGGAAGCACTCACAGCAGCCAATACAACGGCGGATTTCATCCAGCCTGCCCTCTCTGGCCTTTTTGGGCATCTCGGGGTCGCAGACAGTTGCTCTCGTCATTCCCACAACATCGGCTTGGTTGTTAGACAAGATCGTTTCAGCTAAGACAGGGTCGTTAATCCTACCTATGCAAAAAATGGGCAAATCCACAATCTCCTTGACGGCGGCAGCCAGATAGACGGCGAACCCGGGAGGAAAATACATGGAGGGTACCGTGACGCGATAGGTTCTTGTCTCGCCCAAGCTAACATTCAAGTAGTCCAGTTTCCCAGTCGCTGCCAGGATTTTGGCTACCTTCGTCATGTAGTCGATGTCATATCCTCCGTCCCAGAACTCGTGGCCACTCACCCTTAACCCAACAGTATAGTCCTGGCCAACAGCTTTCCTCACGGCATCAATCAGCTCAAGGATGAATCTGCATCGGTTCTCAAAGCTTCCCCCATACTCATCTTCCCGTAAGTTATACAGGGGAGAAAGGAATTGTTGGGGCAGATAACCGTGGCCGCAGTGTATTTCCACGCCATCAAGGCCAGCCTCCCGAGTCATGGCGGCTGCATAAGCATAGGAATCGATAACGTCTCTTATTTCTTCAACCTCCATTGGATGAGGCACCTGCCAGCTCAAGGGACTGGATACCGATGAGGCGGACCAAAGGGGTACAGGATCCGGCATTAGGTCACCTGCGCCACCCATATGGTCTAGTTGTAAAGTCACCATCGAACCATAGCCGTGAAGAATGTCAACGACCTCCTTGAATTTAGGCACAAAGTCGGGATGCCGAAAGGGCACTTGACCACCCAACAAAAAGGAAGGGTGGACACAATAGACTTGCGTTCCTATGATGCCAACACCTCCTCTGGCTCTAGCCTCCCAGTAAGCGATTTGCCTTGAGGTAGGTAGACTGGTACGGGGGTCATCCAGATTGGTGACATGACCAGTGGCCGTTATTCTATTGGGGGCAACCATGCTTCCAATCTTGATGGGGGAAAAAAGATGTTTGAATTCCTCACTCATTTTGCTCCTCCATGCGAGCTGTTCAAGAACCCTATCTGCCGAACGCTAATCGCTGGCCATTCCAGCACTGATAGTACACACCCCACACAACCAACGTCAACTTTTCCGTCAAAACGTGGCAATTCTTTTACCACTGACCTCCACAATTGATATTTATCATTTTGGACAGTGGGTTTTCTTCTGAAGTATATCCTATTTGATGACCCTTTCTTCAACAAAGACAATGACGAGTTGCCGGAGTTCTAAGAATGCATCCAGGATATTGCTCAATTCGCCACCAGCCTCAGATTGGAGCTTCTGCCCCGAGTTCTGAAACGTTTGCAAGTCATCCCACCAAACTTCAGCAATTCCATCGTATGCTGGTTCCTTGTCAGATAACCTCAGGCTAACATTCTGCACATATTTCCTGACTCCTGGGACCGCTCTCAAAAACAATGGCGCCCACGTTTCCTTCCAGTACCTAGAAAAGTCATCGAGCGAGAGTCCCTGCTTCTTCTTGACCAATTCAATTGTTTTAATCATGCGTAGTCACCTCCTGAAGTCATATTTGGAGTCGTCCTCCTTTCACAATCCTTAGGGTGGTGGGCTCAATACCCCCGCTTAGATTGTGCTAATTTGTTATAGAGAAGAAGACCCATCCCGCAGCTTGTCCATTTCAACCAAAAGGCTCAACCGGTGTCTTCCGTAATGCAACTTAGGCTTTAGTTTAATCTTCTTCAGGCTAGCTTAGGGGATATCGGGTTAAATACCGCTTTGGATTCCCTGAAGGCCCTCCAGCTACCTCTGGACAACACTGCGGGAAGATTATTCCCAGATAATTATGATACCAAGAGTCCTAATAATGTAATAAAGACCATTATCTTCATCAGCTTCAGCAGAAAACCCTTGGAGAAATCCTCAAATTTTAGATTTGGATTAAACGGACCACTCAAATCCTCTAACTGCGGCGTTTAGCACCTCCTTTGCACTTTTTTGGGGGCTGTGTCTGAAATTCTATCACAGCTTTATTTACAATTAAATCTGTACTTAAGAGGTGAGAACAGCACTGGTAACCATTATGCCTCTCAAGACTGCGACGATAGTCTTCTAAAGCTCTTTCTTTCAGTTCAAGTCCCTCTTTGGCCTTGCCTCGAACACTGTCTAGCGAGGAACTGAGCCTTCAATGCCCTCAACGATGCTATCCATCGCCTCTTTTATGGCAGTACCATCTCAATTCTCGTAGCCCACATTCTCTATGGCTCTTTCTACAGCTTTCCATACTATGGCAGCTGGCATCGAACCGGAAAATAATCCACCGCCCTTATTGCTTTCCTATGATATTCCTTTTGGATATCTTGCATCAGGTTTGCGCCTTGAACTTCTGTATGGTCGAACCAGGGAGTTGTCAATGTCGTCAGGACTTCCTCGCTAGCCACCCCCGACATTTGGACCAACCATTCTCCTAAAGCCGATAAGATGGGACGGGATTCCTGACAACCCGTCCCACTTTTGTTTCAGTAGCGGGGCCGTGAGTGATTCGAACCCAGGGCCCTGTGCTTTGAAGGCACCCACGTTGCCAGACGTTTCTCCAGCCTTGGGATCAGCAGGTCGCAAAGCTGATCGAGCAGTTGGGACTTTGTCAAAGCAGTTGCTCTTTGTCTCATCGTTCTACCTTGAGGCTTCCAGCCCGAATCGCCTTAACAAGCTATCATAATCATGGCTGCAGTACTGGCTGCCACGGAAAATGCGCAGCTGCTTTTTGGGGATATCACCATCTGACTACTCCGCCCAGTTTAACATTCTCTACAGCAGTAATAACCGAGCCATATCTTAAATATTTCCGGCTAGCTTTCTTGTGATTTGAATGTTTGAATTGACAGCACTAGCTAAAAAAACAGATAATAAGAAGCTACAGTTTCTTTTACTTGAAGTGGATTACAGCGAGCTAGATTCTCTCTTCCATCCTAGGTCAATAGCGGTAATTGGTGCCTCTGCCGAGCTTCGTGGCACGTTTATGCTAAGAATACTGCTGGAGGGTGGATTTGAGGGCAGGCTCTACCCTGTGAACCGCCATGGTGGCGAGGTGTTGGGAATCAAGGCCTACACCTCTGTCAAAGATATCCCGGGCGCGTTGGACTACGCTTTCATCCATGTTCCCGCTCAGGCCAGCATAGAAATAATCAGGGATTGTGACGCTAAGGGCGTTAGGTTGGCGACTTTATTCACTGCAGGTTTTGGAGAGAGCGAGGCTGATATAGGGAGTAACCTGGAACAGGAGCTGGTGCGCACAGCTCGCCAGAGTGGCGTCAGGCTCCTTGGCCCAAACTGCATGGGGATTTACCATCCTGCTGAGCACCTTTCTTTTGCAACTGGACTCTCTGCCAAAAGTGGGCCTGTGGGTGCACTATGTCAGAGCGGGGGCAACTCTGTTCACCTAGTGCGGGCGGCAATACAGCGGGGCATTAGCTGGAGCAAGGTAATTAGCTATGGCAACGCCGCAGACCTCAACGAAGCCGACCTCATGGAATATTTTGCACAGGACCCAGAAACCAAGGTCATCATTGCTTACATCGAGGGCGCAAGAGAGGGGAAGCGATTCTTCCGAGCGCTCAAGGCGGCTGCCCAGGCCAAGCCAGTGATAGTGTTCAAAGGAGGCCAGAGCGAAGTTGGTGGCGCAGCCGCTATGTGCCACACTGGTTCGCTATCCGGCTCCAAGGAGGTCTGGGACAGCCTCGCTAAGCAGGCCAGAGCTATTCAGGCTTATGATATTGATGAATGTGTGGACATAGCACTGGCATTGCTGTTAGTTAAGTCACCCAGCGGCAGAAGGGCGGCCGTCATTGGCTTTGGAGGGGGAGCCACGGTTCAAGCAGCCGACGACTGCTCAGGGACTGGGCTGGTTTTGCCACCTCTCCCTGAGGAAATCAAGAGAGAACTTAAGAAGTTCACTAGATTGGCAGGCAATATTTTCAGAAACCCTGTGGACATGTCAGATATCATTAATATTCCCCCAGAAATGGGCCACGCCGTGAGGGTGGTGGGCAACTGGACAGGAATAGACCTGCTCATCCTGCATCTGGGTGTTGAGATCGGACCTTATTCCTTGCTCGACCTAAACGTGTTGGATGCCTTGGGCGAGACATTAATCGGCGCTGCCAAAGAGGTGGGCAAGCCTGCTGCCATAGTGGCTCACTCCATCTGCTGTGCTGAAGGCTACCAGAAGGTCTTCAAGTTACAGCAAATGTGCTCTGAGGGCGGCTTGCCCTTCTACCCCTCCATCCGGCGGGCAGCCAGCGCCATCAACAAAGTAATCGAGTATTATGAAACTCGGTGATATCTTCCTAGGTTGTGCCCATCGGGCAGACGGATGTGTTGAAAATCTGAGGGGAGGATGGTAGGAGCAAGGACTCGGAATAGCCATATCACTCCAGCGAAACCACAATAAAGTAACAAAATGGACGTTTGTTCACCATTCCATCTATCGCTGGTGCTTGATATTGCTACCTTCGCCTTGTACGCAGCCTGTGTACGGCTTCTAGCTCCAAATATTTGTGTCGACTGGAACCAAATCAATAGATAGACATCATGCTACTACAGCTCAGAGAATGATCAGCGAACCAAGCACATCGGTAAAAACAAAGGAACCTGTTTCACTTGCCATAATTGAATTTACGGACTCTGGCGAGTATGATGAAGATAAACATCTGATGGGAGGGCTTGGTATGGTTGATCTTGCTCCATAACTAGTCTGTGATGTCAACGTACCAACTGTCAAGAGGTGACAGGTAAGCCTGAGGCCTGAAAAGGGTAGGGATATATAAAACCACCCTTGGAATTTGCCCCGCTTGAGATTGCAGAGAACGCCGGGATGTTCCCACTACAAGAAAGGTTCTGGGAGGACTTTCGGGTGTAAATGTGATCAAGAAAGATTCTTATTAAGAGTCGTCTGTATATCTGTGCCCCACGTTTCCACGCGCTTAGCAAAAGCTCGCACCAAACCAAAACACCCGGTCAGCATCATGTCTCCGTAGGGCGCAGCAAAATAGGGCTTGAGATTTGAGCCAGACATCAAAGCCCTCTGAGGGCCAGTTACTGAGACGAAAGGCATATCTTTCCTACTTTCCAGTATGAGGGAGCCATGTCCACCATCATTGTAGACTTCTTCACGGGAGAGCTTGCCTTTAACCAGCCTGACGACCAAATCCTCTATTTTGTCCCTTGTAAGATGATGTGTGTGGTGTTCTAAAAATCCTAGAACTGAATCATGCTGTAGGTGGAATGCCAGTGTGTGGAAGTTGCCCACATTGATGACCAGTTTGTGCGCATGGCATGTTACTTCTTTATCCTCGAGTGATCCGAGAACAGCAGCGATAGGAGTATCCATTACCAGTATGGGAATACGCTTCTTCACGCTCTGTACCACAGCTTTCATTCTGGTGAGATAAGATGGAATCTCATTGTCGAGATACGCAAAGGCAATTAGCTCCCTTCGGAGCTTCATTACTTGGTTTAGATGTTGAAACCGAAATATGCGATCACTAACCCCCGCTGGTGCTGCGCCATGGTCAAGCACGGCCACTGCTACGCCATCAAGATGGGGGTCGACATCAAAAGCTGTCAGTGTTTTTTCTATGGCAGTAAGGTCAAGGTCTCTCGTCTCTATCCTTTCTGTGTCCTTGTTCTGAGACATTTCTCCTTCTCCGATGATTCTCACTCCCCATTTGGCCACTTCATCGATATCGTCACTAAAGGTTGCTGCTGCTTCGGCGGTCGCATAAGCTGCAAGTCCAGCTTTAAGATGATTAAGTAGTGCCCTTTTCGAAGGGCCGCCTCCCATATTTACACCAGTGAAAAAGAGACTCCTCTGTGCCCTTGTTGCTGCTACAATCTTATTGGATAATGTTATGGTGGGTGAGGGCATTACCATCTTGACGCAATTCCCCATGGCCTGAGAAGTGTCAAAAAGCAGTATGTCTTGGGTCAAGCCGCCGATGTCCAAAGCTAAAAGACGCATTCTTACCCCGCTGATTATTATACCATTTGCTTTTGCTGGTAATAATTAGAATTGGCAGCAAGAGCCAGGCGCACACAGAAAGCCATACTGTTAAGACGGCCTGGACTTATCCGATTGTCCGTTTCCTCCGGTCTATGATGGCGCAGACTATGCTACCCACAGCCCCCACCAGAAAGGTGGCCGGACACAGGAAAATAGCAATGATGAAGAATACAACATGAAGAGCTTCCATCAAATGGCTTAATGCGGCAATATGGTTGGTGAGTATGGTCAGGGCGTAAAAGGCATTGTGCAGAACAGCGAAGACAAAGAACCCAATCACTGAGGCCACCAAGAGAATTAAGAACCTCTTCGTTTTCCTCCAGGTGTGTGTTAATGCCACAACCAGAACGATAGTTGCTAGGTAGCATAGTACTATCCCCGGTATATTGTCACTAACCCCGATGACAATAGCGCTGATTACCAGAGCGCAAAATATCCCTGCCACTATGAATACTTTCTTTTGCTTCCTTCTACCTTGGGCGCCTTCTTCAAATGTGAAGATTCCCCTGGCCCATGTGACCAACATAAGCAAGGACTTCTTCAAAGAAAAACTCTTCATCAGCTCATGTCTTTCTGTCTACTGTTTTTGGTAATCAAGCATACCATATTGAGAACACCAGTATATAAGGATCTGGATGTCATAACAAACTTCTAGAAAGTGTTTGAACTTGCCTGTTTGACATTTCATCGTTTCGTTCAGTTCAACCAAAACTACGAGATTAAAGCTGCAAAGAGCCAATTTGAGTCCAAGAACTAATGCGAGACACCTTGTCGCCAGGCGGTGAGAGATTCGAACCCGCAACCAGCTTCCTTGCAGGCAACTGCCCGTCTAGTTCTGCTTCGGGATTTGTGGCGTCCCTGGCGGGATTCGAACCCACGACCCGCTGCTTAGAAGGCAGCCGCTCTATCCAGCTGAGCTACAGGGACAATCAAACCAAGTATAGCATATAGGTACTGAATGATAAGAATAGAGGGCAAGCTAATCTTTGTGGGCCTGTGCTACGTGCTTTTGCCAGCATTTTTCATGCACGTAAACAGCACATTTGGCGCAGTAATAAATGTGGGCTCTGGCTTCTTTGCCACAGACGGGACATTTCATGACTCACTGCCTCCACTATTTATTTCATTCTTCCTTAACCCTTCAGAATTAGCCCTTCCTTCCTTTTCTTCCCTGGAGTCAGTTATGTAAAAGCCCGGCCCTTTAAAAAGGATGGGGACCGGAGAAAAAAGGCGACGGGCAATTCCATGGCATGAAGGGCAATCAGCAACCGGTTTATCATGATAGCTCTGCTTAAGCTCAAATTGCAGTTTACAGTCCAGGCATCGATATTGGTAAGTAGGCATTTATATACTCCTTTATTCTAAAAGAGGTGTTATTTGCTCCTCTGGGCTTTGTTTCTCTGGGAGTTGCTCCTCTGAGACCTGCTCCTCTGAGACCTGTTCCTCTGAGACCTGTTCCTCTGAGACCTGTTCCTCTGAGACCTGTTCCTCTGAGACCTGTTCTTCTATTTTGCTCTCGCTTGCTTGAAACTCGCCATCCAAATTGACATTGCCCATCTCGAAGGATGGTTGATGGGCTTTCAATACATGTTCATCCCAACAGTAGGCATGCACAAAGGCACCACAGGAACAATGGAAAACGACCCTATCAAAAAGTAATGGATTTCCACATACTGTACAATTCATCTATTTACCTCCTGTGATTAGCACTCTTAATACCAAAGTGCTAATTATAGCTCGCCGGTAGAGTTTCATCAAGCTTTCTGCTGGCAATTATCTTATATATTATGGCTACTTTTGGCCCTTTCCACAAGGACTCTAGGCAGCAGGGTGTAAAAACAATCGGGGCGACATTTAAGCGTGGCTCAGATAGCTTAGTTGACAACCTGTTTTCCTAGCCGTTAATATGGACTGGCTTTCATGGGCATCAAATATAGCTTGCCTGAATCCCTGACATCTTATCACGACGCAGTGCGAATTGAGTTAGAAAAAGTTATCGATTGCAGTCCTTCAGCTCTTTGTAATATGCTGCGATTCCACATGGGCTGGCAGGATGAACATGGACATCCCTCTAGCAGAGCAGCAGGCAAATTTATCCGTCCTACTTTTTGCCTTCTTAGTTGTCAAGCAGTGGGAGGTGACACGTCACAGATATTGCCTGCTGCAGCAGCTGTCGAGCTCATCCACAATTTTTCTTTAATCCATGATGATATCGAAGATGCTAGCTATGAGCGTCATCACCGTCCAACTGTATGGAAGCTATGGGGTCAGTCTCAAGCGATAAACGCCGGCGATGCCATGTTCACCCTAGCTTATTTAGCGTTGCTTAAGCTAAAGGAGAATGGGATAGCTGATGAAAAGATTGCCGGTTCCACTGAGATGTTGAGCCAAGCTTGTTTGGAGCTTTGCGAGGGGCAATACCTAGATGTTGAATATGAGAAGCGTTTCGACATCACCATTGAGGATTACCTTGACATAGCAGCCAAAAAGACAGCAGCCCTGATTGCCGCAGCGACTTCTTTGGGAGCATACTTGGGCAGCGCAGATAGTAAGTTGGTGAACTCCTTTCGTTTGTTCGGCGAAGCGCTGGGCGTGGCCTATCAAGTCCGTGATGACATATTGGGAATTTGGGGAACGGAGGAGAGTACTGGTAAATCTGCTAGCGATATCTCTCAGAGAAAGAAGACCTTGCCTGTGGTTTATGGGCTGCAAAATAGCAAGGGGGAGGCAAGGGAGATGCTTGAGAAACTTTACTCTCAAAAATCTATCGAAGGCGAAGATATAACCAGGGTTATGAAAATTCTAGACCAGCTAGGCTCCAGAGATTATGCTGAAAGTCTGGCTGGGCAATATTATCACAAAGCCTTAATACAGCTTGATGCTACTGGGCTTGACACAGCCAGGCAAGCCCCGCTTAGTGAGATAGCTTGCTTTCTATCAGAACGCGAATACTAGGAGAAGGAAATGCCGAAAAGGACTGTTGAAGATATAGAAGTTAGAGGCAAAAAGGTTTTGCTCAGGGTTGATTTTAATGTTCCGCTAGATATAAATACCGGGGCCATTAGCGATGATAGCCGCATCCGAGCTTCACTACCTACCATAAAATATCTCGTTGACCACAAAGCTAAGGTAATCCTCTGCGCCCATCTAGGGCGGCCTAAAGGCAAAGTGATTAAGGAATTGCAGATGACACCAATAGCGCAGAGGTTGGCACAGCTTATAGGCTTACCTGTCAGCACAGCGCCTGATTGTGTGGGTCCAGAAGTAGAGAGTAAAGTAGGGGCCCTCAAACAGGGCGATATTCTATTCTTGGAAAATCTGCGCTTTCATCCAGAAGAAGAAGCAAATGATCCCGACTTTGCCCAGAAGCTAGCTGGGCTAGCTGATATTTATGTTAATGATGCCTTCGGCACTGCTCACAGGGCTCATGCCTCTACCGTAGGTGTGGCTAAATATTTGCCATCGGTAGCTGGCTTTTTAATGGGAAGAGAATTAGAGGTCATGGGAAGGCTCTTGCATAATCCCGAGCGGCCCTTCGCCTGCCTGATAGGTGGAGCTAAGGTAAGCGATAAGATAAGCCTGCTGCAGAATATGTTAAAGAAGGTCGACATGTTGCTTGTTGGTGGTGGTATGGCCGCTACTTTTTTGAAGGCGCAAGGATGTGGGGTAGGGCGTTCTTCAACGGAGGAAGATAAACTGGGCTTGGCCAAGGAATTGTTGCAGGAAGCTAAGCAATGGCAGGTGCCATTCTTGCAACCCATTGATGTAGTTGTGGCGGAAGAAATCAGAGCCGGAGCCCCGACTAGAGCAGTGCCGACAACTAATATACCACCTAGTAGTCAAATCGTAGATATTGGCCCTCAATCTATTGAGCTTTTTTGCCGTGAATTGGGGAAATGCAATACTATCATGTGGAATGGGCCTATGGGGATCTATGAAATCCCCGAATTCGCTCAGGGAACCAGGTCACTAGCTAGTTTTCTATCCAGCCTCAATGCCACCACTGTGATTGGGGGTGGCTCGACTGCTGAAATAGTTCAGGAAATGGGATTTACTGATAAGATGACCCATGTTTCCACAGGAGGTGGTGCCAGCTTGAGGTTTTTGGAAGGCGCTGTCTTACCGGGTGTGGAGGTTTTGTCAGATAAAAAATAATAGGAGGTTATGAAATGCGGATTCCATTCATTGCCGGCAACTGGAAAATGAACACTACTGTCACTGAAGCTGAAAGGCTTGTTTACGAGATGCTTGATAAACTGGATATGGTAGAAGGAGTTGAAAAAGTACTTTGCCCGCCGTTCGTGTCTTTGGTTGCCATAAATATGATGCTCCAAGATTCGTCTATTAAGCTCGGTGCTCAGAATATGTATTTTGAGACTGCAGGGGCTTACACCGGTGAGATATCACCGTTAATGCTCAGCGAGTTATGTGAATTTGTCATACTGGGACATTCTGAGAGGAGGTGGTATTTCGGAGAAACTGATGAAATAGTCAACAAGAAGGTGAAGATAGCTTTGGCTAACAAGCTTAAACCCATCTTGTGTGTTGGAGAGAGGCTTGAAGAGAATGAAGCTGGCAAGACAGAAGAGATAGTTAATAGGCAAGTAACGGCAGCTCTGGGTGGTATAGAGCCTGTCGTTCTTAGCATAGCGAAAAATCTCGTGATTGCCTACGAGCCAGTTTGGGCTATCGGCACAGGCAGGGCGGCGAGTGGCGAGCAGGCAGCAGCTACTATCCAGTTTATTCGTGACGCTCTGGCTAAGCTATGGAATAAGGGTATAGCTCAAGATTTGCGTATCCTTTATGGCGGCAGTGTTACCAGTCAGAATATTGCCGAGTTCATTTCCCAGCCAGAAATCGATGGCGCCCTGGTTGGTGGAGCTAGCCTCAAAGCTGAGGAGTTTTTGAGCATTGCTGAGCAAACTGCTGAAATCAAGGGGAAGCCCCTTTAGCCCCCAATGAAATATCTTATTGCCATAGTTGGACCCACTGCTGTGGGGAAAAGCGAGCTTGCTCTGCAACTGGCTCAATGGTTTCCCCTAGAGGTAGTGGGTGCTGATAGCCGCCAGGTTTACCGCTATATGAATATCGGCACTAGTAAGCCCAGTTCGGCTGAGAGAGCATCAGTTCCTCACCATGTTATCGATGTAATTGAGCCTGACGAAGATTTCAACTTGGCTATGTATCATGAACTAGCTATCGAGGCGATGAAAGCCGTACAGCAGAAAGGTAAATTACCGTTGTTGGTAGGGGGCAGCGGTCTTTATGTGTGGTCCTTGGTAGAGGGATGGCGAATACCTCAGGTGCCACCTAACCACAAGCTAAGACGACAGTTAGAAGCCAGAGCAGAGCAAGAAGGTAGCCACAGTCTTTATCACGAGTTGCATAATTTTGACCCTGTGGCAGCGGCAAAGATCAACCCCGGTAATACTCGTCGCATTATAAGAGCCCTCGAAATCTATCACACGACGGGGCAGTATCCCTCTCAATTGCAGCGTAAAGAAGCACCGAGTTTCCCTATCCTCATCATCGGCTTAACCCAAGAAAGAAGCGAGCTATATAGCAGAATTGATCGGCGTGTTGATAGAATGATACAAAAGGGATTGGTTGAGGAAGTGGAACAGCTATTTAAAAGAGGGTATAACCCTTCCTTACCTTCTATGTCAGGCATAGGTTACAAGCAAATAGGCCAGTTTCTCCGAAGAGAGATGATTTTGCCCTTAGCCATTGATAAGATAAAATATGAAACTCATCGACTAGCGCGTCACCAATATGCTTGGTTCCGCCTTAGCGATAGCAGAATTCACTGGTTTGATACCAGCGAGGCAGGAGCAAAAGCTAGGAAATTAATAGAGGGATTCATATCATGAAATTCTCCAAGTTACAAGCTACAGGTAACGACTTCATCCTGGTGAACGCCATGAATATGGAACGGAATTGGGCAGAGTTAGCCCAAGATATATGCCAACATCACTTTGGCATAGGAGCTGATGGCTTGATCCTAGTGCAGGATTCGACCATCGCTGATTTAAAGATGCGCATTTTTAACCCTGACGGTTCTGAAGCCGAGGTTTGCGGCAATGGACTGAGATGTTTTGCCAAGTATGTCATTGAAAAAGGCGTGAGTGGCTATCAGCTATCGGTAGAGACCTTGGCAGGCATAAGAAAGGTTAAAGCCTATATGTCGGGAAATGAGGTCAACCGAGTCGAGGTAAATATGGGCATGCCCCAATTCCAACCGGAGCAAATTCCCTTTAAGGCTGAAGTTGACATAATACCAATACTGAATTATCCTTTAGTGATAGACGGAAAAGAGTTGAGCTTGTCTCTTCTATCCATGGGTAATCCCCACGCAGTGAGCTTTTCATCCCAGTCAATTACTGATTTTCCCTTGGCCGAAATAGGACCTAAAGTAGAGAGGCATCATATGTTTCCCCATAGGACTAATTTTGGGGTAGCCAGGGTTTTGAGCAAGGAGGAAATAGAAGCCAGAGTGTGGGAGCGAGGTGTTGGGGAAACTCTAGCTTGTGGGAGTGGTGCCTGCGCCGTAGCTGTGGCTGCCCAGCTATTGGATTATGTAGGTGAACAAGTTGACATAATACTAAAAGGGGGTATTCTTACCGTGTCCTGGGATAGGGTAGGGGAAGTATTGCTTGCTGGTCCAGTGAAGGAAGTTTTCAGGGGAGAATGGCTTGAAGGAAAGAGCTGATGAAATTAGCCAAACGACTTAATAGATTGCCTCCATACCTCTTCGTGGAGATAAATCAGAAAATCGCTGAGCTTCGGGCTGGAGGAGAAGACGTAATCAGCTTTGCTATTGGTGATCCTGATTCACCCACGCCGTCTCACATCATCGAATATATGTGTCAGGCAGCACATGATCCTACGAACCATCGTTATCCTGAAACCGCTGGCTTGCCTGAACTTCGTCAGGCCATTGCTGAGTGGTATGGCAGACGGTTCGGCGTTACCTTGGACCCTGATAAAGAAGTGCTGCCGCTTATTGGCTCCAAGGAAGGGATTGGGCATATGGCTTTGTGCTTTATCGAGCCTGGCGACTTAGCTTTGGTGCCTGACCCGGGCTATCCGCCGTTTTCCATGGGTACCATATTAGCTGGTGGCGAGCCTTACTTCATGCCCTTGAAGGAGGAAAACGATTTTCTGCCCGATTTTAAAGCTATTCAAGCCAAGGTAGCCAATAAAGCAAAGCTCATGTGGCTTAACTATCCCAACAATCCCACCGGAGCTATAGCTGACCTCGATTTCTTTGAGAGGGCAGTTCATTTCGCACAACAATATGACTTGGCAATCTGCCATGATGCCCCTTATACTGAAGTTGCTTTTGATGGCTACAAGCCACCCAGCTTCATGCAGACAGCAGGGGCAAAGAAAATAGGTGTAGAATTCCACTCCTTGTCCAAAACGTACCACATGACAGGTTGGCGAATAGGCATGGTGGTAGGTAATGCTGGCATGGTTGAGGCCTTATTTCAAGTCAAATCCAATCTGGATTCAGGTATTCCCCAGGCAATCCAGCAAGCTGCCATAAATGCTTTGCGTGGCTCCCAGGAAAATATCGCTGCGCATAATGCTATTTTTCAACGGCGCCGTGATAAGCTGATGGAAGTCCTTGACGAAATAGGGCTAAAAGCCAGGATACCTAAAGCAACCTTTTATATCTGGGCTAAGGTTCCCCAAGGATATACATCCGTGGACTTTACCAAGAAATTGCTGGATGAAGCTGGGATAGCTGTAACACCGGGAAGTGGTTACGGGAAGATGGGAGAAGGTTACATCAGGCTTTCCTTGACCATTTCCGATGACCGTCTGGAACAAGGGATAGATCGCTTATCATCTTGGCACAGGAGTAGCAAATAAAGCAGAGATTCTTTACCACTGGAGCTAAGATAGAACAAGTATTCCTAGTAGGGGTGCAAAGCAGGACCTCTAACCACAATTGGCCAGTCACAGATTCCTTACAAGAGCTATCCCATCTGACTAAGACAGCAGGCGCCAATGTAGTCGGTATGTTAACTCAAAAGCTGGACGCGCCTTCGCCTACCTATTATGTAGGTAAGGGTAAAATTGAGGAGCTAATCAACCTGAAGGAACAAACCCCCTATGATACAGTGATCTTTGATGATGAGCTTTCGCCGAGGCAACAAAGGAATCTCGAAGAGGCACTGGGAGTCAAAGTCCTTGACCGCACCGCTCTGATTTTACACATATTTGCCCGAAAAGCTCGAACTCATGAAGGAAAACTCCAGGTTGAACTAGCCCAGCACCAATATCTTCTGCCCCGGCTTGTGGGGCAATGGCGCCATTTAGAACGACTTGGCGCTGGCATCGGTACCAGGGGGCCTGGAGAAGCACAATTGGAAACCGATCGGCGTCTTATCCATAAGCGTATCAATCTCCTTGAGCACAAAATAGAAAGTGTACGGAAGCATCGAGCCCTTTATAGAAGGCGCCGTAAGGAGAGGGGTACAGCCGTCGTAGCCCTCGTGGGCTATACTAATGCGGGTAAGAGCACTCTGTTTAACGCTTTAAGCAAAGCCAGTGTGGATGTGGAAGATAAACTCTTTTCTACTTTGGACCCCGTCACTCGACGGTTAACTCTACCCACCAGGCAACAGTTCCTCATAACTGATACCGTTGGCTTTATTCATAAACTGCCGCCTTCAATTATTGCTGCCTTCCGGGCTACTTTAGAGGAACTGGATGAGGCTGATTTGCTTCTACATCTAGTTGACATAACCCACAAAAATGCTGCTAACCAATGTCTCACAGTAGAAAAGATACTCAGCGAGCTGAATCTCGAAAATAAGCCCAAAATTACAGTATTCAACAAGCTAGACTTAGTTCTAAACAGTGAAGCCGAGCTGAAAGCATTAGCTTCTATCCCTTACTTGGAAGAAGAAATCGCGTTGCCGAGCGAGGGTATTGCTCTCATCTCCGCCGCCAAAGGATGGGGAGTGGACAATCTTCTAAATAAAATAGCTTGCTATTTAGGGGAGTTAGTCAGATAGTGTAATTGAGCTCGGTCTCCTGGTAGAAAATGAAAATTACAATTGTTTTACGACAACGAGGTGAAGAAAGAGGGACTAAGAGCAGGCTGGTGATTGAATTATGAAGAACGTGCTCTCTCGCCAAATATCTTAGTGCCTATTCTAACTATATTGGCACCCTCCTCTAAAGCAACCTTATAGGAATTGGTCATACCCATTGAAAGATATCTCATCTCCACATTGGGTAACTCCTGCCTCTTAATTTTTTCAAATATCCTTCTTGTCTCTACAAAATAAGGCCTGGAATCCTCAGGGTTTCCAAAACGAGGTCCCATAGTCATAAGACCCATGACTTTGATATTTCTAAGACTGGATATTTCTCTTATTGATTGTTCCACATCTTCTGGGAGTATGCCTGATTTCTGTGGCTCTCGGCCACTGTTTACCTCAATTAATATTGGCATCATTTTGCCAATTTGAGCACACCTTTTATCAATTTCCCTTGCTATTTCTAAAGAATCAACGGTTTCTATCATGTCAAACATTTCCAGCACTTTTGTCCTCACATTATGCTTTTGAAGGGTCCCAATAAAATGCCATTTCGCCCTCTTTCCCACCAGTTCATGTGCTCTTTTTGCTTCCTTGACATAATTTTCTCCAATAATTTTTACTCCCGCCTGAACAACTTCCAAAACTTCCTCAGGTGTTCTTGTTTTTGCTGCTGCCACTAGTTCAACACCATTTGGCAGTTCAGCTAACAATTTGGCAATATTTTGTCTTGTTACCTCACTGAACATGTGATTGTAATTCCGAGCTTCTTGACCTAGTGCAAAATTCCTTCTTCCTGCAATCTATTGATTTCCTCATGGGGCATGCCCAGAAGCTTGCCAAAGACATATTCACTATGCTCGCCAAGCGAAGGGGCATCTCGGACAATTCTGGCCGGGGTAGCTGAGAGCTTCCAGGGTGGGGCGACCATCATGTATTTTCCTGCCCTGCGATCGACAAGCTGCGAAAACTCCCGCTCGGCTAAGTGCGGGTCGGTGAACAAGTCCTCGCTTGTGAAGGAGGACACTGCAGCCACTCCTGCCTTTTGAAGCATGTGCATCAAGTCATAATTGCTATAATTGATCGTCCAGCTTTCCAGCAGTTTATCTAATTCCTCTTGATTTTGCCACCGGTTATAAATGTCGGAGAACCTTGCCTCCTTGCTCCATGCTGAGTTTCCCATGACTTGACACAGAGATTGCCATTCTTTGTCGGTGGAAATGGCAATACTGATCCATCTATCTTCACCCAGGCAGCGGTAGCAATTATGGGGAGCCATAATTGCATTGCGATTTGCGTCTCGGGATTGCACTCTTCTGTTCATAGTGTAATCCATGATTGAATCGCCGATAAGGCAGGCTATGGCCTCCTGGGCAGAGGCATCGATGTATTGTCCTTCCCCTGTCTCCTGTCGGTAAATCAGGGCAGCAAGGATAGCAAAAGCATTAAGATGGGCAACCAGATTATCGATGGTGATTCTCATTACAGTTGGTGGACCATCAGGATAACCTGTCATCTCGCCTAATCCAGAGGTGGCATTAAACATGGGGGCATAACCGGCATATCTTGCCTCAGGGCCTGTGCTTCCATTGGTGGAGATAGAAAGCATAATAATGCTGGGGTTGACCAAGCTTAATGCTTCGTAGTCCAGTCCTAACTTACTCATGACCCCGGGCGTGAAGCTCTCCACCACCACATCGCTTATCCCGACCAGCCTTTTCGCCAGCTCAGTTGATTCTGGCTGGCTGAGATCCAGCGCCACGCCCAGTTTATTCATATTAAGGTCTTTAAAGTAGGGACAATCATCTATATCATATGGCTGGCCAGTTACAGGGTTTGGTTGTCTTCTGGTTATACAGGGCCGCTTCCTACTCTCCACCTTGATAACTTCTGCCCCCATGAGTGCCAGGAGCTCCGTAGCATATGGCCCGGCATAAGCCCAGGAAAAATCGATAATCCTCACACCTGTCAGGGCATCCATAGCTTTCAACTCCTAAATGACCCCAGCCTCTCTTAGCTGTGTCAATTCTTGTTTACTATAACCGAGACGCCTACAATAGACCTCCTCATTGTGTTGACCAAGTAGGGGTGCGGGACGACTAGCTTTCCATGGTGTTCTAGAGAACCTATAAGGTGCCGAAGGGTACGTGCATTTACCTGCCTCCGGGTGCTCAATTTCCACAAAGAACCCCCTCGCCCTCATTTGTTCTGAATCCAGCACTTCCTTCGTTGTGTTATAAGGGGCAACGGGACATCCCAGCGCCTGCCCCTTATGATAAATTTCCTCTTTGCTACGATGCTTCATCCATTCTCCTATGAGCTGGTTCAGCTCAAGGCCATGCTTCGCCCGAGACAGTCGGTCCTTGAATCTCTCATCTCTTGCCCACTCGGGGCTTCCCATTAAGGCCACAAGTCCTTGCCATTCGTGCTCTTCGTAAAGGTCCAGTTCCATATAGCCATCTTTGCACCGTATGATGCCCCCGAAGCGCAACGTTCGCGTAGCCCGGCTGGCCAGCCATCCCTCGTTAGGGTAGCAGGCCAATTCCCGCGGGTTTAAAGCTATTAGGGCTTGCTGTTTGGAGATGTCTATGCTCTGTCCCAGGCCGGAGAGCTTCTGGCGGTAAAGAGCCCCCAATGTAGCCACTGCAGCACTTATGCCACTTTCATACTCGCCTACATATTTGCCTTCGTTCAGTGGGGGGCGGTGAAGATGCCCAGTTCCCATCCAGGCTGGTGTGAGATAGCCTTCCCCACCACTATGAAAGGTGTTAAGGTGGTAGGCCTTATAGTTGCTATAAGGTCCTGTCTGACCAAAGGGAGTAATCGAGGTCATAATCAATCTAGGGTTGATTGTCTTTAGGGATTGGTAGTCCAGCCATGGTTTTCTAATCGTCTGTGGGGGAGTATCCTCTACCAGAACATCGCTTTCCTTTGCCAATTCCATAAAGATTTTCTTCCCTGTGGGGTTTTCGATGTTCAAGGTGATCCCCAACTTGTTAGTATTAAGATAAAGGAAAAGCCCGCTTCGTTCAGGGTGAGGGATATCATTAAGGAAGGGTGCCCTTTTTCGGGACTCATCGCCAACCCCCGGCATTTCGACCTTGATTACCTCGGCACCCAAGTCAGCCAGCATCTTGGTGCAATAAGGCCCAGCTACCATCTGACAATATTCGAGCACCTTTATCCCTTCCAGGGCTTTTACGCTCATGTGCAATACCTTTCCATAGCGAATTCTCTAGGTTAGTATATTGGATGACGAAGACGAGAGCAAGAAGCTTTGCCTTACAGCGCCTAAGGTAGTGAATGATGAAAACCGGTTGGCAAATCGTCCCACTCGGTTTAGCTTAATAAAGGCGCCGAGGCTCAACCAAGTAACGGGATTTTTCTTTTGGCACCTTGACTTGTTACGGAGCTCAACCTCCACCGCTGGTTTTTGGGATAAGAACTTGATGTAACGCCAAAAGACTTCAAAACTCGCTCTGAGAGGCGATTTTACGGGCATGAAAGGGACAAAGATACATCTTAGCACCTACCTCTGTTTTGAGGGGCTTGTTTGACTGGTCGACCTTTTGGGGCAGGCCTGCCCGGGCGCTGAGTCCTTTAATGAGCCAAAATCGGGGCCAGTGAAAGGGAAAACAAATGGTTGGTGGGAAATGCTCCGGCTTTCATCTCTTCATCATAGTCTATCAGCATTTCAGAGTAGGGGCCTGAGGTTTCCGGATGCTCCCCCTTGGTTATTTATTTGTCGATGGCCGGGATAAGCACCTAGGTCCTTTCAACATCTTGCACACGTCTTTTTGCTTTACAGACGAGAATCACCATTTTTACATTGAAGACAACCAAGCACTTGACAGGAGGATGAAAAAGTATTAACATGGGGTGTATTCGCAGAATGTACCTTATGCGCACATATACAATTTATCGAACATAAGAATCAAAGATGACCCTAGGATTATTGATCGCCGATTTTTTAGAATACCTGGAAATCCAGAAAGGCTGCTCTCCTTTTACCATTCGAGACTACCGACGTTATTTGAAGCGTTTCCACAACTGGCTCACCGAGAATTCCCCTGCTACAAAGCCCGAAGAGATAAACCTGGAGCTTATCAGAAGGTACAGGTTATACTTGGCCCACCTGCGGGCCCGCGATGGCCTGCCACTGCAGCGCATCACCCAGAGCTACCACATCATTGCGTTGAGAGCTTTTTTACGCTATCTCCTGGTCCAGCGCGACATAGCCACCCTGTCCCCTGACAAGATAGAGCTTCCCAAGCAGGGCTCCCGTTCCCCTGCCTTCTTAAACCCGGGGCAGATGGAGAGGCTGCTAAACAGCCCGCAAATATCAAACATAAGAGGCCTGCGGGATAGGACTATCCTGGAAACCCTATTCAGCACAGGATTAAGGGTGTCAGAATTAGTTAACCTTAATCGCGACCAGGTAGACTTAGAGCGCAAAGAATTTGGCGTCAAGGGCAAGGGAAACAAGTTACGGGTCGTCTTTCTATCAGATACTGCCGCACAATGGATTGAGCGCTACCTGCGGTCGCGACAGGACCGTTTCAAGCCGCTGTTTATTCGCCATAGCGGCAAGGTAGACGACCGCAACAACGGTGAAAGAATGCGATTAACTGCAAGGTCCATCCAAAATATTGTTGCCAGGTATGCAAAAAGAGCTGGCTTGCCCATCGAGGCCACCCCCCACACTCTGAGGCATTCCTTTGCCACGGACCTGCTCATAAGTGGTGCCGACATCCGCTCCGTCCAGGAAATGCTGGGCCATGAGAGCATCAGGACAACCCAGGTTTATACCCATGTCACCAACAGGCATCTGAAAGAGGTCCACAAAGCTTTTCATAGCAAAAACAGGCAGGCATAACTCTTATGTCAAGTGAAAATAGAAAATCTTCGGAGATGGGGTTGCCTTGGCATGTTGTCGAAGAGGCTATCAATCGTGAAATTGAGTGGCTGGAGAGAGTCATTGAACAAACGGTCATAGGCAAGGTGCCAGGCTGTGACGACTGCAGATATACTTTCCGGAAAATCGCCCTCTTAATTATCACCGGCAGAATTACAGCAAAGGAGTTGATTGCCAGAGATGGGCATGACCTGTGGGATGATTTGACAGAAAAGCGGGGCATCAAGAAATCCGCACGTCACGGTGGCGTCTGGCATAGAAAAATGATGGATGTTGTTACTGAATACTTTGCAAATCAGGGTTTCCAGGTAATTCCCGAGCCTTTCCTCAGCCAGGGACGTGCCGATTTGGGCATCCATAAGGATGGCCATGCGCCTTTGTTCATAGAGATAGGTGATACTTCTGTTTATAAACTATGGTGGAATTTGCAGGTCTTGACTGATTGCAGGATTTTACTGGTGTCGGACGAGAAGCAAGCCATAGAGTTTACCTGCCGCAGCGGGCAGTAAGGCATAATTAGCAGACCATAAGGAGATGGGAGCGATTGAAGATGTTACCACATATCGATGACTTTCTGGCCAGCCTACAGGCCAGCCATTATTCTCCATTGACAGTTCGCAACTACAAGGGATACCTGGAAGTTTTCAGTCGCTTTCTGCACGAGAGCCACATTCCCTTCGACAGAATCAACAAGCAGACTATCACCTCCTATAAAGCATACCTTGCCTCGCGCGGTGGAAAGACAGCGAAGCCAGGCAATCATAGTGACAAGCAACCTGCACCGTGCACCATAAACTACAAATTGATAGGACTCCGAGTTTACCTGCGCTACTTAATCGGTATCGACTATCCCTGCCCTTTAGCGCCCGAAGCAGTCGAAAACCTGAAGGCTGCCCCGAAACGGCCTCAAGTGCCCGACTTCAAAGATTTAATCAGGTTAATTGAAGCGCCATCCCCCGGGGCAAATATTATGGAACTCCGCGATAAAGCTATTCTGGAAATACTGTTCAACACGGGTTTAAGAGTATCGGAATTAGTCAGTCTAAACCGTGACCAGGTGCACTTAGAGCGGAAACAACTTGGTCTCAAAGGCAAAGGAAATAAGATACGAATATTATTTCTATCAGGCACAGTTGCACAATGGATTGGGTGCTACATGCAATCGCGCCGAGACCATTTTGAGCCGCTTTTTATTCGCCATAGTGGTAAGATAGATTCCCGGAGAAGCGGCGAAAAAATGCGACTGACACCGAGGTCTATCCAAAGAATTGTCACCAGGTATGCAGAAAGATGCGGGTTGCCAATCAAGGCAACCCCTCAAACCCTGAGGCATTGCTTTGCCACCTATCTGATTGAGGAAGCTGCCAATCCGGTTCCCCTTCAGGTTCTCTTTAGTCACGAGTCCTTAGATGGCATCACCCGCTATGTTCATACCTCCGATGAATATACAGAAGAGACCCCCAGTACCTACCATCCTATACCTAAGCCAGATCGTTAAGGCAATAATGAAAACATTATGTCAACTAGCCAGGCCAGGTCCCTAGCCAATAATTTGAACACCAACGATAATATGTCGGCGAATTAAGAGGAAAATCCCGACTTTTCCAGGAAATACCCTACCCTATCCCTAACTGACTTGTTGAGCAGGCCTTTCCTATATGCTTGGGTATGCAGAAAGAGCTGTACATGCTGCGGGACTTGCCAGAGCCTTTTCTCGTCATAGCGGTAGCCATACCTTGAGGAACTGCCCAGTTTCGCAGTGGTAATTTCCTCGTTTCTATAACCTATATCTTTAACCAGTTCAGGATCAAATCTATTCTTCCTGGCTATCTCATCTAAGACGCCGTGGATATTGGTGCCATGCTGAGCAGCAATCTTCTCTCTACTGGCATACTTATCAGAAATACCTATTACTTCAGCCAAGTGGCGGTGTGGATGTTTCCCCAGGTTATCGCCCTTAGAGGTAACTTTCAATTCGGATGCCACGCTCATAGCTACATCTACCACTTCGGTATCTAAATAAGGGAAGAACATCTCAATGCCATGTGCCATGGCTATTTTGTTTTCTCTGTCCAAGGTCTCCACATCGGCTCTGGTGAAATCGTCCCACATCCTGCGGCAAAGCTCCTGACGACCATCCCTGCCCAGAACCTCAGGATACCAGTTGTAACCTCCCCATAGCTCATCAGGCCCCTGGCCGGAGAAAAGCACTCCGATGCCATCTTGGACAGCCATATCTATTGCGGCATAGATGCCAATGCCGGCTTCAACTTGAACGAAGTCCCCATCCTCAACCGCTTCAATAACTTTGGGAATGTATTCCGACACCTCATCGACGTTCAATATCCTCGTCTTCTGCTCAACACCAATCTCTTCGGCAAATTCTTGGGCAAAGCTCACGTCCGGTGAACCAAGCAAGCCCACGGTATATGCAACAACTTCTATCCCCGAATCAGAGGCAATATCATGCACTAGCTTGGCTATCAGACAGCTATCGACACCTCCCGAGAGTAGCACACCCACTTTAGCTGTGTGGTTCACCTCAGTCAGTCTTTTTCTCACCGCTGAACACAAGGCCTCCTGGTAACAATTCACAGCTTGCGACATATTTCTTATATCGATTTTTCCCTTGTCGTAAGGCAAAGCCTCTTCCACCATAACCCCCTGGGGGTTAAGAATAGCGAGCATACCAGCCCGGAGAGGCCTGACTTCACTCAAGCCTATCTTCCACAGAGGTTTCTTGTTAGAGGCGAAGGCTGAGAACTTATTATTTTCAGCAAAGTAAAGTGGTTTTGTACCTAAAGAATTGCGCGATATCACTATTTGGTCAGCATCGCTAACTGCCAAGGCATAATCGCCGTCCAGGTCAGTTAAAGCTCCCCTGACCTTTTCTTCCAAGTCGCCAGGCAGTTCTGCCAGCAAATGGACTAAGGGCTCGGAAACCATTTCCTTTGCTGTGTGATGGACTTGAGGAAGCCTGGACACTATGCTTTCAAGATTGTAAAGATGGCCATCATATATTAAGACCAGCTTCTCCTGGTAATCCGTACAATGGTGTTCTGGGGACATTCCTTCGACAGGGAGAGATACTTGGACGAGAGCCCTGTCATTCGTATCCTCTAGAATGGAGCTGATAGACCATGGATAAACAGCATCTGTGGATTCACTCATTGGACATGCAGTTTCCGTCATAAGAGCCAGTTCTCTTCTTAACTCGTCTTGACCCATATTGACCTTGTTGAAAATGCCACCTATCCAACTCATGAAGAGACCTCAAATTACGACATTATTTTAATATTGCTAATGTGGGGACTTTGTTTGGATGCTTCCCAGCTAGGCGGGATACCAGCTCTCACTTCAGGTATTTTACATTAAATTCAGTATATACGCAACTTCCGTTACCAATACGATCTTCCAAGACAATGCCTTTATAGCCACAGCCTCCATTCGTAACCAGTTCAGTCAAGGAGTTCCCTCACCACTTTACCCACATATCTTGCAATGGCGGGGGAGGCGGTGAGTCCCGGGGATTCTATACCGATTAGATTTATCAAGCCCGGAAAGCCCATTTTCTCCTCATGGGCAATGACGAAATCACGGAAGGCTTCTCCTGGCGCTTGAAGCTTAGGCCTTATGCCAGCAAATTCGGGAGCTAAATCCTCAGGTTCAACAAGTGGGAAGAATCTTTTGGCTGAATCATAGAAAGTTTCTTTCTGGGTCTCATTAACACTATAATCTATTGCCTCAACATAGCGAGCGTTGGGGCCAAGCCGCAACCTACCATCAAGGCCCGGGGTCACGTGAATTCCATGTCCAGCCTGCTCGGGGGTAGGGTAGATGAGCTTGCTTACAAGATTTCGATATTTTGAACCTAGACTGAAGTATTCGCCTTTGCAGTAATGGAGCTCATAACCTGCTTTAGCTATGTCCATCCCGGCAAGCTGGGCTACCTTGTCGGAGTTCAAACCAGCCGAGTTCACCACAACACGGGCAACAAAAGCAGAAATCCCATCTTGACCCCTTATTTGAACTTTATACCTTGCCCCTGCTTTCTCTATTCCTATTATCTCAGTATTGAAGGCAAACTCGACTCCCCTTTCCCTCGCTTGGTTGTAAAGAAACTTCAGTAAAGAGTAGGAATCGAGAATTCCGGTGGAAGGAGATAATAGCCCCGCTCTAGCTTCAATATTTGGTTCAACCTTTTTGAGTTCTGCTTGAGAAAGAAGCATCAAATCATTTACGCCATTCTTTCTCCCCTGCTTGTAAAGCTTTTCAAGCTGTGTCGCTTCATTTTCGTTTGCTGCCACGATAAGCTTTCCCAGCTTTTTGTGGGCGATACCGCTCATTTCACAAAGCTCGTAAAGCAAGCTTTTCCCTTCAACACAAAGCTTTGTTTTCAAAGAATCTTCAGGGTAGTAAATGCCGGCGTGGATAACTTCACTATTCCTGCTGCTGGTCTCAAGTCCGAAGCTGTGGTTCTTTTCGAAGACGAACACTTCTTTTTTTCGTTGGGCGATTTCATCAGCTGTAGCCAGGCCGACTACTCCAGCCCCAATAATCGCCACATCAATTTCGGCAAGCATTTACCCTCTTGGCCTATAAGAATTCTGAATAACTAAGTAGATGCTTTATTATCCAGTGAATCTAGTGTGCCAACCAAGGACCTACATAATTACCAGCACGCTCTAAGGAGCTTTACGGAAGGCTCTCATCTCGGCTATGCCTCTCGATGTTCTGTGGCCACATGCTGGTCAGAGGCCTCTAACGGCGGTACGGAGATGCTTAGCACCACGGCTTCATCATCGGTTCGGATGCTATGGAGAGCATCAATAGGAACCCTCAAAATTTGGTGAGGCTTGAGTACTACCAACTTGTCATCCACTGTCACTCTGGCAGTCCCTTCTAGGACGAAGTAGATTTGTGTGGTCTTATGATGGTGATGCAGATGGACAAACTTGTCCTTGGCCAGCTTTAGCAGCCTGAGACTGCATTCCGGTGTTTCCGTATAAGATATTACTTCATAATCCCCGATGCGCACGTGTGCCATTTCTACCTCCTTAAACGAGCTTGCAACTCGACTGAGCCGAGTGTCGCCATCTCCTGCCCACGGTTCACAATTATCCCAGAATCTCCTCCGCTTCCTCCATATCCGCCTCCATTACATGGGGTATGCCAGAGACCTCCGCCGCCTCATTAGTGAGAGCAACGATATCGCCACGTTCAAGGAACTTGAGGGCAAATTTTCGGCTTCCAGCCATGAGTTGGCGTAGTCCCTGGGCAAGCCGCTCATAGTAAGTGTAGAGCCCAATAGCCGAAGTTGGAATTCTCTCGTAATCCTTGCCATACTCTCTTTTCAGCTCCTCAGCAGTAACAAAGACAGCTTCCCTGGTTTTGCCAAATCGCTGCAGATAAACAGGAAGTTGTCCACTGGTTATAGATTCACCGATAGTCTTAGCAACCATAACCGCAGCAAGAGGTGCTCTTGCCATGCCTATTGCTTTCACATAGGGAGAACCTAGTGCCAAGCCCTTAAACATCTGGTCTTCCAAAACAAATCCACCTGCAATTACAATGTCAGGCACATATTCGCCTTTCTGGGCCAAACGATTACAATATTTATAGAGCAGCGACCATAGTTCTACACCGGGCACGCCCCACTCATTCATCATACGCCACGGACTCATGCCCGTGCCACCACCGGCAGCATCAACGGTGATATAGTCGATCTTTGCCATGGAGGAGAACTTGATGGCACGCGCAAGGTCTGCAGGTCTGTAGGCACCAGTCTTCAGCGATATATATTTTGCGCCAGCCTTCCTCAATTGAGCGACAGTCTCAAGAAAGCCCTCTTTGGTGACCATACCAACACGTGAGTGTCTTTCAAACTCAGTGAAACCGCCTTTCTCAAAATCATCTACAGTAGCGGGATCAAGCGGATCAGGAAGGACAATGTAGCCTCTCCTCTTAAGGAGTTGTGCCTTCTCAAGGCTCTTGATTTTGACCTCACCACCTATATCCTTGGCTCCTTGTCCCCATTTCAATTCCACCGCATCAACTCTGAGTTTCTCTATGGCGTACTCTAGTACACCAAGTCGACCGTCTTCAACATTTGCCTGCACAACAATAGCACCATAACCATCACGCTGCCATTCCTGATAGAGCTTTACACGCCTCTCAAGGTCAGGTGAATGAATAATTTTCCCCTTCTCTATCTTTGAGTCGGCATCCATTCCACACACATTCTCTCCGATGGTAAGTATTGTGCCTGTCAGTGCGGCTCCAATCGCCAGACCTTCCCAGTTCTGCTTGGCGATATTGGTAGAACCCAAACCAGGAATGACAATTGGCAGGCGTAACCTGATTCCCCCATCCTGCCCCAGCCTTGTCTCAAGATCAACATTTGGAAAGATGGCCTTGTCTGAGTCTTCCTCAATGCCGAAAGCACCAACTACTCTTCCCATTATGTTGAAGTGGGACAGGTCAATGGGGTAAGCCTTTTGGGAGGCAGTAGTAATAATACCGAATGGCTGTGGGTAAATAACCTCGTGCCCGCGGTATGCGCTCTTACCAATTTCACACATACCGATACAGCCTTCCACACAGGTGACGCACATTCCACTTATCGGGCACCAGTCGCCACCAGTCCTGTTCTTAGCCAATGTAGCAGCCGTTGCGTTATACCTAGTCAGTGTCATGTCTAGCCTCCTTTTATCTTTTTCCCGATCGCTTTATTTCTTGGTTGCACTTTTATTACTAGTAGACTTTATGGCCCTGTGGACCAACACTCTCCGAACATCCTGTACATATAAGACAGGTCTCCACAGGTGCAAGATTCTGACATCCTCCGCAGAGACCGTCGATGAGGTTCCCTGCTGTACAGGCTTGTTCGCAAACTGGACATATCCACTCGCAACCACCACAATTGCGGCACTCTTCGGGAGTAATGTCAAAAGCGGTTCCTACCCTCCGTGAGGTACCGCGGCCAATAAACCCGATACCACCAGATTTCATCTGTTCCCTGCAATAGCGCACGCAGCGCCCGCAGAGAATACAGCCCCTATCCTTTATCTTGAAACGAACCCTGTTGATACCCATATTTGCAGCCATGTCTTGCAGCGTCTTGGAGTTTGGACAGGAAGCGAGCAATAGTTCAACAATCATCTTCCGCGCTTTCGTCGCCTTTTCTGAGTTGGTGAGAATCACCTGCCCCTGTTCCACCAGCAGTGTACAGGAGGCTTCAAGTGATGAGCGATTGCCTTTAACTACCTCGACCAAGCAAACACGACACTCACCGTAGCAACTCAGACCGGGATAGTAGCAAAGTGTAGGGATAGTAATGCCCATTTCACTGGCTGCTTCAAGGACTGTGGTACCCTCGGATACCCGCGTTCTTATTCCATCTATAGTCAATTCAACCATGCTATTCCCCCGTTACAAGATTATAACCGCATCAAACTTACAGCTGTCGCGGCAGAGGCCACACTTGATGCACTTTTCTTGGTCGATGACATGCGGCTCTTTCTTCTCACCCGATATAGCCCCCTGCGGGCATTCTCTGGCGCACACCCGACAGCCAGTGCATTTCTCTGGATCGATGTTGAAGGTTATGAGTTCTTTGCATACGCCCGCCGGGCATCGTCTCTCCCTTACGTGAGCCTCATATTCATCGCGGAAGTATCTGATAGTGGAGAGAACGGGGTTGGGTGCTGTGCCACCGAGAGCACACAGCGAGGCTTCCTTGATAACACCACCAAGCTCCTCCAATAGGCTGATATCCTCCTCCTTGCCTTTCCCTTGAGTTATATCAGTAAGGATATCCAGCATCCTGTCCAATCCTTCACGGCATGGCACACATTTGCCGCAGGATTCTTCGGTCAAGAATTTGACGAAATATCTGGCTATATCCACCATACAGGTATCCTCATCCATAACTATCATTCCACCTGAGCCCATCATTGATCCTGCATCGGCAAGCCTATCGAAATCGACGGGCAGGTCAATAAGACTCTCAGGCAAGCAACCGCCTGATGGGCCACCTGTTTGGATAGCTTTAAATTTCTTGCCGTGGGGGATTCCACCCCCGATGTCATAGATGATTTCCCTGAGCGTTATGCCCATTGGCACCTCAACCAACCCTGTGTTGTTTATCTTCCCTACCAGGGAAAATATCTTGGTGCCCTTGCTCCCGTCAGTGCCGATTTGAGAATACCAGTCAGCACCACGGCTGATAATGAGGGGCACATTTGCCCAGGTTTCCACATTATTGAGATTAGTGGGTTTCCCATAAAGTCCCTGTAGGGCAGTGTGGATATGCTTGGGGCGTGGCTCTCCAACCTTTCCCTCCAAGGAGGCCATGAGAGCTGTGGATTCCCCGCAGATGAAGGCCCCTCCACCACGCGAGATCTTCACATCAAAATCAAAACCGGAGCCGAGTATGTTCTGACCAAGAAGACCGTACTCCCTTGCTTGGCCCAAGGCTATGCCAAGGTTCTTCAGAGCGAGTGGATACTCGAGCCGCACATAGACATACCCGTCGTGCGCCCCCACAGCATAGGCCCCTATTACCATACCTTCCAAGACACTATGAGGATTCCCTTCTAGAAGGCTCCTGTCCATATAGGCACCAGGGTCGCCCTCATCAGCATTACAGATGATATAGCGGAGGCCATCTGACGATGAAGCATTGCGGCAGGATTCCCACTTTCTGCCTGTGGGGAAGCCTCCACCACCTCGCCCACGTAAGTCGGATTTCTTGATTTCTTCAATTACCTCCTCTGGCTGCATGTTGAAAAGGACTTCAGACAGAGCCGAGTAACCGCCTATAGCAAGGTAGTCCTCCATATTTGTGGGATCAATGAGACCATTATTGCCAAAAACAAGCCTTTGCTGTCTTTTGTAAAAGGGAACGTCTTTTTCAAACTGGGCCTTCTCCCCGCTCAGCGGGTCAACATAAAGGAGTCTATCGATGACGTTGCCTTTTATGACCGTCTCCGCGATTATTTCAGAAACATCGCTTGGACTGACGCGCTGGTAGAATATCTTTTGGGGATACAGTACCACTAGCGGACCACGTTCGCAGAAGCCATGACACCCTGTCACTTTCAATTCGATTTCCTTGCTTAGTCCCTGTCGCTTTATCTCGCTCTTGAATGCTTTGGCAACATCCTCACAACCATACGCACGACAGCCAGTGCCGCCGCAGACTGAGACACATGGCTTTTCAGGCTCGCGTCGACTCAGTATCCCAACCCGCAATTGTTCCAGTTCAACTGCTGACGTCAGTCTCTTCATGTCTCCTGTCTCTCGGTGCTTTCTTGTATCTATTAAGGACTTTCTTGGCTTTTCCAGGGCTCATTTGTCCATGGTATTTATCATCTACAACCACGATAGGGCCTAGAGCACACGCTCCCAGACAATTCACCGTCTCCAGTGTAAACCGCATGTCTTCAGTTGTCTCGCTAGGCTCTATGCCAAGTTGCCTTTTCACTTCATCCAGCACGGCTGGAGCGCCGCGCACATGGCAGGCGGTACCCAGACAAACGCTTACTGTGTGCTCACCCCGTGGCTTCAAACTGAATGCCTTAAAAAAGGTGGCAACACCGCAGATCTGTATCAATGGAATATCCAACTGGCTCGCTACTGCTCTTAAAGCATCTTCTGGTAGATAATGATATTCGGATTGCACATCCTGAAGTATCGAGATGACGCTGTCGTGGTTGCCGCCATATCTATCCACTATCGCCTTCACTTTTTCATAATAGTTCATCATTTCATAAGCATCCCCCTCTGTACTTTCCTTAAATTCCCATTCCTAGATTCTCACAGATATCCCTTTCTCAGCCAAATAAAATTTCGCCTGGGAAATGGATATCTCTCCAAAGTGGAAGATGGAAGCAGCCAAAACTGCTGCCGCTTTGCCAATTGTTATGGCTTCATAAAGATGCTCTAATTTTCCTGCACCTCCGGAGGCAGTGATCGGGATCCTGACCGATTCGGCCACAACTCTGGTCATCTCCAGGTCATATCCCTCCTTCGTGCCATCGGCATCTTTGCTGGTGAGCAGAATTTCCCCAGCCCCGAGCTCCTCTACCCTCTTTGCCCAGTCAACAACATCCAAACCAGTGGATTCGCTACCGCTCTTGACTACCACCTCTAATCTTGGAAGACTACTTTCAGGCGGGTTTTTTCGTCCATCGATGGCAACAACAAGCTTTTCCCTGCCAAATTTTCTCGAAGCCTCTCTTATGAGTTCAGGATTCCTCACAGCCGCCGTATTTATCGAGATTTTATTCACGCCAAGATCGAACAAGGCTTTCATATCGTCGGTATTCCTAATCCCACCACCTACGGCAAAAGGGATGCTAACCTTTTCTGCCACTTTCTTGACCCATTCCAGCATTGTCCCCCTGCTCTCCACGGTGGCGGCAATATCGAGGAAGACAAGCTCATCAGCTCCTTCACGGCAATAAGCCTCTGCTGCCTCGACAGGGTCTCGAGCATCCCTCAGATTTACGAAGTTCACCCCCTTGACTACTCTGCCATCCTTCACATCCAAACATGGTATGATTCGCACTACATGCATTTCACAAGTCCCAGAACTTAATCAAATCTCGATACTCCATAACAGTACTCATAGCATGATTTTCCACTTCTATGCCTGATTCGACAGCAGCAGCTACAGGATTAAGTCCACCCATGAGTATCATCCCCACCTTATTTAATTCCACAGGAACCTCGCACACAGACTTGCTCACCTCACCCACCATAATCAGTCCACCCAGATTAGCTTCTTTTAATCCGGCAACGACCGTCGCTGCAACGGGTTTGCATATAGCCGGTATTTCTCGGAAATTAGCTAAAATCCTTCCTTCCCCTTTTCTAACCACTTGACCAACACTGGTCATCTTACTGGTAATGTATATCTCTGAAGGGTCTAAGGATGAGCCCGAATATTGGATAAGCTCCACAAATCGTAAAGGTTTGTGGTTCTTAATTTGAAGGATGCCTCCGAATCTAGAATCCATAGGGACACCAGCTTTAAGCAAAGCACCATTAACTATGACGCCACAAACAGTGGCTAGCCCTACTTTACCCTCGGGCATGATGATTCCACCCAATTTTTCACCTTGGCGAGCTACAGCTACAAGGTCACCAACACAGATCCCAGCCTGAAAAACTACCTTCATAGTCTCGAGCGCCTTCCTAAATTGCTTCTCAGGGAAAAAAGAGATATTAACAGGAACCTTGCCTTGACGCTTGTCTATGTCGAACTCTGTTTGATAGGCCAGAAGCTCAATTTTAGAAGCCACAAAACCGACCTTGTCGCTGACCAAAGCACTTTCTAACTCTTCAAGGCCTGGCTGTGTAATTAATCTCCCATCTCTTCCCACGCTCTCTGTAAACCCACGTTCATCCATTAGCTTGAGATGGTACCTCACAGCTCTTTCGCTCAACTCGATGCCATGGTCCTTAAGATGGTGGGAAATTACTCTGGCGCCAAGAGGCTCGCTGGACTGGCTCAAGATTCTGAGAATAGCAATTACCTTTCTCTCTACTTCTTGAGCTTGTTGTATCAGCAAATTTTTACACTCTTCCTTATTTGCCTACGGTAACCTTTTGCCGTAAAACTGCGATTTTGCCAGATTTACAGATGACTTGTCAATCCCCCAAAGATAACCCAGATTACAGAAAATACTCATAAATGTCTGGTATACTATGATTTGTTGCAGTAAGGAGGCAAATTGCACCCAATCAGGGTTGGTATAGCTCAGATTAATTCCACTGTAGGCGATCTCAGTGGCAATACAAAAAAAATAATGCAATCCATTGACCAAGCGAAGTCGCTTGGAGTTGACTTGCTAACCTTTCCTGAATTGGCCATAACCGGCTACCCCCCTGAAGATTTGCTGCTTAAACCACAATTCATTAGACAAAACAGGGAAAGCCTTAACAAAATAATCGAGCGCGGCTCAGATATAGCGGTAGTGGTAGGCTTCGTTGACAGCGATGGTGATATATACAACGCTGCCGCAGTGATCTATAACAAGAAATTGATGGGTGTTTATCACAAATTCTATTTGCCGAACTACGGCGTGTTCGATGAAAATAGGTATTTTCAGGCAGGGAGAGAATGCCCCGTTTTCGTCATTTATGGCATCAGCATAGGCATAACCATCTGTGAAGATATGTGGTATGAAGCCGGTCCTGCGATTGTACAGGCCTATGCTGGAGCTAGAGTGTTGATTAATATAAGCGCCTCCCCATATCATGCCGGAAAAGGGTTCTTCAGAGAAAGGATGCTCGCTACCAGAGCATCAGATAGCGTAGCCATTGTGGTCCATAATAATCTGGTTGGAGGGCAAGATGAGCTTATATTTGACGGCCATAGTCTGATTATCAATGAGAAAGGGGAACTGGTTGCTCAGGGGAAACAGTTTGAGGAGGACTTTATAGTAGCTGATTTGGATGTGGAGTCAGTATTCCGCTCTCAGTTGCATGACCCCAGACGCAGGAAAGATACACCATGGATTAGGGAGAAGTTAGAAGAAGCTACTAAGATAGAGGTGTCAAGCGAATATCCCGCAATTGCCAGGCCTCCTTTGCCACCGAGACGAATTGAAAGATTAGATGAACTTGCTGAGATTTATCAAGCTCTCGTCCTCGGCACCGGAGATTATGTGCGCAAGAACGGCTTTGAGAAAGTAGTTATCGGTTTATCCGGTGGAGTTGATTCAAGCTTGGTGGCTGCCATAGCAGCAGATGCCCTTGGGGCTGAAAATGTCATAGGTGTCTCCATGCCCTCTCGCTACTCATCGCCGGGAAGCAAGTCGGACGCTGAAGCTTTAGCAAGAAACCTAGGAATACAGTTCCAGGTAATACCTATTGAGAAAGCGTTTAGTTCCTATCTGGAAACAATGGCTGAACCCTTCAAAGATACCAAACCGGATGTTACCGAGGAGAACATTCAGGCAAGAATCAGGGGCAACATTCTCTTTGCCTTGTCCAATAAGTTTGGCTGGTTGGTGCTTGCTTGCAGCAATAAGAGCGAGACAGCCACGGGCTATACTACCCTTTATGGAGATATGGCTGGTGGCTTTATTCCCCTAAAGGATGTTCCCAAGACGATGGTCCTCGAGTTAGCCAGATACAAGAATCGCCAGGCAGGGAAAGAGGTGATACCAGCTGCTGTCCTAACCAAAGCACCATCGGCTGAACTAAGGCCAGACCAAAAAGATATCGATACCCTGCCACCATATGAAATATTGGACCCTATTCTAAAGGCTTATGTAGAAGATGATGTTACGATTGACCACATTATAGCTATGGGCTTTGACCCTGATATAGTCATGAAGACGGCTCGTTTGGTAGATAGGAATGAATATAAGCGCCGCCAGACTGCTCCTGGTATAAAGATAACCACCAGGGATTTTGGCCGGGACAGGAGATTGCCGATAACCAACCGATTCAGGGATGAGTAGCTTGAGAAAAACCGGCGGTATCTTGCTAGCCATAAGGTCATTGCGCAAGCCAAGAAGATGGGTGCCAAGGCCATAATAGGCGCTAGGTTTGTAACCTCAATGGTAATGTCTGGAGCTGCCGAGATGGTAGCTTATGGAACAGCAGTAAAAGTGCTGTGAGTTTAACTTATTCAGCTCCCCCATGCTTGGCGGATAGACACCTTCTACTCACAGGATCGGTAAATATCTCTTGAGCTCGTATTCGGTCACTTGGCTCCGGTATTGGTCCCATTCGATTCTCTTATTCTTGATGAAAGCATCAAAAACGTGATCGCCAAGGGCTTTTTGCACCAGTTCACTTTTTCCCGCGAGCTGGATTGCCTCCCAAAGGCTGCCTGGTAGAGTACCTATCCCTCGCCTCTTTCTCTCCTCCTCGGTCATTTCATAAACATTCTCCTCTACAGGATCTGGCACCTCATACTCCTTCTCGATTCCCTCCAGTCCAGCAGCCAGCATCACGCTGAAGACAAGGTATGGGTTGCAAGCGGGGTCAGGGGATCTAAACTCTATCCTGGTGGCCTTTTCTTTGCCCGGCATATATTCTGGGACTCTGATCAAGTCAGCCCGATTTCGCGATGCCCATGAAAGGTACACAGGCGCCTCATATCCTGGAACCAATCGTTTGTAGGAATTGACCCACTGATTGGTAACCGCAGTGATTTCGGGAGCATGCCCCAACAGTCCGGCGATATAGAATTTAGCCACTTTAGAAAGGTGGTGTTCATCATTTTCATCAAAGAAGGCGTTGGTGTTAACTTTAAACAGCGATTGATGGACATGCATGCCACTGCCATTGATGCCGAAGACCGGTTTAGGCATAAAGGTAGCGTAAACCCCTTGCTGTAGTGCTATTTGTTTTACCACCAGGCGGTAGGTCATTACATTGTCAGCCATAGTCAGAGCATCAGTATACCTCATGTCTATCTCATGCTGGCTGGCGGCAACTTCGTGGTGGGAATATTCAACGGCTATGCCCATTTCCTCCAGTGTAAGAACCGTTTCCCGCCTTAGATCAGTGGCGACATCCAGGGGGGTCATGTCAAAGTAGCCTCCTTCGTCTAACCCTTGAGTTCCCTTTGAATCCTGAAAGTAGAAGTACTCCAACTCCGGGCCCACATAGAAGGTGTATCCCATGTCAGCGGCTCGTTTCAAATTCCTCTTCAGCACATATCTGGGATCTCCTTCAAAAAGTTCACCGCCGGGTCTCTGGATGTCGCAGAACATCCTGGCTACGGCATGGTGCACCCTGGGTCTCCATGGCAGCAACTGAAAGGTATCAGGGTCAGGCATAGCCACCATATCGCTCTCGTCGATTCGAGCAAAGCCCTGAATAGAGGAACCATCAAAGCCCATCCCTTGTCCTAGGGCACCTTCCAGTTCTTCCACGGTAATGGCAAAGCTTTTCAAAATACCCAAGATGTCGGTAAACCACAGCCTGATGAACTTGACATCGTGCTCCTTAGCCATTTTGAGAACATACTCTTTGCTTTCCCCGTTGCTTCTATTTTCCATTTTTGCCCTCCTTTTCTTTATTTCTCGATCTCCTTTTATATGGCGTTGTCGCCATCTTCTCCAGTCCTGATACGCACTGCGTTATCAACAGAATAGACGAATATTTTGCCATCTCCCGACTCGCCAGTCCTGGCACTGCTGACAATAGCATGCAGAATTTTGGACACGTCTTTATCCAGGACAACAACCTCTACCTTGAGCTTAGGCAGAAAATCTACCCGGTATTCTCCTACTCGCCATTGCAGCGATAGTCCCTTTTGTCGGCCTCTGCCGCTTACCTCGCTAACTGTCATGCCGAAATAACCATTTTCCTCGACAACATTTTTGACATTCTCCAGTTTTTCTTCCCGGATGATAGCCTCTATTTTCTTCATCTCAGCGCTCCTCCGTATGCCCTTTCCCCATGTTGTGAAATATCCAACCCCACCGTTTCTTCAGTCTCACCAACTCTCAGCCCAATAGTTATGTCAACTAGCCTCCCTAAAATCCAGGTACCTCCAAATGCAAAGGCCCATACCGCAGCAATTCCAGCAACCTGCCTGGCAAGCTGTAGGGCATTGCCCAGAAGCAGACCGTCGGCACCAGCCGAATTAATGGCTGCGCTGGCAAAAATACCGGTGGCCAAAGCCCCCCAGGTGCCTCCCATACCGTGAACCGCCCACACATCCAGAGACTCGTCTATACCGCGCCTCATTCTGAAGAGCATGCAGTAATAGCATATCACCGCCGCCACAATGCCTATTGGTATCCCAGCCAGCGGTGGTACAAAACCGGCGGCTGGGGTAATCGCCACCAGTCCGGCAACTGCCCCAGTGGCAATGCCAAGGAGACTGGGACGCCGCTGACGCCAACTGAGTATCATCCATGTAAAGGCTGCGGCGGCAGCTGAAATGTTGGTGGCAACAAAGGCGCTAGCTGCTAATCCTCCCGAGATTAGAGCACTGCCAGCATTGAAGCCGAACCAGCCAAACCAGAGTAGCCCTGCGCCAAGTGCTACCATGGGAATATTGTGAGGTTCCATAGGCTCCCTATTGACAAAACATTTACGTGGGCCAAGTAACTTAGCCAGAGCCAACGCTGATACACCGGCAGCAATGTGAACCACTGTCCCGCCAGCAAAGTCAAGTGCTCCCAACTCGCCCAGCCAGCCACCCGAACCCCAAACCCAGTGTGCCACGGGGCAATACACAACAGTCAACCATAGAGCGGAAAAGACCAGAATGGCACTGAATTTGATTCGCTCGACTACTGCCCCTGTGATCAAAGCTACGGTGATTATGGCAAACATAGCTTGAAATATCATGAAGGCTAGATGGGGAACAGTACTGGCATAGACAGCGGATGGCTCCTGCCCTACCTGCCTGAGCCCCACCCAATCGAGCCCACCAATAATGCCTGCTATACCAGGAGCGAAGCTCAGACTATAGCCATAAAGAACCCAGATTAGACCAACGATAGCCAGAGCAGCGAAGCTCATCATCATTGTGGAAAGAACGCTCTTTCTTCTCACCATGCCGCCGTAGAATAGAGCCACGCCCGGCGTCATTAACATGACCAGCGCTGCTGAAATTAGCAGCCAGGCGGTGTCAGCGGCATTGACAGCCATTGGGAATCCTCACATATTTCATGTCTACAATTTAATATGTCTATTGTTTCCATAATATTACAATAGCGTTAAATCTATGTTACAGAAGAAAGGGTAAGTGGATTAGCTTACAGCTCTGAGCCTTCCGTAGAAAAACCGCCTCTCCACCTGCCGATAGCTTCAACATCTCCATCGGTGTTGAAAAAACTACGGAATATCCTCAGGTAGTAAAGCTCTTCTTTGGAAGAAATCTCGATATCCCTCGATAGCTCTTTCTCTCTCTCAAATTCAGCATCCGAGATTTCAGTCTGGGCCAAATCGGTGATCAAACGCTCTGAACCGCAGCCAGCGGCAAACTCTGCCTTGGGTCTCAATAAAATCTCATCGGGAAGGTAGCCCGAGAAGGCCTGCCTCAGAAGCCACTTCTCAATCCTAGATCTTTTTCCCGATTGCTTCAGTCTTGGATCGATAGACATGACATATTCTACAAAGTCTATATCGAGAAATGGCACTCTGCCCTCTATTGAGTGCGCCATAGTGGCACGATCCACCCTTTGGAGATTCATGTTATGTAAGCCAGTTAGAATCCTAACGGTTTCCTTATAGACATCTTCTTTATTCCCGAATCGCTTGATATAGTGATACCCGGCAAACACCTCATCCGAACCCTCTCCCGTAAGTATCACCTTCACATAATCACTGGCGAGCCTTGACACGAAATAACAGGGAATTGCGCTTCTCACTAAGGCAGGGTCGAATGACTCCAGGTGATAAATCACATGGGGTAACGCCTCCAATACTTCATCTTTGGTATAAGTGTATTCATGATGGTCAGTCCCCAAAAAATCAGCCACTTTTCTGGCATATTCAAGGTCAATGGCAGCTCCCTCTAGTCCAACAGAGAAGGTATCCAAGTGGTCAAAATGCTGCCTCGATATAGCGGATATCAGGCTGCTATCAAGGCCACCGCTCAAAAAGCAACCTAGCGGAACATCAGACATCCAGCGCTTCTGCACAGCTTCACTCAGCATTTCGCGCAGCCCGTCAGTGATCTCATGTATATCATCTTCCCAATTGGTAACCTCCGGAAGATGATAGTACTGACCTAGGCCGGCTTTTGAAGAATAGTAATATCCTGGCGGAAATTCCTGAACTCGGTCTACCACGCCATCCAGCACCTTAAGTTCGGAAGCGAAAAAGAGGCAGCCATCCTTCCATCCTTGATATAGAGGTTTTATACCTAATGGGTCTCTAGCAACAAGTATATCTTCACCATCATAAAGAACGAAGGCAAACATCCCATCTAATCTTGAAACTGAGTCATATCCTTCCTCCTCGGCCAAGTGAATGATCACCTCACTATCGCTATTTGTGCGGAAATAATGCTGTCTTAGTCCACCTCTTAGAGTAAGATAGTTGTAAATCTCACCGTTGCATATGACGCACTTGTGCCCATCCTCACTGAAGATAGGTTGTCTGCCTCCCGCGACGTCCACTATGGAAAGCCTTGTTTGCCCCATGGCGATGTTGTCATCCACATATGTACCACGGTCATCTGGACCACGGTGAGATAATTTGTCCAACATGGTGGCTAAAAGCGGTTCCCAATGGCGGGCATTACGCCCATAAATTGCAATTATTCCACACATAGACCTACAGCTCCCTGAACCTGTAGCCAATATTCCTGACTGTCTCGATGAAGGTATGAGTTGAGTCCTCGATTTTGCTCCTCAATCTTCTGATGTGCACATCCACAGTTCTATCACCACCGTAGTAGTCCCAGCCCCAGACCTTGGCAAGCAGAGATTCACGGGTAAAAACCTTTCCTTGATTACTTGCTAGAAATTTGAGCAGATGGTACTCCTTGAAGGTCAGTAGTATTGGCTTGCCACTAATAGATACCTCGCACTTAGCTAAATCTATAACTAAGTCGCCACATTTAATTATATCTTCGCTGCCTATGCTCTCTTTTTGCCCCAGAATTCGCTTTATCCTGGCTGCAACCTCATTTGCCTCCCAGGGTTTGACCACAAAATCATCCATACTGGTGCTGGAAACGAGGCCATTGAGTCTTTCTCGGGAGACGAGGGTGATGAGGGGAATCTGTCTTTCTTGCCTCATCCTTTGAGCTTGTTCCCATGCTTCTGAACCAGTTGTCGCTTCATCCGCGTCCAGCAACATCACCCCGGGGGATTGCCCCGCAATTTGTTCGATTGCTCCATCATTATGGGGAACAATGAGACAATCAAAGCCTCCCTGAGCAAGTCCCGCCCTTAGTCTCCTTGCTTGGTCGCTTTCATTAGCTATGATGAACACTCTAGGCAAAGCTGGTTTCCTTATATTAATTTAGTAAGCGTAGAGGCGGCCATAGGGGCGAAGGTAAAGAGGGAAAAGCTTAGTAAATTTGTATTTTAATATCTGATCGGCATCGTAGCCAAAGTGAGAAGCAAATTCACCTACGCGCTCCTTTAGAACCGAGTAATCGGTCTCATCCAGTTCAGCGATACCCACTTCCTTGCCTAACTGAAATTCCTGAATCTCTCCCCTTATATAGATAGCGCCACCATGCATGCCTGTGCCGATGAAGTTCGCCTTATGCCCCTCTCCCTCTTCGAGATTTAGTCCCAGAAGGATTAGAACTCCGCCTGCCATATATTCGCCAAAAAAATCCTGCGCTGTGCCACCAATAACCACAATTGGCCTTTTGTCTTGGTATTCTTTCATGTGGATACCTGCCCGATACCCAACATCCTCTCTAACGAAAATCTTGCCTCCCCTGGCTGATAAACCAAGGATATCCCCGGCATGACCATGGATGATTATTTCCCCGCTGTTCATAGTGTTCCCGCAGCCATCCTGGGCATTACCGTGAACAATAATCCTGGGACTATCCATGAAAGCCCCTAAATCATTACCCGGGGTACCGAATATATCAATCTCGACTGGCTTGTCCAAGTCCGTGCCGATGTATCTCTGTCCATAGACATTTCGTAACTCAATTCTTTGAGTTCCGTTTGATACCGCTTCCCTCAGTTTAGCATTGAGTTCTCGGTAGAAAATGCCCCTGGCATCTATTGTTACAACTTCTTTCATCTTAGCTCCCTGCCATCCTTACTCCCAGAATTTCTAATTCGGTATCGCTAAGCCCCACGCCTCTGAGGTTAAGCCGATTGCCACGGAGACTCTCCACGGCATTGATGCCCATGCCACCCAGTATGTCCTTAAGCTCGAGACTCCAACCGCGGAGGAGATTGGACAGCCGCCTAGCTCCGATATCAGGATTGACCCTCTTGGTCAACCAAGGATCCGTGGTACAAATACCCCAGGCGCATTTCCCTGTGTGGCATTGCTGACAAGTTGTGCATCCAAGGGCGACGAGAGCAGCAGTTCCGATATAGATGGCATCGGCACCCAGGGCAATGGCCTTGGCTACATCGCCACTGTTTCTGATTCCGCCCGCGATGACGACAGAGGCTCGATTTCGGATGCCCTCTTTTCTTAGGCGGTCATCCACGGAAGCTAGAGCTAGTTCAATTGGAATACCAACGTTATCACGGATGATCTTGGGCGCAGCACCAGTAGAGCCTCGCAGCCCATCGAGAACTACGATATCAGCTCCTGCTCGTACCATGCCACTGGCGATAGCTGCTGAATTGTGAACGGCAGCAATCTTCACCGCTACTGGCTTGCTATAATTCGTGGCTTCTTTTAATGCGTAGACAAGCTGTGCCAAATCCTCAATGGAGTATATGTCGTGCTGTGGAGCTGGGGATAAGGCATCTGTGCCTTCAGGAATCATTCGGGTGCTCGATACCTCGGCACTCACCTTCTCACCAGGGAGGTGTCCTCCAATACCTGGCTTGGCTCCTTGACCAATCTTAATTTCCACTACCCTGGCAGCATCGAGGTATTCAGGATGAACGCCAAATCGCCCTGAAGCTACTTGTACTATAGTATTAGCTCCATATTTATACAGCTTGGGGTGGAGTCCACCTTCACCTGTGTTCCAAAGGGTTCCCATCCCAGTGGCAGCTCTAGCTAGGGACTCCTGTACATTCAAGCTGACCGCACCATAAGACATAGCAGAAAACATTACGGGCAGCTCGAGCCTAACCTGAGGAGCCAAATCTGTCTTAAGACCCAGCGAGCCAAACTCTACCCTGTCAGGTTTCTGCCCAAGATAAGTGGTTAGCTCCATCGGTTCACGTAGAGGGTCAATAGAGGGATTAGTCACCTGGCTGGCATTGAGAACCAGGTGGTCCCAGTAAATGCGGTAGCTCTTATCATTCCCCATTCCTGTGAGAAGCACGCCACCGGTCTCGGATTGCTTGATGATATCTTCGATAACCTCAGGACGCCAATTGTAGTTCTCTCTGTAATCCAGTGGATTTCTTCTAATGGTCAAGGCAGTAGTTGGACAAAAGACTACGCAACGATGACAGCCAACGCAATTCTCTTCGCAGCTCCTTATTTCATCGTCTTCAGTATCATAAGAATGAACATCGAAGGTGCATTGGTTGACGCACACCTCACATCTGATACACCGATAATCGTCTCTTTCCACTATGAATTTTGGTGGCAAATATGTCTTCATCTTATCCTTTTCTTATAGGTATTCCTTTTTCCGCTAAGTATTCTTTCGCCTGGCGAATCGAATAAACTTGATAATGAAAGATGCTAGCAGCGAGAACAGCATCAGCTTTGCCCATGACTAAAGCTTCATAGAGATGCTCCAAGTTGCCTGCACCACCGCTGGCGATGACTGGCACCATCACTGCTTCACTAATAGCGCATGTCAATTCCAGGTCATATCCGGTTCGCTGGCCATCGGCATCCCAACTGGTAAGGAGTAATTCCCCAGCACCAAGAGCCACAACCTGCTTAGCCCATTCAATTGCGTCGATACCAGTAGGCTTTCGTCCGCCATGAGTGCATATCTCCCACTCAGCATCGGCACCCTCACCTAGTCTCCCCCTTGAAGGGAGAGGAATACGGTGAGGATGGCGCTTAGCATCAATGGCCACGACAATGCACTGACTACCAAATTTGTCTGCTCCTTCAGTGATAAGCTCGGGATTTTGAACGGCGGCGGTGTTAATGGATACCTTGTCTGCCCCCGCTTTTAGCATGCGACGCATATCTCCAACACCACGCAAGCCTCCGCCAACGGTGAGGGGAATAAAAACCTGCTCGGAGACCCTCTCGACAATGTCAACCATGGTATCGCGTCCCTCAGGAGTAGCACCGATGTCCAGAAAGACAAGTTCGTCAGCACCCTCCTTATAGTAGAAAGCAGCTAGCTCCACGGGGTCGCCAGCATCACGGAGATGGGTAAAGCTAGTGCCCTTAACTACTCGTCCTTGAGTGACATCAAGGCAAGGGATAATTCTCTTAGTTAACACTTCCGTACACCTTCTATTTCTGCCGCTGAAGATTCTTCAGGCTCGAGCGGTTTTCCCAAACTGCCCACAATAGGCTCGCCACCCATGGGAATCCAGGCCCGGTTAAGGTCGGGACAAACGAGACGAATAGCTGATTCCTCAGAGGATAGGTAAAGCACCGGCCCTTTCACTCCTACGGTGAGAGGACGTAACCTTATCCTGTCGGTAAGACCAATCATCTCCCCTTGATGAGCAATGATCACGGTGAAAGGTCCATTCAGTAGAAGACTGCCATATACTTGGCGCAGAGTCCGAAAGAGTCTTTGCTCTTCTGGTGGGCAGCGCCCTATCTGGCTCCAGAAGGGAGGTGCTAATACCTTGGCTACTATCTCTATGGGAAGGCCATGTCTTCGTATTAAAAGGTCAACTGCATAAGCCACCACCTCAGTGTCGGTCTGCATAGTACAATTGTAGCCAAACTGCTCTAAATACCTTCGATTTATGCCGTAAGAAGAGATTTCACCATTATGAACCACCGTCCAGTCCAGGATGTTAAAGGGATGTGCCCCACCCCACCAACCGGGAGTATTGGTGGGAAATCTGCCGTGGGCTGTCCAGAGGTAACCTTCATATTCCTCCAAGCGAAAATATTCTGCTATCTCTTCCGGATAACCCACTCCCTTGAACACCGCCATATTCTTGCCGCTGGAAAAGACAAACGCTTCCTCCATTTTTGTGTTGATCTCCATGACCCTATCCACAACATAGTCGTCCTCTGATTCCCCATTGCTTCCCTCATTTTTCACTTCGAGGAAATAACGCCATACTAGGGGAGGGTCTACTATACCTGGCGTCGGCCTAGTGGGCACCTCCCCGGCATCAATTACGTGAAACTTTTGCCTGAGGAAATCCTCTACTGTGGCTTGCCCCTCCCGGCTCAGGTACATTATGTGGAAAGCATAATAGTTGGCATATTCAGGATATAGCCCGTATATGGCAAATCCACCACCCAGACCATTGCCACGAACGTGCATGTTGGCGATAGCTTCTACTACCGGCTTGCCCGAAAATCTAGTCCCTGAAGTGTCCATCATTCCAAAGATAGAACAGGCATCGATTACCTTATCATCGTGATAAAAGTTGTTTATCCTGCTCAGTCCTTTCAACGGCTTAACCTCCTTGCGAGACGATATCCACGAAATAGGCATGGAACCTCAGGTCAGATGTCAGCTCAGGGTGAAAAGCTGAAACCAATAAATTTCTTTGCCTGGCAGCAACAGGAGTGCCGTCGGGAAGGCAGGCTAGGATTTCCACTCCGGGTTCTGCCTGGATAATAATAGGTGCTCTGATAAACACAGCAGGAAAAGGAGCCTCGCCCAAAGCCGACACCGATAACGAGGCCTCAAAACTATCGACCTGTCTACCAAAAACATTGCGTCTTACTTTTATATCCATAGCTCCGATTGTCTCTACATCTAAGGCGAGAACGCTTTTCGCCAGCAAAATCATACCTGCACAAGTGCCAAATATTGGAAAACCATTTTGGCTCAATTCCCTTAATGCTTCTACAAAACCGTAGTGCACCATTAATCGCCCGATAGTAGTGGATTCCCCACCAGGGATGATGAGTCCATCGAGGCTCATAAGGTCTTGTGCTGAGCGTATGGCTAATGCTTCCACCTTCAATTTTTTTAGACTAGTGATATGCTCGCCGAAAGCACCCTGCAAAGCAAGCACGCCAATCCTTTTCTTATTATTCATTCTCATCACTCCAAAACTAAATAGCTATTCACAAGCGAAGGGTTCCTCCTCAGCCTGAATAGGCAGGGCAGGTTGAAGAATTACATCTGATGATGGCGCCAGTCGCTCTTGCCATAAGGCCCGCGGAAAGAATGCCAAGCCAAAATCATCAACCAAAAGACACTCTTTAAAGCCCTCTACATTGACTCTGTCCCTCATAAGACCGAAAATTATGCCCGATTTGTCAATATTTCCTACAAATACCATCCCCATTATGAAGTCATCTTTCAATATTACCTTCTGATATATGTTGCCCTCCAGTTTGCTAATGGTCTCGTATCCGTTGTCGTTGGGCACGGTGGGCATGCCAGCGGAGGTAATGTCAAATCCAAAGTAATTAAGTGAATTCATAGCCGTGCCGCCGGGATATTCAGCTGTGACTCCAGCCATGTTAAGTCCAGCAATCATGCCTCCAATATAGGCATTAGGCCAGATGGGGGTAACTCTATTCTCTCCGTACACAAAATCATAAGCTTCAGCTACGTCCCCACAAGCATAAACATTTGGATGCTTTGTAGCCATATGACGGTCTACTACTATACCCCGGTTCATTTCTAACTTGGCCTCCAGTGCGAGTTCTGAACGTGGTGATACACCAATGGCCACCAATACTAAATCGCAAGGCATCGCATCTCCGTTATCCAGGATAACCCCTTCGACTGCCTCTCGTCCCATGATTTCAAGCACAGTATGACCTGTAATGATTCTTACACCAGCTTGACTCAGAACCTCTTCAGCCATTGAGGATGCCTGTTGGTCGAGGATGGTATTTAGTATGCTCTCCTTCATTTCCACTACCATCACATCAGCTCCTCGTTTTATTAGAGCTTCGGTTACGCTCATTCCGATTAGCCCACCGCCAATGACTACTGCCCTTCTCGCGTTTTCAAGGAATTTATCAACCGCTTTGGCATCATCAAGGTTGGTAAAGGTAAAAACACCTTTCCTGTCACTCCCCTTTATCCTAGGAAAGATGGGATTCCCACCTGTGGCGAGCAAAAGCTTTTCCCAGCTTATGTCAGCCCCATCTTCCAGATGAGCACTTTGACGACCGGGCTCTATGCGCATAACTTTTTTGCCCGGCAGAAAAAGAATATTATTCTGGGCATAGAAGTCAGGGGGGCGGAATAATATCTCCTCCAGAGTTCGTTCTCCAGTGAGGAATTTAGAGATAAGAGGGCGTGAATAAGCAGGATAAGGCTCATCAGAAACAATAGTCAAATCGCCTTCCTTATCTACTTGGCGTATGGCTTCAGCAGCACCAATACCACCAGCCGAATTTCCTATAATAAGATATTTTGTTCGCATTTATATTTATCTCCCGCCTAGCGCTATCTTCAAAAAGTTAGCATACATCTTTAATCCATGCTCACCACTTTTCTCAGGGTGAAACTGAGTTGCGACTAGGTTATCCCTAATTACCATGCTGCATATAGACACACCATAGCTTGTCATGCCTGCCACAACCGACATGTCTTCAGGTTCAGCATAGAAGCTGTGGACAAAGTAAAAGTTGGCCTCGTCTGGTATACCCTCAAAAACGGGATGGGTAAGCCTTTGTTTTACCTGATTCCAACCTATATGAGGTATCTTAAGCCCCTGAGGCAGTTTTCTCACAACCCCCGGTATCACCCCCAAACACTCATGCCAGCCTCCTTCCTCAGTTCCTGAAAGCAGTATCTGCAGTCCTACGCAAACAGCAAACAGCGGTCGCCTTTGCTGAATCATCTGCCGAATAGCATTATTCATACCCAGTTTCTCCAGGCTATTCATAGTATCAGCAGCAGCACCAACACCAGGGAGAATGACTATAGCAGCGTCAAGCACTTCGGCGGGGTCACTCGTTACCCTCGGATGGTACCCCAATTTTCTAATGGCATTAGCGACACTCCGCAAATTTCCCGCACCGTAGTCGATTATGGCGATTATCTTATCCATGTCATTCCTTTTTCTCATCTACACCCAATACAAGTGCTTCGTTGGGGCAGTTAATTACACAGGCAGGTATATCCCGCCCTGGACAAAGGTCACACTTAATAACGGTTTTACTATTCATGTCTCGACCCAGCGCCCCATAAGGGCAGGCTACTATGCACGTCCAACAGCCGATACATTTTTCCATATCAACGGTAACCACGCCGCTCACATGGTCTCTATGCATAGCGCCCGTAAGGCAAGAATAAACACACCAGGGCTCGGTACAGTGGTGACACTGAATGGGCAAGGAAATCTCTACATTCCTCTCCACATGCACACGGGGCAAAGGACGCGGAACCTCTCTTTTAAAGGCCTTGATTGGGTCCTTAGATTGAGATTGCTCCACCTGGCAATAAACTGCACACAGGCCACAGCCAATGCAGACCTCTTCTTTGACATATATTCTCTTCATACTACAAATACCTCTCTACTTCTACAATAGACGTAGGTAACCGTTTGCCTAGCTTAGCATCCTTAAAATCTTCTGTCAACTGTAAGCATCCTTAAAAGGTTTTGTCAACTCCCCATTCGTTGTCATTAGCAAGGTTGGGACAATGACCCAGTTGACTTCCGCACTGACTTGTGCTTTGATACCAGCCAACAACTCTGAGAACTAGGAGGATTGATGGTTGCTAAAGACCGGGCTGAGGCAAAAGACTATGTCCTTAAGTTAGCCAGAGAACAAGATATTAAATTTATAAGGTTATGGTTTACTGACATCCTAGGTTTTCTCAAGAGCTTTTCTATCACCTTTGAGGAATTGGATACGGCTTTGGAAATGGGGAGCGGGTTTGATGGCTCATCTATCCAGGGTTTTGCCCGTATTGATGAGAGCGATATGGTGGCCTTGCCTGATCCCACTACTTTCCAAATACTTCCCTGGCGACCACATGAGCACAAGACTGCCAGGATGTTTTGTGATATTTGTTGGCCTGGGGGACAACATTTTGAAGGCGACCCCAGATATGTGCTGAAAAGAAACTTAGAAAGAGCTGCTGATATGGGGTATACCTTCTATGTCGGTCCCGAACTTGAGTATTTCTACTTTCAGAATTCAGAGACACCCCATTTTCTGGATCAAGGTGGCTATTTCGATTTAACCCCGCCTGACATAGCTACTGACTTGAGACGGGAGACAATCCTTGTTCTGGAGGAGATGGGCATTGGTGTAGAGTATAGCCACCACGAGGTTGCTCCCAGTCAACATGAGATAGACTTACGTTATACCGATGCCTTGACCATGGCAGATAATGTGATGACCTATCGATTAGTAGTTAAGCAAGTAGCCCAAAACCATGGCGTGTATGCTACTTTCATGCCCAAACCTGTTTTTGGTGTAAATGGCAGCGGCATGCATGTCCATATGTCATTGTTTAAAGGCAACAGGAATGCCTTCTTTGATGAAAAGGACCCTATTCATTTATCCAAGATAGCCAAACATTTTGCCGCTGGGTTATTAATTTACGCGCCCGAGATCACCTCCGTTACCAACCAATGGGTGAATTCTTATAAGCGCCTCCTCCCGGGCTACGAAGCACCGGTATACCTCACCTGGGCAAGAAGAAACCGGGCTGATTTAATCCGCATACCTGAATACCAGCCAGGTAAGGAAAAATCCACCAGGATTGAATACAGGTCACCTGACCCTGCTTGCAACCCCTACTTAGCTTTTAGCGTCATGCTGGCTGCCGGGTTAGAAGGAATCGAGAAAAAATATGAACCACCGCTACCTGTGGAGAGAAATGTCTTTGAAATGACCGACCAAGAGCGACAAGGCAGTAACATAGGTACACTTCCCGGCAGTTTGTATGAAGCTGTAAAACTTACTGAAAATAGCGAATTGGTGAAGAAAGCCTTAGGCGAGCATGTATTTAATATCTTTATTCAGAATAGAAAAGTGGAATGGGATCGCTATCGTAGTCAAGTAACTGATTATGAACTCAAGCAATACTTGCCTATTTTATAGTCTCATGTTATGTCAACTGTGGTAGCCAGTTTGTCCCGGTAGTCGCAAAACCCAAAAGGAGAAGTGGTGACAGCTATTGGCGTTGATATTGTAGAGATAGAGCGCGTTGAATCGGTAATCAGGCGATGGGGGGAACGCTTTCTAAAACGGATTTACACTGAAACTGAACTCAAGATTTGCCAGGATAGATTTTCATCCTTAGCGGCCAGATTTGCTGCCAAAGAGGCGGTGATGAAAGTCTTGGGAACAGGTGGGAGAGGTATTGGCTGGCATGAAATTGAGATCTTAACCGGTGACGACGGCAGACCCTCAGTCAAACTCTACGGACACGCTTCGGATAAAGCTGAAGAATTAAATTTACGAGAATTCTCTGTGAGCCTTTCTGACAGTAAGCACCATGCAGTTGCTGTGGCCATAGGCATGTAAAATACTTTATTTTAACTCTCCTTTCAACTTATCCATCACTTTAGCGAACTCTTGGCTGTATCTTCTTTCCTGGTTGGAGAGAAAATCTTTCCATTGGGGAAGCTGTTTTATCGCCTCATCAACACTAAGTTGAACAATCATGGTGCTTTGACCTTGCTGAATTTGTTTCACCCTTAGTTGGGGATTTCTTTCTACTTCAGCTCTTATACTATTATAGGCTTGCTCTACTTCTGCCCTATGTTTATTTTGTAAATCCTCCATCATGTTTAAATTTAGCTCAACTATCGAAGTATTCTGTTCTTCTTTGAGGGTTTCTATGGCTAAAATCCCCTCCCTTCTCCTTTGCAACTCGGCCGAAGTACTCCCAAAACTAAGGGAATCTATCAGCCTTATCTGTGCCTCCCTTAAGAGCGAGGGCTTACCTTCTTCCTTTAACCTCTTCCACAAGCTTTCGGGGTCAATCTGCCCTTGGTAAAATTCCGAGAGTAGAGAGTTCACCATCTCAGAATCTACCATCTTATCTTTTTCTTCTTTGCTCAGCTCACCGACTCTGGCCAGTCTTTCTCTAGCGATTGGTGGGAGCTCTTTCTCCCAATCTGTCATCGTTTACCTCCTTACATCTGCCCTTCCTCGAAAAATTCGAATCGAGGATAACCTGACCTGGATTTCAATCCCTTCAATATAAAATTCCCAATAGAAATTTTACCCATGGCAAGAAAAGGAATAGCATATATAGTATATAATAAATATGGATTTAAAGGAGAGTGATGGGGCTTAGACTTTATCAGACGCCACAGCTTAAGACCCCAATTTTGATAGCTAGTTGGCCAGGAATAGGAAATATTGGGCTAATCGCTGTTGATACTTTAAGAGGGATGTTAGAGGCAGAGGAGTTTGGAGAAATTGAACCTTGGGAGTTTTTTTATCCTAAGCGGGCCTTGATTAGGAGGGGAATTTTGGAACACCTGGAATTTCCTAGCAACAAATTCTATTTCAAGAAAACGGAGGGGGGAGATTTAATATTTTTCATTGGTGAGGAGCAACCTACTGAAGGAGGGAGAGTCTATGCTGAGGGAAGGAAGGCCTACCAAATGGCTAACCTCGTCTTGGATGTAGCTGAGAAGTTTAAGTGTCGCAGAGTCTACACCTCGGGAGCGGCTGTGGCTTTGACCCACCATACAACAAAGCCAAGGGTCTGGGCAGTGCCCAATAGCGAAATTCTAATCCGGGAGATAAAAGGATACGAGAACACCGTACTGATGTCAGACATCGAAGGAAGAGGCGGACATGGGAATATCACCGGCTTAAATGGACTTCTATTGGGCGTTGCCCAAAGGAGAGGGTTTGAGGCTATTTGCCTTATGGGTGAGATACCAGTATATCTTCAGGGATTGCCGCTGTCCTATCCCAAAGCCTCAAAGTCAGTGCTGGAGGTTCTCAGTCATGGTCTGCAAATAGAAATCAACTTGGACAAACTGGATGAATTAGCTGAAAAAGTGGAACGAAGAATTGAAGAATTTTACCAACAAATCCCTTCGGAGGTGAGGGGACAACTGGATAGATTAAAGCATGTGACTTACGCCAAACCGACTGAGCCTGGACCAATTACTGAAGATGAAGAGAAAAGAATTATGGAAGATGTTGATAAGTTCTTCAAAAAGCGAGGTGGGGGAGGTTGAGCCAAGAATACCCTTCTAAAATCTATAAGAAACCGAATCTCAAAAACCCCTCCTTAGTACTGGGTTGGAATGAAGATATTGGAAATTTGGGACGAAAAATCACTGACTACTTGAATCGAAAGCTGAAAGGACAGGAATTTGCTGAGATTGAACCGGAGGATTTCTTTTCCCTGGGTGGGGTTACGATAAAAGGTGATCTGGCCCAATTTCCTGAAAGCAAGTTCTATGCATGTCAAGAACATGAGCTGGTCATCTTTCAGAGTGATTCTCCCAGAGCCGAGTGGTATAGATTTCTAAACTCAGTTTTGGATGTGGCTAAGCTGCATTGCCAGGTAAAAGAGCTATATGTGGTTGGGGCCCTGGTTAGCTTAAATGCTCATACTACTCCCAGGGAGTTATTTGCCATAGTTAATTCACTGGAGATGAAGGAGGTCTTAGGCCAATATGATTTAGCCAGAGATATGGATTATCAGACTCCACCTGGTGATAGGCCGAGCTTAAGTTCCTTTCTGCTATGGACAGCTAAAGCGAGGAATACTCCCGGGATAAGTATTTGGGTGCCAATACCTTTTTACCTGGCAGCAGTAGAGGATCCTCAGGCCCAAAAGAAAGTGCTGAGCTTTTTGGATGAGAGATTAGATCTGAAAATTGATTTTAGCGATTTGGATCAAGAGATTCGAGAGCAAAATGAGAAGTTAGCCCATGCGAGGTCTCGCCTTCCTCAAATCGATGATTACATTGGCAGGTTGGAAAGCAACCTCACTCTATCCGAAGAGGAAAACGGAGAATTAATAAAAAAAATTGAGGACTTTCTAAGAGAAGGGGGCTAAGGCTTACTTGGGCAAGGGAATCTTATCAAGATGCTGGCGAAGATAAAGAGTGCTGCTGTGGTAGGTCTGGAAGGAGCCATAGTAGAAGTAGAGGTAGACATATCGCCGGGGCTACCTTCCTTTACTATTGTCGGACTGCCGGATAAGGCAGTACAAGAAGCAAGAGAAAGAGTAAGATCAGCCATAAGAAACTCCAACTATAAGTTCCCTAACAGGCGTATTACTGTCAACTTGGCTCCAGCGGACTTAAAGAAGGAGGGTCCTGCTTACGACTTACCCATGGCCATAGGCATACTGACTAGCTCAGAACAGCTAAATGCTGACATTTTCCACAGTATCTTTCTAGGGGAACTCTCCTTGGATGGCAAGTTACGCCATACTCATGGGGTGTTGCCCATGGTAGCGTTAGCTAGAGACAAAGGCTTATCTAACATATTCGTGCCTTGGGATGATGCTAGAGAGGCATCCCTTATAGACAATATACACATATTCCCTACAGAATCGTTAGCGCAGCTGGTTGCTCACCTTCAAGGTAAAATAGACGTTCCAGAGTATCATAGCGAGGTGAATTGGGAACAGGAATTTCACCCTAGTTACACCTTTGACCTCGTTTATATCAAGGGTCAGGAGCATGCCAAGCGAGCTTTGGAGATAACAGCGGCAGGAAGACACAATATACTCATGTGTGGTCCACCAGGAAGCGGCAAGACTATGCTGGCTCGCTCCTTGCCCTCAATACTCCCCCCGCTGACCATGGAGGAAGCCATTGAGGTAACCAAAATCTACAGTGTTAGCGGATTGTTACCACAGGATGCGCCTATAATGGTAGAGCGCCCTTTTCGCTCCCCTCACTACACTATTTCTCATGCTGGTTTGGTTGGAGGGGGACAATGGCCACGGCCCGGAGAGATAAGCCTGGGACACCATGGGGTGCTTTTCTTGGATGAATTTCCTGAGTTTGGGCATGTTATTCTGGAATCACTGCGTCAACCAATGGAAGACAGAACGGTCACTGTCAGCCGGGCTCGTGGTAGTGTTACTTTTCCTGCTAGCTTCATGCTGGCAGCAGCCATGAACCCCTGTCCGTGCGGCTACTATGGTGACCCTTTTAAGGAATGCAAATGTTCACCGGGAGAAATCTCTCGCTACCAAAAAAGGATAAGCGGCCCGTTGTTGGATCGGATCGACATCTTCGTTGATGTTCCCCACATTGATTATGAAAAACTTACCGAAGACAAGCCTGGGGAAAGCTCGGACAAAGTCAGGGCCAGAGTCAAGGCAGCTCATGAAATACAGCTTGAACGTTTTCAGGGTACGAAGCTAAGGTGCAACGCCGATATGACGCCCAGGGAGGTGAAGGAATTTTGCGTGGTGGAACCGTCAGCACAGAGCTTGCTACGCGCCGCTATGAAGCAGCTTCATCTCACCGGTCGTGCCTTTCACCGTATCCTCAAGCTTTCCCGCACCATCGCCGACCTCGAAGACGGAAGCATCATCAAGACGTATCACCTGGCTGAAGCCCTGCAGTACCGGCACAAGGAAATAGTCTAGATATATGAAAAAAACAAGCCATAGAAGACCTTGAGAAATACAATGGCAAGTTTGGAGGAGGATTTACCATCGTGAGCAAGCACTCCTGGCATAATCATTACCTTCATTGTATTCGCACCGGGATGGGAAATTCCCGAGTAAATATAAACAAAGGAGGCACTAAAAATGGGTAAGCTAGACGGGAAGGTGGCTCTAATTACGGGGGCGGCATCTGGAATCGGCCGAGCCAGCGCCCTTCTCTTTGCCAAGGAGGGTGCCAAGGTGGCGATCGCCGACTATGCACCAGAAGGAGGGCGAGAAACGGCCAAGATGATTAAAGAAGCTGGGGGTGAGGCTACCTTCATAGAGGCCGATGTCTCTAAAGCAGCCGATGCCGAGAGAATGGTCAAGACAATTGTGGACACATATGGGCGGATAGATATCATTTTCAATAACGCTGGCATCATGGGCCCATTTGCCAGGACGGCGAAGACCACAGAGGAAACCTGGGACCTCGTCGTTAACACAAACCTTAAGGGCGTATTTCTCGGCTCAAGGTATGCCATCCCTGTGATGCTTAACCAGGGTGGAGGCGTCATCATTAATACCGGCTCTTTTGCCGGGATAGATGCATTGACACGCCTCCCTGCTTATACTGCTTCCAAGGCGGGAGTAATTGCATTAAGCAAAGCAATGGCCATGGAATACGGCGGAAGGAAAATTCGGGTCAATTGTATTTGCCCGGGTGGCATCTACACGCAAATGACCGCACTTCCGGACGGTGGTGAACCGCCTGTCCTGCCTGGACAACCTCTAAGGAGACAAGGACAGCCAGAGGATGTCGCCCACGCCGCCCTCTATCTTGCATCTGATGATTCCTCTTATGTCACCGGAGCAATCCTGATGGTTGACGGTGGCTATACGTCAGGGCGAGTAATGTTCATGGAGGATCTTTTAAAGGAGGCAGGCTATAGCCCTTCTCCTTAGTTGCTTTAGAGGTCGCCTGTATACACTTCAATGTTCCTTCGAGCTAGCACAGTCGATCGATAAAGTCTCATTGGCGAGGTCGGATTAGTTCCCCCGCTAAAGCACCAATAGGTCAAATCCAAAAGCGAGGGATGTTTGGGAATCAGCTTCGGGTATCGAGCAATTTTCAAGCAAAGGTGGAAGTGAAATATAGCGTGGCCTGATTACACTATCCGCTGGCTTTTTGAATATGCTGACTGCGAATCTATGAAGCGAGCCCTGGAAGACGTAGGTCACCATAACCTAGACGATCCTGCGTTAAAGAGAGCTCTGGAAAGTATAAAGGGCTTCGATGTTAATGGAATGGCCAAAGTTGCCTCTGGACCCGAGGACCGCACGGGCGTCCAAGAGTACGCTTTGTATCAGATGCAGAATGAGAAGATAATTGGACTATCTGACGGGCAACAGGCTCCCATACTTGCACCATATAAGATGCAATACGGCACAGCAGCGATGATTTATCTTAGTGTCTAGAGGAGAAGATATGCGCTTTCAGGACAAATTGGCATAATTATTACTTTCATCGTATTCCCACCAGGATGGAAAATCCCCGGTAAATATAAACAAAGGAGGGACTAAACATGGGTAAGTTAGATGTGAAGGTGGCTTTGATTACGGGGGCGGCATCTGGAATCGGGCGAGCCACTGCCCTTCTCTTTGCCAAAGAGGGTGCCAAGGTGGCGATCGCCGACTATGCACCAGAAGGAGGGCGAGAAACAGCCAAGATGATCAAAGAAGCTGGGGGTGAGGCTACCTTCATAGAGGCCGATGTCTCTAAAGCAGCCGATGCCGAGAGAATGGTCAAGACAATTGTGGACACATATGGGCGGATAGATATCATTTTCAATAACGCTGGCATCATGGGCCCATTTGCCAGGACGGCGAAGACCACAGAGGAAACCTGGGACCTCGTCGTTAACACAAACCTTAAGGGCGTATTTCTCGGCTCAAGGTATGCCATCCCTGTGATGCTTAACCAGGGTGGAGGCGTCATCATTAATACCGGCTCTTTTGCCGGGATAGATGCATTGACACGCCTCCCTGCTTATACTGCTTCCAAGGCGGGAGTAATTGCATTAAGCAAAGCAATGGCCATGGAATACGGCGGAAGGAAAATTCGGGTCAATTGTATTTGCCCGGGTGGCATCTACACGCAAATGACCGCACTTCCGGACGGTGGTGAACCGCCTGTCCTGCCTGGACAACCTCTAAGGAGACAAGGACAGCCAGAGGATGTCGCCCACGCCGCCCTCTATCTTGCATCTGATGATTCCTCTTATGTCACCGGAGCAATCCTGATGGTTGACGGTGGCTATACGTCAGGGCGAGTAATGTTCATGGAGGATCTTTTAAAGGAGGCAGGCTATAGCCCTTCTCCTTAGTTGCTTTAGAGGTCGCATGTATACACTTCAATGTTCCTTCGAGCTAGCACAGTCGATTGATAAAGTCTCATTGGCGTGTCGGATTAGTTCCCCCGCTAAAGTACCAATAGGTCAAATCCAAAAGCAGCGATGATTTAGCTTACTTTCTAGAGGGGGAGATATGCGCTTTCAGGACAAATTGGCATAATCATTGCCTTCATGGTATTCTCACCGGGGTGGGAAATTCCCAGGTAAGTATAAATAAAGGAGGTACTAAATATGGGTAAGTTAGATGGGAAGGTGGCTCTAATTACAGGTGCTGCATCTGGAATCGGCCGGGCCAACGCCCTTCTCTTTGCCAAGGAGGGTGCCAAGGTAGCTATCGCTGATTGGGCCCCGGAAGGAGGGCGAGAAACGGCCAAGATGATCAAAGAAGCTGGGGGCGAGGCTATCTTCATAGAGGCTGATGTTTCCCAGGCAGCCGATGCCGAAAGGATGGTCAAGACAACTGTGGAAAAATATGGGCGTATAGACATCCTCTTCAATAACGCTGGCATCATGGGCACATTTGGTTCCACAGCCAGGACCCCGGAGGAGAAGTGGGACCTTATCATCAACACAAACCTTAAAGGTGTCTTTCTAGGTTCAAAATATGCCATCCCGGTGATGCTTAACCAGGGTGGAGGCGTCATCATCAATACTGCCTCTACCTCTGGAATGGATCCACTACCATATCTGCCCGTTTATTGTGCTTCCAAGGGGGGGGTTATCGCATTAACTAAATCCATGGCCATGGAATTGGGCGACAAGAACATTCGAGTCAACTGTCTTTGCCCCGGTGGCATCCAAACAAATTTAGCCGCAGCTTCGGGCGTGCCTGGTGAGCATAATCCCGTTCCTGGACAACCATTGAGGAGGGCAGGCCAACCAGAAGACGTCGCCCACATTGCCCTCTACCTAGCCTCCGACGATTCTTCTTATGTCAGCGGAGCAGCCTTTGTAGTCGATGGTGGTTGGACATCCGGGCGAATACTGTTCTTCAAGGACTGAAGTTATAGCTCTTCTCATTGTCTGCTTTGTAGTCCACCGTATGAACTGTTACCATTACCTTGAAGCCAGCATAGTGCTTTGACAAAAGGAACGGGGTGTGCTAAAGGTAAGCGAATGCTTTTTCTGTTTACTGGCCTTTTGTCGCGCTTGGGTTAGGGAGAGACGAGGAGTCACCTGTAAATTCTTGAGAAAGGTATAGCCATGGAAGCAATGCAGAGGCTCGAGGAACATTTGAGAACCAGGGTAGACGAGCTGACAAAGATCAAGAAGGAGGGTGGTAAAGTCATTGGTTATCTCCCAGGCGGGTACATGCCAGAGGAGCTAGTTTATGCCTGCGGGGCAATGCCCATCCAGCTTATTCGAGGGGGAGACCCCGAGCCAGTGGCAATATCTGCAGGCTATGTCCCCCGTTTTTTAGACACCTTTTGTAGATCTCAGATTGGGTACAAGATATTAGGAGATGAGCCGCTCTACGAACTGATAGATCTGCTAGTTGCGCCAGTGACGGATAATAATATGAGAGCCATAGCAGATTGTTGGAACTTCTACACCGATGTCGAGGTCTTTAGGTATGGTGTTCCACACACAAAGGATGACCTGGGATTTAACTACTACCTCGATGGCTTAAATTTGCTCAAGGAGAAGCTGGAAAGTTTTACTGGCACAAGGATTGAGGATGAGAAACTGAGGGAAGCTGTTGCTTTATCCAACAGGATGAGAGAGCTTTTTAGGGAGGTAAGCCTGATGCGAAAATCCGAGCGGTCACCGATAAGCAGTAGGGATTTTACCAAGCTGAATCACGCTTCCTTCCATGCCGATAGGAGCATAATGCTGGAGGTTCTAGAATCTCTGGCCAAGGAATTAAAGATGAGGGAAGCCTCCGATCCCTCAGGACCTAGAGTCCTTTTCACTGGCTCAACACTGGCTATGGGTGACCACAAGATATTGGATTTATTAGAGGCAAGCGGAGCCCAAATTGTCATCGAGTACTTTGACGAAGGGCTAAGAGATTACTGGGAGAATGTAGCAAACGACGGCGACTTAATGAAGGCACTGGCCGATAGCTATTTCATGAAGAAGATTCCTGGGCCTTACTTCAGGCCATCGAGGGAGAGGCTCGATTTCATCCTAAAGCTGGCCCGCGATTTTAAAGTTGATGGAATCCTATGGTATCAACTGATGTACCGTGATGGTGCTGACATCCAGTCATACCGTTTTTCCCAGATTCTGAAGAAGGAGTCAGATATCCCAATGCTCAAACTACAATCAGATTGGGATATAGCCGGCGAAATAGGACCCTTCAGGACAAGGATAGAGGCCTTTGTTGAAACAATGGGAAGGAGGTAACCGTGGACTACACCAACCTCTTCAAAATGTGCGGCTACGAGCTCGAGGAGATTGAACAAGAGAAGCCCAGGATCGACAAGGCTTTCGAGATGCTGGAACTCGGTACAAAGGATATAGAGAAGGCTTTGCAGACCATTCCGCAAAATTTCGACATTGAACTCAGCGGCGTTAGAAAATTCCTGCGCATCTGGTTAGAAGAGCTCCTCAATCTGATGCTGGCAAAGGAAGAAGGCAAAAAGCTTATCTATGGCACTGCTCCAGGTTTTCCCTGTGAATGTCTCGAGGCTATCAGGGTAGCGGCTCCAGAAAAGGTCTATTGTGCCAATCCAGAGCTTTTATTGGGAACGGTTCTGGACAGTCTGTTCGGCAAACACGATGAACTGGTCGAGGTAGCGGAAGGGCATGGCTTACCGCTAGGGTTTGCCCACTGCTCAGTGGGACAGACGAAGCTGGGGGGCATAGTCAAGAAATATATTCCTGTGCCAGACTTGGCCATATGCATGGGCATTTTTTGTGACCAGACGCCTGAAGCAGAAGAAATGCTCAGCGAGGTCTATGGATTCCCTGAACCGGTATATATAGATAATTGCTTGGATCTGAACTGGGATGAATGGGACAGGATCCCTCTGCGGAAGATCGAGTATTTGGCAAGCCAGATACGGAGAGCCTTGGACCGGGCTCAGGAAATGCTCGGGATCGAGATTACTGAGGACCACATTCAGAAGGCACGCGTAAATCTTTTCAGAACTCTGGATGGACTCATGAGCATTTACGGACTTTTTGAAAATGACCCGATACCTATAAGTTCAGGGGACTTGATGCCTCTGGTCTATTTGTATTTCAATCCCGTGGCGGGTAGAGAGAAAGTCATTGAGGCCTCTCAGGTCCTGTATCGAGAGGCGAAAGAGAGAATTGAGAAGGGATATGCGGCAGCTCCAATGGGATCTCTCAGAGTCCTTTTTACTTGGATGCCTAATGTAGACAACAGTGTGGTACACATTGCGGAGAAGGCGGGTTTAGTCATGATTATGCAGGTGGTTCTATGGCCAATTGAGGCTCAGCGGAAACCTAGAACAGTGCAGGGGCCGTTGCTGCGTCTCGCCGAGACCTATCTGAGAAACCCCTATCTCTGCGGTTATACACCAATAAATATGCAGTGGGTTAGAGAAGCGAGTAAACGTTACAATGCAGATGGCGTATTTTGGTACTGGATGTACAATTGCCGCGTCCAGGCTGCTCTTAACCCAATAGCGCTAAGAAAATGGATAACAGATGAACTTGGGCTTCCAGTATTGATATTGGAGGGTGATTTCCATAGCACTCGAGAGTATAGCGGTGAGGCAGCGAGGACCAGGATAGAGACCTTCGCCGAGGTGCTAAGGGCTCGTAAAGCTGCCAAATCAAACTGAAGGAATTACCCATGCAAGCAGGAGAAAGACTATCAGCTCATTTAAAAGCCAGAGTAGCCGAACTGGCAAGGATGAAAGCGGAAGGGCATAAAATCGTTGGTTATACCCCGGGTGGCTTTATGCCAGAGGAATTGTTATATGCCTGTGGAGCAATGCCTGTGCCTGTGGGTCTGATTCGCGGTGGAGAGCACGAACCCGTTTTGGTTGCCGGAGCATATCTTCCCCGCTGGCTGGATACCTTCTGTAGAGCCCAGATCGGATATAAGATACTGAAAGAAGAAGCGCTTTACAATTTGATCGATCTCCTTGTTGTGCCAATCACGGATAATAACAATAGAGCCATAGCAGATTGTTGGAACTTCTACACTGATACTGAGGTTTTTAGATTTGGGGTTCCTCACTCCAAGACCAACAATGGGTTTCAGTACTACCTTGACGGGATAAATCTACTTAAGGGGAAATTAGAGAGGCTGACTGGAACCGAGATAACAGAGTCAAAGCTAACAGAAGCTATCATCCTATGCAATAAGGAGCGGGAGTTCCTCAATGAGATAAGCTTGATGCGTAAGCTTGAGAGCCCACCGTTAAGCGGCCGGGATTTCGCAGAGCTAAACCACGCCTCTTTCCTGGCCGATAAGAATCTCATGGTCGAGGTACTCGAGTTACTATCTGCGGAATTGAAAGGAGTAAAGTCCCCCATCGTCAAGAGACCCAGGATTCTATTAACCGGTTCCACCATGGCTTTTGGTGACTACAAGATTTATGATTTGATAGAGGGTGCTGGTGCTGCAGTTGTTATTGAGGAGTTCGCGGAAGGGGTAAGGCATTTCTCTGAAGCGGTTCACCTCAACGGTAACCCGATGGAGCAGCTAGCTGATCGGTATTTCAGGAGAAGGGTCCCGCCGGCTTGGTTCAGACCGGGGAGAGAAAGGCTCGACTATCTGGTGAAGCTGGCCAAAGACTTCAATGTCAACGGCGTTATCTGGTACCAGTTGATGTACCGCGACTCCTATGATATCGAGTCATACTATTTCCCAGACATATTGAGGGAAGGGGCAGGTCTATCAATGCTAAAGATTGAATCAGATTATGATGCTTCTGAAATAGGCCCGTTCCGCACTCGTATAGAGACATTTATCGAGACCATAAAATAGAGAGGTTTTGTAATGTACACAAGGCTTTTCAAATTATGCGGCTTTGAAGTTGACGAGATAGGCAGAGAAAGAGCCAGGATTGATAAGGCCTTTAAAATCGCTGGAATAAAGGTTGAGGATGTAGAGCGAGCTGAGGTCAGGGTAAGAAAGTACTTTGATATCGAATTGACCGGGGTCCGCAAAATCTTGGGGATATGGTTAAAGCAACTTATTGATCTCGTGCTGGCTAGAGAGGAACGAAAGAAACTGGTCTATATCTGTTTTCCGCCTGTCGCCCGACATGGCTTGGCAGCGATGCTGGCCTCTGAAGATGTGTATTGTCACTCCCCGGAAATAGTAATTGATGTAGTCCTGGGGCAGATATTCGGCAAAATCAACCCTATACTGGAGGCAGCTGAGCAACACGGCATGCCCCCAGGACTGGCGATGTGTTCCCTCAATCAGGCTCGATTGGGAGCCATAGTAAATGGCATAGCTCCAATTCCAGATGTGACTCTGACCTCTGGCCAATTCTGTGACCAGTCGCCCAAGACAGACGAGTTCCTCCACGAGGTCTACGGAATACCTAATATATTCGTTGATGCCTGCATCGATTCACCTTGGAATGAATACCCCGTAATCAGTGAACGGCGTATCCAGTATTATGCGGGGGAATTAACGAGGGGACGGGAGAAGCTGCAAGATACATTAGGGTTCGAGATAAGCGAAGAAGCGCGCCGCGAAGCCATCAGGGGATACGCCAAGCTTTGGTGGGCTATGCAACAGGTCTGGGAACTTAATAGGAGCGACCCAATACCGATAAGCCAGGCAGATTTGGGGCTATTCTATTGGATGGTAGCATGTCCCGAACGCCGAGCCTTACAGGATGGACTTCAGATAATTGGCACCTTAGCCAGAGAACTCAAGCAAAGAGTTGACGAAGGCAGAGGGGTGGTTGAAAAGGGGACTCCCAGGGTTGCCTGGATGGCCAACCATGCTACAGATCCCAGCATCCCTCGCATGTTTGAGGAAGTAGGCTTGGCTATTCCTGTCTCTGTTTTCGGTTGGATCAGCCCCATTGAAACGGTGAAGAGCAAATTTATTGCTCCTGACGAGCGAATCGCAGAAGCTGAGCTTAGGTTTGGCTTCTATCATAGCACCTCAGCCGCCATTTTCAGGTTTAAAGAAATATGCAAGGCCTGGGATGTAGATGGTTTGCTGTACGCCTATTCCTTTTCTTGTCGTGCCAGTGGTTTTTATCCCCTGATGATTAAAAAAGCTGTGGAGCAAGAGCTGGGCATACCAGTACTGGCGTTGGAATGTGACCTGTACGACACCAGGAATTATAGTACTGAAGCGTTGAGAACGAGGGTGGAAACTTTTACTGAGATGCTGAGGGCAGCCAAGATCGCCAACGTCGGTCAGCATACATAATGAAGTCCGGTAAGAAATTCATCAAGACAATGTAGGATTAGCAATGTACACCGAATTCTTTAAACTATGTGGCTTTGAAGCCGAGGAGATAGAGCAGGAAAGGCCCAGGATTGATAGTACATTCAAAATCGCTGGCATAGGGGCTGGGGATATAGAGCAGGCTGAGGACAGGGTAAAAAAGTACTTCGATACTACACTCCTTGGGGTACGCCAATCACTGAAAATCTGGATGAAGCGGCTTATAGACCTGGTGCTAGCCAGAGAAGAGGGCAAAAAGACAATAGTCTATCCTAGCTGGCCACCTGAGCCGCGAGTTGTTTCAGCAGTGGCGATGGCATCCGGCGACGTATTCTGCGAAACCCCCGAAATAGTAATGGACGTCGTTATGGGGCAGATATTTGGCAAGCTCAATCCCATACTGGAGGCAGCCGAGGAACACGGCTTACCTCCGGGGTTGGGGATGTGTGCCCTGAACCAAGCTCGATTGGGGGGTATAGTAAAGGGAATCGTCCCTGTCCCAGATATAACTATGACCACTAGCTTCCTTTGTGATCAGACGCCTAAAACAGACGAGTTGCTTCATGAACTCTACGGGGTGCGTAATATCTTTATCGACAGTTGTATTGATTCAGGATGGGAAGAACCCATGGAAAGTTCCCCACGCTGCGTTAGCTACTTTGGCCCAGAAATAGGAAGAGCCATGGAAGAGTTGGAACGGGCAGCAGGAATCAAACTATCTGAGGAGCAACTCCGCGATGCCAGAGTGGCATATGCCAAGCCTGTCTATGCCTATCAAGAAATCATGGGACTGATGAAAGAGTCTGACCCACAACCGATAAGCCAGGTTGACTTGGGACTTCTATACTGGTTGATACAGGCTCCTGAGCATAGAAGCTTACAGGAAGGACTGGGGGTGGCTAACAGTTTTATGCGGGAGATCAAAACTAGGGCGGAAGATGGCCGCGGTGTAGTCGAAAAAGGTGCTCCCAAAGTTGCCTGGTTTCTCCACCATGCCACAGACCCAACCGTAATGCACATGGTCGAGAACATGGGCCTGGCGATACCAGTGGTCGCTGTACTTTGGATTCCTCCCTGGCTAAAGGTGAAGAGCCAATTTACCACTTTCGCTGAGCGAATTGCTGATCAAACCGTGAGAATGGGGATAAACCGCAACACCGTAGGTTCCATTCGCCTTTTTGAGCAGTGCTGCACAGAATTCAATGTAGATGGTCTCATATACTTATATCTCTTCTCCTGCCGCCCGATTTGCCTTACTGCTTTGATGGTCAAGAAAGGCGTAGAGGCTAACTTAGGTATTCCGGTACTGGCATTAGAGGGGGACGTCTGGGATACCAGGGATTATAGTACCGAAGCATTGAGAACCAGGGTGGAGACCTTTGCTGAGATGCTGAGGGCTAACAAAGTTGAAAAAAAAAGGAGGTCATAATATATGTTAGTAGCTGGCGTCGACGTTGGCGCTGCCACTGCCAAGACAGTAATTATGTTAGATGGCGAAGTTGCCGGACAAGCTGTTATCCCCACAGGTGATCGAATAGTGGTAGCTGCAGAAAATGTTACCAGGCTGGCTCTCGAAAGGGCTGGAATGTGGAGGGATGGGTTCAATTTCAAGGATGCCTTTGATTATGTAATCTCAACAGGGTATGGTCGGCACGGCGTTCCTTTTGCCAATAAGGCAGTAACGGAAATCATCTGCCATGCACAGGGGGCACACTTCTTGCTACCATCCACTAGGACCATCATTGATATCGGCGGGCAGGACAGCAAGGCCATCGGGCTGGACGAAAATGGCAATGTCATCAATTTTGTGATGAATGATAAATGCGCCGCTGGCACAGGAAGATTCCTAGAGGTTATGGCAGAAGTCCTGGGCGTAACCATAGACGAACTGGGACCTATAGCCCTTAACAGCCATAATCCCTGCCAGATAAGCAGTACCTGCACTATATTCGCTGAATCGGAAGTGGTCTCCCTCCGGGCTGAGGGGCAATCGCGGGAAGATCTAATCGCCGGGATAGTCAGGGCCGTATCTCACAGAGTTGCTGTTATGGCCAAGACTGTCGGCTTCAAGAGCGAAATAGCTTTTACCGGTGGTGTGGCCAAGAACCTAGGGGTAAGGAAGGCTTTGGAAGACGAAATAAAGATGGAGATCATTGTGCCTGAACAGCCGCAGACTATGGGAGCTCTCGGAGCGGCTTTACTAGCTAAAGCGGCGCTAAGTTAAGGACTACTAGGCTGGATAGCGGTTATCCACTATACGTTGTTTAACCCTTCCTGCTCGTTTTATCTCCCCCGGCTCTGCAAATTCTACCCGTGGCCGAGTCAACCAGCCTGCCTCGACACTTTCCCTGATTGGGGCGATGTTCAAGATAGCCTGAGCTAATTTACCCTCAAGTTTGGCCTCTTTCTTGGTCAACTCAACCTTGCATATTAAGCAATCCTTATCCCCATCCTTAGCCAAGTGAACTCGATAATCAGTCAGGTTGGGGAAAGCGCAGAGCACATCATCAAATAGCGCCGGGTATATCTGTTTTCCCTCCCCTATTTCCGCTACTGAGCTAACCCTTTTTGTAATCGTGCCTATCCTGCCTAGGGTAAATGCCCCACATTTACAAGGGTCACGAACCAATCTAGATATGTCTCCTGTCCGATATCGGATTAAAGGCATCCCTTCCCTGCTAAGAGTTGTGAAGACCAGTTCCCCTTCCTCACCCTCTTTGAGCACTTCCCCTGTAGCTGGATCCACGACTTCGAACAAGAAATCAGCCTCGTTAAAATGGAATCCGTCATGGGCTTGGCACTCTATCGCCATTGCTAATCCAGCCTCAGTCATACCGTAATGGTGGTATACCTCAGCCTCCCAAAAAGCTTCCAGATTCCTTCTCATTGATAGAGGCAGGTACTCAGATGTAATAAAAATGATATTAACTCCTATATTGGCCAGATTATGGCATTGCCTCGCTTCCTGAGTAATCCTGTATATACGAGATGCCGAGCCCATGAGCATGGCCGGTTTAGCTCTCTCGATAGCCTCAATCTGCTCATCTACGTCTGCAGTGATATCCCCAGCGATGGGCAAACCACCCATCTTCTCCACTCCTCTTGCCACTAAGCTTACTTGGCTCATAGACGTCCCATTTGCCAGAAATATTTGAACTACACAGCCTCTGGAAGCCAGTCCTGCAGAAGAAAGGGCCGTATTCATGATAGCTGCCATACCATCCGTGATTATCTCTAAATCATTTCCTGTGAAGAAGACCTTCTTGGGCTGACCGGAAGTCCCCGATGTGACACGAGTAAATACCCGACCGACCCTGGTCAAAGATACGGAAAGAATCTTATATGGTACCTCCGCCAAATTGGCTGGCGTAGTGAAAGGTAACTTAGGCAAATCGGCCAAACATTTAACGTCACTGGGATTAATGCCGTGTTCACGGAATAGCTCTCGATAAAAAACACTTTCCTGGCAGGCATAATTCAGGGTCTTTCTCAACTTGAAGAGCTGGAAATCCTCTATCACCTTGCTGGTGATGTTCTTCAAGTCTCCCTTAGCTAGATACTGCCGACATTCAGGGTTCTCTTTCGCCTCTTGCCTGATTCTGTTGTGAATCCACTCCTCAAGAAACATAAGCAACCTGTGAGCTGACCTTAGCTTCGTAATGTAACCTTTCCCCGCTGGCACTGGTCAGATAGAAGGCACAGAAAGGTATTAATTGCTCGTGTCGGGTGACTACATGAATACAACATCCCTGTAGTCTTTCCAAATCAACCGTCCAGACATCCTGAAAAGGCATGCCTGAGATAGAAAGGTAATGGGTCCTCGCGCGATTGAAAAAGCTTTCCCAGGACCCACGCTTAACTTGTCCTTCCTGTGTCTCTCCTTCAACAAACCTTGCACGCTCGTAGATAAAACGTCGCACATGTTCAGCAGGTGACTCTTTAACGAAACCGGAACCAGCAAGAGGACTCTGTCCACGTTCGAAATTGGTGGTTGCCTGTAGCCTCCCATCTTCCATCAGCACGTAAAAAGCCGAGAAGCCACAGTGCGAATCCTTGCGCCTCCGTGGCACAAAGTCTTTGACCTTAACTTCTCTCGTCGTCTGAACCTCAAGCGCCTTGAGCACATCCGGGATGGTTATTCTATCCTCATTTCTAGGCGCTCTTGGATACCTTCCAAAATAACTAATCGGTTGAAAGTGAATGCCTTTCACGACCGGAATCTGCCTTTTGGCAAATCGAACAATATCCCCTATTTGATGGTCATTGACTCTGGGGATTAGGGTTGGGACGAGAATAGCTCCTATTTTGACTTCAGCACAATGTTCTATGGCTTGAACTTTGAGCTCAAATAGATTGGCACCCCGGGTGTGACGATAAACATCATTGGATACACCATCGAATTGTAGATATATTAGGTCAGCACCAGCCTCCTTTAATCTACGAAGATACTCCTTATCTTTAGCTATCCTTAAGCCATGGGTATTTATCTGGATATGCCCAAAGCCCATCTCCTTGCCCAGGGCTATGATGTCGGGCAAGTCGTCGCGGATGCTGGGCTCTCCGCCGCTTAGTTGCACAGGGCAAGGTCCTGAGGCTTCCAAAATAGTCTGATACATCTCCCTGATTTCGTTGAGATTGGGATCGTGTCCCAAATCTTTATTGGCGCTGGCAAAGCAAACTGGGCATTCGATATCACATCTACTGGTGACTTCCATAAGGGCTGTGCAGGTTTCTCCTTCATGATTGGGACAAAGTCCACAATCATAAGGGCATCCCCTCACGGTCGAAGTAATTCTCTTTTTGATTAATCTGGAGTTCACTTCACCGATCCCCCATTCCCGGTATAGCTTATCACCCCGCCAGATGAGAACCTTGAAATTGCCGTGGTCAGGGCAGGCCTTTTCTAGATAGACATCTCCCCCTTCCACCAACCTCCTGGCTGGTATCCTGCCTAGGCACTCAGGACACAGGCTTTCTGTTTCTTCGAAAAACCCTTCCATCTCCAATATCACTTATCAGACTTGGTAAAAGCAATCAAAGCGTATCCCGGTCTACCCTCTTTAAACAAGACTTTCCAGGGCGTCCCACTCATACCGCCATTCTTCTCTCCCAGAGGACTGGCTGCTGTCCCCCAAACCTGAGTTGCAAATGCCTCCCATGACCCATAGCTCACCACAGCCTGATAAGCTACCCTCCTTAGAGCCTCAGAATGGTCCTCAATGTAATGCCCACTGAACCCAATTTCTTCAAAGAGCTTGACATAGTCATCAATGGTCTTAGCACCAGCAATACACGATGCGAAGCTTGCTTTGGTGCGCAGATCTTCAGACAAGTGACCTCGAAGGAAGACATCGGTCATCACGAGCCTGCTCCCAGGTTTTAACACCCGCTTGATTTCTGTGGCGGCGGCTTCCTTATTCGGTAACAGTGAAAAGGAGCACTCACTAATGACGGCGTCAAACAGTGAATCCTTATAAGGCAGTCGTTCCCCGTCACCCACAAAAAGTTCCACCTTCTCCGATAGTCTCTCCCTCTGCACCGCCTTACGCGCCAGGGACAGGAGTTCAGCCGACAGGTCAATCCCCACCACATAACAGCCGTATTGTCGAGCCAGGAAGCAAGCAGTAACCCCTTTACCACAGGCCATGTCCAGAACTCGAGAGCTTCTATCTATTTGACTAAGCTCTCCCACTCTCGACGTTAGATTCAAGCCACCCGGGTGCAAGGTATTACCAAGGATGGGACCAAAGAGAGGAGACTCATAAGTCTTGGCTGAAAATCGCTTGGTCTCCTTAACTTCGTCCTGCATTTAGAGCGTCAACCTTTTTCTGGCTTATGTTCCAGTGGCCATCCTAGAGTTTCGCCTCTATTTCTTCTTCCCCTTTGTTTATCACCTCCACGACTGTCTTCTCCGTTAGATATGCTGCCCCACATCCTAGGCACAGCAGACCAGGAATAAAGCGAACTATCTCCATGTAGGTTGTAACGATATCCTTCTTCTCCATCTTCCGCTTGCATTTAAAACAATACCAATCTTCCATTATTCCTCTACTTCCGCCCTATGAGAATATGCTGTGTGAACAATGTAAGTTCCATCCCCCGCAAACGAATACTCAACATAGAACGTGACACCCGTGATTTTCAGCTTCGCCAAGAACCTTTCTCCTTCCACTTGATAGAGCTTCTCTCCTTTACTCTCCGCGTTATGGATGACCATTTTTACTTCGTCATCCAGTATATGCCTGGACTCCAAAATTTCTTTCACCTCCTCGCTCTTTTGAAGCTTTAGAGCCTCATACTCCTGAGATGACATCGTAGCAACCTCCTTTATATTAGGCGAAGTCAGGGATTTATCCTTAGTTGGGCGTACTAAGCTGCGTCAAAAAGCCCGCCACAAAGGCGAGCCCGTGCTTAGTTCACCAGAGATATTCTACGCCCCTGCTGCTTTTACGGCAAGGGGCGTCACTTCATCTTCTACTTTCTAATTGCGACTTAAGGAGTGACTGGTTCTCCCTTCGAATCGATGCCTTGTTAGGAGGTTTAAGCCTATCCTCCTCCCAATTGGGATTAAAGATAAGGTCAAGAATGTGGATGGAGGGCTTTTCTCTAGCGAAAGCCTCGCGACAACTACCACAATAGGTAAGCATATCGAAAGGAGCTTCATTTGTTCTCAATTTGGTTATGTTCTTCGCCAGATCAAAGTCTACAAGCGGAATCACCCCCCCTACCCCGCAGCAACGAGCCATATCTCGAGAGTATTCCATCTCCTCTATTCGATAGCCCATTTTCTTTACCAGTGTCCTCACGCTTTCTTGAAGTCCCTCCTCCCACCTGGCTTTACAGGAATCATGAAGTGAGAATGTCCACTCACCCGTTCTCTTAGTCTCTGGAAGTCCAATTTCCACCATTACCTCATACAGAAGCCTCATCTGGAACTGAGGTGCATGATGCTTGAAGTTATAGTAACAATAAGGGCACGCCACAATCATCTCAGGAGTCCCCAATTCTCTCATCGTCATCTCTAGTCCCTCTATTATTTCTTCAAATTGTAGTTCCTCCCCTAGCTCCCTGGTAGGAGCACCGCAACATCCCAGGATAATACCAGTGCCAGGTAACCTCGCTTGAAGATAATCGTAAGTTTTGATAACCAGGGGGGGAGAATAGCCCGATAAATTACAGCCGGGGAAGAAGACCCTTTTGCAGCCAGTTGTATTCGGGTCGGGAAGGGAGAAAGCAAAAGAGCTTGACAGGCTCCACTCTTGGTCCCTTTTTACATATTTATGGGCGGGGAGAGGCGCTAATCCTTCTTTTACTAGCTGTTGGCGTGCTTCCAGGCACATCTTACCAATGTTCAAATCTTCGGGACAAAGCCTTTCACACAAATCGCAGAGATTACAGGAGTAAGGAACACGGGGATTTTCCCTGAAAAAGCCAGCCTTGAATTTCTCAGCCAGCTCCCTGGGGGTTTCACAGACCTGCTTCAGGAATTCGCAGTCCTCAACGCAAAGCTCACAATCATAGCATCCTTCAATGATTTTGCTTATTTCGCTCATGGCCAGAACTTATTCTAGGTTCAGACATGAAGGCTATCATCCTGACGGAGTGGATAATCATTAATTATGCATCCCCCGCCTTGCCTTTAATCACGTCCCTTTACGGTCTCTCACAAATTCCCGCATTTTTATGACACGCCCAACTGATCACATTGCAGTACTGACACAAAGCAATAGTCAAGGGCAACCATTGACGTAGTATCTCATTGGCCTACAATAATCTGGGAATCTGGGGAGCTCAATACATAATCAGCCATAGGACCCCACCAGCGATCAAAAGCAAACTACCAATAATAAGAGAAATCCTGCCGCCTATTTGCCAAGCGCCTAGCCATGGACGCTCTGGTTCATGGGTTAGGGACTCCTTAATGTCCTTTTGGGTTAACAAAATAGAATTGTAATATCCTTTCTGTTCTCTCCTGTTCCAAAGAATAAAAACAATACCCAGAAGGATAAAGAAACCTCCCATCCCTAAAATAGCCTTGCAAACAGCAAGTGACATATTGCACCAGATTAAAAATCAAAGGGCAAAATCAATACGCAAAGCTTTTTGGTTTCACTTTATCTCTACAGCTGCTCCAGCAGCTTCTAATTTTTGCTTTACTGTTTCAGCCTCTTCCTTGGGGATACCTTCTTTTACTACCTGTGGAGCAGCTTCTACCAAATCCTTAGCCTGCTTTAATCCTAGGGTGGTTACCTCACGCACTGCCTTGATAACCTCGATTTTCTTCTCGCCAAAACTCTTTAAGGTGACAGTGAATTCTGTCTTCTCCTCTTCTGGGGGTGCTTCTACTGGCGCACTAGGAGCCGCCGCCGCTGCTACTGCTACAGGGGCAGCAGCACTAACCCCGAATTCACTCTCCAGAGTCTTGACCAAATCAGCCAGATCCAGCACTGTCATATTCTTAATGGCAGCAACAATTTCCTCCTTGGTCAAAACCTTGGTCTCCTTCTTTACTCTTGAAGCTTTCTTTACCTCCCCTTCTTTAACTTCCTTCTCTGATTCCTCTGGTGACATGATTTCCTCCTTTGTTATTCATTAGTAGTTTGAGCCCTGTTTTGCAACACGTTCAATAGCCCCTGCAAGGGAAGGTTAATGGTATTATGTAAAGTTGCCACGGGGGCTTGTAATTGTCCAATTAATTTAGAGATGAGAACTTCTCTGGGTGGCAAATTAGCCAAGCTTATCACTTCCTCTGGAAGCAGAATCCGATCTCCTAACAATCCTCCTCTAATTTGTAAAGACAATGCCGCAGATTTGATATATTGGTTAAGAGCTTTAGCTGTATTAACTATGTCATCGTAGCCAAAAGCCAAGGCCATAGGGCCCTCGATTATATCCATCAGTTGTTGCTTACCTGCTTTGTCAGCGGCACGATGGACCAGAGTGTTTTTGACCACATGATACCCGATACCTGCTTGTGCCAGGGCATTGCGCAACTCAGCCATTTGCTTAGCGAGCAGGCCGTGATAATCGGTAGCGATGATAATACTGCTTCGCGACAAATCATCGGCTAGATTGCTCACTATTTGCATCTTCCTTTCTCTTAACATATTTACCCTCTCTTTAATCTTCTCCCGTCAAGGGAGAAGAAGTCTATAACAAAAATCCCTGTGCCAGCACAGGGTCAACTTAAGCCTCGGCAGGCAAGTTATTTAAACCTTCAAGGTACCTGCTGTCACTGGCGCTGATTTATTATAACACAAGGAATCAATTAGTTGAAGCAAGCGCTTTAAGACTGCTGGGTTGATACGAGGGGCAGTGCGGGGCGCGCTCCCAAATTCACAAATGGCAGAGATTATAACACTCCCCCCAGATATAGAAGTTCTGTGGCGAGATTCCAAAATAGCGGCGGTTGAGCCCGCATCACGATTACGAGAATTGCCGTAAGCAAAGCATTGCAATCTCAGTCCAGCCTTTTTAAATAGAAATCACATTCTTGCCAGGCTTACATTTAACCTGAACGCAATCAGGTGATGAGTTGAACTTGCCTAAATATTCAAGCGCCATTCCTTCGCTCCTATCGCCTTGTGGTCAGAGAAAACACAATAACAACTACAATTAGTAAGGCTAGTATGCCAATGACAAGCCATACCCAAAATGGGGTCACTGGTGCCGCTGGTACTGCTGGAGGTGCAACTGGCTCTGACATGACAGTAAAGGTAGCTGTGGAGGGCTCACTTGGTGCCGGCTCAAGAGCTCTTACCTGCCAGAAGTATGTTTTGCCCCAATCAAGCTTGTCGGTATAGTGATAAGCTGGGGTAGGCATCTCCTTTCTAATTATCAACTGCGTTAAATTAGCATCTTCGGCTAAAATAAACTCGTATTTTGTCGTATCGGAGAACCCTATCCAGGAAAAACTTGGCGACCTTTCTGCATTTTGGCTGCCACTTTGTGGAACTTCTAAAATGGGGGCAATATGCATTTCTTCCAGCGAGCTGCATATTTTCACAGTGAAGTGCATGGGAGGCGACCAGCGACTATGAACCCGCTCCCCTTCTGTGCTTTTACTGCTTCTCACCTTCCAATAATAAGTCTTGCCACAAACAAAGCGGAATGAGTCTTTAGGTGGGCACCATGCGGGATTGCAACAATCCGGAGGAGCTATGTCTTCCACCTTATGTAATATAACTGAAAACTTTTCATCCAGAGCTATCCATAGTTCATATTCCGTGGCTAAAGGCAACTGTCGCCAGCGAAAACAAAACACTTCAGCCTGACAGGTGCATATGTCACACGGCATAAATTCACCGAGGCCTGGAGATGTTAGCCAAGGTGTTCTCAAGGCGAAAAGATCAGAGTAAATCCAGAGACGACCAACGGCGTTGTGGTCTGGGTCATTGTATTGGGATATGTCTCCGTCGAAATACATGTTATCGTCAATTGCCCATAGGTCAATGGTCTCTTCGTCCTCATTGTACATTGCCCTTAATGTGCATGGCCTGAATTCAACATCCTGTTCTAGTCCTAGTTCAAGGAGGTCCCAGTCGTTTGGAGTAACTGTTTCCATGTGGGGTATGAGGGTGCGGGCAACGCCCGGGCCATAAGCTCCATAAAGGGCACCTTCCTTTTGAGCCAAATCGTAAAATGCTCCCGGACAAGGAGGGTTCAATTCCTCCCATGGGACAGTGCTTCCAACAGTCCAGCGATAAATCTCGCATTCATCACTTGTGGCATAAATAAAGCGGTTGCCATCGAAATCCTCATCGGGGATCACCTTCACCTTCCCTGGCTCAGGTATAGCTTCGGTAAGCTCAAAGCTGGCCCCACCATCGGTAGAGTAGGCTATCTTGCTCCCACAATCCTCGCCTTCCCCCACAAAGACAAAATCTTCACCGCTTACAGCTATAGTATATCCAGAGCGAAGCCCTGTATCTACATCCCTTTGCCAATCCCAGATACCATCCCACAGCTCTGCATCCCACCAACATTTATGCACCAAGTTATCATCCAAAACATAGAACATCTCATCGTTGACAACAGCTAAATCGGTTATATCAGGGCAGTCCCAGACTCGCTCCCATGTTTGCCCTTTATTTAGAGAATAGTGGGCATCATCAGTATCTATAATAGCAAGGAAAATGGCTTCTCCTAAGGCATTCTCCTCAGGAGAATGCCTTAGAATTATGTCTCCTTTATGTCTTGGGCATAGAATTCTTTCCCAGGTTTCCCCCAATAATTCGGTCTCGCTTCGCCATATGCTGTCAAAGTCGCTGCCTATCGAGGCGAGGTAAAGGGTGTTGTAATTGGCTGAAAGGGCAAAATCTGAAAGCTGTCTCATACTGGTGTCTATCAGGCTAAGCTGATTCCAGGTATCGCACTCATCTTGGCTTATGGAAAAGGAGCTCTCATCATGCCGCTGGCCGCTCCATTTACCAGGCTTTGCCCAATCATCAGCGCTGGTTACATTGTTACTGTTGGTTCCACAATAAGCTGTTTCACCGTCAGAACTCCAGGCAACTTGAGCGTTAGCGCGCTGGGAAATGGCACCGCCAGTAGGTGGTTTGCTCGGTTCTTCCCAATCAAGAAGGCATTCTTCTGGATTAAAACACATGTGAATCAAGGCACTGGCTGAGTTTGCTATGGCTTCTACCTCGCCTGCTAGAAGCTTACTCCCGTCACAGGTGCCGTGATAGGCAATGGAGGCTATGGGAACATCATCGCCGTGGTTGACATCCATTCTGTAAACCACGTCATCCTCTATTCGGTAAACATCATCCGCTTCTGTTTCTGAGCTATAGGAGGCATAGACAACTCGCTTGCCAGCATCGCTTCCTGAATAATCCGAAGGCAGCGCCAAGTCAGAGACGATGATTTCGTTTTCTCCTGGTGATTCCCCGCTGCTTTCGCTTACCTCTACCTGGCTGGGGTCGGTTACATCCCAGTAGGTAGTGTTATCAAGGGTGTTCCTTGCTCCAGTGCAAAGATAGGTGTTTGTAGCGTTGCTGGCAATAACCAAAATAGTTTTATCACTGGGATAATTGGGCGAGAAGCGAACTGTGGTCACATCCATGTCCAACCCTTGAGCTTTCCAGTTGCCAGGGTTCTCTAGCTCCCTTACCCAGACATCGCCGTCCGAAATACAATTGGGCATTCTTGTGCCAATGGCGATGTCCCGGTTGTCGTCATATTCTTCTGAAATGGCAATATCGGCGATAAGCAGGTCACCTAAATCAGGGATATCGGTATCTTCCCAAGTTTCACCACCATCCTCGGACGCGTAAACTGCTGTCCTATTGTTGGTAACCACAGCTACTAGCTCAGGGTTACCAGGTGTCACAGCTACATCCCAAGCAGGCAGCTTGGCTCCTGTGGCATTGAGAGCTGCAGTTAAATTATCCCATGTAACCCCGCCATCAGTTGACTTATAGACTTTGCCGTTCGGAATATCTATAGCATAGAAAGTCTCATCATCAGACCCAACCGCCAAAGCATTTATCTCGCTGGGGCTAACCACTACAGCTCCCTCTTCACTCGGGGTATCCACAATAGACCACTTCGCCCGGTCTGGGCTAGCCGAAGCTGAGTCATTCCCTAATAGGAATAAGCCAGGGGATAACAACAGAAGCGTTAAACCTAGGCATAGTGCTAGAAGATTTCTCTTGGTCCTCAAGCCCGATGATGATAACACCTAAATGTTAGATTCCTATTAAGATTTGGGGACACTTCGTATTATTGTTAGCTGTTTCCCATTGCTTTGTCAATAGGCGGCAAAACATTCCCATCGTTCCAGATAGGCTAACGGAACCTCCAGCCAAAGCTAAAGGGATAGCAAAAGGAAGATAAATGAGCTGGATAATCTCAAAAGCCCTTCGCCTCTGGCTCAGGCAAGCAAGACATTCATGAATTAATACTAGTACCAAATTACCATTGACAGGAAGGGTGATTATGTTAGCATGAGTGTTAGACATGAAGGTAATGGAATTCACAGGCAAAAAGAAATTTGAGCAGCCCAAAAGTCACTTCATACAGCGACTTAAGAGCCAGGGCTATGAAGTGGAGCAGGATGCCACGATGAGAGGTAGATCTGGCGCTGAGCATAGTTTTGACATATTAGCTCACAGAGACAATGGCTTTACTGCTTACACTGTGGCCACAGATATTTTCACGAGCGATAACCAGGAAATAGGCCTGGGACAAGTCTTTGGCTTTGATGATAAATGCTATGACTGTGGCATTAGAGACAAAGTTCTTATTGCTCTACCCAAGCTTGACTCTGTAGCCACTCGCTTTGCCCAAGGACAACGGGTAAAGGTATTTGAAGAAGAGAGCTTAAAAGCATTCCTTGCTTCGCCTCCACCCCCTAAGAAACGAGTCGAAGAAAGGCTCTCGCGCATCCCTGAGACAAAATCTGAATTAGCGCGAGCCTTGACACAACTCGGCTATAAGGTCGAAGAAAACGCCGCAGTTTCAGGAAAATCAGGAGCGAAATATACCTTCGATATTTTGGCTTCCTTTCACGATGGCCTTGTAACTCAAAACGTAGGCATAGACAATATGAGCAGCGGTGAACTGAGCCTAAGTCAGATATCTCTATTTGATACTAAGGCCTATGACGCTGGGATTCAGGAAAAAGTCCTTCTGGTTGCTGGGGAACTTGCTGCCGAAGCCAAGCAGTTCGCTCAACAACAGAGAATAAGAATCATCCAAATTGGAACTCAGGAGGCAAAAACATCTCCCTTGCAGAGCGCTGTCGAGGAGTTGTTAAGTACGGAACTGGAGGTAAAACCGCTCAAAAAGAAGCCTATGCCTGGAGTCTTGCAGATGATCCCCGAAGCTATGGCGAGAAGATTTAATGTCATGCCTATAGCTATTATAGACAACGCTTTACAAGTGGCTATGGCAAACCCTGCTGATATCTTTGCCTTAGAGGCCTTAGCATTGCAGAGCAGGATGAGGATAGAACCTATAGCTGTCAGTGAAAAGGAAGTTCAGGAAGCCATTGACTTCAATTATAGGGGCTTTGGGGAAATTGAGGAGCAAGCATCTCGTATCCCAACAGGCGTTGAGGAAGGAGATAAGACAAGCCTAATTGAGGCTACCGCCGATGCCCCCGTCTCTAGTGCTTTACGCCTCATAATTGAGGAGGCAAGTAAAGCTAGAGCTTCCGACATACATATCGAGCCCGAGGAGGACAAGTTGAGGATACGCTATCGCATTGACGGCGCCCTCCAAGATGTTATGTCTCTTCCTCCCAAAATACATCTTCCTCTCACCTCCCGAATAAAGATAATGGCTGATATGAATATTGCCGACCATCTCCGCCCCCAAGACGGACAATTCTCCACTGAGTCTGCAGGTAGGCCTATAGACATTCGCGTGGCCACCTCACCCACTGTGCGTGGGGAAACCACGGTGCTACGACTTCTGGACAAATCATTGGCAATTATGGATTTGCCTCAATTGGGTTTTTCCCCTGGAAGTTTGGCCAAATATGAAAATATGCTCAAGGTTCCCTTTGGCATGATTTTAATTAGCGGTCCCACCGGTGCAGGCAAGACCACCACCCTTTACGCATCACTAAATAGGCTAGACAGGGTATCCCGGAACATAATCACCATTGAGGACCCTGTGGAATACCGGTTCGCCGGTATGAACCAAATTCAGGTCAACCCCAAAGCGGGGCTTACCTTTGCCAGCGGACTGCGCTCTATACTAAGGCTTGACCCCGACGTTGTGCTAGTGGGCGAAATTCGTGATGCTGAAACCGCCAACATAGCTATTCAGTCGGCTCTAACCGGACACCTGGTTCTCTCTTCCATCCATGCCAACGATGCTGTGGGAGTCGTATTTCGTCTCCTTGACCTGGGCATAGAACCATTCATGGTGTCTTCAGCACTAATCGGCGTGGTAGCTCAGCGTATGGTGCGTCGCATTTGTCCTGACTGCTCTGCGAATAAAGAAGGCTCTGCGATGGAACAGGTAGCTTACACTCAGGCAACTGGTGAAAAGAAAACCGAATTTGTCTACGGCACTGGCTGTGATCTGTGCAGTTATACTGGTTACCGAGGCAGAACGGGGCTTTTCGAAATTTTGCCGCTGAGCGACAATATAAGAATGCAAATACTAAAAGGTGCCGGCACCGCTGAGGTCCGAGAACAGGCAATAGAAGAAGGAATGGTGCCAATGCTCAGAGACGGCATGCTCAAAGTAAAAGCGGGCATCACCACCCCTTCGGAAGTACTGCGTAATGCCTATTTCATAGAGTAGGAATAGAATGAGGTGGCCAATGAGTTAGATTTGTTGTGACTTTTTAAGGTCATACCAAGTGCAGGAGAGTTACATGGATTTTCAATATGTAGGTTACACTCGGGATAAAAAGCTGTTGCGGGGTAAGGTCACTGCTATTAACGAAGAGGCGGCTTTGGATGTGCTCAAGTACAGCGGCTATAACGTGCTCAGTCTCAAGAAGATGACGCCATTTTTCAATGCTGAGAAGCTAAGCGCAACTTTCTCTCAGATAAAGCCGCAGGAGTTGGTCATGTTTTCTCGCCAGTTAGCTTTGCTGGTGGAAACTGGCACTGATATCGTCTCTGCCCTGGATTTGCTGCGGGAACAAATTACCAGCAGCGACTTGAGAAAAATAGTGATGGAGGTTATCAGCGACCTCCGCAGTGGGCTCCCGCTGGCCCAGGCTCTGGAGAAACATCCCAAAGCTTTCTCAGCACTTTACTGTCGTACTATAGCTATAAGCGCTGAAACTGGTAATCTGGAGCAAGGATTCAGGCTAATGGCCGATCATATTGAAAAGCACGCCGATTCAGCTAAGAAGATACGTAGCGCCCTCATCTATCCCATCATCGTCCTGGTCTTGGCTGTCGGTGTCATAGCTGTGTTAGTTACCTTCGTTATGCCTGCTTTCATCAACCTATATGGCTCACTGGGAGTAGAATTGCCCGCCGTGACCAGGGCACTCATAGCTATAGTTGGATTCCTTCTCAATTACGGGCTATTTCTCCTGGCAGGCATAGCTGGTATTGCAATTGCAGCCTTTGCGTATATAAAAACGCCAATTGGTAGCTATCAATGGGATAGATTCAAGCTTGGCTTTCCCAAGCTTGGGCCCATCATTCGGTTTAGCGAGTTGAGCCGCTGCTGCCGCACCATATCTCTTCTATTCCGTGCCGGCGTACCCTTGCCTGAGATAATGACCCTATCTATCAATGGCAGCGGCAACAAGGTGGTCCAGCGAGCCCTTACTCAGGTTAGAGATGAAATGCTCAAAGGACAAGGCTTGTCCAGACCCATGGCCAGGAACCATGTTTTCCTTCCCTTGATGGTGCAGATGGCAGCGGTGGGCGAGGGGACCGGTAACTTGGATAATACCATGGATACAGTAGCGCAGAGCTATGACATGGAAGCCGATGATCGCACTAATAACCTAGTCGCTCTGGTTCAGCCAGCCATGACAATATTCATAGGTGGATTGGTGGGTTTCATTGCCCTGGCCCTAGTTTCCACCATGTACTCCATCATGGGCTCATTCGGTTGATAACGGGCGTAATACGCTTGGTCGAGCTATACAGATGAGGTCTTGATATGAAAGCTAAATTCAGGGGAACGCGACGGGGCTTGACTACTTCGAGAATTCTCATTCCCGTCCCCTCTTTGAGAGCACGGGGGGTAAGCTTAGCACAGAGCCAAAAGGGGCTGGGCCTAATTGAGGTGCTAATTGCTGTGGCCATTTTGGGGGTGGTGGCGGCTGTTTTTCTCTCTTCTCTGGCCACCAGCTCTAAAGCTACAATTATCGCCGATGAGCAGACCAATGCTGAAAGCCTGACCCGAAGCGAGTTGGAGTATGTTAAGAGTCAACCTTTCTCCGAGGTTGCCTGGTCCTACGTTGTTTCCACTACAGGTTATTCCACCGATTCTAATTATCCATCATGGTGGGATGCTACCGACCCTGATTTCCACAAGCTTCCTGCTGAATATAGTGGCTATTCTGCTAATGTCACTGCCGAAGGCTATGACGCCAATGGTGATGGCCACGATGACATGGGCATCTGGCGAATCACAGTCCAGGTTCACCACAGCGAGAATCCTAATCCCGATAACAGGGTATTGACTACCACGACCTATAAGGTGTTCCTATGAAGTTTATAGATAAGAATCAAAAAGGCTTCACTCTCATAGAAATACTGGTAGCTTTAGGTATTTTCGGCTTGGTAGCCGCTGCTGCCAGCGGGACTATTGTTCAGGTAATTCAGAGCAGCCGTACCACTGACCACATGACTGCCCTGCGTCAGGTGCAGTCTGCGGGCTACTGGGTTAGCCACGATGGTGTCCAAGCTCAGCAGGTCACTATCTCCGCTGCCCCGGGGCTTCCCTTTACCCTAACCTGGACTGACTGGGATGACAACGATATCCACGAAGTGGAATATTCTTTACAGCAGGATATGGCCGTAGATTATCTCCAGCGTAAGGAAGTGGTAAATGGTGAGGCTGCTAACCCCATTATAGCTATAGTGGGTCAATATATCGATCCCGACAATACCCTCTGTGAGCCGTTTGACCAAGAGCTTGGCGGTGGTGAGACGTTCACTTTTACAGTGACGGCAACGATGAACCAACAGACGGAAACCAGAACATATGAAATTAAGCCCCGAGCCCTTTTATAAGTGACATAAATGGAGCGCGAAAATAGCACAGTAGTGACAGGTAAATTTCCAAGTTGACATGGCAGACTTATGAGAAAGACGATAAGCCATTTGATGAAAGATGAATCTGGGCAGGGTGTCCTTCCTTTGGTTCTAATCTTAGTCGTTCTAGGTTCTTTGATTATTATCCCGCTTCTGGCCTTCATGAGCACAGGACTCAAAGCAGGCCACATGCATGAAGACAAGACCCAAAGGTATTATGCCGCCGATGCTGGTGCAGAGGATGCCATGTGGCAGATAAAGAATAACCAACTAGATATCCTGTTTCCCGGCTATGACTCATATGACTACGCTACGCCCTATCCCTATACACTGGCCGATAATGTAAGCGGCAAGAATGTGGATATTACTATAGAAAATGCCTGGATTCCTAAGGGAATAAGTGCTCCAGAGTCATACCAAGCGGAGGAAATTATCCAGCAGGCTAATCTGGTGATGGTTGGCAGTATCAGTGGGGAATCGGAGTATCAAATCAAGATAAGCTATTACTATGATGAGGTAGGCGACCCCAATGGGGAAAATCTGGAGGTAGAAACGATAGGGATATGGCTACCCCCTGGCTGCCACTATGATGATGAAGGCCCGTGCAATCTTGTGGATGGTCCCGATACGGCCGGCTATGCCGAACCAAGCGTTGAGTCTCATTGTAGCGGCGAGGCGGTGGTCTGGGATTTCGGCCTCGGCGTTCCGCTCATAGACTTTCCCGATTTCGGTGGTACAGGCTACCCTCTAACAAAGGTCATCACCTTCCAGTTCGTCCCACCACCGCAGGCCAAAGATCCAGTGTCTGCCGTCAGCTGGATGGAGACGGACGGGGTTGATGATATGTCTGTTTCTGTCGCCTGGGATGCCGATATCAAAGTTTACAACATTGTATCCACAGCCACTACTCCCGCTACGGGCAAGCAGACTGTTGTTGATACCTACATTACTAAAACTGTGCCCCGCGAATTGGGTACGACTATTACCGGAGACTACCGCGCCGTAGGCAATACCTTGATGATAGACCAATATCATGATTACGGCGGGCCAAGGCGAGACACTTTACTTGATGAGAGCGATGCCGCGGTTAGTGATATCCCTTCTGATGCCAGAGTAGATGGCGCTTACCTTTACTGGACAGCCTGGCTGAGCGGAGCTGGTGAGCAGATACTATTTGTGGACGGTTGTTCAGACTTTAGCGATTGGGCTAATCCAGGTAGCGATTGGAGAATCTCCTCAAGGAGATTCAGTGGACATCACCAGGGCTCTGAGGACCATAGATACCTCGCCCTGGAAGATAGCCTGGACATGAGTGCGTACTCAGGCGAAACGGTGACCGTCCGCTGGGACCAGTCCACGTCCTCCGGGTGGTACGTAGACTATAATGATTGTCTCAAGTTTGAGTTTTCTGGCGACGGCGGCAATAGCTGGGGTGGCCTTATCACTGCCTTTTGCGACGGCAACCCACCCTACAGTTTTAGCTACGATATCCCAGATGAATATTTAACCGATAGTTTTAAAATGAGGTTCTACCTGCATAACTTTAGCGGTAGATCTGAGTATGTATATATCGACAATATTTGTATTGCCGCAACCCAAGCGACAATAGCCGATACTTTGGTCACTTTTAAGATAAACGGCCAGCAGGTTTATCTTTATGAAGATGGTGAGCCCCAGCAGGGCGCTCAGGAGATAACTGCCTCCAAATGGACGGTTCTGGATAATGAACCCGGGGAGTATTCCTATGCTTGTTATCGGGATGTAACTAAACTGATCCAGGCATTTTCTGACCTCGGGGATGGGCAAAACCACACTGGCAATGGAGTTTATACCGTGGGTGAGGTGAATGGGGATACAGGTGACGAATGGTCCTATGCAGCCTGGTCTTTAATAATCATTTACTCCAGTGCTCAGACAGAGCGACGCCAGCTTTATCTCTATGATGACTTTATTTACTCTGGTATGGACCAGAATGTCGATTTTGATGGTGACGGCATGCCTGGGGGCATAATTACTCATTTCCTCGCCCCGGACCCAGTTGAGGGCGAAACCGAGGCTGCCAGGCTGACTTGCTTTGTCGGCGAGGGGGATGATTACTATAATGGTGATTCCATACTGGTCAATGGCAACTATCTCTCTAATGCCGCAAGTCCCTGGAATGATGTATGGAACTCGGCATCCCCTGAACTTACGGAGGATGGCATAGATATTGATACTTTTGAAATTAGTTGGGCTAGCGGAATAATAGAGCCAGGGGACACCTCCGCTCAGGTGGACTTGCCGACCGAAACGGACTCCTGGAACTTGGTGTATATTATCCTTTGCTTCCGCAGCGAGATTAATACCGGCGGCACCATCAGCTATTTGGTAAGAGGGTGAGCATGGCATGGAGCCAAAAGGGTCAGGGCTTAATTAAGGTACTCATTGCTGTGGCCATTATTAACTGTTTAGAGAGGAGATAAACTTAGCATGGAGCCAAAAGGAGGACAGAACTTAATGGAGGTGCTAATTGCCTTGGCCATTTTCGGGGTAGTCGTGGTGGCTTTTTTATCTGCTCTAGCCACCGGTTCCCAAGCCATAATTGTAGCCGATGAGCAAACCACTGCCGAAAGCCTGGCCCGAAGCGAGTTGGAGTACGTCAAGAATAGCGCTTACGACAACATCAATAATCCCCCTCAATATTCTTTAGACCCAGCTATCGATATTCCTGATGGCTACAATATAGAGATGGAGGCTATTCGTTTGGACCCTGAAGACGATGGTATTGAGGATGACGATGGCATCCAGAAGATAACAGTGGAGGTGTACCACCAGGACAGTCCAACGCCGAGTCTGATACTGAGTACCTCGGGCTACAAGGTCAACCGATGAAGCTGATAAGACCAAATCAAAAAGGCTTTACTTTCATAGAAGTAGTGATAACTTTAGCTATATCCGGCTTGGTAGTCACTGCTGTCAGCGGGACTATCACTCAGCTAATTCAGAGCAGCAGTACCACGGATCACATGAATGCCTTGCGCCAGGTGCAGACTGCAGGCTATTGGGTGAGCAAGGATGGTATTCAGGCAGAGAGTCTTACTACGCAGGGTTACCTCCTTTACGTCTGCCGGACTGATTGGGATGACAGCGACCTCCATGAGGTCGTCTATTCCTTGCAGGATATGCCTTCAGGCGCATTAAAGCAGCTCCAGCGTGAAGAATCGCTGAATGGTGTGCCGATGGCTACAACTATCGTAAGTCGGTATATCGACCCAGCCCAGACTAGTTGTGTCTGGGACCCTGATGCAAATACACTCACTTTTATAGTGACGTCGACGATGGCCCAGCATACTGAAACCAGAACATATGAGGTGCAGCCAAGACCTTCAACCTGACAAAGATCGTGTTGACATCATGGAGATGTACCGGTGAAAAGTATCTTTAGCGGCTTGATAAAAAATCAATCAGGACAGGGTGTCCTGGCTATGGTTCTCATATTAGTGATTCTGGGGGGCTTGATTATTGGCCCGCTTCTGGCCTTTATGGGCACGGGTCTCAAAGCTGGCCAGATGCATGAATCGAAGGAGCAGGAGCTTTACGCCGCCGATTCCGGTGTAGAAGATGCCATTTATTGGCTACCTCAGTTACATGCGAGCGGAGGGTCATCAGGGCCTTATGAGAATTGGGTACGGAATTCATACGAAATAAATGACAGAAACGTCGATGTCAGTGTAGAAAATGTCACTAGCCAGACCTACAAGATTAGTTCCATAGCCACCAGCGATGACGGGAGCAACACCACGGTTGTTTCATACGTCTCCGCGTCATTTCTTGATTTCGGTGACCTGCTGCAAAGTGCCATTACCAGTAATGCCACTGTTACAATACAACCGGGTACCACGATCTCGGGAAATGTTACACTGCCAGACGCCGATAACCTAAATAACAAAGGTACCATCAATGGCACCGTCAACGAAGAGGTTTTAGACTGGCCTACCGCCGAGCAGCTTCGCGATTTCTACCTCCCAGGTGTAAACCAGTCAGACCCCTTTCCTTACGATACTATAGACCTCAAATATGAGAGCACTATCAGGCCGTTGTATAGAGACGGATCCTTGACAGTCAAGAACACCGCATCCACCACAAAGAATGCGACAGTGGAAGGGACCATCTACGTTACAGGCGACCTGACAGTGATGCCAGATTGTGGGCTAGTGCTTAATGGGCAGACTATAATTGCCGAAGGCTTCATTGATTTGCGGCCAGGATGTGCTATCTATGGCTCAGGATGTATTATCGCTGTGGGAGACCTCTTTTTCAACCCAAGCGTCTCTTCCGAGCCAAATTACTTCCTATTAATTATGTCTGTGGCAGGAGACGTTAAACTAAACCCCAGCGGCGATTTTTATGGGGCTGTGGTTGGGAACGTTGAGGTTGATACACAACCAAAGTGTTCTCTTAATTGGTTAAGCCCAAAAGATCAAGACTTGAACTTCCCTGGGGAGGGAGACGAGAATGAAATGATTAGCGAATTAAGTATAGTCTCCTGGGAAATAATCTGATGAAGATATGGAGGAAGACAGGCCTTCACCACTTCCAGTCATTGAACCAAGCCTGTATAATAAGATATTGAAGGCAGGGATAGATATTAAAGGCATTGAAGATAAGTAAGGCAACCCAGTGGATTTTGCTCATCGGCGTTTTTGCCATTTTGCTTATTAGCGCATCTGTGGCTTATGGCCGCCAGCAAGTACAGCAAACTGCGTTGAGTTTCTCTATAGCTCAGGCTAATCAAGATTTCATAAAATATTCAGCGCAGAAAGAAGATTTAGAAAGCAAGCGCAGGGTAGCTAATTCCCGAATTGCCAGTGTCCAGAGCGAGTTCCGCCAATACACCGAATCCATAGAAATTGACGAGGCCCTGTTTGAGCTCGCTGAGGATGCTGGCGTGACCATAACCAAGCTCACCTTCACAATTCCCGGGGAAGAGGAACTTGGTGGCATTACCTATCGCGTTTTTTCTCCGGTCGTCACCGCCGAAGGTGAAGTGCTGCCAGAATTGCTCCTCTTCAGCAAGAAGATAAGCGAGAGCTTTGCCACTGTTGCCATAGAGTCAGTAAAGATAGAGGGAGGCGAGGGCGAAGAAAATCCCAAAATTGTTCTGCAGTTGAAAATTTATGCTTATTAAACAAAGTAGCAACGCTATGGTGCCATCCTTCGGGTTATGCCTAGGATTGATTTGCAGGGGTGTGGCCAAAGCTCTGTGCTACAAAGTGCGAAATGATTAAAAATGGCTAAAGAAGCGACCACCATATATATAGATGACTCAGCCATCTGGGTACTGACGACCAAGGGAAGGCACGCTCAGAAATGGGTGACCATGCCCCTAGAGCCTGGACTGGTCAAAGATGGGGTTATCCAAGAGGAGGACGCCGTGGCTAACAAGGTCAATGAGCTATGGCGAACTCAAAAAATAGGCACCGGTAGAGTAATCGCTGGCATCAGCGGCATTAACTGTCTTTATCGCTTGCTCACGCTTCCCGAGCTGCCCAGGGAGTTGTTGCCCGAGGCCGTGACGAGGGAGGCAGGCAGAGTCCTTGGAATCCCCTTGGAGCAACTTTACCTCTCCTGGCAGATTCTCCCTTCCCTGAGAGGAGAAACCCTGGTCTATTTGGCAGCATCACCGAAAAACTCGGTGGATGCTCTAATCTCAACTCTGCGAAAGGCAGGCTTAAATCCCTACCTTATGGACCTAAAACCCCTGGCTTTGGCTAGAACTATTACTGAGCCTAGAGCCATCATCATCGACCTCCAGCCTGCTAATTTCGACATCGTGGTTGTGGCCGATGGTATTCCTCAAGTAGCACGCAGCCTGACTTTGACTCAACAAGCTCCGCTAGAGGAAAAAGCAAGTCTGATTAAGAAAGAGCTTGATAGGGCTATCACTTTCTATAATTCTGGACATGCGGATAATCCCATTGAAGCGAGCGTCCCCTTGCTTGTTTCCGGGGAACTTACTGAGCAACAAGATGCCTGGAAGGCGTTAATCGGTAAACAGGAGCGGCCTGTGCAGGCGTTATCCCTGCCTATGCAGACTCCAGAAAACTTTCCGCCAGGTCAGTATGTAACCAATATTGGTCTGGCCCTCAAGGAAGTGCTGGCTTCGGAGAGAGGAGCTATCGCCTATTCTCTGGTCAATTTTAATGTCCTTCCCGAAGTCTATATCCCCAAAGCCCGCCCTCTATCCGAGGTTCTCTTCATACCCACTATCGTAGCTGGCATTATCCTGGTGGCCTTCGCTGCTTTCTTTAACATCACCGCCTCAGCATATACCGCTGCCTTGCGAAATGAACTAGCAAGCATAAACCAGCGGATTATCTCCCAGCAGGTTCGAGCCCAGGACATAATCGCTCTAAGACAAGAGGTTTCCTCGCTGGAAGAAACCGTTGATGTCTTTACCAACATGCTCCATGGTTTAACCACGGGACGAGATGAAATCAACAGGGACTTGGCCAGCATAAACGAAGGCCTAAAAATTGGAGGCATAAATCTGGAATCGGTAAACGACGATACTAAGACTATAACCATAAAGGGCTTAGCCGATAGAGAAGATGCCATCTTCGGCTACGCCAGAGCTTTGAGGGCCAGTGGAAGATTTGCCCAGGTAGTTATCACTAGGATGGAGGGGACACAGGAAGGGAAAGAGATGAGCTTCACCTTGACCATTATTAAATAGGAGGCTGAAAACTCCCACGATTCAGTACTAAAATACCTTCATTAGATGACCAAAAGGCTATTTAAATTTAAGGTTCTATGTTCTAATATAAGAGAGCGATGGAAAATATTTTAGACCTGCTTCGGTTAGCTAAGCAGGAGGATGCCTCTGATTTGCATCTGGTGTCTGGCTGTGCACCTATGTTCCGTATAAATGGTGCACTGCAACCTGCAGATAGTATGAAGCTATTATCTCCCGAGGAGATAAGCGAGGCTTTTGTCCAGCTAACCACGCCAGAACAAAGGGAGCAGTTTCAGCATACTCTGGAGCTTGATTTTGGGTTTTCCTTGCCCGGAGTAGGCAGGCTTCGTTGCAACGTTGCTCAACAGCGCGGAGCCCTCAGCTTCGCACTGCGCCTCTTGTCTCCGGAGATTCCCACTATAGATGAATTGGGCTTACCTCACATATGCAAAGAGCTAGCTATGAGACCCCGGGGATTAGTGATAGTCTCTGGGCCTACAGGAAGCGGCAAAAGCACGACCCTGGCAGCCATGATACATCATATCAATGTTAATAGAACCTGCCACGTCGTCACCATAGAAGACCCTGTGGAATATACCCATCCCAACCTCGAATCAGCCATCACCCAGCGAGAACTGGGCAATGATACGCTATCCTTTCCTGCAGCCTTGAAGCACGTATTGAGGCAGGACCCGGACGTTATCCTTGTTGGTGAGATGAGGGATTTGGAAACCGCTGCCTCCGTGCTTACTGTGGCTGAAACAGGACATCTGGTACTAACCACTGGCCATGCTCCCAGCGCAGCTCAGGCTATGGAGAGGGTTATAGATATGTTCCCTCCGGAGCAGCATTACCTAGCCCAGACAAGACTAGCTTCTCTAACCGTTGGTGTTTTGAGTCAGGCATTGGCCCCACGAGCCGATGGCTCAGGAAGAATAGCCGCCGTGGAAATCATGTTGGGCACCCCTGCCGTAGCAAACCTCATTCGAGAGGGCAAAATATATCAACTCCCCAATGTAATTCGCACCAGCAGTCAAGAAGGCATGAAGACATTGGATCAATCGTTAGTTAGCCTTTACCTTAACGGAACCATCAGTGGTGAAAGCTTGGTAAACCTCTGCAACGACAGAGATGAGATAGAGAAGCTTGTCGGCCACGTGGTGGCGGCTTAAGCTTGCCTTCTCCAACATTAGCTGAATAATCGACAGGACCTGCGGCTTCCTCATAGTTATCCCTCCCAAGATAACAACTCTGAATTAAGGAGCCTGGTTTCCTTTATATAAGGAAAAGATGCTAAAATTAGATTAGCTGGGAGGGCTAAAAATGGGTGATATTCTAGATGAAGTCACAGCGCTTATCAGATGTAAGGAGTGCCCCTGGTATAAGAACTGCTTAACCCCTGTTCAGGTTAGCACCGAGGATATTGCGCAATTCAGGACGGCAATGCAGGGTACAAATATCCCTGAACAAGCCAGAAGCGAGCTAGACCAGATTATAGAAAGTATAGCCTCTACTAGTCAGGATATGATTCTCCAGAGCTGTCCTGTATTTACTCAACGCCTTAAGGAGGACCCCAGACTTGCCCAGCGAATCAAGGAGATGATGCAGAACTGGGGAAAAGAAGGAGAGCCTGATAAGTAACAGCCCGATGAAAAACTCATTTTGCTCTTTCCCACCTAGAATCATTCAAATATAAAAAGCGTTTGGGCTTTGAAGACTTTTTGGGGAAGGTAGAGACTAATGGCAGAACAGTTAGGCAAGATAGAAAAGCTCGAAGTTGAGCACTTTAGACAAGGGAAGAAGCTTTACCTCGTGCCACTTATATATTCTGGTGACGAGGCGCCTGATGAATACAAAGAAAAGTGTAGTCATTATTGGCAACAGGTAGCGGAGCAGCTAAACAATTTGGCATCCAAGATCGGGAAGGTAAACCGGGTTTACCATGAATCAATATTTCAACCTGGTGAAGCTGGTATGAAGGCTGTGGAGAGGCTAAGTCCAAGCAGTTATCAAATTGCTAAAAGCCAGTTCGACAATGGTGCTATCCTTGAGACAATTGAAGAAAAGGAATTGTTTGAAGAAGTCATGGACTGGCAGAGATGCCTGATGCTTGGCTTCATAAGTGAGAAGGTGGCAAGCAAAGTCTCTGAGTTCTATGTCGAGGCGGCAAAGAAAAGAAATGAACTAATCGCTAATAAGATAAGCGAGACGCTTGCAGATGATGAGGCTGGGCTTCTGTTCATAAGAGAGGGACACTCGGTGCAATTTCCTATCGATATAGAGGTATTCAGTGTTTTCCCACCAGCTCTGGATGAGATACACCGCTGGCTCCGTGACCAAGCCAGTCTGGGGATAGAGAAGGCTGAAGAAAAGGCCAAAGGAGAAGCTAAAGAGGCGGCTGGGGCAAAGGTTAAAAGAAAGACTAAGAAAAGGGCAAAAAGAGAGCCAAAAGAGTAGCCCTTCCTTTTGGGGTATCCTGTGAAGATAAGAAAACCTGCTGTTTCTGGTATGTTTTATGCTGGCACTGCCAGAGAACTAAAAGAACAAATTGAATGGTGCTATAAACATGAGCTTGGACCCGGCACTATACCTAAGGTGAATGACAAAGGACCGAGGGAGATTGTAGCTATCGTTGCCCCTCATGCTGGCTATTATTATTCGGGGCCAGTAGCAGCCCATGCCTATAAGGAACTTGCAGATGATGGAATATTCGACACTGCTGTGATACTTGGTCCTAACCATACCGGGTACGGGTATCCAGTTTCTCTATGGGCAGGAGCTGTATGGAACACGCCCTTGGGTGAGGTGGAAATAAATGAAGAACTTGCCCAAAGACTTTTGGGTAAGGTTATTAAGGCAGACGAGACAGCTCATATACATGAGCATAGTATTGAAGTGCAGTTACCTTGGCTTCAACATCTCTATAAGAGGATAAAAATCGTGCCCATAGCTATGCTGGCTCAAGACTTGGAAACAGCTCAGACGGTAGGCAAGGCTATCTCCCAGGCAGGCGATAACTTAATAATTATAGCCAGTAGTGATTTTACACATTATGAGCCTCACTCTGTAGCCGAGGAAAAAGATGCGTCCGTAATAGAGGCCATAGTTGGTCTTGATGCTGAAGAGCTATATAAGCGGTGTGAGCTTCTCAATTGCACAATGTGCGGCTATGGTCCGGTGGCTGCAGCTATTGTGGCAGCGAAAGAAATGAAAGCCAAAAGGGCAAATCTATTGAAATATGCCACTAGCGGAGACACGAGTGGTGATTTTTCCCGAGTGGTCGGCTACGGCTCCATCGCAATAAAACGGTAAACCAATCATCACCATCGAGAGCTGATTATTTCTCCTTTGACCCCTCCATCTATCGTGATGATGCCAAAAGAGTCCGTTGCCTTTCCCGGATTGAAAAGGAGGATATCATCGGTGACCTTGTTTTGGGATTGATGAGAATGGCCATAGATGATAATGTCAATCTGGTCTCCCTCAAACATTCTCCTCACTCTCTCTTCTATTCCCAAAGGACCGCCTGAGCCATGAGTTATGCCAATCCGCTTATTTTCTATTTGGAGTATCTCCTTGACTGGGAGCATGGTTCTTAGCTCCATTGAATCCATATTACCTTGGACTGCTCTCACCTCTCTCAGCCGCTTCAACTCCTTAAGCACTTGCACAGCGGTGAAATCCCCTGCATGGATTACCAAATCCACCGTGGAGATGGCATCAATTATCCTTTTAGGGATGTGCTTAAGCAGGCTTACATGAGTGTCAGCAAGCACAGCTATCTTCATAACAAGCCTCCTTGGACTACATCGGAATCTTGGCATCAGCTGAGAGCGGAGGCAATATTAAGCTGGTCAGTTAAGAATGCTATCACCTTGGATGAAGGATTACAAGAATGCTTGTCAGTGATGGTTTTCGGAGGTGGCTTGCTTCACCAATTGGATGGTTTTGTCCACATTAGATAGGGAGAAGGATAACCCCAGTTCCTTAAGCTCTTTGTAGCCTAATCCCTGGAATAGTTTTCTTCCGGCTACTCTAGTCATTTCGTCATAGATAGCCGGCCAATCTGGGCTCCGTCTCTGGGCACAAAAGAGAATAAAATCACGAAGCTGGGGGGATATGTTATCCATGCATTATTAGTTTATGTCCAGAGCCCTAATCTAACAAGCCTGCTCATGGCTGCTGGGACGCCATCTTTTCCCTTGTCCTACCCTTGGATAGTCCCTTGGTCAAGGCTTGAGGCTCACCCCTGTCCTTTGCCGCATATGAGCCCCTGAAAAAAATTTTAGGGCAAGTAAACCTGTAAGCCGAGTTCTGTGCTCCACATGGAGCGGTGACCATCCATCTAGCCCTGATGTTACCATCAGGGTCAAGCGACCAACCCGAAGGCATCAGCCGAGCACCTCAGACTTATCCCAAGGTCCTGAGACTTTGGGACAGTCATCGCCCTCTTATTTGGTCTTGCTCCAGGTGGGGTTTGCCCAGCCAACTAGTCTCCTAATTGCTGGTGAGCCCTTACCTCACCATTTCACCCTTACCCGCACTGGCTAAGCCAGCCGCTGGCGGTATGTTTCTGTGGCACTTTCCGTAGGGTCACCCCTCCTGGGTGTTACCCAGCACCCTGCTCGGTGGAGCTCGGACTTTCCTCCCTGGCAGATTTAAGCCAGAGCGGTCACCCGGTTTACTTGCCCAAGTTTAGTTTATAGATGAGCAGGACAAAGGTCAAGCCTCGGAGCTATTACACGTACAGTATCCTGCTGCAGCTATTACATTGGATTAAATCGCCAGCTTTGGCCTTCTGCCATTGACTCGTAGATACGGTGATGTGACATCCTTGGCATCTCCCTCGCTCCACTTTGACTACAGCCTGTCCCCTCATCAGCCTGACTCGCTCATAAATGTCGAGGGCTTCAGAGTCAATTTGCTGGGCTAGGCCATCACGGTTTCCCTTGAGCTTAGCAAGCTCAGCTTCGATTTCAGTTTTTCTGTTTCCCAGAGTTTCCTGCCTCTCTTGCCATTCTCGCTTCAGTCGCTCAAACTCCTCGCCGCTAGTTTTCACTTTAGCTTCCATCTCTTCCACCTGGCTCATTAATCCTAATAGGGCATCCTCATTCGTACTAATCTTGCTCTTAAGGACTTTGACTTCTTTCTCAAGGTTAACCAGCTCCTTAGGATCCTTGGTTGTGCCACTGTAAAGTTTGCTATCAATCCGTTTGACCTTCTCCTGAAGGTCTCCCAGTTCCCATTCAGAGCTCTTTTGCTTTTTCTTTGCGTCTTCCAGTTGTTCTTTTTGCGAGGTCAGCTTAGATTCGGCGGCAAGCAAGGCCTTATCATCGCTCAACCCATTTTCAACATCATTCAGCTCTTGCTGCTTACTTTGAAGCTCCAGGTCAATCTGCTGCAACCTGTAAAGTTGCTCTGGCAAACTCATGTTGAGGCCTATTGTAAAAGCGGGGTGGGAGTATTGTCAAAAAATATAGGCAGCTTCCTGGGAAAACTAGGAGGCTAAAGTTCCACAATCCTGGGCTTCACGCAGCATTTTTCGGCAGCGACAATGGCATCTATCTGGGATACAACATCATCAAGCTTATCTTGGTGGCTTGTTATTACATAATCAAAAAGCGGGAGGCTTTTTATTTCCCCCTTAGCTCTTTCCAACCTCAGCGCCAAATCTGTCGAAGACTCGCTGCGTCGCTTCCTCAACCTCATTTCCAACTCCTCTATCGAAGTAGGCATGAGGAAAATAAATACCGCTTGCGGCAGGATTTCCTTGATGGCAGCGGCACCCTGAATATCTACTCTGACTATTGCATCTATCCCCTTGGATAAAGCTGAACTTATTTCGTCCTTTGGTACACCATAGTAGTTGCCATAGACATTAGCCCACTCTAAAAATTGCTTTTTATCTCTCATCTGTTGAAATTCTTCCTGGGAAAGGAAATGATAATCCACCCCATTCTTCTCGCCAGCACGCTTACGACGCGTGGTAGCGGTAACAACATAGTGGAAGGGACGCCCTAACTTGCTCATTCGGGTGAGTACAGCGTCCTTGCCTACTCCCGAAGGTCCGGAAAGAACAACAAGCAGGGGTCGAGACCCTTGGCTGCCTCCCTGCTTCGTTCGAGGCTTCGGCTGGAGGCTGCGGTCAGGCACTTCACGGTTCAATTTTTCCCTCAGACGACATAGAGGTAGTGGCTAACCTGTGAGCGATAGTCTCCGCTGTCACAGCAGCCAACATTATGTGACCAGTGTCAAAAAGAATAGCAGTCTTGGCTTTTCTGCCATGAGTGGCGTCAATCAAAAGCCCATTTTCTCTTGATTCCCGAAGGAAGCGCTTGATTGGTTGCTGGTCTATGGAAAGGAAAGCAATTACCCTATTTACAGCTATGACACTACCAAAACCTACATTAACTAATTCCGTAGCCATGTTGCCCTCCTAATTTAAATCCTAAATTCCAATTCCTAAACAAATTCAAAATCCAAAACACAAATACTAAAACTCATTTTGTTTTGAATTTTTGTCATTAGTGCTTCGATATTGTTTAGCATCTAGGATTTCGCGCTTAGGATTTATCAGTATTTACTGCTTGTTGCATGTCCTGCCAAAAGGCAGGATATGATACTTGCGCTACCTGAGCATGCTTGATTGTCGTTTCTCCTTTGGCTACCAAAGCGGCTACCGCCAAGCTCATAACCAATCGGTGATCAAAATGGCTGTCAACCTCTGTGCCCAATAAGGGTCTACCGCCATAGATGACCATGCCATCCGGCAGTGGCTCAATTTTAGCACCCAGGCGGCAAAGCTCACTTGACACAGTAGCAATCCTATCTGATTCCTTTACCCTCAGCTCCCCAGCATCCCTAATCACGGTTTTCCCTTTAGCAACACAGCCAGCTACAGCTAGCACCGGAATCTCATCAATGAGGCGAGGGATAATATCACCACCCACCTCTATCCCTTTTAACTCGCTAGATTCTACCACAATATCAGCCAAAGGTTCACCGGCTTCCAGACGCTCATTAGCTATTTTCAGCTTAGCTCCCATAGCAAGGAGAATATCCAAGATTCCCGTTCGTGTAGGGTTAATGCCACAATCCTTTACGACTATCCTGGCATTGGGATGAATAGCTCCGGCAATTAGAAAGTAGGCTGCTGAGCTGACGTCGCCAGGGACACGAAAACTAACAGGAATCAAGGGGCTGCTCAAAGGCAGCAAGGAAATTAAATCTCTCTGGCTTTTCAAACTAGCTCCCATTTGTTTAAGCAATCTTTCAGTATGGTCTCTTGAAGGGATTGCTTGGTGCAAGACGGTATTGCCCTGCGCAAAAAGACCCGCTAGCAGAATCGCTGATTTAATCTGAGCACTAGGAATAGGCAAGGTAAAATCTATTCCACTTAACTTTCCCCCCTTGATGACCAGAGGAGCAAAAGAATCCTTCCCTCTTCCCCAAATCTCAGCGCCCATCAACCTCAGTGGCTCAATCAACCTACCCATGGGGCGATTTCGAAGAGAGTCATCCCCGGTAATAACGGACAGGAAAGGCTGGCTGGAAAGAAGCCCGCCAAGAAGGCGCATCGTAGTGGCACTATCTCCGGCATCAAGCACACTAGTGGCCTCCTTAAGACCAGCTTCGCCAGTTCCCAAAACTGATAGAGTGGGTGAGTCCCGCGACCCCTTCCTGTCGATTTTCACCCCCAGGGCCCTTAGACACCTAACTGTAGCCAGACAATCTCTGCCCGGAGCGAAATTGCCAATCTCGGTTTTACCTTTGGCTAAGCTATTCAGGATGACAGCTCGGTGAGAAATAGACTTATCGCCAGGTAGAATTAGCTCCCCTTCCAACCTGGGGCAGGATTTGATGATTCTTGTTGCATCTTGTTTAGCCATTCTTGCCTTGCTTTGTTAGCATCGGTTAAGGCTTGTTCTAAGCATTTATCTCCGGTAGTCACCAGTTGGCGATACCTCTCCAATTCCTGGCTGAATTTATCTATCCACTGAAGGATAGCTTCCTGGTTGCTCAGACAGATATGTGCATTTACCTCGGGATTTCCCGAGGCCAGACGAGTAAGGTCGTGATAGCCAGAAGCAGCCACTTTAGACATCTTATGCCAGGAAGGATTCTTCGTGGTTACTGATACCAGAGCTGCCGAAAGCAACATGGGTAGATGGCTGACACCAGCCACCAGCCTGTCATGCTCTTGAGCATCGATGAAAAAGGGTATAGCTCCAAGCTTTTTCACAACGCTTGTCACCTTATCTATCGATTTTGCTGAAGCTTTCTCTGATGGAGTGAGGCAGTAAGTGCACCCTTGAAATAGATCAGCTTCAGCAGCCTGGATGCCATAAGTCTCCTTCCCTGCCATGGGATGTCCGCCAATGAAATCCACCGTTGGCGGCAACATTTCCTCTGCCCATTTCATGACCTGAACTTTTGTGCTGGCTGTATCAGCTACCACACAACCGACCGGGAGGTGACCAGCTATTTGTGATAGGATTTCCTTTATAGTTAAAACCGGAGTAGCAATGATAACGAGATCAGCTCCCTTTACTGTTTCTGCGAGGCTTGTCTCGGTTTTATCAACTACCCCAGAACTTAACGCCGCGGATGCTATTTCCCGGCGGCGAACATAACCAACTATATCAAATCCCGATTTAGATAGTTGTCTTAAGGAGAGTCCTATCGAGCCACCAATGAGTCCCAGACCAATAAGCGCGACACGCACTTTTTCATTATAACATGGATTTACGCCTTACAGATTGCCTCTTTCCGGTAAGAAAACTCACTCCGAAAAGGAGAATGGCACTGACTGCAAAACCTATAAGGCCAAGGTCCCCCTTGAGAGGGATGTCCGGAACCGGGATTTTTCCCAGCAAGCCTATTAGACCGCCACCTATGAGGGCAACCAGGGCTCCTTGCGGCGTTACCTTTAGCCTCCCCTTGAAAAACCCAGCGACCACCGGAACAACTAAGCCGCAAGTGAATACAGTGTAAGCAAAAAGGAGGGATGAAATCACCCCTTTTAAGGCCAAAGCCAGACCCAATGCCACCAGCCCTAACCCAATTAGACTTAAGCGAGTTAACAGAACAGTTTTTCCTTCGTCAAGCGCAGGGTGCGCTCGTTTAACTATGTCCTCGGTTAGAATGACACTTTGGCTAAGCAGGCAGGTATCCGCTGAAGACATAAGCGCTGCGACCAGGGCAGCAAGGATTAGTCCGCTTAAACCGGGGGAAAGCACACTGGTTATCACCTGGGGAAAGGCTCCTTCAGCAGATATCCCAGGATACAAAACTTTGGCGCTCATCCCGATAAAAATGATGGCAAAAGCAAGGGGGATGAAAAGAAATGCCGATAAAATGGCTGATTGCTGGGCCGTTTTTTCTCCCTTAGCACAGAAAAGTCGCGTGTACATATCAGGCCCGACTACATAGGTCGCTCCAACTAGAATCAAAAAGGATAAGAGCATCTTCCAATCGAACTCTGGGCTTGTTGGAAAAGAGAAATAAGCGGCAGGTAGGGAGCTCTTTAACCCATCGAGCCCACCCACTTGTGAGAAAACCAGCGCCAAAGCGGCAAAAATCCCAATGAAAAGAATCGCTGCCTGGAAGACATCAGTACGAATAATCGAGAGTTGGCCTCCTAAAATGGCATAAATTACAAAAACTATGGTGAAGACGACCATCCAAAAAGCAACAGAGCCTATTCCCAAGATAGATAAAACTTTCCCGGCGGCAACGATCTGTCCTGCCACCACTCCCACCCAGGCGATAACAATAAGAACGGAAGCCGCCAAACTCACACGGCGGTCATACTGCCTTTCTACCAGCTCTGGGAGGGTATAGAGCTCACTGCCTCTTACCTTCCTGGCAAAGAAAACCCCCAGAAGAACGAGGCCGATGGAGCCAACGAGAAGCCACCAAGCGCCAGTCAACCCTTGATTGAACCCCAGGCCAGCCATCCCCACAGTTACTGAACCACCTACCGCAGTGGCTATAATTGAGCCGGTGATAAGAGGCAGCGACCCTTTGCGGTGAGCAACGAAGAATCCATCCTGGCTTCCTGCCCTCCGCCTACTCCACACCCCTATACCAATTATAGCGAGGAAATAAACGGTAATAATCAGCAGTTGCAGCATTTAACTAAACAACCAAGCAAACAACATATAATTTAAATCCTAGATTCTAATCTCTAAGCTCAAAACAAACGCTCACGAATATCAAAATTAAAAAATAAAATTACAATTCAAAACGCAAAAAGGCTTCATTAAACTAATTTTTAAATTTTGCTCTGTCATTTTGCATTCTTACTTTTGCCTTTTCATTTTCCTGATATCAGTATTTAGTGTTTCTTCCATCAGGTGAATACAATCCCCGGCCATTGCGTTCCTTAAAGAACCATTCCTCTCCCTTATTATCAATGCTCCAGTAGTATCAACGTCGATTGCCCACCCCTCTATCGCCTCACCCGGTGCCACTACCTTCACATCCTTATTTAATGTAGTAGAGAGTTTCTTCCACTCTTCAAGTAAATCCGCTTCCATTAACAGAGCTTGCCACCGCCTTATTTCCACTAACAATGCGATCAAAAGCTCCTTCCTGGAGATTTCCTTTCCCAACTCACCCTTTAAGGAAGTTGTCATTTTTTCAAACAGGGGAACAGAGGTATTGGCATTTATGCCTATCCCCACGTTCACAAAGTTAATAACATCCGTTTCTGCATTCATTTCAGCCAGTATGCCACACACCTTTCTTCCTTCAACTAAGACATCATTGGGCCATTTTAATTCGGCCTTCAGGCCAAAGAGTTCTCTAATTGTGGTTGCCACTGCAACAGCGGCCATCAAGTTTATCCTAGGGGCATATGCCGGACTTATCTTGGGCCGTAAAATGATAGTAAAGTAAATACCCCCTTTTGGTGAGAGCCATTCCCGGCTCAACCTTCCTCGACCACGGCTTTGGGCTTCGGCAATAACGATTGTCCCCTCCCCTGCTCCCCTTTTGGCTAACTCTCTTGCTGCATCCATTGTCGAGCCAATCTCTTGAAAATAGTGAATTTCTTGTTCTAAACCAGAAAATTCATAAGGAAGCAATAAATCTGGCGAGGAAAGTAACCTGTATCCCTTGGGTGAAGCCTCTATTATGTAGCCATCCCCTTTTAGGCTGCGAACGTGCTTCCAAATAGAAACTCTGGAGATGCCAAGTTGCTTAGAAAGTGTCTCGCCGGAAAGATAATTGCCGCTTTCTCGAAGAGCTTCCAGTATCTTTCCCTTCATTACGTTAACCTTAATTATTCAGATGTTAACGACTATGCTGGTTTTTGTCAATCTCCCATATTGTTGCCTATTTCTATTGCCCTGTGTATCATTACCTTTGATACAGCCCTTATGAGACAAAGCTATGATTATAATATGTAATATGAGCAGCACCATCGATAGCTATGAACTGATGGACCTGCGCAGCAAGACCATTAAGCCGAGCCGTACTGACAAAATAATGGAAATTCTCAGCACCCACCCTAACATGCTAAAGAGAATAAAGTATCTGTCTTCGCTGACGTGCTGAGGAAAGCTATTGTATTTGAAGGTTAATTTAATCTCGACCCAGTCCTTTATCTCAGTACCGAAATGCAATACAGAAGATATACAGTACTCGCCATTGTAACAAGCTTACTTGAAGAGGCGGCCCTGGCGGCAGTCGTGCTCTGGCTGCTGCCAATGGTTGCGATAAAGATCCCCCTCTGGGGTCTCATCATTATGATGATTGCTCTCGGGGTATATAATTATATAACTTACCGACTCGGCATGAAGGCGCTAATCAAGAAGCCGATGATTTCGCCGGACATTGGTAGCCGAGGTCGAACAACAACACCCATTTCCCCTAAAGGTTATGTTCGAATTAAGGGGGAACTGTGGCAAGCTTCGTCTAGTTCCACCATAGATGCCGGCGTGGAAATTGCCGTTGTGGGCATGGAGGGGATGACGCTTATGATAAGCCCTGTAGAAAAAGAAAATCACGCCCGCAAAGCTGATGCTTTTTCTGGTTAATAGACCCGTCTCGGTGTGGACAAAGCTAGGAAAAAGAGTTATTCTTTAGACACTGATGGATATTACCTGGCTGGGGCATTCTTGCTTTGTCGTTAAAGGGAAAGAAAAAACCATTATTACAGACCCATACCATCCTGACTTAGGATACCACCTAGGTAAACCCGAGGCGGAAATAGCGATATTGAGCCATTCCCATCCTGGCCATAGCTACGTCGAAGGCCTCGCCAATGAGCCTAAACAAATAAGAAGCCCCGGGGAATATGAAATAGGGGGAATATTCATCACAGGAATCGGTTCTTTCCACGATAATAGGAAGGGGGAGCTTAGAGGAAGAAATACCATTTATGTTATCGAGATGGATGGTATGAATTTATGTCATCTGGGTGATTTGGGACATCCTCTGAGTCCACAGTTAGTAGAGGAATTGGGAGATATCGATATACTATTTTTGCCCGTCGGAGAGGTATCTACTATACCCGTTGATACGGCTGCAGAAATAGTAAGGCAATTAGCCCCCCCTATTGTCATTCCTATGCACTACAAGACGGAGGTATTTAAGGGCGACCTCAGTCCTGTGGACAAATTCCTGGATAAAATGAGAATTCGGGAGCTAGAAGCAAAGCCCAAGCTCTCGGTTACTTCGTCGACTCTGCCTGGCAGCACACAAATCGTAGTCCTCAACTATGCCTGAACTCCCTTCAAACCCAGTTAAGGGGTGCTTAAATTTCAGTGGCCGTCGTTACCTGTATCAGGAGCATGGTTATTGGCTTCTCCTTAGCTGACGAAGGTAACCTTCTATGTAATTCCTAACCTCTTCTGCCGGCTGGTAGATGCCGAAGTGGCCTTCGCATAGTATATCGGCTTCGAGGTCAAGCAAGCTTTGTAGGGAGATAATCGCCTTGTCTGTTTCTCCTCCCCACACAGCCTCATAAGGTCCGTGTATATCCTGGCCGAAGAGAACCCTTTTGCCACCAACATCCGTACATATGGCAATGCTTCCCCTGGTATGGCCTGGTATATGAAGGGCAACAAACTCCTGCCCTCCGAAAGCAAGCTTCTCCTCAGCCCCCTCCAGTTTGACGTCCACCTGGCAGGGCTCGTATTCAACTCCGTAAGCATCCGCCCCGGTGCTCTTTCCTGTCTCAATGGCTTCGGCATCCAGGCTGTGAGCTATTATCCGAGCGCCGTACTTCCGCCGGAATTCAGCCAGACTGCCGATGTGGTCGATATGGCGATGGGTGACAAGCACCGTATTTATCTTCTCAGGAGCTAGCTCCAAACTCACTATATTATCCACCAGCCTGCTGAAGCTCCTCCCGGCGCCGCTATCAATGAGGACCAATTCCCCCACGTCAATTAAGTAAACACAGCAATCATAAGGATGAGATATCTCGCTGCCGCCGATGATGTAAATATTTTCCCAAATCCAAAAAGGCCGGGACATCTTCTATCCTTGGAAGCAGTTATTCATGGTGAGTTGATGGCACAAGCGGGCGGCCGGGGGGTTGCCTCTACTTTTTGAGACCGCGGATGAAATCATCAACATCCATAGCCGCCATGGTCATGGTCTGGAGCGTACCTCTTGCCCCCAGACTTACCGCTACCCTGGAAACTGCTTCATTATTGGGAGCTTCTATGATGTTTATGAAGTCATACGGACCCAGCAGAGCATACTGGGCTATAACCTTTGCCCCCATGGCTTCAACTTCTTTATTGACCTCTTTTATCCTCCCAGGATTCTCCGTGATAGTCTTCCTTCCCTCGTCGGTGAGGGTTGTTAGCATTAGGAATTTAGCCATTTTTCACCTCCTCTACGCCATTTTCTACTTTAAAGACCCCGGCCTCAGTCCCGCTTGTGCCTCACGCTAAATGATGCCGGCATACCATTCATCTCATACAGGGAGAGCTTTGGTATCCTTATCCCCATTCCACACTTATATTATATCACTATCAGTGCAGGCATTTTTCCAAAAGCTCTTTTTCCCTTGTCCTCATCTCAGCCTCTTCCTCCGGTTCTTCATGGTCATAGCCCAGAAGATGAAGCATCCCGTGGACAATCAGCAAAGCCAACTCTCTTTCGGTTGAATACCCGTGCTCTCCGGCCTGTTCCGCCGCCTGGGGATAGGAGATTATTACCTCTCCCAGGCGGGTTACGCCATCGGGAGGGAGAGCAAAAGAATCCTCGGCTTCCTTCTGGGGAAGCATGTAGAAAGCCAGTACATCCGTAGGTCCATCCACCCCCCGGTAGTCTCGATTAAGTTGCTGCACCGTCTCAGTACCGGTGAAAACCAGGCTCACCTCATAAGGAGGCGCCACCCCTTCACCGTTAAGGACGGTTTGGGCTATCTTTTTTACCCACGCTTCGTCAACCAATCCCTGGAATTCGTCTTCAACCAAAATTGCGATTTCCTCTTGTAAGGCAAAGGCCTCATCTGTCTTGCTTTGCCTAATCCTTGTCAATTCCTTTTCAATGATCGTTAATGCCTCTAGTAAGAGTATACAGTCATCCCTAAACTGCTTGATAAAGTTTTTTTGTGGCAAGGCTGGTTGAGCAATTTTATGAACGCTTTCCTCCCTGGCACTACCAATTACATGCCAAGTATTCTTAATTGACTCTTGGTCCTCTGCTGGAAGATTTTCAAAAATCATTCTAAATAATTCCAGCGTCCCCTTTTCTCGTTGACTTATCTGGTGGATTAAATCACTGTCCTTTTTCCCAAGTGATTCCAAAAGAATGTGTTTGATTGACTTCTTATTGAGGGAATCAGAACTAATAAGCTTATACAACTCTGTATGAGCGTCATTGTAGGCCTTCTCAGTATTTACGGATGGATATCTTAAATAGTCACTTTCTGCATTTCTGAATAATTTTTCATTATAGAGAGCTGAGCATAATCCATTAATAGATTTAATTCTCTCACTGATTTTACCTAAAGGGTCGCCATGTTCTATGAATTCCGCTTCAAAGTTTTGGCGAATATATTTTTCAAAATCACTATCATTAGCGGAGAAATTGGGGGCTTGAATTTCACAAGCTTCCCAGTGTTTTTGTTCTCTTAAAGGTAATCCTGATAAATCCCAAATAATAACTGCAACACACACAGAACCATCAGCTAATTTTCTTTTCCCATACCTGATCTGAGCGAACTTGTTCTTATCTCTTGTATCTTCAGGCAAAGAGCAATAATGCTCGTATTTTGTTGAGATACACCCGCCAATGACATCATCCTGTATGTCGTATCGTTCTGGATGGTAAAAATATTTGTTCAATACTTCGAGGTCGAAATAGTAATGCTTGAGCCGACTGTCTCCCTGGTGGAGACGATTTAGAAATGCGCCGTAGTCTTTATTTTCAATTTCAAATTGCTTTTTCAAGATTGCTTTCGAGGGGGAAAATACCGCAGTTACTACTTCTTCCTCCCCTTTTGCTTTAATGAGGTTGCCTTTGTTATCTAATCGAAGAGAGATCCGACCGAGTTTCACATTTTCGTTTAAGGTACCCTTGCCTTCGTCCCTCAGAATATAGATATATCGCAATGCATCTTCATGGCTTATACAAATTTTTTCAGAAATAACCAAAGCGCTAATACCAGCAAACTCTTCTTTCCAATGGGCTATAGCAATGCTCAAGATTTTCTCTTTTGTTTCCTCTACAAGCATAACTTCAGTATATACGAAATTTCTTCTCCCCTCTAGACTGGAGAATCATCCTTTAACCTCCGTGATGCATCAACACCACACTCCTCTGGCCCTTTTTGTTGAAGCCTTCTTTCTATGTTTTCCCCCGCTTTATATGTTGCTGAAGAGCTAGTAAAATAACATTGATGGCCGTAACTCCTCTTAGAAAGCAGTATCTCAGGGTTAAGCAGAGATATCCTGAGGCTATCGTATTCTTCCGGCTGGGCGATTTCTATGAGACCTTTGACGATGATGCTAAGGTCGCTTCGCGGGAGCTGGATGTTGTCCTGACCTCCCGGGAGATGGGCAAGGGGCAGAGGGTGCCCATGGCGGGGATACCTCATCACGCTCTGAATAACTATCTGGCCAAACTCATCAACCGTGGCCACAAAGTGGCTATCTGCGAGCAACTTACCCCACCGGGTAAGGGACTGGTAGAAAGGGACGTCATTCGTGTGGTGACGCCGGGGACGGTGGTCGAGCCCAATCTGCTTGAGGCCAGAGCCAATAACTACCTTGCCAGCCTAGTCGTCGAAGGCGAGGAAGCGGGAATCGCCTATGTTGATATAAGCACCAGCGAGTTTGCCACCACCGAGCTCCCTTTTGACAGGATTCTGCCTGAATTAGAGCGCCTTCAGCCCAGCGAAATTCTTATTCCCGAAGATGCCGACGATTATGCCCAGTTGCCGTTCACTATAAGCCGGCTTGATGACTACTGGTTTGACTTGGAGATTGCCCAGGAAGCATTGCTGGAACATTTTAACGTGGCTACCCTGGAAGGCTACGGCTGCGCCCGCCTGCCTTTGGCTATAAGAGCCGCGGGCGCATTAATACATTATGTCAAGGAAACGCAAAAGGAAACTCTGCCCCAATTAAGCAAACTTGCTACCTACTCCACAGATTCCTTCATGACCCTCGATGGCCAGACCATCCGCAACCTAGAGCTTTTTCAAGGTGGCAGGTGGGGAGAAACCGGACATTCCCTCCTATCCGTCATTGACCTGAGCAAGACAGCCATGGGTGGCAGGCTGCTCAGGAATTGGCTGGGGCACCCCCTTCTGGACCTCGCTGTCCTGAATCAGCGGCATGAGGCAGTTGCCTGCTTTCATCAAAATAGTCTGGCACGCCAAAAAGTCATCTCTCTTTTATCAGATATTGCTGACCTGGAGAGGCTTGTTAATCGAGTGGGCAGTGGCAGAGTCATGCCCCGAGAGTTGATAACGCTTCGAACTAGCCTGGAAAAAGTGCCGGGCTTGAAAACGGCGATGGCAGATGGGGAGGCCATATCCTGGCTAAGCAACGAACTCAAGCCCTGCCCCGATATTGTGGACTTAATCTCCCGAGCCATTGCCGATGAGCCGGGAGATTTAGAGCAAGGTGGTGTGATAAGGGAGAGTTTCTCCCCTGAGCTGGATGAAATTCGCCGCAATTCCAGGCAGGCCAAGCAGTATCTGGCCGGCCTGGAGCAAAGGGAAAGGCAGCGCACGGGGATTAAATCCTTAAAAGTAGGCTACAACCGGGTGTTTGGCTATTATATTGAGGTATCCCGGACTAATCTCAGCTTAGTCCCCTCCGATTATATTCGCAAGCAGACTTTAGCGGAGGCGGAAAGGTTCTTCACCCCTGAACTCAAGGAGTATGAATCGTTGATTCTCAATGCCCAGGAGAAAATCGCCGACCTGGAGACTGCTATTTTTCGGCAGCTTTGCCAGCAGATAAGCGCTGCGGGGGAGCAAATCCTGGCCACTGCCAGAGCCATCGCTCAAATCGATGCCCTCTCCAGCCTTGCCGAGGTAGCAGCGCGCCATAGTTATGTCCGGCCGAGGCTGAGCGATGAGGACATTATAGATATCAAGGGAGGACGCCACCCTATCGTAGAGCAGAGCATAGGCAGCGATAATTTTATTCCTAACGATGCTTATTTATGTAATAAGGATAATCAACTTATCATACTTACAGGCCCCAACATGTCGGGTAAGTCCACCTATCTCAGGCAAGTAGCACTAATTATCCTTGTAGCTCAGATTGGAAGCTTTGTCCCTGCCGATTCAGCGAATGTTGGAATTGTTGACCGCATCTTCACTCGCATTGGCGCTCAGGAGGACTTAGCTGCTGGTCAATCTACCTTTATGGTGGAGATGACTGAGGCAGCGAATATCCTGAATAATGCTACCCCACGTTCCTTTATCATCCTGGATGAAATTGGGCGGGGTACTTCCACCTATGACGGGCTTTCCATTGCCTGGGCGGTGGCGGAGTTTATCCATAACCACCCTGAGCTTGGAGCAAAGACCCTCTTTGCTACTCACTATCACGAATTGGTGGACCTGGCTCATATCCTGCCCAGAGTCAAAAACTTTAACGTGGCGGTGGCGGAGGAAGGAGATAAAGTCATATTTCTCCACAGGATTATCCCTGGTGGCACTGACAGAAGCTATGGCATCCATGTGGCTCAGCTCGCCGGCCTGCCTAAATCAGTAATCGTTCGAGCTCAGGAAGTCTTAGCTGAACTGGAGAGCCATGCTGCTCAAAAAGGCAAGGTCCCCCAGCGCAAAGCATCACCCCAGATTCCTCTTTTCACCAAAGACTCCCTATTAGCCGATGAAATTGCCCGGCTTGACATCGATTCCATGTCTCCCTTGGAAGCAATCACCAGGCTCTACGAGCTCAAGCGAATGGCTCAGGAGAATAAGGGCTCACCGCCTTGATGTAATGGCCATATAGTAGAGCAGGGAGATTCGCCCTGGGGAACTGCGGTTAGCTATCCTTGGTCACTCTGTTCCTTGGGATGTGCGTAGGGGTGTCTCCACGCAATCTCGGCCTCCGGCGCCTCCCAGAATTGCTGCGTAAGCTGTTCCTTGGCTGTGTTAAATATCTGAATAAGCTTATCCTCTACGGCATAGTCAAAGGGGTCACCGAGACTCTTTTCTATCTCCCCATCACGGACCAGGGGATTTTCCAAAAGCCATTTTACCGATAGCTCCATCCCTTTATCCACAGGCACCAATTCTCGATATCCGAGCTGCTCCTTGATTTTGGTGATATCTTGTACCCGATGATAGGGAAACAAAGCCTGGGTGGGCGTATTGGTAAAGTCATGGCGGAGCATATTGAAAGGTATTTCTACAAATTCGAACTCATGGTTCAGTACTTGAGCAACAATCCTTATCCACTCCCGAGTGGTGAGTATCCTTTCATCAGTGATATTATATATCTGCCCCTCAGATGCCGTGGGATTATCTACAGCCAGCAGTATGCCATGGGCCATATTCTCCGCGAATCCCCGGGATATTAAGGTCATCCCCCCACCAGGAACAATGATTTGCTTTCTCCCCTCTTTTATTCGCCGTATGATGCACCACTCCGCAGGGCCAGGATGACGAGGGCCATAGATTATGGGATAGCGGAAATGAGTGGCATTATAGTAACCTTGTTGGTGACCCTCCATTACCGCTTGCTCTGCTGCTCTCGCCCGTTCGGAAAAGTGGTCGACTCCTGGCGCAGTTGCCAGAGGGTCATCCTCTTTGATAGGCACTGGAGATTCCTCCATATATCGCCAGGGATGGGGCTCGGCAATTCTCATCCATCCTTTATATATAGCAAGTGCTCCACCAACCGAGATCACACGAGAAGTTAGACCCTTGATAACCTCAGCTATACGCCTTAATCTCCCATAATCCGCCACTACCAGATCGAACTTCTTGCCCTCCAGGGCTTCCTGTAATTTCTCCGCCCAGTGCGGGTCGGCGTGAATATGCTTCACCTCAGCAGGCAGGTCAGCCTCGTGCATCCCCCGATGAAGTAGAGTCACCTCGTAGTCCCTTTTTAAGAGTCCATCTATTATGTATGGACCTGTAGCACCTGTCCCGCCTATCATCAGTGCCTTCATAGCTGACCTCCTTGCTAGATTTCGGCCTTGATTTCTAAGTTTGTCAGAGGTTTCCTATTTATAATCAGCATTAAGTCTCTGTTCAACCCACTTGCGGAATGGGACGATAATAAAGTACATGATTTCGGTTTGTCAAGACCTTAAGGTCCCTGGCAATGAGTAATTAACACTGATTTCAGCGCTTTGCTATAATTTTCACCTGGAGGCTTATTCAGCGATAAAGAGAGTAAGCTTTTGTTTGTAGCAAGCTTAAATGGCTAAGGATTATTATGGGATTCTAGGCGTCCCAAGGAACGCCTCGGATGGAGAAATCAAGAAGGCCTATCGGAAACTGGCCATGCAATATCATCCCGACCGCAATCCAGGGAAGGAGAAATGGGCTAATGAGAAATTCAAGGGGATAAACGAGGCCTATGCAGTCCTTGGTGACCCTCAAAAGAGAAAGCAATACGACCAATTCGGCACTGTAGGTGATATAGGCGACATCTTCGGCAGTCCTTTCACCAGGACTACCTTTGAGGAAACGATGAAGGACTTCGGCGGGGCTGGCCTGAGATTTGATTTCCTCAACGACATATTTGGCGATTTCTTGAAGGGCAGAGGCGCCTCTTTCTCCTCTAGAAGGTCCGGTGGCAGGCCTGGCAGGGTGAAATTTGAAGCTTGGCCGGGGCAAGAAATCAACCTGGATGAAATATTTAGCCAGGCTCGAAGACCTCAGCGTCAAAATGTTCGTTATGAGATTGCAATTAGCCCCAAAGAGGCTTCGCAGGGGGTAAAGAAGATATTAACTAGAAAGGGGAAGAGACTGGAGGTAAAGATTCCTGCTGGAGTAAAGACAGGTAGTGTGATAACATTGCGCCATGCTCGTCAAATAACTGATGCCGCCCCCGGCGATATACTGATTAAAGTAACCGTCAGGTGAATTCGGTCAGATGTCTAATTCGGCAACGCAGACACTTGCATTAAACTTCAATACTCCCAACATTATCACTGCAACACGCATCATCTTATCTATACCCATTGTTTGGCTCCTAAGCCGCGGCGGTACGGCAGAAACCCTGCTGGCTGGTACCTTGCTCTCTATCGCCTGGGTTACCGATGGGCTAGATGGTTTTATAGCGCGTAAATTAGGCCAATCAACACTGGGCGGGGCGCTTTTTGACCTTATCGCTGACAGGTTTCTCATGGCGCCTGTCGTAATATTTTCAGTACTCAATGGACTGTGGTGGCGCACAGCAGGTTTTATGCCGCTAAATCCGTATCCTTATGCAGTAGTCGTGGTCGCTGGTGACATTGGCATACTTGCGGGTGTGTTTACTTTTATGTGGAAGCGGCGCAGCCGTGTCATGGATTTTCCTACCCCTACCGCAATCGCCAAGATAACGTACTCGATTCAGATGCTAACATTGGTAGTTGCCATTTTAGGTCTTGGACCATTCATCATTTCTGCTGTTCTTATGTACCTCGCTATTATCTTTACGCTGTTATCCTTCTACTCTTATCTCAAGAAAGGCAGCTACGTTTTTACCAGCTAATAAAGGAGATAAAGCTGCGAATTGTTCGTTTCTCTGCACAAGGCAAGGTTAAATATGGGATGTGAGAGGACAATATTATACGTAGCTTAAGAAGCAATCCCTTTTAAATCAGGTCTTCGTCCATTAAAATCTTAATATACTTACTGCTAAGGGTAGTGACATGGGAAAAGGTCTGGGCTAAATGCTCTCTTGCTTTGGCATAATCACGAATCTCGATTTCAGCTTCTACCTCAAATAGCTCCCTTTCTATTGCATTCGTCTTTGCTGGTTCAAGGTAGCGCCTCGCCATATTAAGCTCGGTCCTCAGTGCGTCCAACACCCCCTTGCTTACTTCCTTGCCTCCTTCTAACCTTTCTGCTTCCAACGTTGCTAGTCTGTCCAGAGCACCCGATACTAAGAATAGATTTGACTTCAGCCTTTCCGAATGATGAAAGGCAATATTCGCTTGCTTCCTATCCATAAATCACCTCAACTCGAAATTTCTTTGACAACTAAGCTAATTAAAGCATAAAAGAAAAGGAATTGGTATAGGAGAGAGATGCTCAACAACCCCACAAAGGTGCTCAGCAATTCACAAGTCCAATGTGGAATCAGAGATACAAATGTGCCTATAATAAACTATAAAGAGGAGGCGTAGTTGCGAATTGTTCGTTTCTCTACTCGAGGCAAGGTTAAATACGGGATATTAGAGGGCAGTATTATACGCAGCTTACGAAATAATCCCTTCGCTCGCTTTAAAGGTACTGGCAACTCTTTTACGTTTGATGAGGATAGCTACGAACTACGTGAGGTAAAGCTACTTGCTCCTTGCCTTCCCTCTAAGGTAATAGGCTTGGGGCTGAATTACCGCAGCCACGCCGAAGAGACTAAGTTACCCATTCCTAGTATACCACTCATCTTCCTTAAACCGTCCACCGCAGTTGTAGGTCCCGACGACGAAATCATATTGCCCCGTTTTTCGCGGCGCGTGGACTACGAAGGCGAGCTAGGTTTGGTTATCGGAAGGAAAGCCAAGGATGTGCCAAAAGACAAGGCAAAGGACTATATACTGGGTTACACTTGCGTTAATGACGTATCAGAACGCTATGCTCAAAAAGAGGATGGTCAGTGGACAAGGGCCAAAGGTTTCGACACCTTTGCGCCGATCGGCCCCTGGATTGAGACCGATGTTGCCCCTGATGATTTGAAGGTCGAGACCTACCTCAACGGCGAGCTCCGTCAATCGGCCTCTACCAGCGACCTTATCTTCGGAGTAGACGATTTGTTAAGTTTTATTTCAGGTGTGATGACTCTGTTGCCGGGCGATATCATCGCTACAGGCACCTCTTCTGGCATCGGCCGCATGAGTCCAGGTGACGTAGTCGAAGTCAGAATAGACAAGATTGGAACCCTGAGAAATTTCGTGGTGGGCCAGAAATGAAAAGGACAAGAATAATCTTCCCCTCCGGCGGGCTTTCCCTTGAAGGAATCCTGACTGTACCTGAAGGTACGGGACCTTTTCCGGCAGTCATAGTTTGCCATCCCCATCCCCTTTACGGTGGTAGTATGGATAACAATGTGGTCTATAGCCTCTGCGAGACATTCACACAAGCATCGCTTGTTTCATTTAAGTTCAACTTCCGCGGGGTAGGTGGGAGTAAAGGAGAGTCCGGTCAGGGCACAGGTGAGCGGGAAGATGTGGAAGCAGCTATTACCTTTATAAGCACGGTGAAGGAAGTGGATTCTAAAAGGATAGGGCTTGCCGGCTATTCGGCTGGCGCCGGCTTCGCTTTTCCCGTTGGCTCTAGTGATGCTCGAATCAAGGCTCTGGCTGCAGTCTCCCCTCCCCTAGCAATGTTCGACTTTGATTTCCTCAAAGGCTGCCTTAAGCCTAAACTTCTTATCTCAGGAAGCAGAGACAGTTTTATATCCACCACCCAGTTCTTTGAATTTTGCCAGAATCTTCCCGAGCCTAAAGAATGCGAAAGCATCGAAGGTGCGGACCACTTCTGGTGGGGATATGAATCTGGCCTCGCTGCTAAAGTCGTTGACTTCTTCACAAAAGCATTATAGTCTTCGGCCTGACTTCATATAACATTTTTCTCCCTTGACGGGAGAGTCTTCCCTGCTCAATCGCAAAGTGGGTTTTACACTCTGCGCACATTAGTGATAGTATGGAGGACTATATCGGTGCATTTACATTTGAAGAGCTTCCTACCGAAGACGCGTCTCCAGGACTATTAAAGATAGCGACTACCACGCCATGCATTTGAATTGGAAGCCACGTAAGGTATTCTACGGGTGGTGGATTGTTGGCGCATGCTTCTTCATTGCGCTATATACAGGTGGAGTTGTCTTCTATGGATTCACCGCCGTCTTTGAACCGCTAGCGAGCGAATTTAATTGGAGCTATGCGCAGATTTCGCTTGCCGCGTCGCTACGGGGCCTGGAGATGGGCCTTCTTGCCCCGTTCGTCGGAGTGCTCGTTGACCGCTGGGGCCCAAGAAGACTGCTATTCGGTGGAGTGATTATTACCAGTCTGGGTCTGATGCTCATGGGTCGTAGCACCTCCCTGGGCATGTTCTATGGAGCTTTCGGCTTATTGGCTATAGGCACGAGCACTTGCAGCAGCACAGTATTGATGACAGCCGTGGCGCACTGGTTCCGAAGGAAAATAAGTTTAGCCACCGGGATTATGGTTTGCGGTTATGGATGTAGTGGCCTGCTAGTCCCACTTGTAGTTGACCTTATTGATATCTATGAGTGGAGGGCGACGATGGCTATCCTTGCCATAGGCATGTTGGCTATATGCCTGCCACTGTCGCTCTTAGTCCGGCACAAACCCGAACAATATGGCTATCTGCCTGACGGTGAAGTAACTGAGGCTGTGATGCAAGATGAGAGCCTGGTCTCGGTTGTAGCTGCCGAAGAAGTAAGTGTCAAAGCGAGGCAGGCTCTGAAGAGCAGTACATTCTGGCACATAACACTGGCACTGCTTTGCGAGATATTGATACTAAGTGCCGTGGTTACGCATGTAATGCCTTATCTCAGCAGCATTGGCATCACCAGGGTGCAGTCCGGCCTGATAACTAGCGCTATCCCGCTGGTAAGCATTGGCGGCCGCCTTGGTTTAGGCTGGCTTGGAGATAAAGTTGATAAAAGGCGGGTAATGGCTATTGCCTTTGCCCTGATGGCTGTGGGTCTACTTTGCTTTGGATTTGCTTCCTCCGAAGCTATCTGGCTATTTGTGCCTTTCCTCATCCTTTTCAGTATCGGCTATGGGGGAAACAATACATTGAGAGCGTCTGTGATTAGGGAATTTTTTGGGAGAAGCAACTTCGGAACCATACATGGCCTCGTGATAGGCGTAATGATGGTGGGAAGCATCGCCGGACCACCCCTGGCAGGATATGTATTTGATACCTGGGGTAGCTACCAACCGATATGGTTTGTCTTTGTCGGCCTTGCCATTGTGGCTCTATTCGCGGTGGCAACAACGCCCCCAGTCAACACCGCAGTGCAACCTGTTGATGAGAGGTGACCCTGAACAATGCATTCCGAGAGGTTGTAAGATTCTTAATCACCTTGCAGCGTTGTCTTTATCCAGCCCGGTCTTCCAAGAGAGCGAGAAGATCCTGGTTAAGTACACGTGTGACGGACAGGATATATCTCCACCACTTATGTGGGGGGACCCACCTTCAGGGACTCAGGCTCTAGCTCTCACGATGGATGACCCAGATGCTCCTGGAGGAGTATTCACACACTGGGTCATCTTCAACCTGCCAGTAGATAGTCGTGAATTGCCAGAGGCAGTCCCCCGCGACAATCAATTGGAGAACAAAGCCTTGCAGGGTATGACCGACTTTGGCAGAATCGGTTATGGTGGCCCTTGCCCTCCCAGTGGTCCTGATCACCATCATCTTTTCACCCTTTACGCGCTGGACCAGCCCCTAGAGCTAAATGCAGGTGCATCCAAGAAGCAGGTTCTTGACGCCATGCAGGGGCATATTCTCGCTCAGGGGCAGCTTACGGGCATATATCAGCGGTAGCTTACTCCAGGTGCTCGTAAGAGGCTCAAGTAAATAGCACTATCCCTACCCCAGCGCTGTAGGCAGTTAGAATTGTCTCTGGCCGACCTCCTTGGCATCCTCCCTTTCCCCTGCTATACAACATGGGTTAAGTCTGTTATCCTACCTTCACCGTTAAAAAGGCGCCTTGCCATTTGAAAGAAAGGCCAGTGTATGAATATTGTTAGAGGCATTTTCTCGGGCATCCTTAGCTTCATATTAGTTGTCGCCCTCGTTGCTCTAGGCATTGCGCTTACCATTAACCATACCATTCTCAACCCCGACTTCGCTATCTCCGAAATAGACAAATTAGATGTCCAGTCAATCATCGTAGAGCAGGTTAAAAGCCAGTTGCCTGAGGGAGTGCCATATATGGCTGAAATTTTCGATGAGGTCGTTGCTGAGCTTGAACCATGGCTGAAAGAGCAGACCACCGAAGTTATTTATGCCGGCTACGCTTATCTAGAGGGGGATGAAGATCTCAATATAATTATTCCCCTAGAGCAAGTAAAGTCTTCAATCAAGGATAACTTGGCACAAGCAATGCGGGAATCTCCTCCACCTGAGTTAGAAGGACTACCCCAGGAGCAGCTAGAACTCGTCATAGAGCTGGCCTGTGCCCAGGTAGATAGTCAGATTCCACAGCAATTCGAAATCAACGAGGCGCTCCTGGGAGCAGAGATAGTGACGCAACTTCAAAAGGCAAAGGAAATCGTTGCTTACATCAAGCTGGGCTATAAGGTGCTGATTGGGTTGAGTGCTCTGCTGGTCCTGCTCATAGCCTTGATTCAGTGGTGGCGTGCTAAGTCCATTGCACGTTTTACCGGCATAGCCTTCACTATAGCCGGCGTTATCAGCCTCATAGTAGCCTTGGTTTCTAAGTCAATTATCTTCCAAATAATTCCTGCTGATATCCCCGCTGAGCTTACAGCACTTTTACCCCAGCTAATCAGCGATATTAGCCATCCTCTGCTAATATACAGCATTGGAATCCTAGTTGTGGGAATAGGGCTAATCGTGCTCTCTGTCAAGCTCAGGGCGCCTGATTAGAAAAAGACGGCAGAAACCTAAACCTCATAGTGCCTTCTGTCGTTTACCGATTAGAATGGCGATTAAGGAGGCAAAAAATGAATAAGCTGCTCAAGGTTCTAATTCCCACACTGCTAATTCTGGGATCAGTGTTAATCAGCGGCTGTGCTGCACCAGCGGAGGTACTACCAGTACCAACGCCAGTGCCAGCGCCATCACCACCTAAAGGATTGGTTGATGAGGGTTGGTATCCGAACGCGATCCCTGAGGAGACAACGGAAGAGCGCAAAATCGTAAAAACAGGCTACTTAACTTTAGAGGTGGAGGATATAGCCAAGAGTATGGATGAAGTTGCCAATATGGCTGACGGGATGGGTGGCTATGTGGTTTCCTCAGATAAACGTGAATATGAAACAGGGGTTTCGGGTAGCATTCGCATTCGGGTTCCCTCGGAAAGATTTGAAGAGGCCTTTGAAAGACTTCGCCAGTTTGCCATAGCTGTGCCCTACGAGAACACTGAGGCGGTGGATGTAACTGAGGAGTATGTTGACCTGGAAGCTCGACTACGCAACCTGGAGGCAACTGAAGCCCAGTATCTGGCCTTGCTGGAGAAGGCAGAGGAAGTTGAAGATATGCTAATGGTACAGAGGGAGCTTTCCAATGTGCGGGAAGAGATTGAGCGAATTGAAGGTCGCATGTTATACCTGGAACGCACCTCAGATATGGCACTTATTGAAATAAACTTGCAGGAAACAAAGGGACTGGCTGCGCCCTGGAGCGCCTCAGAGGCCTTCAAGACAGCAGTGCGCGGACTAACCGCATTTGGCAGAGGGCTGGCTACTCTATTCATCTGGCTTGGCGTCTTCTGCTGGGTCTGGGTTCCGCCTTTGGTAATATGGCTCAGAAGACGCCGAAGGGCGAAAGCTAAGATTGCCAGCTAGCTTATTAAGGTTGTTAAATCCTGCCGTGGCCCTATTCTAGGTCCTGGTCTACGCACGCCTCAAGCTTTGAGAGTCCTTTTCCTAGCCTTCCTGGTCATGGACAACAGAGTTGGCAATAAGATGGATCTTAAATAATACGGGATAGAATAACTTTCAGGATAGGTCGTAGTGACTGCATAGGAACGTACGGGGGCATCTTGTCAGTGAGTAATTTGCTCAGTTCACGTAAGCCTGCCTCGAGGAGAAACAAAGGTGAAACCGTTTTGTGAGTGACCTACCTTCCATACTTTAGTTTCGCGTACAAAAGAGTAGCGACGAGAGTTGCACCGACTGCATTCCAAAGGATAACAGGTCGCAGCCTGAAAGAGATACCATAGACTAACCAAATGATTAGACCCACTAGAAGTAAGGTGGTAAAAAGCATGCTTATTTCATGTGCACTTCTAAGCCGGAAGACACGAATGAGCTGGGGGATAAGACTGCATGTTACAAGTGCACCAGCGACAAATCCTAGATGCTCTCCAAGAAACAAGACTGAACCTCCTTTTGGGGATTACTCAGATTCATTGTAGCACCAAATAGCAATCTCTTGATATGGACTGCGCTGTTCCTGAGAATGAAAAGAGCTAAGATTGCTAACTAGCTTATTAAGGTTGGTAGGTTACGCCGTAGCTCTACTCGTGCTTTAAGTTCGCCTCAAGCTTTAAGAGTCCTTTTCCTAGCCTTCCTGGTCATGGACAACAGATTAAAAATACGATGGGGCGTTCTCCAGGCAACCTTGCAGGTCCGCATGACCAACTGGGATGCTTTTCACTGAGCGTTGCATTGACCGCTGCAGTTAAGTGTGCTACCGTGCAAGCTAAATTGGATTCGACTCCTTTCAATAAACTGCATGAGATGAAAGTCAGAGGTCAGTGTAGCCTGTCCGCCATAGTTCAGAAAGGTTGAGCAAATTGAATTCATCTGATAACAGCCAACGGCAGAACGATGTAAAGATAGTACCCACGGGGGCATGCTACGATTGCGGCGGCCGATGTGTGCTCAAGGTGCACGTCAAAGATGGTGTTGCTATAAGGGTGGAGACTGACGATGGGGATGAGCCACAGTTACGAGCCTGCCTCCGGGGACGAGCTCTTCGAAAGCAAGTCTATGCCCCAGACCGTCTTCGTTTTCCGCAAAAAAGGGTCGGGAATCGGGGTGAAGGGAAATTTGAACGAATATCCTGGGACGAAGCCCTGGACACAGTAGCCAGTGAGCTTGTACGCATCAAGGAGACATACGGCCCAAAAGCTATCTTGGTGCACACCTACTCAGGGCATGCGGGATTGTTTCACTCCAGTCTAAGCCTGCGCTCATTACTGGCCAAACTCGGTGAATATACTTCAGGTTGGGGTGGTGCCTCAGCAGAAGCCTCCGTGTTCGCTGCTAGAGCCACCTATGGCACGCTCACGACTGGCCACACCAGAGATGACCTGGCAAACTCCCGGCTGATAATCCTCTGGGGAGTAGACCCGGCCACATCTATCTATAGCACCAATACCAGCTTCTACCTGACGCAAGCTAAGGAAGCTGGCGCCAGAATCGTTGTCGTTGATCCCAGGTATACTGCTACTGCTGCCGTCTTTGCGGATCAATGGATTCCCATCAGACCAAGCACTGACACAGCCATGATGGTAGCCATGGCCTACGTTATGATTACTGAAAAACTTCACGATGAAGAATTCCTCCACAGGTATGCCACTGGCTTCGATAATTTCAAGGAATATGTAATGGGAGCGGGGGATGGCACACCCAAGACCCCGGCCTGGGCTGAGGCAGAGACTGGCGTTCCTGCTGCTACCATCGTATCCTTGGCACGAGAATACGCCACTATAAAGCCGGCAGCACTCATTCCGGGATATGCTCCAGGACGTACTGCTTTTGGGGAGCAGTACCACCGTGCAGCATCAACCCTGGCAGCAATGACCGCTAACATTGGCATCCATGGTGGTGGTGCCGCTGGCTTCGAGCGAGGACCTATAGGATCAATGGTGCCACCCCTTTACTCTGAGTCGAAAGATGTTGCCACCTACGAGGCACAGTTAAAAGCCCTGGACATTCCTGGCCGCCTGAGGAAGCGCCCGCATTTCTGTAACCTGTGGGATGCCATTCTCCAGGGCACGGCTGGAGGCTATCCCAACGATATAAGAATGGCCTATATCGCCTTTGCTAACCCATTGAACCAGTTTCCAAACATCAATAAGGGTATACAGGCACTTAGAAAACTGGACTTCATCGTGGTTCACGAGCAATTCATGACGGCCACCGCCAGGTTTGCCGATATTCTGCTTCCAGTCACCACCATTTGGGAAAGAAATGATTTTGCCCGCGCCTGGCTTTCAGGGCCCTATTTCCTGTATTTGAACAAGGCCATCGATCCTGTGTTCGAGGTAAAATCCGACGTGGAAATATGCCGCGAGCTGGCAGCAAGGTTGGGGATTCATGACCCCCTCCTGGACATGGCAGAGGAGGAGGGGATACGCCAACTGGTGCAATCCATGGGAGACATGATCCCAGAGATCCCCGACTTCGAGAAGTTCAAACTGGATGGGGTTCACAAGATAAAACTTGCTGGTCCCGAGATATCTTTCGAGAAACAAATCGAAGACCCCAAGAATAATCCGTTCCCAACTCCCTCGGGAAAGGTCGAAATATACTGTAAGCGCATCGCCGACTTGAATAATCCTGATATTCCACCCATCCCCAAGTATATCGAGCCCTGGGAAGGACCGGGAGACCCATTGACCGAGAAATATCCCCTGCAACTTTCGAACTTCCATCACAGGACCAGAGCTCACTCTTGCTTTGACAACAATCCCTGGCTCAGGGATCTTGATCCCCAGAGTTTGTGGATAAGCACCAAGGATGCTCAATCTCGGGGCATCGGAAACGGCGACAGGGTCAGAGTATTTAACGACAGGGGAGAAACCATCATACAGGCCAGAGTAACTGAACGCATTATGCCTGGTGTGGTAGCCCTGGGCGAGGGTGCTTGGTACCGCCCTGATGAAAAAGGCCGCGACTGGGCAGGCAGTCCCAATGTTCTTAGCCGCGACCACTATGCGCCGGGCGGTGGCTTTCCTTACAATACTGGCCTTGTACAGGTGGAAAGGTTTATCGAGGAGAACTAAGTAGTAACGCTGCATCAGAAAATAGCCAGGGCACAATAGCCTTTGTTAAACAATCGGGCGGATTGTTTGATTACACACTTTACAGCTAAGAGAAACAACTGCAACCACCTTCATTGATAATCATTTAATCGGCCGCTATACTTCAATATGTTGTGCTACTAATCTTGAATCAATATAAGAGGAGTTAACGATGGCTTCTGTAGAAGATGTACTGGAGAGACTGAAGGAAAAATCCAGACCCGACCAGTTGGAAGGAATGGCAAGATTCGGCATGGCAGTTGAACAGAGGCTGGGAATATCAATTCCTGACTTAAGAAAGCTTGCGAAAGAACTGGGGCAGGACCATGAGCTAGCTCTCAAGCTGTGGAAGACAGGGATAGCCGAATCAAAAATCCTGGCGTCTATGATCGACGATCCAAATAAACTGACAGAGGAGCAGCTGGAGGATTGGGTGAAGGACATTGACTCTTGGGATGTCTGCGACCAGGTATGCATGAACCTTTTCGAGAGGAACCCTCTCGCCTGGAAGAAAATCATTGATTGGTCTTCTCGAGAAGAAGAATTTGTCAAGAGAACCGCTTTCTCCCTCATAGCTTGCCTTGCCTGGCATGACAAGAAAGCGAGCGATGAAAAATTCATCGAATTGCTCCCGGTAATAATGCGAGGAGCTACGGACGAGCGTAACTTTGTCAAGAAAGCAGTCAACTGGGCTCTTAGAAACATCGGGAAAAGGAACCTCAACCTAAACGAAGCTGCAATAAATACTGCAAGGAAAATCCAGCGACTCGACTCAAAGGCTGCTCGCTGGGTCGCTTCTGATGCTCTCAGGGAACTACAGAGTGAAGCTA
>CAZXAJ010000002.1:0-224183 GCA_964638975.1 uncultured Dehalococcoidales bacterium
TTTTTAACCGGAAGACTCTCATTATAACTGGCCTAGTTTTTGGGGGTAAGGTCACCAGTGGTAATCCAATGCTCTTTGAAATAGGTCAGATCATACACTCATGGGACCACGTTGCAGCAGTGATGTTGTCATCTGAGTCAGGTGGGCATCCATTGCGAGTTGCAGGATCAGGAGAAGTCCGTTCTTACGTAAAGGAACACTGTGGATTTGCCGACTTGTTGGGCGAATCCATCAATACGGCGAAAAACCGAACTGCCATCTAACAAGGGCATGAACTCCGACCCTAAAGAGCGGCAGTTTTTCGAGTCCAGTTTGGCTGTCGGACCCTGGTTCGGGAAGAAGGGCAATGCCAGCACATGCTTTGGGGCTTGTTATGCCGGGCGTTATCCGTAGAGAGCGAGGAACGGGGTTTGCCCGGAAATAGTGTCCCCCTCATAGTAAGAACATCTGCCGATTTCAGAAAATTTGCCCATCATGCCTTGGGTAGAGCCTATATATCATGAACTTAACACTCTTCACACAAAGGTCGCCTGCAGATTGCAATTCAATCATACCTTTGCCACAACTCCATATCGAGGCCGCTTTGATTGCAGAAGCTCGGTGCAGATGACCCATCTGGCTATGGGATTATGTCAATTGTGTTTCGGTCTCCAATGTAGTGAAAGAGGACAGTAATTTGCAGGCCGATAATCTCATGTTATAATATGGCGCAGAATTTGAAGGAGTTATGGAGAAGGGACAAACCACCTGGGATGAATTTCTTCCCCGCTAAATTATGCAACTAGTCAATATCCTTTCTTGGCCAGAAGCTGTGCTCGTAATTTTGGTACATAGGGGTTAGCCCGAACAGATAGGATGGATAAAGATGGACTTTAGTTTCACGCCTGAGCAAGAAGCACTAAGAAAAGAGTTTGAGGACTTCTGCAAGGAAGAAGCAAAGAGAGCGCCCGAGAGTTGGGGATATACCTTCGCTCCCCAAGAGGAATCGGACGAAGGATGGGCCTACCACAAGTCAGTGGTAGAAAGGGTAGCTGAGAAAGGATGGTTGTGCCTGCCCTGGCCCAAGGAATACGGGGGGCAGGGACACGGCATAATTGAGCAAGTCATCTTCCAGGAGGTGACCGCATATTACAGGGTTCCCGCGGTTCCCATACTCTTTATGCAGGTGGCCGCTGCCATTTTGTATCACGGGACCGAAGAGCAGAAGAAGGAATGGCTGCCAAAAATGGCAAAGGCAGAAATATGGTGGGCTGAGGGTTTGAGCGAACCCGATGCCGGCTCAGACCTTGCCTCCATCAAAACCACCGCGGTAGCAGACGGCGATGATTATGTCATCAACGGGCAGAAAATCTGGACCAGCAGTGCCCACCATGCCGACCACATCTTCATACTGGCAAGAACAGACCCCGACCAGTCAAAAAGACACAGAGGGTTGAGTTTCTTCGTTAATAAGATTGGGCCGGGGATTGAGTTCCGCCCCCTGGCTTACATGAATCGCAGTCATATGTATAACGAGACGTTTTTAGATAATTTTCGTATCCCTAAGCGAAATATGATCGGTGAGTTGAATCAGGGGTGGTATGTCATGATGGCCGGCAGAAATTTTGCCCGCGCCAACATACTGTTTCCCATTCAGGGAAAACAAAGCCTGGACCAGCTGATTGAATATTGCAGACAGACAGAGGAAGATGGTGAAATTCTCGCCAAGAAACCAGTGATTCGCCAGAGGCTGGCGGAATTTACCACAGAGTATGAAGCATGTTTGAAATTAGCCTACCATGTGGGCTGGCTTCAAAGCCAAGGGGAGGAGGTCGCCGGTGAGGCCGCTGCCTGCGGGTGGTTCGCTAACGAGCTAAATCATCGTGTTGCCAACTTCGGCGTGGAGATTATGGGCCTTTACGGAACAGTAAAGGGTGGGACAAAATGGGCTCCCCTTTTTGGGAGATTTCAAGACCTTTGTCAATGGGGTTGCGGCCTCTGCCTTGCCGGAGGCACCACAGAGGTACGCAAGAATGTAATCGCCCGGCAGGAACTGGGGCTGCCTAGAGGTTAAGCCAGTAGTTATCTTAAGAGGAGGAAACAAAGTATGGACCTTAGTTTTACCGAAGAACAAGAAATGCTGAGGAAAGCAGCTCGTGACTTCTTAGCGGAAGAATTTCCCAAGACGTTAGTCAGGAAAATGGAGGAGGACCCAATCGGCTTGCAACCAGATATGTGGAAGAAACTGGCGGATCTGGGGTGGCTGGGCCTGATAATCCCTGAAGAGTATGGCGGCAGTGGTAGCAACTTCATGGACTTGTTTGTCTTGCTTGAAGAGATGGGGCGCGCTTGCCTGGTCGCTCCCTTCTTTTCCACTACCATATGCACCTTTCTCCTTATGGATATAGGCAGCGACGAGCAGAAGAAGACATTCCTGCCCAAGATAGCCAATGGAGAGGCAATCTTTGCCTTAGCCTTGACCGAGCCCAGCGCCAGCTACGACGCCAGTGGGATAACTACAAAGGCTTCGCCCGATAAGGATGGCTACGTTATTGATGGCACCAAGCTATTCGTTCATGACGCACACGTAGCAGACTATTTGCTCTGCGTAACCAGGACGGACCCTGCGTCGTCTCCAGAGAAAGGTATCACTATCTTCATAGTAGATGCCAAGAGCCCGGGCATAACAGTCACTGCTCTACCCACTATTGCCGACGATAAGCAAAACGAGCTTACCTTTAAAAACGTCAAGGTGCCGGCAGAGAATATGCTCGGTAAACTGAACGAAGGTTGGCCAGCAATAAGCAGACTCCTGGAGCGAGCTGCTATAGCCAAATGCGCTGAGATGATTGGTGGTGCGGATTGGACTATCGAGAATACCGTTACATATGCCAAGGAAAGGGTGCAATACGGAAGGCCAATTGGTAGCTTTCAAGCCATCCAGCATTATCTTGCCGAGATGTGGACCGAAATTAGTCATGCTAAGAGGCTGGTCTACTATGCTGTGTCCCTTATAGATGAGGGGCTTGCCTGTACCAAAGAGGTAGCTATGGCCAAAGCCCTGATGAGTGAGGTCTATTTACGGAGCACTCATTTTGGAGTTCGGGTTCACGGCGGCATTGGGACCACCAGAGACCACGATATGGGACTCTACTATCGGCGCGCTAGACAGGCAGCTTGCCTTTTCGGCGATGCCGAGTTCTGGAGGGAAAAGGTGGCTTGCGAACTGGGGCTTTAGTCGGTATAGTTCGCTCGGTCTTCCGGAGGATGTCGCTTTTTCATCCCTGAGTGCTGAATAGTCATTAGGTATCCCGTTCCGAAGAGTTCAAGTGCACGCAGGGCATTGTTACGTCACCTCAGATGAGGAATTAGTTCTATCCTGCGGGCAGGTACAAATCTGTTAAACTAAACTTGTCCCGTTACTAATACGAAAATAAGGAGGTGCTAATGCTAAAATTTTGGATAATGGTTGCCTTGTCTTCTTTCCAGCTTGCGTTGATGAAGCTATTTCCCTGCATGGTGGAGGATTGCTGAAATGATTGAGCTCGAACAGCTAACAAAGACCTATGCCTGGGCACTAGATGCTAATGACCGTGAACTCTACTGGAGCGTTTTCAGCGACGACGCAAGGTTGATCGGGCGAACGAAAGGAATCAGCTACATCATCACCGGTATTGAGGAGTTGAGGGCAGCCACTGATTTCATATTTGCTTCCGAGAAGGCGGCCTTCAGTACCCTATCGAACCTACTGGTAGAAATCAAGGGGGATACTGCAACAGGTCGGGATTACTATCATCATTACAGCTATCGTGTTAATTGGGAGACGGGTAAAGTAGACGAGGAACCCACACTTACGAGAGGCCGGCATCTCTGGGAGTTTAGGAAGCAAGACGGCGTGTGGAAGATCACACGGATGGAAAGCCGCGAGCACTGCCCAACATACCCTGATTGTGAATATGCGCCTTTCACTGCGCTCCCAATATCGAAATAATGGCGCCCAGGCTGACGCCAATCAGATAGCGTGCTCACCGAAAGATTATGCCCAACTTGTTGGGCTTCCCAGAACAGGGATTGTGGGGACACAATGACATAGAACTTTTGCCATTCAGGGTGTGTGTCTGACTATCCTTGTATCACACCATATTGCTGAGCGACGAAACTTGGAATAACGGTGAGGTTAATCTGCGTGACGGGTTATCCCTAATTACTTGAAGCCTGCAGTCCCAATCTGTATGATAAACGCATGTCCACAGAATACTTCGAAGATTTACAGCTACATCAAATATACCAATCAAGAAAGTATCATCTCGTCGAGACAGACATTATCGAATTTGCCAGCCAGTGGGACCCGCAGCCGTTTCATTTAGACCCGGAAGTTGCCAAAAAGACAAAGTTGGGCGGCATTTGTGCCTCCGGCATTCACCTTATAGCAATTTGTGGAAAGCTGATGGGTGAGAAAAAGTCCAGTTTCTTGCTCCTGCCCGACCAGGAGATAACCTGATAATGGAAATAGAAACGACTGCGAAACGGGAGCCCAAGTCTGACCCCAATTCCGGCATCGCAAAAATTTCTACTAGATTGCTCAATCAGCAGGGCGAAGTTGTGCTAACTATGGAATCCAATCTGCTAGTAGCAAAACGGCCCAAGCTGTAAATATATACCAATGCCAGTGCTTTGAAATTATGACAAGATCCTTGCTCACCAGCCAAATCGCTCGCCTTTCGCCGAAGCTCCTGAAACGGCTACAAATTGGAGTAGTTTTGTAGAAGTTCTGGAGAGGAGTTTCTAATGTTCAGGGTGCGTGTCTGACTGCGCCGCTAATACTTATTGCTGGTTTGTGGTTGGAGGTATCAAGTCAGAGCACTAAGTCCCAAAACGTCAAAACGTTTAATTCACTCCACGCCGTCGCATAGAGGGTGACTTTTATCGCGTGCGCTCTTTCTTCCTTTGGGTTACGTCGGTTCACCACCACATGCGCGGGAAATACAGCCCCATTGCTCAGCAAGGATACCGGCATTATTCTTGGTCTAGCTCCAGGAGAGCCAGTGAATCGAGCTCAACGCTTTTCTATCCATTACATACTGCGCTCTCGTGCTGTTTCTATTCCACCCTCGCTAATTGGCCTTCAGTCAACAACACGGAAACACCATCAATCTCAACAAACCAATAACGATAAGGCATATTCCCAACGATAGGGAATTGTTTGAGTGTTCTCAAAATACCTACCTTTCCGACGTGTGGGGAGCTTCTATCCACAACCCTAACCTTCTGACCCGTCACCCACCGAATTCGCTCAACCATACTACACAACCCTTGCAAGTCTATCCAGCGACAATCCGCTCACTTTCTATTTCGATTATACCACCAACCAACGCTGGACATAACCAGATTACTCTGCCGAACTTTAGCATAATGCACCACTCGCAAACCGCTCTGCTACGCAAGGCGTAGTGGCCCCGTGGAAGGAAACCCTTTGGTTACCCTTTTTGTCAATACCTTGTGTGGGATTGTGGGGACACAATGACATAGAACTTTTACCGTTCAGGGTACGTGTCTGACTATGCCGCTAACACCTTTTGCCGCTTTGTGAATACAGCTATCAAGTCAAAGCAAGAAGTCCCAAAACGCTAAAAAGTTCAACGAGGGTCGGCTTAACAACATACTATTTTGTTACCATTGAACAGACATCGGACCTATGCTAATCAATAATATGTTCGAGTAGAAATAGCTTCGTGTTTAATCCTGGCGATAAGCCTTATAGCTGAAATATACAAGCGGTATTGGTAGAAGCAGGTTTGTTAAAAGGAGAGATAGGTTAAGTGGTCTCATATCAGCTAATTCAAAGGCAATCAGTTCATAGAGATGGAAACCGAAGCCAAGGATACCTGCGATAATACCTGCCTGGAAGTGCTTCAAACGCCAAAAAACAAAGACGACTAACCCATAAAGCACCAAAGCGATAATAGGTCCGGAATAATCTGTAATGGTAACATATACGGCGTTAGTTATTACTAAGACAAGCAAAATGGTAATAGAGATACTTCTACTCAAGTTAAGCTGGCCTCAATAACGTATAGTTGAGACTTTGGGACACATGCTAATCCAAATGAAAGGCATGAGATCTCTATAGCCAAGCTATGGTTTCCTCTCGAAAATGAAATCGCAGTGGTCTTTACCATATGCCACGGTGTTCTCCAGTGAATCGCCTCTATGAAACTTAAATTCGGGAAAGGCCTGGGAAAAGAACTCTATGTCTACTTCGCAGAATAGTTGCGTTAATTCTGGTGTGCCGGTTTCCTCATAGAATCGGTTAGAAAAACAGTTCCTTACTTCGAAGCGTAAGACATTGTCATTTTTTTCCGTGAAAGTCCTCTGCACAAATTGGCCAATTACATCCTTACCCATAGCGTCATAGAAGGCCAGCAGCTTATCCATACCGCTCTTCTGCGAAACGCCCCATCTATCAAGGTTATGTAGTTGCTCTTCGGTCCCAATTGGTACAAGTATTTCTCTCATTAGCTCAAGGGCCTTGGTGCTGTCGAAGCTTTTTAATAGGTCTCGGTATACCGCAGTACTCAAGGAAAGACGTTTAGCGAACGTAGATTCGACACTAGTAACCTTCGCCCAATGTGTTTGTCCAAATATTTTCTTCTTTTCAACCTGGCACTTAATAAGGTGTGGCAACAATGACAATCCAAGCTCTCTCATGAAAACGGGTATGATAATTCTAACCTCACTAAGCTTCATGTTTGAAAACGCCCTTATATTCTGATTTACCTATGTCAGATTGAATTTCCTCTAAGCCACTACTTGTAAGCAGCAATAGAATTTCTTCTACGGGCATGCCATGCGATTTTTTAATCGGCTCTCTAATGAAGAGCTTGCCACTCTTGTTGAGCAATTCGGCTAAGCTAGCTGTTATACCTTGCCTTTCTTGAGGGGCAATATCATGTATAACATGGAATATAGATATGACATCAAAGGAGTGTTCAGGTATATCAAGTTTCCTGATATCTCCAGCCAGGCATTTTACGTTGCCGTATCTCCTCAATCTGCGTTTAGCTTTGTCGATCCAGTAATTTGATACATCAACACAAGTTAGATGGCCGGAGTCGTCGAGCAGCTTGGCTAAGCAGCATGAACCAGTTCCTCCTCCGCATCCGAAGTCAAGTATTTTCTCATTCCCATTCAGTTGAAAACTCTTGAAATATGAATTGTATAGTAAAGGGCCTCCAAGGAGGCCCTTAAGTTTATCCTCTAAGAGAAATAGGAAGGATGGGTGTTCAAAATCTATTTGCTTGTACTCATAGTCACTCATTTTGACGTATCCTTCGTATAGGTAATGGGCACACAAATCTTAACTCAGAACCGAATGCTTTTCAATCGTGGTACACGTTTTGAGTGATTATGACATCATGGACTAACGGGACCTTCTTAGAAAGAATGCCAAATGGGGCAACAAGGTCGCTGTGCGGTCTATAAGTGCTTGGACCTATGTAGTATCTTCGGCTGGGACAAAGCTGCTAGACATAGTTTAGTTATTCTGCTAGCATACTAGATAATAGCTTCAAGAAGGAGTAGCGTATGGAAACTAGCATGCGAACCGCATCAAAGACGTGGAAGCCAACAGTCGCTGGTATCCTAAACATAGTTGGTGGCGCTCTGTTCATACTCGGTGCTATTGCCGTATTGCTGGGAATTCTGTTCTTTATTCCGATTTCGCGTTCTACAGGGCCTGGGCCAGTTCCTGAAATTGGAGGCTGGATGATTCCTGGGAATCTCGAGGCTATATTAGTGATTGCTGCAATCTATTTTCTGACTGTAGGGATATTACCCATAATCGGTGGTATATATGCGCTCCGAAGAAAGAAATGGGGGCTAGCTCTTGCTGGTTCTATTGCAGCAATCTTTGGCTCATCGGTAATGGGTATATTAGCCACAATATTCACAGCCATGTCAAGAGACGAATTTGAGTAGCCTGTTTGCCTCACTTCTCTGCGAGCCTAGCCACTGAACAGAACGTCAATTTGTGCAGTTCTGCGGGTTGAATGGACGCAGCTTAAATGGGTTAATACTCCACCCCCAAATGGCCCACAAAGTCCTCGAGTACACCTCGTTGACACAAGACATAGCTCAGGGATATACTCCAATTGATTTGCTCCGAGGAGGCAGTCCTAGAAGAATGAAAGACGAAAGTGGGAAAGCGAATCTTTGCAGGGGATGATTTAGGGGCAACAACTGCCAAGATGGTCATCTTTGGCGATAAGCAACTCCCCGGTTACTCTATCATCGCCGCCCGAGACCCCTAGGCCACGCGTAGTGCAAGTCCAAGGAAAGAAACTCACCACGGTTCCCATACCGGGATAATGACGGCGTTCAGAGCATTTACACTGAAAGGATGATTCTAACAAAATTCAAACAGGAGGGACTGGAAGGAGCATGGTAGGCAAAATCTTCTCAAAGCTATTTGAACCTGTCCAAATCGGCAAGGTAAAAATCAAGAACAGAATAGCCATGGCTCCCATGGGAATTCTGAACCCGCCAATGGTAAATCCTGATGGAAGCCCGACACAGCGCACTATAGACTACTACACTGAGAGGGCAAAAGGCGGGGTCGGGCTGATAATAACCGGCGCGCACAAAGTGGAAAATGAGGTAGATGTTGTAAGGCTTGGGTTTGCGCCGATTATCAGTCCTGCAATACGAAGCCCTTACGGTGAACTGTCTGAGGCTGCTCATTCCCTTGGAGCAAAAATATTCATTCAGCTAACGCCAGGCGTCGGCCGCGTTCTCATGCCCCGTCACGTAGACCCTACAGGCCGTAGTAAACCAGTATCGGCATCTCCCATTCCGAATTACTGGGACCCTGACGTCATATGCCGGGAACTTACAACAGAGGAGATTGATAGGATAGTAAAAGCGGTTGGCGACGCAGCTGAAATTGTGAAAGCTGCCGAGATAGATGGAATAGAATTACACGGTCATGAAGGTTACCTCCTGGACCAGTTTGCCACCGCTATATGGAATAAGAGGACGGATAAATACGGTGGAGACCTGAACAGCAGGCTTGCATTCCCCATCGAGATTTTGAAGGAAATTAGAGCAAGGGTGGGAAAGGATTTCCCGGTAGTATATAGATTTGCACTGAAGCACTATATAAAGGCGCTCCGTGCTGGAGCCCTTCCTGGAGAGCATTATTCCGAAGCAGGTCGGGATATAGAAGAAGGGCTTGCAATGGCTAGGTTGTTAGAAGAGGCGGGTTTCGATGCCTTGCATGTGGATGCTGGTTGCTATGACAGCTGGTATTGGGCCCATCCACCAACCTATCAAGAACATGGCTGCATGGTGGATATGGCGGAGAAAGTCAAGAAAATTGTGAAAATTCCAGTTATGGCGGTCGGCAGGCTTGACATAGCAGAGTTAGCAGAAAAAGTGGTCGAAGAAGGGAAAGCAGATATGGTTGTTATCGGCAGGGGGCTTCTGGCCGACCCCTACTGGCCCATCAAGGCGCAGGAAGGAAGAATAGAGGATATTCGCCCCTGTATTGGTTGCCACGACGGTGATCAGAGAATGATCCGGGGTAAACCCTTGTCCTGCGCCGTAAATCCTGCTTGCTGTAGAGAGCGGCTTTATGAGTTAAAGCCGGCTGAGAAGGCCAGGACAGTTTTGGTTGCCGGCGGGGGAGTGGCCGGTATGGAGGCAGCAAGGGTCACGGCTATCAGAGGGCACAAAGTAGCTTTATATGAGAAGGGAAAAGCTCTGGGTGGCCACTTACTTGAGGCCTCTGTGCCCGACTTCAAAAAGGACCTGGGGAGATTGAACGAATGGTATAAAGGTCAACTTAGCAAGCTCGAGGTCGAGGTTAAGCTCGAGACAGAGATAACGACAGATATTATTCAGAGGGAGAGTCCTGACGTAGTGCTTGTTGCCACTGGCTCAAAACCTATCATTCCCGACATACCAGGTATTGAAAAGCCAAGCGTCGTCACATGTATAGACTTGCTTCTCGGCAAAAAGGAGGCGGGGGAGGTTATAGTCGTGGTAGGAGCAGGTTTGATCGGATGCGAAACAGCACTGTGGCTGGCGAAGCAGGGAAGGAAAACAACGATACTGGAAATGCTGCCCGAACCACTGATTACTCCTCCTCCGCTCTTTAACGCAAATAAGCTTATGCTTCTAGATTTGCTCTCTTTAAATGGGATAAAGATAGAAGTCAACACAACTGTCCAGAAAATAGCCGATGACGGTATCGTTGCAATTGACAAGTATCTAGAACAGAGCACAACCCAAGCTGATACTGTAGTGCTAGCGGTGGGACTGGAGCCTGATGATCAACTATACGAATCATTAGTGGGAAAGGTAGCGAATCTATACGCACTGGGAGACTGTCAGGAACCACGGCGTATTATGGGCGCAATCTGGGATAGCTATGAGGTAGCCCGGTCAATCTAAGCGGTTGATATCTCGATGCGGATAAGCTCTAAGCGTAGCAGCCCGACATCACAATCATCTTTTAGTCCTTTAGTGCTGCCTGCTATACTCCTCTGGCTGCCTTACGTCCTCTTAACATGTCAGCAAAAGACTCCACCTTCGTCCTCAATACTTCAGAACTATAAGACCTCGCGTCAAAGACATCGCCCTCGAGTAGAAGTACCGGAATCCCAAGGTCAGCCTCTATGCTTTTCTTGATTATTAAAGCTTGGGGGCAGCTGGCACGGCAGGAAAAGTGGTAATACCAGAGCAAAGCATCTGGGTTCATTGCCTTGATAGATTCCTCCAGCACAGAGATGCAGCCCGGGGTACTATGATACAGGCCTCTTCTCAGTATCGCCTCAACAGTTCGTTCCTCGAAGCTTGTGAATTTGCTTTCTGCTCGCTGAAGGGAGGGCATATGATATACCAGAGGCCCCCTCATAGCCAAGCCACATTCTTCAAACATGCGCACTGTAGCCGGGTCGACGACTGAGTTGACAAGAAAGGCGACTGAAGGTGCCCCTTTTTCCACCACCCCCTTGCCCTCCTCAACCCTTTTTTCAACGTCTTTGGTGAAAAGCTCAATCACTTCCAGCCCTTCCTCTAAGCCTCTCCCTCCCGCGGATGATATCAAGCGCCAAAAGGGATTTAAATCCACATGGCTTATTGGCATTGGCTCTACCTTAGAGAGTTCGATCACCCTTTGCGCGCCGAGCCGCATGTCCGTATACTTGTGCCAGCCAGCGTTGAGGATGTCGTCGGTCAGCTCAATATCCAGCACCCTTTCCAATTCCCTCGCCGCTTCTCCCACGTCATCAGCATAGAGCCGTACCCGACTTTCAGGGATATCAGGCCATTCACCCCAGTTCGAGTCTACGCAGCTGTCCAGTTCCACGATGTGCACCCCGTAAACCTCACGGATGAGATCATATACTTTAGGTGATTGGTCGCAGAAGAACCCTGAGGATATGACGGCATCGGGCAATGGAATTATACCCTTGACAATCCCTCCCAGCCGAATTTGATGATAGCCACAAGCCGCTACTGCTGGTGGCAGTCCATGCTCCTCAGCAGCCTCCATTATCGGTGAGAGCTTGCCAAATATCTGACCCATCGCCAGGGCAACTATGGATTCTGGAACCTGACACCATACCCCGGCCATGTTAAGGGATAGAGCAAGTCCAGCCGGAGGTGGAACCGAAGTATAAACCAGCTTCTTGCCTTCTTCCTTGGCCAGTACCAGGTCGATAATGTCCTTCAGACCCAGGCCCAGGCATCTCCTCACACCAACAAGATCAACGCTGTAATACTTTCTGACTCTATCCTCAGCACTCCTGCAGTCTTCTGCATCTATTTCCATCTTCCTGAGTGCTTTGTCAATCCGCGGCCTCTCCTTCTCTATCTCGGCATCTTCAAAGCCGCATAACCTAAAGAGTTCTGTATACATATCTTCATCTCCTGATAAAGGTTAGGCCGCCTAATTTTGCCCAAAAGCTTCTGGATACTTCGTCCAACTTATTCCAGGCAACACAGAGCGCTTCTTGCCACTCCCCATATCAACCAAAATCCTACAAAAGTCCACAAAATATACAGCTTGGGTTCTGCTGTGCCATCTTTATAGCATTGCCTACTGCGCCGCTTTGGCCGCCCTACGCTCCCTTAGCAGGTCAGCAAAAGTCTCCACCCTTGTCCTCAATGCCTCTGCGCTATAAGACCTTGTGTCAAAGAGATCAGCCTCGAGCGCCAGCACAGGGATGCCCAACTCCTCCTCCATTGCTTTCTTGTATATTAACATTTGGGGAGTAGTAGCGCGGCAGGCTTTCTGGTAAAACCACAGGAAGCCATCCAGACCGAGCATTTGAACGCCTTCGTTAGTCTCATTGAGAAAACCCGATGTGCTATGGAACACGCCTCTTCTTAATGAGCCTTCGACACTCTGTTCCTCAGGGGTGGTATACTTGCTTTCCATCCTCTGGAGGGGAGGCAGATAATACGCCAAAGGACCTACGAGGTTCAAGCCGGACTCCTCAAACATGCGGGTCAAAGCAGGGTCACTAACTGGGAGAGCATAGACGCCAACCCTTGGCACCCCTTCTTCCATCACTCCCCTGCGTTCTTCAACTCTTTTTTCAACTTCGCTCGTTAGAATACCAATCACCTCCTTCCCTTCCTCCAAAGCCCCTCTGCCTGGTACTGATACCAGGCGCCAAAAGGGATTTAAATCTACCTGACTTATTGGCTTTGGCTCCAGTTTCGCAAGTTCAATCATCCTTTGCACACTGAGCCGAAGTTCCATGAAATTACGCCAGCCAGCCATGAGGATGTCTTCGCTTATCTCAATTCCCAGCGCTCTTTCCAATTCTTCCTTGGCTTCCCTCATGTCGGCAGCATAGAGCCGTACCCGCCGATGAGGAATCTCAGGCCACTCATCCCAAGCTGAGTCCATACAACTATCAAGATACATGATGGGCGAACCGTAAAGCTCATGAATGAGCTCCCATACCTTAGCCGATTGATCGCAGAAGAAACCGGGAGACAGAACTGCATCGGGCACTGGCACCATTCCCTTGACAATAGCCCCCAACCGCGCTTGGTGGAAGCTGCAAGATGCTGTCTCTGGCGGCGTCCCATGCTCCTCAGCAATCTCCAATAGGGGCGTAAGCTTGTTAAAGATTAGTCCCATGGTCAAACCGAGCGTGTAGTCCAGAACCCCGCACCATGCACCAGCAAGATTGAGGGACAGAGCAAGTCCGGCCGGAGGTGGAACCCCGGTGTACACCACCTTCCTCCCCTCCTCCTCGCTCAGTACCAGGTGGATTAGGTCCTTCAGCCAGATGCCCAGGCATCTTCTGACGCCAATAAGTTCAACGCTAAAGTACTTCCTGAGCCTGTCCTCAGCACGCTGGCAATCTTCCGGCCCTATCTCCAGCTTCTTGAATGCCCTGTCAATCCTCGGCCGCTCCTTTGCTATCTCAGCATCTGTAAAACCGCACAACCTAAAAAGTTCAGTATACATATCCCTTCCCCCTTTCAAGCATCTCAGGCGGATACTCTATCCACCCCACTTCATTATCTCGGCCCCGATCTCCACACGAGCTCAGAAAGGACCTGTCCCAGCTCTAGCACATCAATCCTGCGTTGCTGCTTTCTAAACCCTTTTGGCTGCCCTGCGCTCTCTTAGCAGGTCAGCAAAAGTCTCTACCCTTGTCCTCAGTGCCTCCGCGCTATAAGACCTCGTGTCAAAGAGGTCAGCCTCGAGCGACAGCACGGGGATACCCATTTCATCCTCTGTGGCCTTCTTATATATCAGCATTTGGGGACAACTGGCGCGGCAGGCGTACTGGTAAAACCACATGAAGCCATCTGGCTTCAACAGCTTAACGCCTTCGTTAGTGTCGGAGATGAAAGCCGAAGTACTATAGAACACGCCTCTCCTCAACAGGCCTTCGACAGTCTGTTCCTCGGGAGTAGTATATTTGCTCTCCATCCTTTGAAGGGGGGGCAGATAATACGCCAAAGGCCCCACCAAAGCCAACCCACATTCCTCAAGCATACGCGTTAGAGCCGGATCACTGACCGGGGTAGCATAACAACCAACCCTCAGACTTCCTTTCTCCATCACCCCCTTGCCCTCGGCAACCCTCTTTTCAATCTCCTTCGTCAGAATATCAATAGCCTCCTTCCCTTCCCGCAAGGCCCTCCCACCTGGAACTGATACCAGGCGCCAAAAAGGATTCAAATCCACCTGGCTTATGGGTATCGGATCTACTTTTGCCAGTTCTATCATTCTTTGCACACTGAGCCGAAGATCCATAAACGCACGCCAGCCAGCCATCAGGATATCTTCGGACAGCTCAACCCCTAGCACTCTTTCCAAATCGTCCTTGGTTTCCCTCATGTCGGCAGCGTAGAGCCGTACCCGGCGCTCAGGAATCTCAGGCCACTCATCCCAACCCGAATCTATACAGTTATCGACGTGCATGACAGGCACCCCATAAACCTCTTGGATTAGATCCCACACTTTGGGCGATTGATCGCAGAAGAACCCGGGAGATAAGGCTGCGTCAGGTAATGGAGCTATCCCCTTAACAATCGCTCCCAGCCGAGCCTGATGAAAGCTGCACATCGCCACTCCTGGCGGCCCCCCATGCTCCTCAGCCGCCTCCAATATGGGACCAAGCTTGTCAAAGACCAGCCCCATTGTCAGACCGAGCGTATAATCGAGAACCCCACACCACGCACCGGCAAGATTAAGGGATAGACAAAGCCCGCCCGGAGGTGGAACCCCGGTGTAAACCAGTTTCTTCCCCTCCTCCTTTGCTAGCACCATGTCGATAAGGTCCTTCATCCAAATACCCAGGACCTTCCTGATGCCAAGAAGCTCAACGCTAAAATACTTCTTAACCCTATCCTCAGCGCGCTTGCAGTCCTCTGCATCTATCTCCAATATCTTAAACGCTTTGTCAATCCTGGACCTTTCCCGCTCCAGCTCAACGTCCTCAAAGCCACATAATTTAAGAAGTTCAGTATACATCTTGCTACCTCCTTGTAAGAACTCGTTTAGATATGCGCTCCATCCACCTATCTCAACATCTCGACGAAGGTCTCCACACGGGTCCGGAACGGACCTGTCTCGGAAGCATCATAGTCTGTCGCTATCTTTAACATGGAAAGCCCCGTTTGTTCCTTCAGGATATTAGGGAAGTAATAGGATTCCATATCATAGCAATCATGATACATGCACTGATACCATACTACCCCGTCAACTTTAAAGTCTTTTGCCAATTGGCAATTGTAATCCAGCCTCTCCCTGCCCGGCCGGAACCAGCCAGCGCAGACCCTCTTTCTAAAATACCGGTCAGCGAGAGCAGACATGAGGTCAGTGTCTGGTTCTACCCTCCACCAGTAATGCCTTATCCCCTCAGCAAATTCCTCCACCACCACATCAGAGCCCGTTTCTTCTATAAGGTCATAAATCTTGTAATCTCCAAATGCCATAGTCGAGCCGGTGAGGAGGATTCGGGCTCGAGGCTTCTCGCCTTTCTTGTCCTTTAGTTCGTCTCGAAGGGACTCCAACGCCTCCACCATTACCTTTTTATCGGCAAGGAATGAGGCATGGTTCAGACGAGCAAAGTCGCGGCCGCTAATAGGGGGATGGTCAGACTTCCGCATAACGCTTATCTCCTCGAGAAGTCTTCTCTCCCTATTACAGAGCTCTATCATCTCCTTAAGCTTTGAGTCCTCGATCTTAGCTCCAGTCAGGCTCTCCAATTTCTGTCGCAGCGACTTTATTCCGCCGAGGTAATACTCAAAACTACGGTCGTTCTTGCGGTGAGGGACACCGAACCTGAAGACATCTACATCAGTATAGAAATCCCAGGCATCTGCTATTGCCCTCATATGGTTGTTAGTTACCGGCACAACAATAAGATCGATGAGCTGATACGCAGCATCCTCCTTCAGTACACGGTAACCAATCTGAGCCCGGGCGAAGGTATCAAACCAGCGGGTCATATAAGCCCCCGCCATAAGTACCGGCTCATGCTCCCCACCCCGAAGGAGGCCAACCGGAACAGCACCAGCAGCCAAGGCCAATTCCTCCGGGAAGTAGCCTCCAGGTGTGTAGCCGATGATCTTCTTCCCTTCGTCCTTTGCTCTCCTCAGATCGACCATCCTGCCCCTGAGATGCTCCGAAAGCTTTGCCATTGCGCCCATTATTACTACCTCCTTTAATTTGTTCTTTGAATATTATGACTATTTCAAAACTGCATTCTTAAACTTACGTCGTGGATGGCTAGGATTTGATCTCCCTCTTTATGTCTTCAGCTACCATCCTGGCGCTCTCAGCAGCGCCGGCGCCGGCAAACCAGCCTCGCGGGCTTACACCATCCCCAACATTATAGAGGTTTTTCACCGACGTTTTCTGGTGACGCTCAGCGCTGGGAAAGGCACGAAGGCAAGGCCACTCCGACTGGTAGTGGCGGGCCAGCAGTATTTCACCACCTTGCTCTTCAAAGCGGGGGAAGGTCTCATGTAGATCAGCCAGGAATGCCTCATATTCTTTTCTGGGGTCATAGTCGCTAGGCTGCTCCGGCTTGAGGTAGAAGATCGTCAAGTTTTTGCCCCTGGGAGCAAAATCAGGCCAAATCAGAGAAGTATCTATCCAGAGACCACTCCTTCTGGTATCAATAGTATAAAGCCCTCCTGGCCAGTCGTATAGCGGCCCGTTACTCGTTATCCAAAACTCAAACCCCGCTAACGGCTTCAGTTCCTTAACTTCTTCGAGGTAACCCCGGTCGAAATTCTGCTCCCCAGCCAGTTTCACTGTCTTCTGAGGCCCAACATCGCTTACCACTGCCCGGGCTTCGACTTGAAATTCACCGCCAAGCCCATTAGCCTCAACCCCCCTAGCTGCTCCATCCCGAACAATTATCCTTCGGACCTTTACCCGAGGCATAATCTCTCCTCCATGACCAGTTACCACCTCTGCCAGGGAGTCAACGATGGGCTTGGTGCCATTCTCGGGAATGAGTTTCTGTGTGCCCGCGAGTTTGCTGGCCAGGTTGGAAAACTGTCTGATCATCTCACCAGCGCCAATCTCATGCAAATTCGGGCCCAGCTGCTGGACACACAGGGTGTTCAGAATCTTATAAATAGTCCTGTTGTCCGTCACCCCCAGTAGCCATTCGCTGAAGGTAATGTCATCAGAAGGCTCATCCCCGTTGAAACAGCGTTTGAGAGCCGTGAGCACCCTTCCTTCCTCTGCCTTATCTCTGCTGGTCAGGGAAACCAAGCGCCCCAACGTCCCCCCAGCCACCCCTTCAGCCGGCATCTCATAGTCCTTCCCGCCAATTCGCCATTTAGGCGGGGGTTTTGCTCTCATCTCAAAGTCTATCTTGCCCCGGACATCTTTCAGAGTGACGAGGGGTGGGTCTTTCTCCCCATACATAAGATAATGAGCACCAAGCTTAATTTTATAGCCCTTGTACTCTACCCAGGTATATCGCCCACCCAAAATGGGCATCTTCTCTAATACTACAGTTTTGTATCCAGCATAGCTCAGCCTGGCAGCAGCACATAAACCGCCGATGCCCGAACCTATCACTGCCACATCGCAGTTACTTTTGTTCATCCTATGCCTCCTCGATGGCATCTGTAGGACAGTAGTCGAGGCACACTAGGCAATTGTTACATAAGTCCCGATCGACCTGGCACTGGAAAGTGTCGCAGAAAACAGAGAGCGCATAGGTGGGACAAGATATGACACAGGTACCACAACCAATACACTTTGACTGGCTGATTTTGATCAAGACTGCCTGGCCCCTCTCAATTCCACCTTTGCTGGGAAATTGCTTGATACTCGAAGCAGATTCCCGAACAGCCGTCGCTTTGGATTTAACTTATTTGTGCTTTAAGGTGACTAATCTAACACGCTAAGGAGACTTTGTCAATCAGCAAACAGGAGGAAGCAGGCAACAAATGGTACTGTGCGGGTGTGGCGCTTCCCCCACATTCCCCCTTAATAAACTATCATGCCTCTCCATTGACTTATTTTGGACGGAAGTAATAAAATCAGCCCAGAAAGCGAACATAAAGTAGCTGAAAGGAGCGGACATCATGAGCATGGCGCTAGAAGGTATACGGGTTCTGGAGTGGGGACACTGGCATCAGGGCCCGCTAGCTGCAAGGATTTTGGGAGACCTTGGAGCTGAGGTAATCAAAATAGAGGAAAGAGTCGGGGGAGATCCGATGCGGGGGCTCGGCCGTATCATGGGTGCAACCACGGGTATACATGGACGTAATTGCGTCTTTGAACACCACAACCGTAATAAGAAATCTATAACCCTAGACCTGACAAAGGAGAGTGGTAAGGAAATCGTATATAAGTTGGTAGAGAAAGCAGATGTCTTTATCCAAAACATGCGTAAGGGTGTTGCTGAGAGGCTAGGGATAGACTACGGAACCCTTTCCCGATATAACCCTCGCCTGATATACGCTACAGGGTCAGGCTGGGGCCCCAAAGGCCCTATTAGCTATACACCTTCTTATGACCTAGTTGGGCAGGCCAGATCAGGCATAATGACCGTCGCTGTCGAGCCCGGAATGCCTCCCATGCCACTCCGGGGCGGTGTGGGCGACCAGATGGGAGGCATAATGACAGCCTTTGCTATAGTGGTAGCTTTGCTGGCGCGGGAGCGGCAGGGGATAAGCCAGGAGGTAGAGGCGTCCCTGCTGGGCTCCTTGACCCACCTGCTGAGCCTGAACCTCGAATTTAGGCTCGCCATGGGGCATGAATTTGCACCCTTTGTCAGAGCCAGAGCAGGCAACCCCCTCTGGAACCATTACAAGTGTAAGGATGACAGGTGGATAATGCTGGCCATGGCTCAGTCTGACAGGCATTGGCCTGGAGTATGCAAGGCATTGGGTCTGGAACATTTGGAGAAAGACCCCAAGTTTAGCACCATGGAAGATCGAGGACAGAATGCTGCCGAGTTAGTCTCCATAATGGACGCTGTTTTTGCTACCAAGACCGAGGCGGAATGGCTGGAAATTCTGAGGAACGGCGGAGACCTCGTCTTTGAGGCAGTCCACACCATGTCCGATGTGGCGGAGGACCCACAGATGAGTGCCAATGACTACATCGTAGACTACGAGCATCCGGCCCTGGGAAGAACATCCATCACGGGCTTCCCCATGCATTTCAGCCAGACCCCGGAATCGGTCAGGATGCCAGCGCCGGAGTTTGGAGAACACACCGAGGAAGTGCTCCAAAATACCTTAGGCTTCACCTGGGAAGAACTCACCAAGTTGAAGGACGAAGAGGTGATTTAAGGCAAAGCTTCTTTATCAAATAAGCCAGCACCCATTGACTCACCAGGACGCCAGTTGTAGAATTAATTCAGGGAGTGAACCATACATAGGTTGAAGGAGGTAAGGGCTATGAGATGAAGGCCAAAGGATAGGTTCATGAGACAGAGTGTTATGAAAAGTATTCGAAGGGAAAGGAGGAAGCTATGTTAAAACGTTGGATAATAATCGGTGTAGCTCTGATACTCGCATTATCTCTGCTTCCCGCTTGCGTTGAGGAAGGTACACCAACTCCCACAACTACGCCTACGCCCACACCAACAGCCACACCCACCGGGCCCGTGAAGCTCTGCGGCATAACATCATGGACTGGCCCCATGGGAATGTCTGGCGCAATCGGCGACGTCACCATAGATTTAGTGAAATACCAGGTAAACGAAGTTGGGGGAGGCATGCTGGGTGGAAGAGAGCTAGATTTCTACGGATGTGACGGTCGTTCCACCACGGCAGGATGCGTAGCTTGTGCCAGACAAGCGCTCTACGAAGATGACGCCTCAGCCATAGTCTGGGGAGGTTTCTCGGCAGCCGACGCTTATGCCATATCCGACTTCTGTGAAGAGAGCGAACTGCCATATTTCCTTTGGGGTGCCTTACCTGAGGACCTATGCGATAGGCAGTTCACCGTACGGACTACGCAGGCGATGCCCGACATGAACCTGATTGCCGAGTATATGATCAAGCTGTTCAACCCCGAGACAGTAGCCTGCCTGTCAACCGATACCACGGACGCCCGCCTCTATACGGGGGGCTGGATAGAGGTGTTCGAAGACGCCGGAATAGAGATCGTCTATGAGCAATATGTTCCACCGGAGACGACTGATTACACCCCTAATCTCACCACAATCAAGAGCCTAGACCCAGACCTGCTCACTATCATATCGACCAATGAAGGCTATATAGCCATAGCCAAACAGATAGTCGGGCTGGGTGGACTGGGCGACACCAAGATACTGGCCGACCCTCCGGCTGAGAGTGCTCAAGGTGAGGAGGGAGCTCAGGGCTGGTACTACTGGTGCCTGTGGTATGTCGGGGCCGACACGCCCGGAGGCAAGAAGCTCGAGGAGGACTACCTCGCTCTGTACGGAGGGCCAGTCTACATTAGCTTGATTTCGTTCTACTACCACTGCGCGTGGTCAGCCATAAATGCCATTGAGCTGGCAGGCACTACCGACCGGGTAAAGGTTGCTGAGGCAGCTCGCTCTGGAAACCTCGAGTGGGAGGCGCCCGCAGGGACCCTCCGCTTCACTACATGCGGGGAGCCAGGCACCATGCCCCCCTTTATTGTAAGAATTCAAGACAAAGGAGTTGTCCCGGTTCAAATACCGGAGTAGTGACGTTCAGCCTGATGTGAGATAACACTGTGCTTCTGAACAGCACAGATAGCTTGCCTATTTTGGCGCGGCAGTGTCTCGAGCCAGCCTGGAGAGCTAACAAGAGGGCTGAAAGGGGGTGATTGCTTTGGGACTTTAGGGGACAGGCCTTGGGGCCAACCCAGGGCTTGTGATTGGCCTACGGATAGAGACGATTCTTAGATAGACTATTAACGGAAATATTCGCAGAGGAGGAAGGAAGCGATGTTAAAACGTTGGATAATATTCGGTTTAGCTTTGATATGCGTATTATCACTCTTAATAGCTTGCGCTCCTGAAGTCACGCCCACGCCCACACCAACTCCCACTCCCACTCCTACGCCTACACCTACCGGGCCTGTGAAGATCGCCGGTATAACGGCATGGAGTGGCCCGTTAGGAATGTCAGGCGCGATGGGCGATGTGTGCATGGATCTGGTGGAGTACCAGGTGAATGATCTGAAGGGAGGCATCCTGGGCGGAAGAGAGCTCGACCTCATTGGATGTGACAGTCGTTCTACCACGGCGGGATGTATAGCCTGTGCCAATCAAATGCTGTATGAGGAAAACGTGGCGGCCATAGCCTGGGGAGGCTTCTCGGGAGCCGACGCTCTTGCCATCATCGACTTCTGTGAAGAGAACGAGCTGCCATATTTCTTCTGGGGCGGCTTGCCAGAGAACCTCTGTGATAAGAAGTTCTGCGTGCGGAATTCACATTCCCTGCAAAGCATAACAGCTTTTGCCGATGACTATATTAAGCTATTTCACCCGGAGACAGTAGCCTGCCTTTCCTATGATACGGCGGACGCGCGAGCCTATATGAATGGCTGGATAGGGAGGTACGAAGCCTCCGGCGCAGAAATCGTCTATGAGGAATACAATCCCCCAACTACTACCGATTTCACCTCATACCTCACTTCGATCAAGCACCTCAACCCGGATGTCCTGATGCTCATACAAAGCAATGAAGGCTACGTGGCCATGGCCAAACAGGTAGTCGGGCTAGGCGGATTGGGTGACATTACGGTGGTGTGCGACCCTCCGGCTGAGAGCGCCATGTCTGAGCCAGGTGCTCAGGGCTGGTACGCTTATGTGTTCTGGTATCCCGGATTCCCATACTCAGGGACCGTTAAATTTGAGGAGGATTACAAAGCTCTGTACGGCGCGACGCCCACTGTTACCTTCCTTTCGCTCTACTACAACTGTCTGTGGCCAGCCATAAACGCTATTGAGCTGGCGGGCACTGATGACCGGGTAAAGGTGGCTGAGGCAGCTCACTCGGGAAATCTCGAGTTTGAGTCACCCACAGAGTTTCGCCGCTATGATACTTGCGGTGAGCCAGGCGACCTGCCCGGCTTGTATGTACAAATCAAAGACAACAGTATTGTTCCAGTTCAAGTGCCAGAATAGTTGATGTCCGTCCTGATGCGGATGACACTGCACTTCTGAACGGGGATAAATAGCCTGCTTTGTTCTAGCCGGAAGTGTGAAGTCAGCTTGGAAAGCGAACGAGAGAGACTGGCTTTAGGCTAAGGGTTAAGATGCCTGTGCGCGCGGATTGATGACCCGTAGCTGGCCTGCTATAATAAGTGGTTCATAGTATTCTGATAAAAAGGAGGTAAGAATGAGCGAGAAATTGAAGGGCAAGGCAGCAGTGGTTACAGGAGCCGGCCGGGGAATCGGCAGGGCCATGGCAGAGGCGCTTGCCGAGGAGGGGGTTAGCGTTGTGGTCAATAACCGCACCGCAGCGAAGGGTGGCACGCCTTCTGATATCCCGGCAGCCGATGAGGTGGTAGCAGAGATCAGGAAGAAGGGTCACAAGGCAATAGCTAACTACGAGTCTGTTGCCGATTTCAATGGCGCTAAGAATATCATAGATAGCTGTGTAAAGGAATTTGGCAAGATAGATATCCTGGTCACCCCAGCTGGCGCATTGCGGGACCGCATGCTACATAACATGTCTGAGGATGAGTGGGATGTGGTAGTGGACAGCCACCTCAAGGGAACTTTCAACTGCATGCGGCATGCTGCTCCTTACATGAGAGAGCAGAGGTGGGGGAGAATCATAACTTTTGCATCTCAGGGTTGGCTCGGCAATGTAGGTCAGGTTAATTACTCAGCAGCAAAGGGTGGGATTGTCAGCCTTACACGGACGGCAGCCCTGGAACTCGGAAGACGAGGCATAACCGTCAATTGTATCCTCCCCGGAGCCAAGACGAGGATGACTGCGAATCCCGAAGTGGTACAGGGAATAGAGCAAAAACACGATGCCGGGCTTATGTCCAATGAAGACTACGAAGCATTCATGGGCATGCCCGGGCCGGAATATGTGGCTCCCGTAGTTCTGTACCTGTGCACCGATGGCGCAGCAAATGTGAATGGCAAGGTATTCAGTGCCCATGGCGGCACTATATCCCTCTTCTCAGAGCCCCAGAAAATCAAGAACATCGACAAAGAAGGCATGTGGACCCTTGATGAGCTAATAGAGATCATGCCCAGAGAGATAACTAAAGGATTGATTAACCCTTCGCCACCCCGAGAGGGTTAATGAGAATCAACCCCTAGGCCGTTAGCCCACAATGCTTTCACAAAGGCAAACGGCATCTGATCCTGGTACAACTGCGGAATTACCACCTTTTGCTGAAAGGACTATGGTGGTATTGCCCGAAACTTCGCATCGTGATATAAGGGATTTGGCAAGCCTACGGCAATAAATCTTCTTCCAAAAGGCAATAAGGATTACGCAGAGTAATGAACCTGGCCATCTTGTAGCGATAGTTATACCTGGCCTTAAGCCAACCCCATATCCCCTGGGGCATACGCACGATTGTCACCACCAACAACACAGTGAATATTATATAGCGGATGGCCTCAATGTTCTCCACTGGTATCTTGCCCAGCAACTGCGGTACGATGACTACAAAAAGGCTTCCCACTATTGGCCCTCCCAGCGTGCCCGCACCACCAACCAGCACCGCAAATGCAGTATCAAAGAGCATTGAAAAGCCGAGCACGCTCGGGTCTATGAACCTCACGAAGTGAGCATATAGCCATCCCGCAGTAGCGGCAAGAAGCCCCGTGGTTACAAACCCAATCATCTTATACCTAAGGGGGTTGATACCCTGTGAATTAGCCAGGTCCTCGTTGTCCCGAACAGCAATCATGGCTCGGCCAACGCGAGAATTAACCAGACGGTAGACAACATAAAGGCAAATCAGCAGAATGACCAGCGCCAGGTAGTAATACTTGAAGGTGGTGGAAAACTCCAGTCCCATGATGCTGGGGATGGGGAGCCTTCCGAGTCCGCTTGAACCCCCGGTAATGCCAGACGCACTCACGGCCGTGCCTCCACAAATTCCCAGGAAAGCCACCATCACCAGGATGAAATAGACCCCCTTGAGCCTGAGGGCAATAGAGCCAATTGCTAAGCTAATCAACACTATCGCCCCGAGGGCGGCGATAAGACCAATCCATTCCGAAAGGCCTGCCCTAATAGTAAGCAAGGCCGTGATATAGCCTGCCACACCGAACATAGCCGTGTAGCCCAGGTTCAGCAAGCCCAAATACCCCAGACAGAGATTTAGGGACATGGCTAATATTATGTATATGATGATAACCACAGATAAATAAAGCCAATATTCATTCAATAGGAAAGGCAGCCCTATGGCCAGACCAAGCAAAACCCCCATTCCTATCAGAGAATATGTCCTTAAATTTAGCTCAATGTCCATCTATTCCAGTTCCTCGCGCCCGAACAGACCTCGAGGCCTCACTACCAGGATAATTATAATCAATACAAACGTAGCTACCGGCGTCCACGCAGCATTTACAAAGCCTCCAAAGAATGCTTCAAACAACCCCAGGAGAAATCCCCCGAGAACTGCACCCGCGATACTCCCCAGACCACCCAGCAGAACTACTACCAGAGCCTTAAAAAGAGCGGTTAAGCCGATGCCTGGAGAGATCGCGAAGAGAGGGCCGATAAGACCTCCAGCAGCACCAGCTAGTGCCGCAGAGAGGCCCAGCGCGAACAAACGCATCGACCCAGTATTTACACCTACCAGTTCGGCAGAATCCTCATTCTGGGTAGTTGCTCGCAATGCCTTGCCAATCTTTGTCCTCTGCAAAAAGAAATACAAACCGGCCGTCAAGGCCAAGGCTGCCACAAAAGTCAACAACCTCTGCTCAGTGAAGCTTACTCCCGCCAGACTATATGTGACGTAATTGTAGGGTGTATCAATCAGTCGAACCGTCCCAGGCCAGACTAGAAGGGCAACACTCTCCATTAAAAATGCTATGGCCAGCGTCGATAGGACGGGAGCTAAATAGCCCTTGCCATGCAGAGGCTTAATTCCTGCCAGGTGGACTAGGGCACCGATCAGGAACGTAGAAGGTATCGCTAGAAGAACGGCAGGCCAATAGCCAAGTCCGGCGAGATGAGCGAAGGAATATACCAAGTAGGCACCTAACATATAGAAGTGTCCGTGGGCAATGTTAAGCAACTTCAGAACGCCCATGCTCAGGGTGAAGCCAACAGCCAGCAAAACGTAGACACTGCCCAGGCTCACGCCGTTGACAATCTGCTGTAGGACCAGCGTGCTTGTGCTCATATCATCAAACTCCCAGGTATGCCTCCCTAACTACCTCGTTTTCCAACAGGGCAGAAGCACTGTCTTCCAAAATCACCTCCCCGCTCTGGAGCACATAGCCCCTGTCGGCCATTTCCAGAGCCATCTTCACATTCTGCTCCACCAGCAATATGTTAAGGCCATGTTCCTTGTGGAGAACTTCAATGGTTTGAGCGAGATTTTTCACCAGCAGAGGCGATAACCCCTGGGATGGTTCATCCAGGAGAAGCAGCTTTGGTCTGCCCATCAGACCCCGGCCTATAGCCAGCATCTGTTGCTCTCCTCCGCTCAGAGTACCGGCCTTCTGGCGCCTGCGATTCTCCAGAACAGGAAATAGCTCATATACTTGTTCAATCGTCTGGCGGGTTACCGCCTCGTCCTTGAAGATATAAGCCCCCATTTCCAGGTTCTCAAGGACAGTCATCTCAGGAAACACCCCCCTGCCTTCAGGTATATGTATGATCCCCAAATTAGCTATGGAATGTCCTGACATACCACCTATCTCGCGCCCCATGAACTCTATGCTACCCCTGTCCGGTTCGAGCAGCCCTGATATTGTCTTCATAAGAGTTGTCTTGCCAGCTCCATTGGCTCCGATAACAGCAACCACCTCACCTTCAGCCACAGAAATCTTAATCCTTCTAAGAGCGCACATCGGCCCATAGTAAACATACAGGTCTTTGATCTCCAGCATCTTCCTAATCCCCGTTCCTGATAATCGCTCTACTAAGTCCGCAATGCCCGCGTCCAGGCTCAGTCAGCACCCATATAAGCCCTGACCACATCTTCATTGGCCCGCACCTCCTCCGGTCTGCCCTCGGCAATCTTGCTACCGTGGTCCAGGACCACGATTCGATCACAGACAGTCATGATAACTCGCATATCGTGGTCAACCAGAAGCACACTTGCCCCGTTATCTTTAAGCCGCTGCATCAAAGCAATCAACTTGCGTCCCTCTTCCAAAGTTAAGCCAGACGCTGGCTCATCCAACAAAAGCAATCTAGGCTTTGAGATAACCGCCATGGCTACGGATAGAGCCCGCTGGTGGCCTGCACTCATGATTCCCGCAAATTCGTGAAAGTGCCCCTGCAATCCCACAAACTCGAGCGCCTCCATTGCCATAGCCTGTATTGACTGTCTCTCCTTTGTTGTCTTTCGCGGCCGGAATACGGCATCTATAGTGCCGCTTCTCCCTTGCATATGAGAGGCATAAAGCACATTTTCAAGAGCTGTTAGCGAAGGAAAGAGCTTGGTGCGCTGATAGGTACGAACAACGCCCCTTTGGGCAATCTCCCAGGGTTTTTTTCCCTGTATCTCTTCCCCATTGTAGATTATCTTGCCCCCTGTTGGCTTGTGGTAGCCGGCAATAATGTTAATAGAGGTTGTCTTACCTGAGCCATTGGGGCCGATGAGACCCAGTATTTCTCGCTCAGCAATGGTGAAGCTGAACCCATTAACGGCCCTTAGCCCTCCGAAGTCCTTAACCAGATCTCTAACTTCTAGAAGCATCCCTGATAATTACGCAAGTTTAATCCTTCCCCGCTAAATTTGGCAACCCCCCCCCCCCCAATTTTTCAACTCTGGCGGCTGAGGGACATTACTCCTATTTGCCTGAAGAGTATACTCCTCCCCTTTCCACTTGTTACCACTTCCCTTTCCTGTGGTCCTCGTGGTAATTGGTGAACTTGTTAATCGCATTGGCTGCCCGGCCAATCGATGGATAAAGTGGGAGTTTAGCCTCGCTGCAACTTCGCTGCCATTTTTCACGCTCCTCACAACCTTCAGTGGAAGAAACTACTGAATGTAACACCATAGCCACAGGCCTATCGCATTCCCCGGCAGCACTAACATAAGCCTCCCTCCGAGCTTTCATTGAGGCTATATGAACCTTTGGAGAAGGACCGGTATACACCCCCAAATGCAAGACCAACAGGTCGACTCCCTCCCAACTGGCAAGGACCTTTATGCTTTCAGCAAACTTTTTGGCATCCCAGAAGGATGACTGGGAATCTAAAGGGTTTCCCAACATGCTACCTGCTTCAGGCGTAAACTCCCTCAGCTTAGCTAACAGCTCCGCTGGAAGTCTCGGAATGTGCAGTCCTGCCTTCTCACATTCATCAGCAATGTGAATACTTGCCCCACCACCAACCCCGAGAACACCCACATTTCGTCCTTTCGGAGGGGACATGAATAAGAACAGCAGAATAACGTCAATCAGTTCATCCATGCTGTAAACCCTGATTACCCCGGTTTGCTTGAAAATAGCATCCCATATTACATTCTTTCCAGCCAGGGATCCTGTATGAGATGCCGCCGTCTTAATTCCAACTTCAGTGTACCCTCCCTTGTATATTATCACAGGCTTTACCGCTACAGCTGTCTTAAGCGCCTTCAGAAATCTCTGTCCATCCTTCACACCTTCAATATAGCCTGCTATTACCTCAGTATCAGGGTCTTGGGCGAGATACTCCAAGAAATCGCTCTCATTCAGATCACAGGCATTTCCGTAGCTTACCGCCTTGCTGAAGCGCACTCCTTTGGACGCCGCCTCCCGAATTGAATAGAAGTAACCCCCACCGCTCTGCGAGATGAAGCCAACCTTTCCGCATTCCTTAGGAAGTCCTAAACCGGAAGATATCTTGGTTTTCGGGCAGTATATCCCGAAACAATTAGGGCCGAGTATTCTGACTCCCCCCCTCCTAGCAATCTCCGTAATCTCGTTTTCTAACCTCCTCCCTTCCTCAGTTCCAAGCTCACTGAATCCGGCTGTAATGAAAAAGACAGTCTTCACCCGTTTTTCAACACACTCTTCCATTACCTTAGGGGCAGCAGAAGCTGGAATTGCTACAACGGCATAATCAACCGGCCCCGGGATTTCCCTAAGGCTCGGATATACCTTCAGACTCCCCCACTCTCCCCCCTTCGGATTGACGGGGTAGATCTTCCCACCGAATTCGAATTCAAGTAAGGGATCGAGCAGCCCACTCACTGTGGGACTAGCCGGGTCGCTCGGAAACCCGATGATTGCAACTGACCTGGGATGGAAAATATATTCCAGGCTCCCTGCATCTACCTTAGTCGGCATTGATTTCCTGAAGAATTGCTTTTATTATAGCGAAGGATTCCCACTTTTACGAGACTAATATTCGTCAACATAAAAATTTCAGTGCTAAACTTCAGCGTGGAGTAATTTACAAGCACCAACTCTTTGTTATCGAAAACACAGCAGACTAAAACCCTGAACCATATTCCCAAACCGCTGTCATCTCTCTAGATAAAGCCCCCTTAGGATCCAGTAACCTGATAATCATTAGCTATTCCAGTATCGGCGGCTCCGACTAAGCAGCGTGAGAGATTTTCATGGCTTCCAGCCATATTTCCCTTAATAATCTTAATGACTTCTTTTTTTCCTTGAATTCCCTGTCAGGGAAATAGGCTAATAGCCCACGTCCTCCTTCAAGGAGCAGGTGTTGTCAAGAGTCTGTCCAAGCTGTTCTCTCATCCGCTCTCATTTCTGCACAGGACACATCCAACCGCAGGCTTCACTAGCACCACACACGCCGAGATGAGGGGTAGGTTCCAATGCTCAATTTTTGAGTAGAGCCACCGTTGCTCCATTTCAGTAGCTCTAGATTGGCGCAGAGCTTGCTCGGTGGCAAGTGGTATTCCCTTTGCTTCGGAATCTCTCCTCAGCTTAAGCAGGGGATACTAACGCCCAACTATGACGATGGTGGCGGTGGTTCCCTCGCACGGTAAACCACCTATGTTGTGAGACAGCCCGTACACAGGATTCTTGAGCTGACGTTTTCCAGCCCTGCCTTGAAGCTGCAAGTACGACTCATAAATCATCCTCAGCCCGCTGGCGCCCTGTGGATGCCCGAAGCACTTGAGCCCTCCATCAGAATTCACAGGCGTCTCCCCTTCCAGAGTGAAAGCACCAGCGTCAATATATTCCTTTGCTCCACCCCGGGGGCACAGGCCCAAGTCTTCGTAGGTAATGAGCTCAGTGATGCTAAAGCAGTCGTGGACCTCAGCTAGGCTTACCTCTTTGAAGGGATCCTTTATCCCAACCTGATCGTAGACTTGTTTAGCAGCACTCACATTTTCATCGTAGTGCAGAAAATCGTAGTCCCGCCTTATCCGATTTGTGCCCGGGTTAGCAGCTACACCAAAACCTTTGAGCAAGACGTAATCATCCCGAAAGCTCTTTGCCATATCAGCTCTAGTGATAATGGCAGCAGCCGCTCCATCTGTCCGGGGACAGCAATCGTACAAACCGAGCGGCCAGGCAAGTATAGGTGCGTTCAGGGCATCATCAATCGTTATCTCACGATGAAGCTGGGCCTTGGGGGATAACATACCGTTGTGATGGTTCTTAACGTCTATCTTAGCCAGGGTCTCGCGACCTATTCCGTATTCATGAAAATACCTTACCGCAGTCAAGGCAAAATCGCCCGGCGAGCTATGGCCAAAACGAAACACGGGATTCACGCCAGAGAACCATTCAGGCAAGATATTCATGCCAAAATCCTTGAGCTTTTCGAAACCCAGGGCTAAAACGACATCGTACATGCCTGAGGCCACCCCGAAACAGGCATTCCTAAAGGCGTCCATACCGGTGCCACATCCATTCTCCACCCTGGTAATGGGGACATAAGGCAGTTTCAAGGGCCGTGCCAGAGAGCATCCGGAACCGCCAGAGAACAGAGTACCCACCCAAGCAGCTTGAATATCCTTGGGCTCTATCCCAGCATCCTCAAAAGCTTCATAAGCAGCTTCGATAATCAAATCATCGCCACCTTTATCCCAGCGATCTCCAAAATAGGTGCAGCCCATCCCCACGATAGCAACCTTATCTTTGATTGGTTCCATTAAGTACCTCCGTATCTATGTTTTCTATCCAAATCGACTCGTCCTGTTACTCAATATGTTTCGCAGCCAATGTTGAGATTATGGTCCCTCCTCCTTATGTCAAAGGCTTGACTTTCCAAAAATAGCTGTGCAAGCCCGCGTTCCCAACATCAAGCAGTTTCCTAAATATCGGCTCTACTGGCATACCGATAGCCACCTTGTCTGGTTCACAATCTTCCATGATGCAAACCATCCTTCCACCCCCATCAAGATCTACCACACAACGAACTATCGGCGGGTTAACCGTTGGAGCCATGTTGTCTATCGTATAAGTGAAAACGCTGCCATTCTTGTCGGAAAATCCAATTTCCTCAAACTCGTCCTTGACGCCGCAGTAGGCACAAACTCGCTGCTTGGGGAATTGGACCTCGCCGCACGCGTGACATTTACTGCCATGAAGGCTGAGAATCTCATATCTGGACCTCCAGAGAACCGGAACAAACATATCGACTGGAGGCTGACGAGTTTGCTCACTTGTTATCAGTGCGCGAAGCTTCTGATAGTTGGCGTAACTAGGAAGCAGCGCCTTCCTCTCTAGATAATGCCTTATAGCTCTCCGGTCTTTGAGTTTTGCTATTGCTTCAGTAACCATCAAGGAGAAAACATCGCAGCCATCGCCATAGTTGGCCAGAATTATTCTATCTCCAGCTTTTGAGCTCTCCAGTGCGCCTACAAGTATCATGAGGGCAAAAGCAGCGCCAGTATTCCCCACTTTATCAAAGAGGGGATCCTGCACCTGCTGCTTGACGTCAAAACCCAGAGCTTGAGCCAATTCTCTTTGGCTTCTGGGTTCTGGCCCATATAGGGCAAGCTTGGCAAAATCCTTGGGCGCCAGCTTGCATTTGTCCAGCAATTCGGAGACTCCTTGTTTGACGGTGTCCTTATATCCATGCAGTCGAACAAACCTGGCCTCCCATGTCCTGACAACATCATCGTCCTGCATCCTCCATTGGTCCATGAATTCATCAGAATGGGTATGGCTACATTCTATTTCTGCAATCACATTCTTATCGCCGACTAGTAGAGCAGCAGCTCCATCGCCAAAAAGCTGCTCAAACTCCGAGCCTGAGGGTCCCAATCGACAATCTGCGGCTGTCACCAAAACCAATCTCGCTGATTTACTATTAACAGCATCAATAGCTGCCCTCAAGGCAGTTGTTCCCGCCCTCAGCGAATTGGCAAAGTCAGCAACTGACACATCTCCTCTCAGGTCAAGAGCCATAGCAACCACACTGGCGGATTGCTTCTCTTTATAGGGTGCGGTGGTGGAGGCAAAGTACACAGCATCTATTTTGTCCCTATCCATTCCTTTGATGCATTCTCTGCAAGCAGATACCGCCATAGTTATGCTATCTTCATCATGACTTGCTACTGCCCTCTCACCCCCCAACGAGGCCCTACCCATTGCCTTGGCAATTTCGTCTCGGCTTAGCCTGTAATACGGGATATGAGCTCCATACGATACTATTCCAACCATTTCTCTCCTTCGTGATATTCAGTCACCTGAGTTGTTAATTTGCCGGAGATGTCTTAAGAATCTCCTGAACATACCTCCTCTTAAGCTAGGATCAGGGCATTACCTTAACCAGCCTGCCCAAGCCCCCACTGCCTCTCTGATAGGAAGTCAAGATGAGCCCTGCTCAAATTTACTCCCCATACTCTCAATCACCTATGGTTCGCAGTGCCCAATATCCTCTATCAATACAAAACCATTGAAGAGTAACACTATCGTTAGGATTTGTCAAACCAACGATTCGAATGGCAAGTTGCGTTAACGAAATTTTTGGGGTATTATAAGAGGCTATTTCAATGAACTAGACTATTATCTGCGGAAATGGACAGAAGGGAAATTTAAACCGTTAGAAAGCTCGGTTTTGAGCAACTTTAGAGTTTCATAACTAAAAGGAGGTAAAAATGGTCGGAATAACCTCGTACGGCGCTTACGTACCCATTTACAGACTAGCTCGTAGTGAACTGGCCCGGGCCTGGGCTGGAGGCCCGTCTAGTGGCGAGAGATCGGTGGCCAACTGGGATGAAGACAGCATCACCATGGGAGTAGCTGCAGCCCTGGATTGTCTCAGGGGCATCGACCACAGGCTCGTCGATAGCCTCTACTTCGCCACAACCACATCGCCTTTTAAAGAAAGCCAGTGCTCAACAATACTGACCACCGCGACAAATATGCGTCGAGACGTCTTCAGCGGAGACTTCACCGATTCTCTGAGGTCAGGGACTATCGCCCTCAGGGCTGCGATCGATGCCGTGAAGGCGGGCTCAGCCAAAAGAGCCCTGGTGGTGGCCTCCGATAGCCGCCTGGGGGAGCCCAAGTCGGACTATGAGCGACTCTTTGGTGATGGTGCTGCTGCTGTTATGCTTGGTGACACTGACGTTATTGCCTCCATCGAGGGGTTTTATTCCCACTCTGATGAAATCTACGATAACTGGCGGAGAACGAAAGATGATGCGGTCAAGATGTGGGAAGACCGCTTTGTCTTGACCAGAGGATATGAGCTCAACTTCAAAGAAGCTGTATCAGGGATTATGAACAAGTATGGACTCCAAGCGAAGGATTTCGCCAAGGCTGTTTATTTCGCCCCGGATGAGAGAAGGCACAGGGAGATGGCTGCGGCGCTTGGCCTGGACAAGAGTCAGGTTCAAGAGCCCATGTTTGACCGTCTGGGGAATACCGGCTGTGCCTTTGCCCTGATGATGCTGGTGGCTGCCTTGGAGGAGGCCAAATCCGGCGACAAGATGCTGTTTGTTAATTATGGTAACGGAGCCGATGCCTTTATCCTCCAGGTAACTGACGAGATAGAGAAAAGCCGGAACCACAGGGGAGTTAAGAGTCATCTGGAGTCAAAGATGCCACTTCCCAATTATGAAAGCTATATACGCTTCCGGGAGCTTATGCCGGTAGAGATGCAGAGGCGGCCCATGATTGTCAGCTCAGCCGTCCAATTGTGGAGGGGTCGAGAATGGATTTTTGGTGCCAATGCCTCCAGATGTCGCCGCTGTGGCAAGCATCAGTTCCCGCCACAGAGGGTCTGCCTGGGATGCCAGTCGAAGGATGACTTCGACCTGGTCGACATTTCTGACTGGAAGGGGGAACTATTCACCTTCTCCAAAGACAATCTGGCTCTATGCCCTGACCCACCTGTTATCACCTGCTGCGCCGACTATGATAAGAAAGTCAGATTTTACGCCCGGATGACAGACCGTGACCCAGATAAGATTGAGGTTGGTATGCCACTGGAACTGACATTCAGGAAGATCCACGAGGGGGCAGGCTTTCCTAATTACTTCTGGAAACCGAGCCCAATTAGATAATCAGATAAGGAGGGATGAAAGAATGGGAAATCCAGCTGCGATAAGAGATAAAGTTGCTATTATTGGAATGGGGTGCACCAAGTTCGGTGAGAACTGGGATTGGAGCGCCGAGGATATGATGATCGATGCCACCTTTGAGGCTACTGAAGATGCTGGGATAGGACTGAAGGATATTGAGGCTGCCTGGGTTGGAACTCAACAAACAGGCGTCAACGGGTTATTACTGGCCCAGCCGTTGAAGCTCGGCCCCATACCTATTACCAGAGTTGAAAATGGCTGTGCCACCGGGATAGATACCATCAGGCAAGCAGTTCACGCAATTGCCTGTGGGTTATATGACGTTGCATTGTGCGTTGGAATTGAGAAGCTCAAGGAGTCGGGGTTCTCAGGTTTGCCTGAGTTCTTCTTCGACCCCGTCTACAATCAGGGGGCTACTGCACCGGGGCGCTGGGCAATGGCTGCAACCAGGTATTTTTCTAGCTATGGTCTGACTCCCGAAGAGGGAAAAACCTGTCTGGCCAAGATCGCAGTCAAGAACCATTACAATGGTTCTATGAGTCCCAAAGCTCATTTACAGAGGAAGGTAACCCTGGAGCAGGCGCTAAGTGCCCCTGTTATCGCCTGGCCACTCGGACTATTTGACTGCTGTGCTGTTACGGATGGGGCGGCGGCCGCCGTGCTCTGCCGAGCCGACATGGCCAAAAATTTCCGGGATGATTATATCCTAATCAAGGGGATTGGTCTGGCTATGGGCCCCGGATGGGGCAAGGAGGATATTGATTTCAGCTATGACTTCATGCCTGAGACTACCAGGGCTGGCGAGCTAGCATATGAACAGGCCGGAATAACCAACCCCAGAAAGGAAATCAGCATATCCCAACAGCATGATTGCTTCACCATTGCCGAGATGATGGAGTATGAGGCACTCCAGTTCTCCCCCATAGGACACGCCAAGGATGATATTGACGCTGGCACATTTGAACTGACTGGGGAGTTGCCGGTGAACACCGATGGTGGGCTGAAGTCCTTCGGCCATCCCATTGGCGCCACCGGAGTCAGGATGGTCTATGAGTGCTACAAACAGCTCCAGGGGAAGGCACAACTGCCTGAGCGCCAATTAAAGAATGTCAAAATGGCACTGGCCATGCCTCAATTTGGACATATTGGATACCTGGGTCCTATTGTTTGCATTACTGCCCTGCCCTGACAAGAGAATAGTGATTTCACGTGTGGCCACATGCCTGAGACTATCGGGGGTGAGAGCCGGCATATGGCATGGCGGAAGACTCGGTTCTGCTCATCACATCCTCGCATATTGAATATCCTTGCTCATCCTTCTCCAAGACTGCTAAGTGCCAGAAGATGGCTGTTCACCTGCAGCCTCCAGGTCCTTGGTAAGCTCATCCAATCCCAAATCTGCCAATGTCCTCCGGTAAGGCTTCCCCGTCTTCAGATTCCAGCCCATGGCGGCATAATAGGTTGCCAACGCTGCATCAAAGTCAACGGTGACGTCCGCGAACGGCCCCATGGTTGCCGGCTGTTTCACCCGGTCGGGCAATTGCAAATCCTGGGGCTTTAGACCTTCACGGACATTGAAGCACTGCCGAAGAGTGGCAACCCTTTGTCCCGCAGTAAGCACTTCGGATGCAGTGAAGTCCCATCCTGTCACTGCACACACGAACTCAACCAAAGGATATTTAGTATCAAGTATAGCCGCATAAGTGCATAGCCCAGCGGAACTGTAGAAAAGGAAGTACTCCGCACCCAGGGTATACATAGGCCCTCTAGCTAGGTAGTCACCATACACTTCCAGCTTCGGGGTCTCCAACACTGAGTACGGTCCTATTACAGTGCCGCGGTCTTGTGCCGCTGGCAAACTGCCAATAGTGTGGCGACCGGGGTTAGCATCCATGTAAAGTATACCTCGGCCAGGGAAAGCCCGAGGGTCATGCATTGGTAATTCCGCACCATGAACGTGTACTGCGTATTCCTGAGTGCCCTTGCCGATTCGTTCTGCCGCTTTTTTCACTCCATCGGCAAGGACTGCCCCAAACCCCTCCCTCCGAGCTATTTTCTCCAACATCTTTACTATCGCTGGACTATTGCCCCAGGTAAGTTCCACACCTTCCGTCTCGGTCTTCCCAATAATGCCATGCTCATAACACTCCATAGCGAAGGCGATAACTGAACCCGCAGATATCGTATCTAATCCATGGCGGTTGCAGACATCGTTGCTTTTTATTATTGACTCTGGGTTTTCATTCAGGCACATCGTGCCTAAAGCAGCAATTGATTCATACTCAGGCCTATGAGACTCACCCACGGCGTATGGGCCGGACTTTATTTGAACCTTGCCGCCACAACCTATTGGACAGCCATAGCAAGTGTATCTCTTGATTCTATATTTGTTTATTTCGGGACCGTTTATCTTGGCATGATTGGGCATCCCCTCTTCACCAACCAAAGTCCAGTTTTTGACGCCGGGCCATCCTTGCTTAACAGATGGGCTAGTCTGAGCACAAGTACCTTCTGTGCCAAAGATTTTATGCACTGCGCTTTCTGAAGAAGCTCGAATGACATCCCGCCGCATTGCAACAAGGCGCTTTGGATCCGCCACTGGCACTTTTGCCTCACCTGTTACTACAATCGCCTTGAGCCGCTTTGACCCCATAACCGCTCCCACCCCACCTCTAGCCGCTGCTCTTCCTCCATCGTGAATTACCGCTGCTATCAACGAGAGCAATTCTCCTGCCGAACCGATGCAGGCGACTTCAGCTCTCGGAGAATTTGACTCTTGTCGGAGAATTTCCTCCGTTTCAACCGTATCTTTGCCCCATATGTGCCCGGCGTCTCTGAGTTCAGCCTTGCCATTATCTACCAATAGGTAGACGGCTTTTGGGGCACAGCCAGTCACAAAGATGCCATCATAGCCGGCTGCCTTCAGTTTCGGCCCAAATCGTCCGCCAGCGTTCGAGTCGCACCACGTTTCAGTCAGGGGGGACTTTGTTACTACCATAAACCTCCCAGTCCCCGGAGCTGCGGTCCCTGTCAATGGACCGGTGACAAAACCAAGCCAATTATCGGAGCTCAGAGGGTCTGCGTTAACCTTCATATGTTCGTAGAGGATTCGAACCCCCAGCCCGAGTCCCCCAATGAAGTCGCGGTATATTTGTTCTTCAGGGCTATACTCTCTGATAAATCCCGAGGTCAAGTCCACAAAGAGCAATTTACCCATGTAGCCGCCTAGCATATTACTACTCCCTTGTTATTCGCCATTCAGCATGAAGCCTCTTTTGAATACAGATTCCCTCACTGAAATAGCGAAACCTTACCATTATGTCCTCTCTCATCCTCTCACAGGTATACCCCATACTGTAGTGTTTTGAAAATGCTCTCCATTCTACCACAAAGTGCCAAAGCTAGTTTGCATGTCAAGGGCAACTTAAATACCCCCATCCTTTCACGGTTAGGGTTTTACAAGCTGTTCATTGCTTTCTTTCCACTGGTATAGCGGGCGCAGTCTGGATAGAAACATTGCTTATTCCTCCCCTGAGCTCGTCACGGAGCCCATAAAGAGCGCCCACGGATATTGACCACTACACTACGGTGAAGCAACCGCTCCAAGATGGCAGCGGTGAGCACCTCATCCCCAACACAAGCAAGAGGAAGAGATGCAGGATTGGAGTTCCTGCAAGATTTAGCTTATAATTTATAGCTTGATGAATGAAATGGCGAATTTAGTTTGCACAGGCTGTGGAAGCTTGTGTGACGATATTCAGGTTGAAATCGCAGAAGACCGTATTACTAGAATTGAGAATGCCTGTGCAAAAGGCTCTGCCCTTCTTTATGCCCTGGATAATCCGGATCGAAGAACCACCTGCTTGGTGCGCCATAAAGAAGTCCCTCTAGAGCGAGCGATTGAAGAGGCGAAACACCTTCTGTCGGAGGCACGGAGGCTTCTTATATTTGGCTTAGACAATTCCACGCTGGAGGCACAAGCAAAGGCAATTCGCCTGGCTCGTAAGCTAGGTGCGGTCATTGATGATGCTTCATCTTTCTCTTATGGCGAGCTAATCCGGGGCCTGCTGGATGGTTCTCCACGGAGTTGCTCCCTGTCGCAAATCAAAGACAAGGCTGATTTGCTTATGTATTGGGGCTCCAATCCTCTACACTCCCACCCCAGGCACCTATCTGAATTCTCCTATTACTCATATACCGATTATGATGAAGCAGGTTGGATACCCAAGGTAAAGCTGGCTTGCGTTGACGTAAGGGAGACCGAACTCAGCTCTATTTGTAGGCCCGCTTTTAGGCTAGCACCGGGAGGAGACAGGGAATTCATCCGAGAGATTTTGTCTATAATAAAAGGTGGGGAGGGGACGGATGAAGCAAAGGCCTTCCTGGAATTAATCAAGGAATCTCAAGTTTGCGCAATATTTTGCGGGAAAGGCCTGCTCTACTCTCTTAATGGTCATTTTGGCTTGTTCAACGAAATGGTGGAGGGGCTTGGTCAATGGACTAAGGTCAGCGTGATTCCGATGATAGATGAAATCAATATGCTTGGTTTTAACAAATCCCTGCGTGAAGAAGCTGGCTATGTCAATCAAGTAAGCTTTGACGGCGACATTAAGCATGGCACTGAGTTCTCATTCTTGGAACAAGTACACAAGGAGCTTCCAGACTGCGTCCTGATTGCAGGTTCGGACCCCTTCTCAACTCTACCTCAGTCCCTTAGTAGAAAGCTGGCGAGCGCGAAGGTTATTTGCCTTGGTAGTATTATTACCTCAACAACAAATGCCGCCGAAGTGGTTATAGCCACAGCAGCTCCCGGACTGGAAAGCAACGGCAAGGTAGTAAGAATGGACGGGGAAGAAGTCAACCTGTTTGATGTTAAGAAGAGCACTTATCCCTCTGAGGAAGAAGTCCTTGAGCGATTTTTTGAGGACGTGAAATGAGCACACCCTTAGAGCTGGTCCTCGTGACCTATCATGATGGTCTTTTGAAAATAGCTGAGACAAAGGAGGGAACAGGCAGCCTTTATCAACAGCTTGCGGCTGTGGTTTGGCTTTCACCAGATGACCTTAAATCCTTGGGAGTCAATATAGGCAAACCTGTGGAACTGAGGAACGCCGCCGGCTCTGTAGTAGTGCAGGCGAAGTCAGACTCTAATAATGAATCAGGTATGGGCTATATGCCGTTTAGCTTATACTCTCTTAGCTTGACCAGCTATGACCCAGCGAAGGCGAGCTTTCCTGACTTCAAACGAATAGAGGTAAAAGTCCTTCCCACAGAGCAGAGCATTACTCCGATTTCAGAGATTCAAAGGGGGCGGATTGCCTAAGAAGGAGCGTCTCAGTCCACTTCAGATTCAGCGAATGCTGCCCCGGACCAATTGTAAGCTCTGCGGCTGCATGACCTGTTATGCTTTTGCCTTCTCGCTGTTAAGGCGAGAAAAGAAGCCGACCGATTGCCCCAGCCTTCTGGAGGAAGAGTACCATCCCACGCTTGAGTTTTTACAAGACGCTTTGGGTGGGGAGAGAATTGAAGGGACCGACATCATATTAAACAGGGAAAAATGCCACGGGTGTGGCATCTGTGAGGAAGTCTGCAATAGAGCTGTTACGACTATTGTTGTACCTTCCACAGGCAAAGCCTTTAAACGGCAACCAGTGCCTCCGGTATTTAAGATGGTTGATGGTACTGTTGCAGTGATAAACTGGTCCAGTTGCAGGCGTGTCTCAGGAGAGACTTTATGTACCCTATGCGAAGAGAAATGTCCTTTTCAAGCCCTGACTTTGACTTAGCAGATTGCGTCTTCTCAGGAAAGCACAAATTGCTTGGCGGAACCCATTGTTGACGTTTACTAGCTGGCACACTATAATTGTTCTGAAGTTAAATCATATGCGTTTGTGGTATCCTAAGACGAAGGCCTTATCACGATAGTCGGACTTAGAAAATTCCCGTGACAAAATGGTTTAACCAAGACCTAGGGCGAGGTTTGGCGGAGAAATGCCGGGAAGTGTAAGCCCAAAGAAAAGAGGTTATATGGCGACCAAACTTGAGCGTGTTGAAGGATTAAGAGAGACAATTCTCCGTGCTGTAGAGGAGGGAAAGGACTTTCTCGATGTTATTATCGGTCAGGAAGAAGCCAAGGAGAGGATTCTAGCTTCCCTCCTGGCCAGCCACCATGTTCTAATAGAAGGTCCCCCTGGAGTAGGAAAGACAACCCTAGCCCGGCACATCGCCTCGTCTTTACCGGTTCTGACGACAGTGCAAGGTTGTCCCTATCACTGTAGCCCTGAAGCTCCCGTTTGTCCGGCCTGTAAGAGAAAGGTCACTGCGGGTGAGGATATAGAGACGGAACTTACTCCGGGGAGACAGAGATTTGTTCGCCTGCAGGGGTCACCTGACCTGACTACGGAAGACCTTCTGGGGGATATTGACCCTACACAAGCTTTCAAATACGGTCCTCAGGATTACCGCGCCTTCACTCCGGGCAAGTTACTCAAAGCCAATAGGGGAATAGTCTTTTTTGATGAGCTAAACCGAGTTCCTGAGAAACTGCAAAATGCTCTGTTACAGGTGCTTGAAGAAGGGGCCGCGACCATCGGGCCCTATGAGGTGGATTATCCGGCAAATTTCCTGATGATTGCTACCATGAATCCCCGGGAGCATGCAGGGGTGGAGGAGCTTTCTGATGTGTTGATGGACAGATTTGACGTGATTAAGATGGGTTACCCAGAATCGCCTGAGAGAGAAACGGAGATAATAAAACTCTACGGGGCAAAGATTGAGGGCGTCGGAGTTCCAGAGGAAGTCCTGGATTCCATAGTCTCCGTTGTAAGGGCTACGAGAGAGGAACCCTGGCTAAAGGAGTTGGAACAACCTGCTAGCGTGAGAGCCAGCCTCTCCCTCTATGAGAAGGCGCAGGCTATGGCGTTGTTGAGGAAACATAGTTCGGCAACCATAGAAGATGTGAAGCAGGTGGCGGTTTCTGCCATGGGCGCTCGAATCAAGCCATCGCCTGAATCTAGGTTCTACGAAGAGCCTTTTGCGTTGATCAGCGAAATCGTGGATGGCGTTCTAAGGGGATAGGTGAAGGCAATGAGCAAGGGATTTACCATCACTGTTTCTGGAAAAGGAGGGGTAGGAAAGACAATCATAGCAGCACACTTAATCAAACGCTTTTCGCAACAAGGCAGTGTTCTGGCGATAGATGCCGACCCTGATTCTAACCTCCCCGAAGCACTAGGCGTAGCCAGTGGTGCGACTATAAGCAAGATACGTGACGACATCTCAAATGTAGCTGCCCGTAGCGAAGTGGCCAAAGCCAAACCGCATTATTTCGAGCGGGCTTTGAATGAAGCTATTGAAGAGTTCCCAAAATTTGATTTGTTGTCCATGGGTTATTCCGAAGGTCAGGGTTGTTACTGCCCGCAGAATAATATCATCCGCAGAGTGCTGGATTCCAGGGCAAACAGCTACAACTTCACGGTGATTGATTGTCATGCAGGTCTAGAGCATTTGAACCGAAGGACTACGAGAGATATCGACCTGATGCTCGTGGTCAGCGACCCGACAATAAAAGGCCTGACAACTGTCAAAAGGGTGCAGGAACTTTCGGGAAAGCTCCTTATCAGAATAGGGGCAATTCTGGTTGTGGTAAACAAAATAACCCCGGAGGGCAGGCCTCTCTTGGAAAAGGCGGCACAGGAAAATGGCATTGATGTAATCGCTTATATCCCCTATGATCCAGCGGTAGCCGAGTCTGACATCTTAGGGAAGCCAATCACGGAACTTCCTCCAGACTGTCCCTTTTCTTTGGCAATGGATGAGATCCACGCAAAAGTCCTCCAGAGCTTAGACCTGTTTGCTCAGACTAAATCATAGGTAACTGAAAAATTTCTCAGGATGCACTCTCCGAGGCTGGGATGATAGGAGGCGAGGATTTTTGTCGAGTAAACCATCTTAGAGCTGAGTTGTGTCGGCTTTTCGGACGGCATCTGTATCCTCCTGGAGGTAGAGCACGGCGCAGAATGTTGGCCTGGCGATTTTTGACGCAAAACAATAACTATGCTAAATTTAAAAACTTCCATACCTGCAGAAAATTTGATAAGCTAAAGTTGCATTCTGGCTCAAATCCGCAGTAGGTTTTTGGGACAAGAGATAGAAGGAAGACAGGAGGTATCAATATGGAGAAGGTAAAACTCGAGAAGGGCAAAATGAAAGCACCAAACACGGCCCATGTAGAGGAGGAATTAGAGAAAGAGGGAAAGCTGGGGAAACCCAGAGTCTATAAGTTACCACCCAAGGAGGACCCATTTAGGGGGATAGAAGATCTGGGAGTAGGGCCAGAGTACTTCTCGCACATTCGAAAAGGCGAATACCATGCGGAGTTCGGCGGACCAAAAACTGACTACACCGGTTGTATCGCAATGGATGTCTGCGACGAAGCCGATGAGGTGGAAGACGCGGTAGTAAAAGTATATGGTCCTGAGCTTACTGAGATACTTCCGGAAAGCACGCTGCCAATTGCCATGCATATTAAAGTATGGGGCAAGGATATGAGCTTCGATCATATGGAATATATGGGAAGGATACTGGCCAGCGCCATGATGAGCGCCGAAGGCTGGACCTTCCTGGGTGCTACGTTTGAGCCCTGGATGCGGGTATCAAAGAGGGTGGTCAAGGAGCATGACTATACCTTTGGCAAATTCGGACAGCTTTACAGAGCTTATGTGATTACCACCGTACCTTTAGTGGAGAAAATGGAGGTAATAATAATGGTGGGTGAACTTGTGGAAGGAGGAGTGGTAGAGGGGACTCCCAAGCCAGTATCTGACAGCGTAATGAAGGAGCTGTTAGAACGCCTTCACAAGAAACAGGAGTTCTATGATGCCTATGCAATGATGCTGGAGGATGAGGATGTGGATATTTTCTACGGGTGCACGTTGTGCAAGATGATTGCGCCGAACCATGCCTGTGTAGTCAGCCCGTCTAATATCCCCTTCTGCGGATTTGCAACTTGGGCGGGACTGAAAGTCACTTACGAAATCGAAGCGGGAGGGTTTACCTTTGCTATCAACAGAGGAGAGCGGATTGACCCTGATTTCTTCTGGTATGAGGGAGTGGACAGGGAGATGTACAAGAGATCCAACTTTGCATATAAGCACTTTTTCATGAATTCCTGCATCGTCTATCCTGCTACTAACTGTGGTTGCTTTGAGGCTGGGGCATTTTATATACCGGAAGTGGATGGAATCGGCGTTGTTCATCGCAGGTATGCAGGGGACACCCCGCTGGGCGTGCCCTTCTCCACATTAGCCGGTTTCATGAGTGGGGGAGAACAGAACCACGGATTCAAAGGTATAAGCTTGCGGAATATGATGATGAAGCATTTCCTGGCTGACGATGGTGGTTGGGACAGGATAGTGTGGATGCCAAAAACGGTGAAGGAAGAGGTTGCCGACGCCATACCCGAGGAGCTATTCGACAAAATCGCCACCGAAGAAGACGCTGTAGACCCTGAGGAATTGAAGGAGTGGCTACGCGAAAAGGAGCATCCCATTGTGCATAAATACTGGTCACAAACAGGGGGGGAACCCGAGCCCCTAATGATTCCACAGCCCAGTAACCCGTGGCCTGAAGACGAGTTTCAGAAGGCTTTGCAAAGGGTGAGAGACGCGAGGAGAATGAAGTAAGCAAGTGCTCAGGGACGAAATACAAGAGAGCATCGAGAAAAAAGGCGTAGACGAGTTTAAGTCCCATCTCTTTGATGGCTTCAAACTGGGAGAGGCCGAAAAGGATGCATTGATAACAAGCCTTGTTTGTGGTCATCATATCCTGATCCTCGGCCCCCCAGGCTGTGGCAAAACCACCCTAGCCAACAAAATAGCCGGCGTACTGGATGACATAGAGGTGGTCGAGGGCTGTCCACTAAATTGCCCTCCTCAAGATGCTTCATGCCCCTGGTGCCTGGATAAAAAGAACCAGGGTATCTCTCTATCTTCTTCCCTACTCAAAGGAGCTGAAAGGGTGAAGAGGGTACAGGGAAGCGGGGGACTAGTCAGTGAGGATTTGATCGGAGATATAGATGTTGAAGCCGCTCTGGCTGAGGGTTTAAGTTCCCCTAAAGCCTTCATGCCCGGCAAGCTGCTACGAGCTAACCACGGCGTCCTAATAATCGACTTCATCGATAAGGTTCCTGAAAGGGTCTTGAACGGAATTCTATATTCCCTACAAGGGGATCCGATGACCATCGGCCCTTTCGAGCAGGCTTTTTCCCTTGACATATTGGTGATCGGCACTGGGCAAGAAGAGATGTTGACAGAGTTCTCGCTAGATTTGGCAGACTGTTTTGACATTCTAAGGCTTGATTACGTAAGTAACCCCGTTCATCAACGCGAAATAATATTGGATAATCTTGCAGACGCACAAAGAGAACAAGCTGCGTTAGATAAAGTCATTGATATCGTAAACCAGACAAGGACACATGAAGATGTAGAGCGGGGAGTAAGCACTCGCGGAATGATAAGCTACGCGTCCATGCTGCCTTCCCCAGGGTTTAATGAACACGGGAAAATGTTGAAAAGTGCTGCTTTAGTCTCCCTACCTCATCGCATAAAAATACCTTGGGAAGCCGACAGGCCTGGTAAGAGAGAGGGAATAGTAGATGAAATTCTTGGCGAAGTATTGGGTGAGGTGAAGAAGGAGGAGATTGTTAGCCTTTCAAAAGAAGTCATAGAGGGCTTGGTGGAAGAGCTGGTAAGTGAAGACTCTTTAAGGGTACCTTTGAAGTATGGAGCATTCGATATCCTCTTGAGAAGGACAAGAAAGCTCTCGGAGTCTAAGTTTGCTCAGGTTTATGACCAGGTGTTACAAAAGCTGATAGAGCTCTACCCAGAGCGGTATGGCAGCCTTACCCCAGAATTGCTGAGGGAGATAGAGGAGACAAGAAAACAGGATGAAGAGCAGAAGAGGTTAATAGGGAAGCTTGCGACAGATGCACTGGAAGAGACGATAAGAACCCTGGAAGAGAAAGGCATTTTGGAATACGGCGAGGCGGGCTGGGGCCTGAGCCGACGGGGCATTACCTTTCTACTAGAGGGATTGGCACCAAGGTTGTTTATGGATAAATACTCCTATGGCTACGGTAAACATAGCACGGGTAAGAAGTCAAATATCGGCGAGGGGAAGATCATAGGGACAAGACATTTTCACTTTGGAGACAGATATAGGGATATATCCTTGAGGGAAACGATAAGGGAGGCAATCAGAAACAGGCGTGAAGAACTGACCAGGGAAGACATAAAGGTAATAACCAAAGACATACACACGAAGATGAACATTGTCCTATTAGTAGATCTCTCTGGCACTATGCGCCAGCTACAGAAATTGTGGTATGCTAAGCAGAGTGCTATCGCTTTGACCTTAGCTGCCTCCTATTACCGGGACAATGTTGGCGTGATTTCTTTTTCTAACCTAGCTGAAGTCGTAATTGCTCTGAGCAGCAACATTTACGAAATAACCAGGAGAACTCTTGATCTCGAGTTGCACGAGAATGCCTTTACCAATATTGGCTTCGCCATTGCTAAAGCCTGCTCACTCCTGGCACACTATCCTAGAGGGAAAGCAAAACAACACATTATTGTTGTCTCCGATGGCGACGCCAATGTTCCTCAGCCATCACCGGGAAAGTATGCTTTAAGCCAGGCGGCGGTAGCATCTCGCCGTTCAATTACCATTTCTGCAGTCTGCATAGCGCAGCAGTCTTCCAACCTAGACTTGATGCACAAAATAGCGAGGATAGGAAAGGGCAGGATGTACCTTGTAGGAGCGGAGGATTTGCCTTCCGCAATTCTTCAGGAAACTCTTGCAGTTCACGCAGCATAATGCTTCATAGAAGGAGGTGAATTATGGCAGATGAAGAGATTTGTGGGGTCTGTGGTAAAAACCCGGCGACCAGACATTGCAGCCAGTGTGACATTCCCCTGTGTGAGGAGTGCACAAAAAAGGTGAGGCTGAAAACAGGAGACCTCTCCGAGCAGGTAGCAGGCTATGGGATAACTTCTGGCATAACCCTTTCCACCCTGCGCGCCGGGGAAGTGACAAAGTACCTCTGTCCCAAGTGTTTTAGAGACCTGGATATCGACATGTAGAGGAAAGGTGAAAAATGGAGCAGAAGCCAAAAGACGAGAAGCTAATTAAGAAAAGAATTCCAGATGAGAAAAGGTTTATTAAACTGGGTGATAAGACTATAGACCTTGGGATACTCTGCAGAGACCCCGGAGATGTGATAGACGATCTAACGGAGGCGATACAGGAAGATTGGTCCACCGTACGCTATACGGAGTGGGATACGAGGCTCCATCCTTTTGCTGAAGCTTCAGAACTGGCGACGTTGGACAGGTTCTCCTTGGATGTTTATCCCCCACTCTATGCAAACTCAGAGTATGTTTGCCGTGATTGTTCCTCGGGCCCCTGCGATTTGCAACAGGGAAAAGGCAAGTGCGGCCTGGGGCTTGAGGCTTATCAGGGCAGGCTTAGCTTGAGGCTAGCCTGCAAAGGTGCCAGGGCGCAGGTGCAGGAAGCCAGAGAGCTCCTGGAGCAGGCTATAAAGGAATTCGGTAGGGAACAGGAAGTCTCTTACGGAGAACGCCACGATATAGGCGACCATGCATTATGTATTGGTCAGTTAACTGGGAAATATGCCACCACGGTAGGAGACCTGGAAAGGGTCATGGGATATGTGGATTCACAGCTGAACAAGTTGACGCTGGCAGGCTATTCAGGAGTGGGAGAGCCTCTCGATTTTGAGGCGATGGCTTTCCATTTAGGTACAGTCTTGTTTGCCGCGCAGGAGACGTCCGAGCTGTTGAAAGTCTCTTGCTTCGGCCTGCAGAGCGCAGCCCAGCACGACAAGCTGGAGATGAGAGCCTGGCCACCGGTAAACATATTGGGGGGCCTAAAGAATGTAGATAGAAATAAGCCGGTGATCGCATTTGTCGGGGACAATTTCCTTCCGGCACGGACTACCGTGGATTATCTGAAAGAGAACAACTTGACCGAAGAACTGGAAATCTGCGGCTTAGGGTCGGTGGGACTGGATTTGACCCGCTACTATGACAGGGTACGGGTTATAGCCTCTATGGGAAGTGCAGCGAGGGCAATCAGGCTCGCCTTCGCCGATGTTATTGTCGCCAGCACAGGATGTATGAACCTTGACTATCTTGAATTAGCAAAGAAAGGTGGCAGTAGACTGATCTGGGTGAGCACGCAACCTATCGGAATAGGGTGGACAGAGGATCGAACGGATGACCCTATTGATGATTTGACTAATGACCTGAGCAATGAAGTTGACGCCATATGGTGTCGGGACATGGACAAGGTGGGGGAGATAGCAGTAAGGGTAGCCAGGGAGGTGAAGAAAAAGAGAAAGCCATGGGCAGATTACCTGATAGGAGAAGAGGAGGCCACGGCGGAGGCCAAGAGATGCAGAGAGGATTGTGACCTCTGTTTTAACGCCTGCCCCTATGGCTTAGTTATAGGAAAAGCTCTAAGGAACGTAAAGCAGGAAGGATTGAAGGCGATGGAAGAGGTGGAGAAAAGATGCGTTCTCTGCCGGAGGTGTGAGGATGTCTGCCCTGAAAATATCCGGATAACAGACATCATGGTAAGGGTAGCAAGTAAATGGGCCTATGAAGAGAATTTCAAGATGCGTTCCGGAAGGGGGAGTATACCAGAGGATGAGACAGCCCGTGCCGCTTTCACGCTGTCGAATTCTCCCGGTTTTGTTCGGATTCTCAGCTGTGGAGGTAGCAAACAGATAACGGAAGACGTGGCCTGGCTTGCCCGCGAGTTAGCTCGTCGTGCCTGTGTCATCACTGTGGCGGGCTGTGGAGCGGCAGAAGTGGCAAGATACTTTGATGAGGAGGAGCAGAAATTTCTCTATGAAAAGTACCCTGGTGAATACGTACCCCGGAATATAGTGTTCACCGGCTCTTGCTCTTCTTACTGCCATTTGCAGGAGGCAAGTGCCCATTGGGCACGCACAGGGGTTCATATCTCCCACTATGCCAATCTTATTGAGGTAGCTGATGTCACCATTCGCCTATTCGGTACGCCAGCAATTCTGTGGGGGGAATCTCCGGAGAGAATGTATTCCATAGCCTCGGCTTATGCTCGCTTCGGTGAAAGGGTCATTGTCGGGCCTGTTAGCGGATTCCAATGGAAACGCTCCCTCTTGGGCAACCAGTACGACCGAAGCAAGTGGTGGGTCTGGGATACCTCGGATGGCAGAGAGGTAGAAATAGAGCCTGCCCAAGAACATCTTATTATTCCGGTGGAAACAAAGGAAGAGGCTATGGTCATGCTCTGGAATTTGAACTTCCGTCCGGGAGGCATATCTATGTACCAGATTATGAGGTTCACACCCTATTTGGAGCAGCATATGCAATACTTTGGTGAGTTACCTGACAACTGGCAGTGGTATGTCCATACGAACGCAGACCTACCTTTAAAAACAAGGGCGAAACTACTACAGATACTCAGGGACGAATTCGGATGGGAAACAGATTATGCCAGGGTATTCAAAGCCAGGCATAGAGATGGCCGCTTGATGGATGCACACGATTTTAATCGCGAATACGGAGTCGCAGAGTCTCGTTACTATACTTACACACCGGAGCTTTTGAGCAAGCGAGGCAAGGAAACGTTAAGCCAAGAGCAGAAGCAGAAACTACGCGAAGAGGGGTATAAGATATGATCAGAAAGGGTAAAGAATTAACTGAATACCTTAAAGGCAAGAGGGTTGTCATTGTGGCGGGAGAATTGTGCAATGAAATAGAGTTCGATGGGAAGGGACTCCTGGATTACACCGCGGAAATAAGCAACAAGCTTGGTGCTCCTATCGCCGCCGCCGGGAATACTGCGATTCCCTTAAGAGAAAAAGGCGCGAAGTCGGTAACGAAAATGTGGGCTATAGAGCTGACCAACTTTGTGCGCTGGCCATGGGACAAGGAGAATGAGCACCCCAAGATTATGGATGAGAAGCCTGAAGTCCTTTTGTTCATTGGCTATAGTGCACCGATTGCTCAGAGCCTGGCCTCCACAGTGAAGAAGGATGATTGTGCCACTGTAGCATTGGGAAGCAAATATGTAGAAGGTGCCAGCTATTCCTTTCCAGATTCCTCTTCATTCAAGCAATGGGAGCAGAATTTGAAGGAACTTGTAACATCATTGGAGGGCTAATGAGTCAGAGGAGATTACAGGAGATAGAAGCAAAGAAAAATATAACGGCGCCAGTAGAGGAATTCCTTAAATCAATAGGCTACAAATCGAGGTCAGCACCCATTACCAAGGAATTCATGGCCAAACCCGGTTTCTATGGCAAGCGTGAGGACTATACGATTGCTTTATATCCTGTGCTAGATGTAGCCATTCTGGGCGTCGAGCTTTCCAGGGTGAAGACGGTAAGCTTCCAAATGGGAAAAGGTGTGGATTATGTGTTACTGCTTCCGTTGCAGGATGAGAGCAAATTGGTGGATGCTGTCTGTGCCAATGAAGACAAGGAATATAAGAGGCTAACGAAGGATGGGTTTCTCATCTGGATGTGGGATCCCGAGAAGCAAACAGCCCTATCATATTTCAATTCTCCTAAGGATGAACTGGTGCGAGAGCGAATTGAGGACAGAGGGGATATCGTGGCAAAGACGAGGGGTAGCTAGCCTGCTGCGATTTTTTCGAGATGACCGAAAAGAAGTTCACTTCTAGGGATTTATTACGTCAGCTTCATCCAACCCCTGACCTGGCATATGAATTTAACAATGAGGAAGTATTAGAAGCTGCCAAGTTCTTCCTCCGCTATGTTGGCTACACTTTGGATGAAAAAGGGCGGCGGAAGAATGAACCAGTTTTTTACGGCAAGAGGAGCGAAGGGGAAGTAACTTACGAAATTATGGGACTGGTGAGGCACAGTATGAAGGAGGTAGCTGATGGTGTTGCCCAGCTTGTGAAAATGAAGGGGGAGTTGGGAGAAAAGCTAGAGTATGTTATTGCACTCCCTCCTGTGCAAGAGCGCCACCTAATCGATTATATGACGGCGGATGACTACAAGCTCTATAAGGATTTACGGGAGAACGGTTTCGCCGTCTGGATTTGTAACCCGCAGGAAAAGAGTGTATGGTGCCCTCAAGGTACACTCAAGGATAAGCGTTTTTCCGAGTATTACAAAGTCAGATTTGGTGGTGACCTTATGGGCATGCTTGCCAATATGCCATATCGCGGGGGCAAACGCGATGACCGGAGGCGCCGAATGGAAGGGCTAATGGAAGGATGACAACTATAGGGGATGTAAAGGAAATATTTGCCAAAAAAGGCTTGCACTTTGAGCATTTACCGCCCGAGAGTTTCCTTGTGACAGGCATGGATGTGGTGGAAAGATATGTTACTCCTCAAGGTAATTCTAAGGTAGTTTTGAACATAAGGTATGTTAGTGAAGAGGGAGAGGTCTCCGACCTGTTTCTCTGTGAAGGCAGGATAAAAAGAAGGAAAAGAGTTCCTACTCCACCCACTGAAGCCCCGAAACCCTTGAAGTCGAAGCCGCTTCCGATGCGCTCGAGCTTTGAATTTGAGTCCGAAAACGAAGCTATAGCATATATCAGGGAGGCGATAAGTCACCTGCTTAGAGATAAAGATTACCGCGAGGGTGAGCAAAGAGAGAGCGATTTGTACTTTGAAAAGTTATCTGCGGGCTTCTTCCTCAATCTAACACCTCGCTTTGATGAGGCAGGTTTGAACAGGGCAAAAGAACTGATAGAATTGAGGATGAAGTACGGCAGCGAAAATAACTATGGAGTGGTCGGCCCTGCTTTCCAGGAGTCCCTAGGCATTTCTTTGCTTCAGCAAGAGCATTGGCTTAGTAGCCATGGGGAACTTCTGGCTGCTCATCGTATAGGGGTCTACACCGTCAATAACAAAAATCCCAACCAGATTTTCCCTTTCACAATATACCCGCGCAAGGATAGAGACTTGGCCAGATATTTCATATATACAGTGCAGCAGTGGCCGTATATGCGCGACAAGTACGTGGAATATAGAGCGACACGGGAAAGTCAAGAGCCCGTTAACTCTCCCCGCTGAGACAGAGCTTACATTGCTTACTCCATTCCGGTTACGATGAAGACCTGCAACTTCTCGCTTGAACCCAAGAAATAAGCACTGTAGCCACTAACCCACACCACCTGAATTCGGTTATACCTCATCAAGGTACTTCCTTGGCATCGAGCAGGGTTTTCCTGTCCACCCTTTAGCCTATAACGCCCTCCTGACGCCAATTCTCGATCTCTTCCTGGCTATAGCCCAATTCTCGCAAAATTTCCTGGCTGTGCTCTCCAAGCAAGGGAGACAAAGTTCTCACCTTGCCCGGAGTTTGTGACAGTTTGGGGGCAATGCCAGCCTGCTTGAATTTACCCAAAGTAGGATGCTCTACTTCTATCAACATCTGGCGATGAAGCACCTGGGGGTCGGTAAAAACCTCATCCAGACTATAAACCTTGCCCACCGGAATATCTTTTTGAATCATCAAGTCAAACCACTCGTCTCTCGTCTTGGTCAGAAAAACTTGTTTCAGGTGAGAGGAAATTTCCTCCCACTTTTTATCCTTCGGTTCAAACATGGCATGACCAACGTTGTAAGGAATGTAATCTTCCTTACCCAAAAGTCGGCATAGATTCTCCCAGAAATGCGGTTCAATACAGCCGATGCTAATATACCCACCATCCTTAGTTTCATATACTCCATAAAAGGGATAAGCGCCATTAATTACCGTCTCGCCCCTCTTGGGCGTAATGCCACTGCGAAAGTAATCCACAGCAAAGAAACCCATAAGCGATACAACGCCATCCATGAACGCAATATCGACATATTGCCCCTTGCCCATTTTGTTTCTGGCCATCAAAGCCGCCAGAATACCTATAACTCCATATAAGGAGGCACCAGCAAAGTCTCCCACCAAATTTAGAGGAACGACCGGGGAACCTTCACGAGGACCAATTAAGCCCAGAGCTCCTCCAAAAGATATGTAATTAATGTCGTGGCCGGGAAAACTGCGATATGGCCCGTCTTGGCCATAACCGCTCAGGGAGCAGTAGACAATCCCGGGATTTAGCTTGCTTATGGTATCGTAGTCCACCCCGAGGTTTTTGACCACACCTGGCCTGTAACCTTCAACAACAACATCCGCATGCTGAGCAAGGCGATAAAATATCTGCTGCCCCACTTCTGATTTGAGATTAAGCGCTATACTTTTCTTATTGCGGTTCAGGGCGAAATAAGCGGCTTCCTCTCTCCTCTCTTCACCCTTAGGTGAAGGACCTCCCCCGGCTAATGGACTGGGTATGGTGGACTCGACCTTTACCACCTCAGCCCCCAAGTCTCCCAAGAGCATAGTACAAAGAGCACCTGGCGCTAACCCTGACATATCCAGAATCTTGATGCCTTCTAATGCTAGCATTTCTACCTCCTGGCTGATGATTTTGTAAATTATTTTGGGAGGATTACCGGGTTAATTTATGTCCTTCCCAAAAATCGTTCGCAAATCAGGATTATATGTTACCTCTAATCTCTTTAGCAAGTTATAAAGCGATGTCGATGCCCTACAAAAAAGGGATGGAAATGAAGACTAACGTTAAAATCCCACAAAAATTAATTGTCCAGCGTTGCGTAAAAAGGTTGACAAGTTAAATGGCAGATGTTTTAATATACAAGCTTTAACTTGGGTTAACTAAAGGAGGTTAAAATGAAGTGGAAGATCCGAGTCGTCAGCGTAGCCCTATCAATCATACTCAGTTTAGCTTTGCTGTGTGGCTGTGCGCCTGGAGTACCCAGCGAGCTTAAGCCATGCGAAGTCAAGATCGATGGTGTTTACCCCCTCCAGTTGGGAGCGGGAAGCATTGACTATGAGGTTGTGTTCAGTATCTATAATCCAAACCCAATTATGGTGGTCTTAGATACCCTTGAATGGAACATATCCACTGATTATGTAACGATTCTTGATGAAGTTGAGACCGCGGTTCTAGCCCGGAGATTGCTCCTTGACGATGTTTACGTTCCTGCCAACACAGAGGTGAAAGTTACAAGCGCTTTCGCCGTGGCGCTGGCCACCGTGATAGGTGAGGTCTTCATGGCAAAAGGGTCAGACTGCTTGCTATACCTGCCTCAGACTATGCAGGACCTCATAACCTCAGGGCAGATGGACCCGGAATCGGCAGCGGGCATGGTATCAGTTGGTGCTATAGCCGAGATGTTCGCGTTGTGGAAGCTTGTAGGCGCATCGCGGCCGCCAATAGACCCGAACCTGGATACTTACTTAGAGCTCTCAGTATGGGACGTATCTGCAGAAGGACCGCCGTTGTGGACGGCAACCGGTACTGCTTCTTTCCTCAGTGCTGCAGGCCCGCTGGAACAGGAATTTTCATCCCAGTGGCAGGCTGAATAGGAATTTTTGTAAGAACTACAAAATTCCTCTATAATAGCCCGCACAGAGGGACCGTTGAGGTTCGCGCATAGTGGTGCAGGGTGAGGGAAAATACAAAATAGTAGGACTTACGAATATAAATGGATAAGGGAATAAAGCTAAAGGCAGAGGGACTTGAGCTGAATTTTGGTGGGGTCAGGGCACTTAGCGATGTAAGCGTAGAGGTCAAGGAATTAGAGATTCTGGCCATCATCGGGCCAAATGGAGCAGGCAAAACCTGCCTCCTCAACTGCATAAATGGCTTCTACCGTCCCCAAAAAGGAAGACTTTTCTTCGAGGGACATGAAATTACCAAGCTTCCGTCTCATAAAGTTGCTGAGCTTGGCATTTCCCGGACTTTTCAGAATATCCAGCTCTATACAGGAATGACCACTCTGGATAATCTGATGGCAGCCAAGCATATTCATTTTAGGCAGAACCTCTTAGCCGGTGCTATTTACTTTGGCCCCGCCCGTAAAGAGGAAGTCAAGCACCGTAGAGAGGTAGAGGAAGTCATTGAGTTTCTGGAATTAGAACCTGTTAGGAAGAGCATTGTTGGGACCCTCCCCTATGGATTGCGTAAGAGGATAGACCTGGGGAGGGCAATTGCCCTTGGGCCCAAGCTCCTTCTCTTAGACGAGCCGATGGCCGGGATGAATGTTGAGGAGAAGGAGGATATGGCGAGGTTTATCATGGACATATATGAGAGGAGAAACATCCCCATCATGCTTATCGAGCATGACATGGGAGTAGTCATGGACATAGCAGACAGGGTGACTGTGCTCGAATTTGGGAAGAAGATTGCTGAAGGTACTCCGGATGAAGTCAAGGCGGACCCCAAAGTCATCCAAGCCTATTTAGGAACGGAGGACCTTGTTCCAACTAGTTAAGTCTTTCGAGTTCGCTGTAAAGTAAAATGGCAAAGAGAGACGGTGATGCTAAATCTAAATAATGTTGAAGTTAAGTATTTTGGCGTCATCTTGGTTTTAAGAGGAGTATCCATAGAGATTGGTGACGGGAAAATCGTCGCTCTCCTTGGTGCCAACGGCGCGGGTAAGACTACAACTCTTAAAGCTATATCAGGGTTGCTCGGTACCGAGGAGGGAGAGGTGACCGATGGCAGTATCGAATTTGATGGACATAGGATAGACAACAGGGTACCGGAGGAAATAGTCAAGTTGGGGATCGTACAGGTGATGGAGGGCCGGAGGGTGTTGGAGCACCTCAGTGTGGAAGACAATCTGAGAGCCGGCGCTTATATCCGTAGATACGATGACATAAAAAAAGAGCTGGATATGATTTACGAGTACTTTCCTCCTCTTAAGGAACTCCGTAATCAGACAAGCGGTTATCTCTCCGGTGGAGAACAACAGATGATGGTTATAGGCCGTGGCTTAATGGCAAAGCCCAAGCTCATGTTACTGGATGAGGCCTCGCTGGGGCTTGCTCCCCTGATGGTAAGGGAGATATTCGAGATAGTAAAGAAGATCAACCTTGAGGAGAATACTTCAGTCTTCCTTGTAGAACAAAATGCTATGGTTGCTCTTTCCTTCGCCGAGTATGGCTATGTGATAGAGAATGGCAGGATAGTTCTCGATGGCCCTGCCGCCAAGCTGAGAGACAATCAAGATGTCCAGGAATTCTACATGGGCTTGAGTGAGATAGGGACAAGAAAGAGTTATAGAGAAGTAAAACATTATAGAAGAAGGAAAAGATGGCTTGGTTAGCACATAGCAGCTTCAGTCTTCCGAAAGAGGGGAGGTGCTGAATGGCAAAGCCGGATACAGTGCCAAAGTACTTTCTGGATAGCTACCAGAAATACGGGGATAAGAGAGTTTGTCTGCGCAAGAAGGAGTTTGGTATTTGGCAGACATATACCTGGAAGGATTATTATGAGCGTGTTAAGTACTTTTGCCTGGGCATGGTAAGTTTGGGGCTGAAGCAGGGGGATAAAGTCGCCATCATTGGGGATAACGAGCCAGAGTGGTATTTCGCCGATCTTGCCGCCCAATGCACACGGGCAACACCAGTGGGGATTTACACTGATTCTGCGGCTCCAGAGGTGAAGTATATCGTGGAGCATTCAGATTCCACGTTTGTAGTGGCCAAAGACCAGGAGCAGGTTGACAAGATGCTGACTATTAAGGACGAACTCCCTCTACTGAAAAGGGTAGTCTACTGGGACCCCAGGGGGTTGTGGGACTATGATGACCCCATCTTAATCAGCTTTTCTGAAGTAGAAGAGTTGGGAAAGGAATATGAAAAAGAACATCCCGGAGCTTTAGAGCAAATGGTGGAGCAGGGCACAGGGGAAGACACCTGCCTTCTTCTGTATACCTCAGGCACCACCGGTCTGCCAAAGGGAGTGATGATAAGCAACAAGGGCCTCATCGCCACTACCGAAAGCGTGGGAATAGCCCAGGGTTTCTTCGAGACTGATACATCTTTTTCCTTCTTACCCCCGGCATGGGCGGCTGACCACTACTATAATTTAGTGCCTCAACTAATATATGGTTTCACGGTCAACTTCCCTGAAGAGCCAGAAACGGTTTCGGAGAACTTGAGGGAAGTGGGCCCGCGAGTCTTGCTCTTTGGCTCCCGGCAATGGGAAATGGTGGCCGCGGCAATTCAGGCAAGGGTGGAGGCAGCCGGCCGCTTGAATTCATTCCTTTTCAATCGCTTTCTGGCTGTGGCTTACAAAGTGGTAGATGCCCAGTTTGCCAAGAAAGACATCAGCCCCCTCTGGAAATTCCTCCGTAAGTTAGGGGACATACTGGTCTTTGCCCCACTGAGGGATAAGCACGGGTTCTCAAAAATAAGAGTGTGTCATTCAGGTGGGGGGATGCTCAGCCCTGATATGATGAAGTTCTTCTACGCCATGGGTGTTCGCATACTTAATGGTTACGGGCTTACTGAAACAGGAGGGCTCGCTGTTCCAACCTATGAAAACTTCAAATTGGAAAGTGTGGGCGCACTTTCACCAACGATGAAGGTTAAGATAACTGATGAAGCAGAGATTGTTTGTCAGGGGCCCTGTCTCTTCCAGGGTTATTACAAGGACCCTGAAACTACCGAGAGGGTAATGAGAGATGGTTGGTTTCATACTGGAGACGCCGGTTACATTGATGAAGACGAGCATCTCTACTTCTGGGATAGAGCAAAAGACCTCAGCGAACTTGCCGGCGGGGTGAGGTTTGCCCCCCAGTATGTTGAGAGCAGATTAAAATTCAGCCCCTATATAAGCAATGCCATGGCTATAGGAGACCCTGAGACCCCCTTCGTCACTGCCATGATAAACATAGATTTTGAAAATGTGTCCAAGTGGGCTGAGCGTCACCATATTAATTTCACCACATTTGTTGACCTTTCCGGGAAAGAAGAGGTTTACGATTTGATTCAAAAGGATGTGGCAAGGGTGAATACAGGCCTTCCCGAAGCGGCCAGGATAAAGAAGTTTGTCCTTCTGCATAAGGAGTTCGACCCCGACGAAGCCGAGCTAACCAGGTCGAGGAAACTGAGAAGGGGCTTTCTGAGGGAGAGATACAAAGAATTACTGGATGCCATGTATGGTGACAAAAAAGAGGTCGCGGTGGAGGCCCCCGTCAAATACCGCGACGGAAGGACAGGAGTGATATCCACTACCGTGAAGATAAGACACCTTGAGGAAGGGGCTGCCAGTTAGATGGCTGTTTTCCTTCAGCTACTATTCTCAGGTATCATGACGGGGGGCGTATATGCCTTGGTCGCCTTGGGCTTTGTCGTGGTCTGGAAGGCCACCAGTGTCTTCAACTTTGCTCAAGGCGAGATACTGATGGTATCAGCCTATATCTGCTGGGCCCTTCTCGTTCAAGTTGGTTTGCCTCTGTGGCTGACCTTCGTAATTACATTTGTGCTTGCTGCCTGCTTGGGATTGGTAGTGGAGCGCTTCGCCCTGCGCCCTATGATTGGACAACCTCTACTGGCGGCAATGATGATAACTTTGGCTCTCATTGCTGTCCTGGATGGACTCGTTACCATAATATGGGGTTCACGTCAGGAAGTTTTGCCCGATTTCTTTCCTAGAGAACCACTGCATCTAGGAACTATTATGATATCCCAGCAACTTCTGGTGGCCTTCGTCATTGCCATTGCTCTGTTTTTTGCCTTTGTCCTCTTCTTTCAACGAAGCAGATACGGCTTGGCAATGAGATCAACCGCAGAAGACCATCAGGTGACTCGCAGTATGGGAATAAGGGTAAGCACTAGCTTTGCTATAGCCTGGGTTGTCGCCTGCATAGTTGCTGCAGTTGGTGGGATCCTGCTGGGAAGTGTTAACGGCGTCAACATGAATTTAGGTTTTCTGGGGCTGAAAGCCTTTCCCGTAGTAATACTCGGTGGTTTAGACTCCATCCCCGGCGCTATCGTCGCCGGGCTGATTGTGGGTGTATTGGAAAAATTGGCTACTGGGTACATTGATCCTGTTGTTGGTGGGGGATTTGCCGAGATATTCCCCTTCATCGTTTTGCTCATCGTGCTTCTGATTAAGCCATATGGCCTCTTCGGTCAGCATAGGATAGAGAGGATTTAAGGAAAAATGCAGCTGCCTTGTGGGACTTTCAACGAGAGATATGAACAAGATATGGCTATCTTTCGGAGAAGGACACACTGGGCCTGGTTCATAGCTGTAGTCGTATTCCTGGCACTCATGCCCTTATTCGCTCCCGCACATGTCTTAACTGTCGTAATCACCATTGCTATTACCGTTATCACCGTTATGGGGCTTAATATTCTGATAGGTGGTTGTGGACAAATCTCCCTTGGCCAGGCGGGCTTCATGGCGGTTGGTGCCTACACTTCGGCCATCCTGACTTCTACACACGGGCTTTCCTTCTGGATCGCTTTACCTTGTGCTGGCATTATGGCTGCTCTAATAGGAGTCCTTTTTGCTACGCCCGCGGCGAGGATTAGGGGATTCTATATAGTTTTAGCTACAATTGCTGCCCAGTTCATCATCGTATATGTCATAATGCACGCCCCTAGCCTGACTGGCGGATACGCTGGGATGGATGCTCCAGCCCCCCGCATTGGAGGAATAACCTTAGATTCCCCACGCAGTTACTATTATTTGGCTCTTGGCATTTGCGGCATCATGAGCTTCTTTGCCATCAACTGGGCTCGGACCAGGCTAGGAAGAGCTTTTGTGGCCATAAGGGATAATGAATTTGCTGCTGAAACCCAGGGAGTCAATCTCTTCAAGCATAAACTCATCGCCTTTGCCATTGCTGCTTTCTATGCTGGGATCGCCGGATCGTTATGGGGCCATTTTATGGGAAGAGTTAGCCCAGAACATTACACCCTAATGCAGTCCGTATGGTATATTGGCATACTGATTGTGGGTGGAATGGGAAGCACTGTGGGAGTGTTTTTGGGTACTATAGTCTATCAACTTCTGCAGGAATTGGTGGCCGCCGTAGCACCAGCTGTCGCCGGGTGGTTCCCCGGGGTAGCGGCAGGAATTTTTGCCGGCCTGGGTCAGCTACTCTTCGGTATTATCATCATGGTTGTCTTGGTTCTTGAACCCAGGGGGCTTCACCATCTCTGGACAGTGGTAAAGACTCGTTACAGGATCTGGCCTTATACCTATTAGAGCCTGTCGACTGCCCACTTACAGGAACTCCTATATAATATTGCCATCTTGTTGATAATAGGGGTAAGAAGGCTTAAAAGTAAATCAAATGCCAGGTGCCTCATCTATGCCAAAGGAGTCACAAGATATGAAAAGGAAGGAGAGATAAAATGAAAAACAGGCTGGTATGGAGAAAATGGCCTGGGGTTATTGTGGCGGCAGGGCTGGTAGTGGCACTTCTGCTCACTGCTTGTGCTCCCGGGCCAACTGTGGAAGGGAAAAGAGTAGAAGTTGCAGCTATATGGGGTATGACTGGCCCGGCTGCTGCCTCGCTACAGATACAGACGGCGGCTATTGAGGATTACTTTAGATATTTTAACGAACAGGAAGCCATCCCCGGGGTAAGCATTGAGCTCTCCTGGGGAGATGATATGCTTCAAATGCCTCTGCTTTACAGCCACTACGAAAGGTTTGTCGAGCGTGGTATGCCGCTTATATTTATGGAGGAAGCTACTGGCCTGGTGGGGCTCGAGGATAGGTTTGAAAAGGATGAGGTAGTTATAGTTATGCCGGGCTCCGGATACCAGGAAGCAAACTATCCCCCTGGCTGGCGCTATGGCACCACCCCGACTCTCGCCGAGCAAGCTGCTGCCGTGCTTGAGTATTTTATTGGAAACTGGCAGGAGGAGAGGTCCCCAAGGTTGGCCCTCATAGGCATCGAGTCCCCGTGGGGGTATGAACCGAGATATGCTATAGGATATGCCCAGAGCCTGGGCTTTGAAGTCTTGCCCCCAGAAACTGTCCCTTTCGTCACACTGGATGCTACCGTTCAGTTGCTGAGGCTAAAGGACAGTGGCGCAGACCTCATCTATATTCAGGGCCTTCCCATGGCGTCAGGACCAGCCTTGAAAGATGCTGAGAGGCTGGGGCTTTTGGGGCAAATACAGTTTGCCGGGCACCAATCATCAATGGGAGAGAGGGTAATCCAGATGACAGGGGCTGCCAGTGAAGGTTACCTTATGCCAAGGCCATTCCCCTGGTTTGACGAGACGGAGATTCCAGGTATAGAGTTGATGCTAGATACCCAGATGAAGTATCATGGAAAAGTGGCGAGGGAAGGAGAGTGCTTTTTTGCTTGGGCATCGGCGCGCGTAGTATGTGAAGCTATAAAGAGAACCATAGAGAATGTAGGCTATGAGAACCTGGATGGAGCTGCCATAAAAGAGGGAATGGATAGCATCAAGGACTTCGATGTTTATGGACTTGCGACGGTAACTTACACACCAGATGACCATAGAGGAGTTACCAAGGTGGCAATATATCAGGTAAAAGAGGGGAAGATAGTTCGCGTGACCGACTGGCGGGAGGCCCCCGTGCTTCCAACGGAGGAGTGATAAGAAAATCTAAGGCATACGAAAACCATTAAAGACATCATTCTCGTCCTCCTTGTAAATTTTTTGCTTTAGCAATTCCCAGGCCAAGAGAGGCAGCAGACGCCTTCTGGTAAATGGCTTGTTTGTCCCGGCCATCCTTGTTCCTGCCCTCCATGCTGAGAATGTGGGCAAGGACTGGCTTGACCGAAAGACCAGGGGAGCCTATAATCCCTTCTGGAGAGTTTAACGGGAGGGGAAAGAGATAGCCTGGTGACTTCGCCCAGGAGGTCGAAGAAAGTGGATTGGGATGTGTCGAATTTTCCCAACAAATCATCAAGGAGGTGAGAGATGGCTATGGTACTCGCGGGCATCAGAGTCTTGGACTGGACAATATTTCAACAAGGACCGGTTGCCTCCATGATTTTGGGTGATATGGGCGCTGATGTGATTAAAATAGAGGAGCGTGTCGGAGGTGACCTAGGCAGAGGGATGTTAAGGGTGGCCGGGGCCATGGTAGGAGGGAAAGAGGTGGCAAGAAATCCTTACTTCGAGGCTGGCAACCGCAATAAGAGGAGCCTCACCGTGGACTTGAGAAAGGACAAGGGTAAGGAAATCATCTACAAGCTGGTGGAAAAATCAGACGTCTTTGTGCAGAATTTCCGCATGGGTGTGGCTGAGCGAATAGGCATGGACTACGAAACCCTTTCCAAATATAATCCACGCCTAATTTATGCCCACGCCAATGCCTGGGGACCAAAGGGTCCAGATAAGGATAATCCCTCCGCCGATTATACCGGGGTAGCCAGGTCGAGCCTTATGGAGATAGCTGGGGAACCAGGTATGGACCCGGTGCCCATCCAGGGAGGGATTGGTGATCAAACTGGAGCTGTAATGGCAGCCATGGGCATACTGGCTGCCCTCCTTCATAGAGAACGGACCGGAATAGGGCAGAAGGTGGATGGCTCTATTTTAGGAGGCCTGACCTTTCTCCTGGGACACCCTGTATGTTTCTGCACCATGGCTGACCTCTGGGGAATGAGAATCGCCAGAAATACCGCCGGGAATCCGCTGTGGAACCACTATAAGTGCGGCGATGGCAAGTGGATCGCCCTGGCTCATCTCTCGCCAGACAAATTCTGGCCCATTGTCTGTCACTCAATGGGGCTTGACGAGCTGGAAAAGGACCCCCGGTTTGACAGCATGGATAACAGAGCAAAGAATTGCGCAGAACTCGTCTCCATCTTCGATGAGACCTTTGCCACCAAAACTAGAGAGGAATGGGAAAGAATATTTAAGGAGAACGGCGTAATATATGCCCCGGTCAACAATATGAAAGACTTAACTGAAGACCCCCAAGTGTTGGCTAATGATTACGTGACTGAATTTGAGCACCCTATTTTTGGCCGGATGAAGACGGTAGGGTTTCCCATTACCTTCGAGAAGACACCAATGTCAATAAGGAGGGAAGCCCCTGAATTTGGTCAGCACACAGAGGAGATACTCACCGAGATAGCCGGCTACACCTGGGACGACATCGTCAAGCTGAAGGATGAAGAGGTAATCTAGTAAGAAGGGTAAGGAAAATGACTCAAGGATTGAAAAAGGCTGAGCAAATATACCAGAACCGTGACCGAAGAGCTAAGGAACTGAAAGCCGAGGGCAAGAAGATAATCGGCTACCTGTGCTCTTTCACCCCTGTGGAGATGATAACTGCAGCTGACCTCATTCCCTACAGGATTACAGGGAATATGAAAGAACCTATCACCCTTGCTGATGCCTACCTCGAGACCATCGCTTGTCCCTTTACCCGCAGTTGCCTCGATATAGCACTTAAAGGGAGTTATGATTTCCTCGATGGCTACGTTGTTCCCCACGCATGCGACAATATCGTCAAGCTATATGAAATCTGGACGTATAATATCAAACATACCTACGCTCACTTTGTAAACGTTCCCCATACGCTGTCTCCAGCCTCCTTCGATTTCTTCGAAACAGAGTTGGGGACCTTCAAAAGAAGCCTGGAGAGGTTTAGTGGACGCGAGGTCACCGTTGAAGCGCTTAGCCGGTCAATTCAACTACATAATGAGCAAAGGGCCCTGGTCCGAAAGCTATACGAGCTGAGAAAGCAGGACCCACCCCTCCTTTCTGGCGCCGAGATGACCAAGGTGATAGTAGCCGTTATGAGCACTCCGGTGACCGAGGCCAACGAATTGCTCAAGACTGCCATTGAAGAGGTCCAGGCGAGGAGCGATGGTCCTCAGAAAAAGCCCGCCAGGTTAATGATATACGGGACTGGGAACGAGGAGACCTCCTTCATCGAGCTGGTCGAGGAAAGTGGCGCTAATGTAGTTATCGATGACCTTTGCTTCGGCACCAGACCTTACTGGTTTGAGGTTGGGGAGAGCGATAACCCTATAGCTAGCATAGCCAGGAGCTATCTGGAGAAGCTGCGCTGTCCCCGGACCTACCGAGAGAGTCCGGGAAGCCACCAAGCGGACCTGAAGAACAGGTTTGGCTACCTCTATGAATTCGCCAAGGATTTCAAGGTCAACGGCGTTATCCTCTATATCACTAGATATTGCGATACTCACGCCTTCGATGCCCCGGATGCAAAGGAGTATCTGGGGAGAAAGGGCCTGCCTGTGCTTGAAATCGAAGGAGACTATCCTCTAAGTGGCATTGCTGGGCTGAAGACCAGGATTCAGGCCTTTTTGGAAACAGTCAGTTAAAAGGAGGGATTGTGGAAGCACCGAAAGGACAGAGCGCTGCTGAAAAACTCAAAGAACTGATGATGAAGGCCATTTTAGAAGGGCCCCAAAAGACAACCGCCGAAAAATCAACGGAAACTGCCAAGGGAGTACGTCGCATGGTCAAAGGGCTGGCCCAGAAAGCCCACGAGGCCAGGGCGAGGGGGGACCCCATAGCTTATCTCTTCATAGCCAGTTTTTATGACGATATCTTGAGGGCCATGGACGTAGTGACAGTGGGGACAGAGAACTATGCCGGGCTCTGTGCTGCCAAATTGGATGCCGAACGCTTCCTCTCCAAAGCAGAAGCTGAGGGTTATCCCAGACACCTATGCACCTATGCCACCTGCGGCTTGGGCTTCGATGCTATACGCCATGAATTGGGGGAGATGCCGCCGGATGCTCCCGATGGTGGCATGGAATTCCCCACCGTGATGCTGGGCACCGGGATGATGATTTGCGACCCCAGGTATAAGTGGTATCAAGCGGCACAACGCTATACCAATGCCCCAACGCATATCCTCGGCCTGCTCAACCCACCCCTACACTACACCCATATCGACCTCAAAGAGGTGAAAGACTACTACCTCAAGTATGCAGTGGAGGAGCTTAAGGGGCTTGTTGATTTCCTAGAACGGCAACTGGGGAGAAAGATGGACTGGGATCGGCTGAGCGAGGTTGTTGATCTCAGCGAGCGGACCATAAAGCTGTGGTACGATACTTATCAGTTGCGGAGGGCGGTTCCAGCCCCGATGCCCACCGAAGATGCCCTGAATACCATGGTCCCCGGTTATTTTAACATGGGCACCCAAGAAGCATATAACTTTTATCGGGAACTATATAATGAAATAAAGTATCGGGTGGACAATAAAATTGGGGCCATCCCCGACGAGAAGTACCGCTTGATGTGGGCCCTAAGCCTGCCGCCCTGGTATGGTCTGGTGTTGTTCAACTACTTCGAGACCCTGGGAGCAGTGTTCCCTATAGAGGTTGTTTACCACCCCTTTGTGCCTCTCGAAATACCTGCCAGCATAACCAATCCTCTGGAGCGCATGGCCTGGAGGTTCTACGATGGCTTTACGCACTGGTACGAGAAGGCTCAGAAGAACAGCCAACACCCCTGGGTGGAGTGGTTTTTAGAATTGATTGATGACTACAAGATAGATGGAGTAGTCTTCCATCAGGCCCGGACCTGCCGCACGATACATGTTGGGCAGCTGCACCAGATGAATGTGTTGAAGGAACACTCGGACATACCTACGTTAATGCTTGAAGGAGACATAGTAGATGTCCGCAACTACGATGAGGAAGCTACCCATGATAAGATAGATGCCTTCATCGAGATAGTGGACGCCTATAAAAAGAAGAGGCAGTCCTAGCTGTTACTTCTGCTCTGGTGTCGGGAATCCGTCATCTGCTCACGGAGGAGAACAAGCAGCAAGCGTGGAGTAAGCGTAGCAATCCTGCCATCAGAATAACCCGAACTTTCCTGTGTTTGCTCTATTTCTCACTCCTCCTTGGATGGAGTTCGCCTCACTTCCCTGGGGGACATAATGTGGTGGTATCCAAGGTCAAGCTGCACATCCATACCTGAGGAAGATAAGGGTGTGGCATAATGTAGCCTTATATTTGGACTCCCACTCGAAAGCCTTCATGGATAGCATTGATGGCCTTCCGGGGTGCGATGCAATCGCCTACTGCAAAGAGCGTGCCTATTTCTCCTTGCAAGTTCTCCCAGAGTTCCTTATTAGCTCTCGCCTTCCAGGCAACTACCACTGTATCTGCAGGAACAGTCTTTTCTTCTTTTCCGCTAACCACGGTTATCCCATCGAGGGTTATTTCTTTTGGGGTGGAATTGGTTAACACCCTAACCCCTAGCTTAGAAAGCCTCATCCTGAACCCCCACACATCGAAAATGGTAATATCTCGCCCTATCTTGGACGATTCCTCAATTATGGTTACCTCTTTACCCTGATTTGCTAGAAATTCAGCAGTTTGAACCCCTATCTGACGTCCCCCAAAAACCACCACCCGATGGCCCACCTCCACTTCACCGTTCAATACCTCACGGGCAGTTACTACCTGTCCATGCTGCGCCCCCGGGATTTCGGGGATGACAGGAATAGAACCGGTGGCCACTATTACCACCTGTGGCTTCATCTCCCTAACCAAGGCGGGAGTGACTTCTTGCTGAAAAACAAGCTTCACACCTTGCTTTCTCACCTGCGTAGAGAGATATTTAATTGCGTTTCCCATTTCCCCCCTACAGGGAGTAGTGGATGCCAGTTTCAGCTGTCCGCCAAGGCTCGATCCCTTTTCACATAATGTCACGTCATGCCCTCTCAGTGCTGCCACTCTAGCCGCCTCAAGGCCACCAGGACCTCCCCCTACCACTAGAACCTTTTTCCTTACTGGCGAAGGCCTGATCTCATAGCTCTTATCCCACTCCTTGCCTGCTCGGGCATTTATCAAGCACCTTACCGGCTGGTCGTGAAATACCCGATTGTAGCAGCCTTGCATGCATGCGATACACGGGGCGATGTCTTCCTCGCGTCCTTGAGCCAGCTTGCTAGGGAGTTCTGGGTCGGCAATTAAGGGCCGGCTCATCTCCCAGAAATCCAGTATCCCATCTTCAATGGCCTGTTCGGCAATCTCAGCGGAATTAAGTCGGAAAGCCATGCATACCGGGATATCAAGCACCTTTTTCATCCCCTCTGCCAGATAGAGCCAATGGCCAGGAGGGATTTCCATAGTAAGACCAGGGGCCCTTGATTCATGCCAGCCCACTGTTAGACTAATAGCATCCACTCCAGCTTCCTCCAAAAGCTTGGCAATGCTTCTCATATCCTCTGGCGTATTTCCACCCTTTATGCGCTCATCCCCACACATACGCACCAACAGAGGATAGCCAGCGCCTGCCTTTTTCCTTGCGCTTCTTATACACTCCACAAGAAACCTGGCTCTTTTTTCCAACTCCCCCCCATATCCATCGGTGCGCTTATTTGTCCAAGGAGAAAGGAAGCTAGCTATCAAATATCCAGCCATGGCCCCTATTTCCGCTGCGTCAAAGCCCGCTTCTTTAGCTCTTCTGACTGCCTCCCCATGAGCCTCCACTAAAGTCTCGATCTCTTCTAGATTCAATGCCCTCACCTTTTGGAACCGACGCAATGTGGCGGGGGTGTCTGAAGGCCCAACCGGCCCCTCTTTGACGCTGGCATATCTCCCCGTATGGACTATTTGAAGGCAGGCTTTAGCTCCATGCTCTTTAATAGCGTCGGCAAGCTTTCTCAATTCAGGAATGTGGCTATCGTCCCAATTTGGGAGTTGCACTCGTGACCAGACACCTGTAGGATGAGGGGCTGTGCCGGAAGCGGTAACTAGGCCCACTCCCCCCTTAGCCCGCTCCACTAGCCAAGCTATCTCGCGATCAGTTACCTTTCTATCCTCAGAGCAAAAGCCAGTACCAGTGGCGGCAAATTTTGTCCTATTTTTCACCTCCATCGTTCCTATCATAGCCGGTTCAAAAAGCTTCCGGTATCGCACTTGTACTACCTCCTTGAGAATACTACCGAAGGATTATCACTCCTTGCAGCAGCCTCGACCTTGTTTAGGACTATATACCTTGCAGTGAATCCCTTGTGAGTTAGCAGAAAGTTCATGGGCAAATTCAAGGCTTGAGCGTCTGGGCTTCTCGCCACTCGGATACAGGAGTTGCCTGCCTGCCCTGCACATGATAAGTTCTTACCCGATTGCAGCCTATATGCTCCTCAGGCATGTAGCTCACTGGAACTACCCCATAGAGATCGAAGTTCTTGATACCACCCAAGTTGCTGCAAGGGATGCCCACAGTAGAAAAACAAAACCACCTTCCTAGGACAGTCCCAAGCCTTTTTCCTGCACCCCCTCTATCCCTCAGTTTTTCAGCACCATTGTACAATATAAGCCCCATAGCCACAATACGAGCCTAGAGCACAACCATAGGGGCACCTCGTCATTTGGGTACAGGGGCCACCTGTCACCTTTTGATTTGGGATACCTTCGCCAAATTGTAGCTTATTTGGTCCTCCAGGGGCTCTGCTCTTTGGGGCTTCTCCCTTCCCAATGCTATAATAATTCCCGAGTCTCCATGGATATCTTGGCCACGCTTAATCCCGCCCAGAGAGAAGCTGTAGAAGCCATTGAAGGCCCTGTGCTTATCTTAGCTGGTCCCGGCAGCGGCAAGACCAGAGTGATTACCCATCGGGTCGCTCATCTAATTAAAGTCTGCGGCGTCAGCCCTCACCACATAATGGCTGTTACCTTTACTAACAAGGCTGCCCGAGAAATGAGGGAGAGGTTGGAACAACTCCTGGGGCAGGCAGTAGAGGCATTAACTTTGGGCACCTTTCACGCCATCTGTGCCCGAATTCTCCGTCGTGAGGGTAAAGCTATAGGGCTTGACGCAAGTTTTGTTATCTACGATGACGAGGACCAGCTAAGCTTGATAAAACAAGCCATGGAAGAACTCAGTCTCGACCCCAAGCAATACGTTCCTCGGGCTCTACACTCAGCCATCAGCGCAGCTAAGAGCCGCCTTTTCGGCCCTAAAGACTATGCCCAGTGGGTTAATAGCTATTTTGAGGAGATAGTCAGCAGGGTTTATCAGCGCTATCAGGAATCTCTCAGCCAGGGGCAGGCAGTGGATTTCGACGACCTGCTGATGAGGACGGTGCATTTGTTCCAAGACCATTCTAAAATCCTCAGCAGATACCAGTCTAAGTATGTTCATATCCTTGTTGACGAATTTCAGGACACCAACATCGCCCAGTATATGCTGATGAAGCAACTGGCGGGGAAATACCGTAATCTGTGCGTGGTCGGCGACCCCGACCAATCCATCTACTCCTGGAGGTCTGCTGATTTACGCAATATACTGAGCTTTGAGAAGGATTATCCCGAAGCCAAAGTGGTCTTTTTAGAGCAGAACTATCGCTCCACCAAGACAATCTTAGAGGTAGCCTCAGATATAATCTCGGCCAATGTACAGCGCAAGCCTAAAAAGCTGTGGACGGAAAACGAAGATGGACCTTCGGTAACCGTTATCGAAACTTACAATTCCGAGGAAGAAGCTCAATCCGTGGTCAACGAGATAGAGAAGCTCATCAGCCAAGAGCAAATAGCACTCAAAGATTGCGCCGTCATGTATCGGGTTAATGCCCAGTCACGGATCCTAGAGGAGACTTTCCTGAGATACGGTGTGCCTTATAGGCTTGTTGGTGGCACGCGCTTTTACCAAAGGAAAGAGGTCAAGGATATTATTGCCTACCTCAGACTCATTCACAATCCCCAGGATAATATTAGCCTGTCCCGGATAATAAATGTCCCCGGGAGAGGTATTGGGCAGCGCACCCTCAGCCAGCTTCAATCCTGGGCAAAAGCCCATGATGCCTCCCTCTTCGAGGCTTTAAGGCAAGTGGGACACGATGTCATTGCGAGCGAAACGAAGCAATCTCTTCCTCCGCGGATTACTCAAGCCCTGGCTGGATTTGATGCTCTTATGGCTAATCTTATCGCCCAAAGCCGTGAGCTAAGGCTTTCCGGTCTACTGGATGAAATATTGGAGCAGACCAGATATAGAGAATACATTCTGGACAAAGAGGACGGTGAGGAGAGATGGGAGAATGTAATGGAGCTCAAAAGCGTTGCTAGCGACTATGATGAGCTCGACCCTGAAGAGGCTTTAGCCGCATTTTTGGAAAAAGTAAGCCTGGTATCGGACATAGATGAACTGGATGAAAAAGCTGATGCCGTGACTCTGATCACCTTGCATCAAGCTAAAGGACTGGAATTCCCTGCGGTTTTTATTGTTGGCCTGGAGGAAGGGATTCTCCCACACAGAAGATCTTTCGACGATCCGGCAGAGATGGAAGAAGAGCGTCGCCTTTGCTACGTGGGAATAACCAGAGCCAAGAAGCGACTCCATCTCTTGCGCAGCTACCGTCGAAGTCTATTCGGCGGCAGCACAGCAAACCCCCCTTCCCGCTTCCTCCAAGACATCTCACCACACCTAATAAGCCCAAGAGGTCTATGGGAGGAGAGCCCGACTCCTGTAGCTAGTCCCGATTTTAATCGGGACTTCCAACCTTCACCTCCACCCCTTGGCACTCTAGCGCTAAAGGTCGGCGACCATATCCGCCACAGCAAATTCGGCCCTGGCATAGTGATGAATTGCAATCCTACAAGGGATGACCAGGAGCTGACCGTAGCCTTTGAAGAGGCAGGGGTTAAGAAGCTCCTTGCCAGCCTGGCACCCCTGGAAAAAATCGAGAAGGATTTCGATTTTCCATCATAATCCATTGACAAAATACACGAAAACGTGTAAAATAGAATATAAAGAAGTTAAGATAAGGGAAGAGTCAAGGCTTAGTTTGGGTTAGCATGGCAAATATACCTAAAGCTATAGGTGGAATTCTGGATATAATCTTCAAGGATCCAGAAGTAAAGCACGGGCTTAAGATTTTCCCGTCTGCAGATCTGGTGAAACTCAATATCTTTGAGGAGGATGGCAAGTTCTTTATCAAATGTCCAGTCTCGGATAGAAAGAAAGTTGCCAAGCCCGAAGAAATTATCCGCCAGCTTACTATAAACAAACTCACTGACGACCTCCTCTATCCCTTGAAGCGGCTCGATGTAGAAGTGCCCATAAAGATGGGCTCCACGTATGCCAGCAAGAAAGCTGACATAGTGGTCTATGCAGGGGACAGTAAAGAAACTCCCTATATCATCATTGAGGTTAAAAAGCCTCTCCGCAAGGATGGTCTGGAGCAGTTGCACTCTTATATGAATGCTACAGGCGTTTACTACGGTGGCTGGCTCAACGGAAACGAAGAAGTCTACCAACTGCGAACCGAACCCAACCTTTTTGAAACACTCAAACGGCTGCCTGCGGTCAATGAGGACCTGGACGATGTGAAGACTCCCATCAGAAAGTTCGAGCTAGAACCCATTCACGACTTGAAGGAAATGGTTCTGGAGCTAGAGAACACGGTTTTAGCCAACGCGGGGGTGAGCGCCTTTGATGCCATTTTCCCTCTCATTTTCGCCAAGCTATGGGATGAGTTTGACAAGGGCGATAACGACATCATGGAGTTTCGCACCACCACAGCTACACCCCAGGAACAGTACCGGAGACTGGATGGGCTATTTAAGAAGGCAAAATCATCCTGGCCTGGCATCTTTGGAGAAGGCGACAAAATAGAGCTCACACCCGAAGCGCTCGTGGCTGTCGCCTCAGCCTTTCAGACCAAGAAGTTCTTTGATACTGACCTTGACGTCATGGATGCCGCGTTCGAGTATATGATTAACCCAGAGCAGAAGCCAGACAAAGGGCAATTCTTCACCCCTCGCCAAGTGGTCAAGATGTGCGTCAAGATGCTTAACCCCAAGCCCAATGAAGTAGCCCTCGACCCCGCCTGCGGCCCCTGCGGCTTCATGATCCACTCTCTCAACTGGGTTACCGAACACTACCTTAAGGCGAAATATGGCAGCGACTGGAGGGAGAGAAGATTCCGGTATGCCAACTCTAACCTCTTTGCTATAGATTTTGACCCCAGGCTCGCCCGAGTTGCCAAAGCCATGATGCTAATCGCTGGCGATGGCAAGACCAATGTCTACCGGGTAAACTCGCTTGACCCGAGGGAGTGGAAGAACCGCACCGATGGGCTAGCAGCAGCTATATATGATGGTAAGTTCGATGTAGTGATGACCAATCCCCCATTTGCAGGCAATATCACTCAGCCTGAAATTCTGGGCATTTTTGACCTAGCCTATAAGGGGGACAGCACTAAACACAAGAGGGTAAACAGGTTGACCCGTGATGTCCTTTTCATCGAGCGTTGTCTGCGCTTCCTCAAGCCTAGCGGTAGGATGGCTATCGTCTCACCCCAGGGCAATCTTAATAACACCAACGCTGAGTATATCCGCAAGTTTATAGGCGACAAGGCTCGGCTTGTCGCCATAGTGGGGTTGCATGTCAACACCTTCAAGCCATTCACCGGCACCAAGACCAGCGTCATCTTCTTGCAAAAGTGGCGGAATGAAGACGATATTACGGATGATTACCCGGTCTTTATGGCTGCTTCAGAGAAGCCAGGCAAGGATAACAGCGGAAGCTACGTTTTCAAGAAAGCCCCTGATGGCTCCTACATTCTGGACGAGAACGGAAAGCATCAGGTCGACCATGACTTGGATGACATCGCCGAAGCATTCATCCAATTTGCCCGAGACCAAGGGCTTGATTTCTGGAGAGGGTAGAGAATGGCTCAAATTTCCATGGTGCGGAAGTCGCAGCTTGAAGGGGCAATGAGGCTGGATGCCGAGTATTATCAGCCGAAGTATCTGGAAATTGCGCGTATCCTTAAACAACAACCCAAGGTGGCGAATGTGGGTAGTCTGTGCAAGCTAATCTATCGTTATCCTTCCTTCTATAACTTGGTTTACCAAGATCATGGAGTCTTGGTGCTTAAAGGGGAAGATATTGACGCACAAGGCGTGATCGACAATACGAAGGCGGATCACATCTCAAGAGAAACCAGCGAAAGCTTTCCTAAGACCATTCTTAAGAAATACGATCTTATAATCAGTGTAAGAGGTTATGTGGGGAAAACTGGTTTAGTTGATTCAGAGTACGAAGGAGCCATTATCAGCCCAAACCTCATAAGGCTGGAGGTCGACTCTTCAAAGATATCGCCCGTCTACTTATGGGTTTTCCTGAATTCAAGATACGGAAATCTGCAAATAGCTCGGGCGAAAATGCAGACATCCCAAGAAACAATTGTTTCCTCCGATATTAAGAATATGCTAGTTCCTCTGCCAAGTCTCAGTTTTCAAACTGAGATTGAGAATATCGTGGAAATCGCCACAAAGCAAGGTTTTCAGTCAAAATCCCTCTATCTCCAAGCTGAGCAACTCTTGCTGGATGAAATTGGCTTCAAAGACCTGGACCTGAGCCACCAGCTTTGTTGGACTGTGCCCTTCAAAAAGACCAAGGAAGCGGGCCGCCTGGACGCCGAGCACTTCCAGCCCAAGTATGAGCATGCTCTTTCTTTATTAGGACAGTCGGGGCTTCAGGTCAAAGACATAGCAAAGGTCAGTAAAGACCCATTCAAGGCTAGGGCAGGCCAACCTTTCAATTACATAGAAATTGGCAATGTACATTCGAACGGGTTGGCAGATAGCGAGAAGGTCTTAGGCGAAGCTGCCCCGAGCCGCGCTACCTGGGCCGTTCATACAAATGATGTTATTACCTCAACTGTGCGGCCAATTCGTCGCTTATCAGCGCTTATCGAAGAGGAACAAGAGGGGTATGTGTGCTCTTCCGGATTCGTGGTTTTTCAGGCAACGGGTATTCAACCTGAGGTGTTTCTCGTTTTCTTGCGGCTGCCCATTGTCTGCGAAATATTAGATTTAAAAACAAAAGCTTCTATGTATCCGGCCATCTCGACCGATGACCTGCTTGAATTGCCTGTTGCAATGCCTCCAAAGCGAGTTAGCGAACAGATTGTGCAATTGATTGGAGACGGACACCGAGCTTGGCGGAAGTCAAGACGGCTTCTTGAAGAAGCCAAGAGTAAAGTTGAGAATTTGATTGAAGGTAAGGCCTAAGCATATGCCAATTAAGGTTTTAGAGTCGGAGGTTGTCGCCAAGATCGCTGCTGGGGAGGTAGTCGAGAGGCCAGCCTCGGTGGTCAAGGAGCTGATAGAGAATTCCCTCGATGCTGGAGCTACTCAGATTTCCCTAGAAGCCCAGGGCGGTGGAGTAGAGCTAATTAAAGTGAGCGATAATGGGGCAGGCATACCGGCATCGGAGCTAGAGCTTGCCTTCCACAGGTATGCCACGAGCAAGATAAGCAATATTACCGACTTAGGAAGCATTGGCAGCCTCGGCTTTCGGGGCGAAGCCTTGCCCAGCATCGCCGCTGTTGCCGAAGTGGAAATCTTAACCCAAACATCCTCCGATCCAACTGGCAGCTATATGTGTTTGCGAAAGGGCGACGTAGTCCGCAAGGAGGGCCGAGCCAGACCCCCAGGCACTACTATAACCGTACGCCGACTGTTCCGCTACTTCCCCGTGCGACTTAAGTTTCTCAAATCGGTTAATACCGAAAATAGCCATATCGCCCATCTGGTAAGCCAGTACGCCCTGGCTTTTCCCGAGGTCAAGTTCAGCCTGGCTCTCGATAAACGTCCCAGCCTGCGCACTACAGGCAACGGCGACCTGCGTGATGTGGTAAATGAGATATACGGCTCAGAGCTAGCTCAAAGGATGCTTAAGGTGGAACAAAAGGACGGACTGGCTGAAGTCGACGGCTTAACAAGCCCACCTTCCCTGGCCCGTTCTAACCGCAACTACCTCAGCTTCTTCGTCAATCGAAGGTGGGTGCGCAGTCCCTTGCTAACTCGGGCAACCGAGGAAGCCTATCGTGGCTTACTTATGGATGGCCAGCATCCCATCACAGTAATCAATATCTCCCTGCCGGTTCAAGAGCTTGATGTAAACGTCCATCCTGCCAAAGCTCAAATAAAGTTTTGCCATGAGCAAGCGGTATTTAGCAGCGTACAGAAGGCAATAGAGGGCACATTAGCCAAGACGCCTATAGCCAGCTCGAAAGCTGTGCCCTTCTCAGTCAGCCCAGGGCAGTGGCAGAGCCCCAGCATGGTAATGGATAACGAGCCTGCTTTTGTTGTTGCCCAGTTGCCGACCATGGAATTACCACTTTTGAGAGTGCTGGGGCAGCTAGCCAATACTTATATTATCGCCGAGGGACCCACCGGACTCTATCTCATCGACCAGCACGCTGCCCATGAGCGCATACTTTATGACCGAATTTTAGCCCAGTGGTCACAAAAGGAAGTTGAAGTCCAGGGGTTACTCCAGCCCATAACCATAGAGCTTAGCCCCAGGGAGGAAGAAACTCTGAAAGCTAGTAAAGAGTTTTTGGCCGAGTTTGGCTTCACTATTGAGCCTTTCGGAAATAGAAGCTATGTGATACGCGCTATACCGGCACTAATGGCGAGAGCGAATATTATTGAGATAATAAGTGCGCTGCTTGATAGCCTTGCCAGCAAAGAAGGTCTAAATCCCTGGGAGGAGAAGATAGCTCAATCTCTGGCCTGCCATGGTGCTATCAGAGCAGGGCAACAACTAAGCAATGAAGAGATGCGAGAGCTAATAAAGCAGCTAGAACAAACCAAGCAACCGCGCGCATGTCCACACGGCCGGCCAACCATGATTCACTTAAGTTCGCATCAACTAGAGAAGGAATTTGGCAGGACAGGCTAGCCCCGAATCCCCGCAAGTTTGCGTTCATGATAGCTCAGGAACCGATCAACGGCCCTGGCTGCATTCCCTATTGAGTGATAGACAGCGATGCCAGCTTCATAGCAGATTCTCTGGGCATTAAGTATCCATTCATAGTCTTCACCAAAGGAGGGAAGATGAAGCACCAGTATCACTGGTTTGGCTAACTCTCTATGAGCCTTGACAACCTCCTCTAAAAGGAAGTCCCACAGTTTATGCTGCACAGAAGACTGGTAAGGGGCCAAACCTAAGGGGATGTGGACCATAGTCAAGTCAACGGCGTCATATTCAGCCAGTATACTGAGAACTTGGTAAAATCCAGCATCCCAAGCTTCAAGAGAGAGGTCCATGGGATTGCCCAAGATTGTTCCCGACTCCTCTTTGAGCAAGCGGCCGATCCTCTCGCGAATTCTCTCTGAAAGCCTTGGCACTATTAGGCCGGCGCCAGTACAATCATCAGTAGCCAAAACGGTAGCTCCGCCGCCAACGCCAAGAATGCTTGTCTTTCTTCCCCGGGGGAGGGGCATATAAGAGAAAGTCACGGCCATGTCTATGAGCTCCTCCAAACTGAAAACCCTTATGGCACCTGCCTGACGTAGTAGATTATCCCAGACTCTCTCCGACCCAGCCAGAACGCCAGTATGTGAGGCGGCTGCCCTGGCCCCAGACTCAGTAATACCGCCTTTAAGCACCACGACTGGCTTTATTTTCGCCGCTTCCCTCAGTACCTGCACAAAGAGCTTGCCATTCTTAACCCCCTCAATGTAGGCAAGTATTACTCGGGTATCAGGGTCAGCAGCCAGATATTCGAGCAACTCGGTCTCATTTATATCAGCGGCATTGCCATAGGAAACCGCCTTGCTGAACATGACGCCTCGCCTTGCTCCTTCCCGAACAGTATACGTGTAATTACCCCCACTTTGAGCAATAAGAGCTACCGACCCGCTCTCCTTGGCAAAGTCAGTCCGCGTAGTTAAGCCTGCCTTAGGACAATATATCCCGGCAGAATTTGGCCCAAGAATTCGCATTCCACTTTGACGGGCTAACGAGCAAAGCTCGTTTTCCAATTGCTTGCCTTCCTCAGTGCCAGCCTCGGAAAAGCCAGAGGTAAAGAGGTGAACCACCTTCACCCCTTTGGCAGCACAGTCTTTTATTAACTGTGGTGCTGCCAGGGCCGGTATACAAGAAATAACATAATCAACTGGCTCGGGAACATCTTTGACATTAGGGTACATTTTTAGCCCTAGGATCTCCCCACCTTTGGGATTTAAAGGATAAATCTTGCCTTTGAATCCATAATCGAGCAGGGTCTGAAGGAATCTTTGCCCTTGACTGGGCAAAGTCGTTTCTTTGCTGGAAACTCCAGCGATTGCCACCGACTTGGGATTAAAGATATGATCCAACTCTGGCTTTGTTACCACGCTTTCTTGCCCTCAACAAGAGACCGGATACTATATTCATGCCATCAGAGATTCCGCTGACTCCTGCGCTCATGATAATCAAAAAAACGAGCAATAGCTTTGGCTGCGTTGCTTAAGGAATGGTAAAAAGGTATGCCGACTTCACCACATCTCCGCTCCGTCTCAGCAGCCACCCACCAGCTGACATCAGAAATTAGGGAATGCACTACTATCACAACTGGTTTAGTTGATTCCTGGCGAATCTTGATAATGCTATCGACGAATAGTGCACCAAGTGACTTAAGTACCTCGCTTGAAGGTATCGGTCCAGCAGCACACTGGAGAATTACCAAATCAATTCCATCATAATCAAGTATCGTCCTGATACAATCGTCAAATACACCCCAGCCTTGATCCGAGAGATCCACTGGGTTACTCAAAATAACGCCCGTATTTCCCTTCTCCATATAGCCCTTTAGTTTGTCCTGAATTGCTACCGGGAAACGTGGCACCGTAAGCCCAGCGCTGGTACAATCGTCAGTGGATAGAACTGAAGAGCCTCCGCCACCACCAACAATGCCCACTCTCTTTCCCGAAACTGTAGGCAGACAAGAAAAGGTCACTGCCAGATCCACAAGCTCCTCTATACTGTAAGCCCTTATGACACCAAGCTGTCGCAAAAGCCCATCCCATACTTCCTCTGCCCCCACCAAAGCTCCCGTGTGCGATGCTACTGCTCTGGCTCCAGCTTCACCGATCCCCCCTTTAAGCACTATCACCGGTTTCGCCTTAGCCACTTCCCCCAACACTCGGACAAACCTCCTGCCATCCTTTACCCCTTCGACATAAGCCCCTATTACCTTGGTATCTTCATCATTGGCTAATAATTCGAGCAAATCGCTCTCGTTGACATCGCAGGCATTGCCATAAGAAATGACCTTGCTGAACCTTATTCCCCTTTTAGCTCCTTCCCGAACAAGGTGAAAAGAGTTACCACCACTTTGACTTATGATAGCCACAGGTCCTGTATCATTGGGAGAATCGGGGAGAAAGGCGAGCCCAGTTCGAGGACAGTATATTCCTACGCAATTAGGCCCGATAACACGGATACCATTTTGGCTGGCCAAGGCAGCAATTTCCCGCTCCAACCGCTTGCCTTCTTCAGTGCCATTCTCAGAAAAGCCCCCGGTGTATATCTGAACTGCCTTCACACCTTTGGCAGCACAGTCTTTAACCAGTTGAGGCACTTGCGGAGCTGCAATGCAGCAGACGACGTAATCTACAGGCTCGGAGATATCCATGAGGCTGGGATAGACTTTTAGTCCCAAGACTTTTCCGCCTTTAGGGTTTACGGGATAAATATTTCCCTTGAAGCCACAACTGAGCAAAGCGTCCAAAAAGTGCGCTCCCCCAAATTGTGGTCCCGGCCCTTTACCAGAAACCCCCACCACTGCCACTGATTTTGGGTCAAAAATGCCGCCTAAATCTGATTTAATCACTAGCCCTTGGCCACATTATTTACAATCAAATACAAAGCTGCAGCCCAATCCGTGATGATTTCCTTACCTGAGACTCAAAACCACTATGCTACCTTGCTTTAGTGGATAAGTCAAACCACGAACCCACTGGAGAAAAAATTAGGGATGGGGTACAATTAGGGCTAATTAGAAAAAAGCATAGTGATGGAGGGAGACAAGCAATGATAAAGAGTCAAAATCTGTTAACCGAGGTCGAATCCAAGGAGCTTCTCAAGAAAGGGGGGATCCCTGTTATCGAAACGAAGCTCGCTCGAAGCAAAAAGGAAGCCATTGCCATAAGCAAGAAGATGGGATTCCCTGTAGTGTTGAAAATAAGCTCCGCCGACGTAGTGCACAAAAGCGATTCCGGCGGCGTTAAATTAGGACTGACCAACGCTACCCAGGTAGGCAATGCTTATAGTGAGATTGTATCAGCCATTAAAAAATCATACCCTAAAGCCCAAATCCAGGGTGTGTCGGTGCAATCCATGGCTGCGCAAGGAGTGGAAGTTATTGTTGGCATGAGCAAGGATCCTCAATTCGGCCCTGTGCTCATGTTTGGTCTCGGTGGTGTGCTGGTAGAGGTGTTAAAAGATGTGTCTTTTAGAATAGTCCCAGTCACCGAAAGGGATGCCAAGGAAATGATTAAAGAAATAAAGGGGTATCCCATACTGGAAGGGTACAGAGGCCAAAAGCCAGCCAGTATCCCTGCATTGGAAAAGCTAATAGTCAAGGTATCCGAGTTTGTAGAGAAAAATCCTCAAATAAAGGAACTCGACCTCAATCCTATATTCGCCTATTCAGATAAGGCCGTAGCTATTGATGCACGGATAATCCTGGAGTGATAATAACGCGAAATTCAGGATTTCATACGAAATTCTGAATAATCTGCCAGATGCCCCAAAGCTCTGATAGCCCTGTTAGGGCTGGGGAAGGCCATTACTCCGTCCCTTGCTTGGAATTCCCCCAGAGCTTCAGCTACAAAAGGCCCATAGAAATAAAACACGATGGGCTTACCTGGATGAGACATTGCAGCTTTCTCAGCAACCTGATAATAGGCAGCTCCAACTGAAGGGGCAAATGCGCCAAATATGCCTAAAACTGCATCTACCCCAGTGTCATCGAAGATGGCTTCTACCACAGTCTCCAGGGTTTCAAGTGCCGATATTTTCTTTACCATTATCGCCGGCCCCAGATCTGCGGGATTGCCAACCCCTTGCCATGGAGGCAATATTTCACCCAGTAGACTAGTAGTTTTGGGTGAGAACTCGGCTACCTCTAAACCATACTTTTGACAGGCTTCTATGCCCATAACGCCGAACCCACCAGTGTAACTAATAACGCCTACCCTTCTTCCTTTCATGGGAGCCAATTTATAAAAGGCTCTTATGGTATCAGTAAATTCCTCCACATCGTCCACCCTGATCACCCCAGCCTGCTTAAAAGCTGCATCCCAGATTTTATCCCCACCTGCCAAGGAGCCTGTATGCGATTGAATAGCTCGTGCAGCCCACTCACCCCTCCCCGTCTTGAGAGCAATTATCGGCTTCTTGCAAGCTACTCGCCGAGCCACTCTTAGAAATCTTGCGCTATCCTTCGCTCCTTCGATATGTAAACCGATGACTTTTGTCTCGGCATCCTGTTCAAGGTATTCCAGGCCCTCGCTAAAATGAATATCACTGCCGTTTCCCAAATCAATGGCCTTGCCCATTAGCTTCAAACCAGCAAGGCTCATAAAGAAAACCCCGGTCTGGCACATGAAACCAATGGGATTTTTTTCCATCTGGGTTTCCATGAAGGCGGAACTGAAATTGATATAAGCATTGGCTGTGCCTAAAGTATTAGGTCCCAGTATCCTTGTTCCCGTACCTCTGACAAAATCGTCAATTTGCCTCTGCAGTTGCTTACCCTCATCATCATCGGCATCGGCAAATCCTTGGGTCAATATGGCCACGGCCCTGATGCCCTTATTGACGCACTCCTTAACCAGGCCGGGAATTAAATCCCGGGGCAGGTTTATCACTGCTAAATCAATATTTTCCGGCACCTCCATTACAGAGGCATAGGCTTTTAATCCCTGGATTTTGCCACCCCGTGGATGTATAGGGTAGATCCTGCCCTGGTAACCCTGGTTGACCAGGTTTGTCAGCACATCGAGAGTCCCACCACCAGTTACTGACATCGGCGACCGCGGTATGCCAAAAATAGCCACAGATTCAGGCTCTACAAACTTTTTCATCTGAGCTACTACATCCATGGCCATCTGTGCATCATACCTTAAATCCGTTTGTTTTGCCAAGCCAACGATTTGCTGGCCACTACCACTCACGACCAAAATTCTGATAAACTTGAATTTCACCAAACGGATTGAGGTTCCTGAGGATTAACCTTGTTCGAGGAAAAGCTTAAGGAGTTTGAGTCTATCTTTTATCCCAAATCTATTGCCGTCGTCGGGGCATCGAGTAACACAAGGAAAATCGGCTCAGGATGGGTCAGCACCCTGATTTCCGCTGGCTTCCCAGGGCCTATTTACCCTGTTGGCTCCAGTGGAGGCAGAATTGCGGGCCTTGAGATTTTCCCCGAGCTCAGGCTAGTTCCTGGGGAGATAGACTACGCCATCGTAGCCATCCCCTCGCGGTCTGTGTTGGGCCTTCTCGATGATTGCGCGGCTAAAAAGGTCAAAGCTGTCCAATTCTTCACCGCTGGATTCAGCGAGATAGGCAAGCCGGAGGGATACAAGTTAGAGAAACAAATGCTGGAGAAAGCACGACAAGGAGGCATTCGCATAGTTGGTCCTAACTGCATCGGCGTATATTGTCCCGAACACAAAATGACACCCCTGGGGAGAATTGGCGAGAGCGGTTCCGTGGGCTTCGTCTCTCAAAGCGGCGGCGTCGCCGCCAAATTAATGGAAATCGGGATAGCCCGCCATATTAACTACAGCAAGGGAGTTAGCTTTGGCAACGGCATTGACTTGGATGCCAGCGATTTTCTGCAATATTTAGCTGCCGACCCAAAAACCACTGTGATTGGTGCTTACCTTGAAGGAACAAGGGATGGAAGTCGCCTTTTTAACACCATCAAAGTAGTAGCCAGGGCCAAACCGCTGGTTGTCTGGAAAGGAGGGAGAACAGAGGTTGGCGCTCAGGCTGCCATGTCTCACACGGGCTCCCTGTCCAGTTCAGCAGCTATTTGGTCAGCGATGTTTAGGCAGTCTGGTGCTATAGAAGTGCATAGCTTAGAGGAACTAACCGACACACTACATATCTTCCCACAGATTCGTTGCTGGCAAGGTATCGGCACAGCCATTATCGGGGGGCTGGCCGACGGGGGTGGTGGTATCTCAGTATCCGCCGGGGATGTTTGTGTGGAGAACGGGCTTGAAATTCCACCTCTCTCACCCGAGACAAAGCAAGAATTGACCAGACTCCTAGGAGAAGCAGGTAGCATTTTCCGTAATCCGGTAGATTTAAGCCAGGCACAAACCCGAGGTTTAACAACTCTATTCCAAGCCATAAATTTGGTAGCAGGGGACCATGTTACCGACATCGTCTTAATTCAGGAGGATGTAGATATCCTCCTGCCAATCTACTCTTGGAAAGGACTGAAGGAAATAAACGAATTCTTCATAGAACTCGAAGGCAAGATAAATAAACCCATAATAGTTGTTCTACCACCTGGATCTGCTGAGCCAGAACGACTGCAGATAGAGCAAAAGCTCCTGGCATCTTCCATCCCAGTCTTTGCTTCCATGGAACGTGCAGCTAAAGCTATTTCCAGGTTTAACCAGTATTCCTGCCGGCAGGAGTCCAAGGTCAGTCACAAAAGAGCTGCGACCCTGCGCAAATCTGACAAAGCTCGGCAATAAGAATCTCGGAGCTGAACCATGATACAAAATAGCGATACAGAAAAAATCGACCTCGAATGGAATGACGATGATGTGGTGCCTCCCATAGTCTACCCTGACCTGGAATTCTTATTCCAACAAATGCTCCATCTAACCCTGGAAGAAGTAGCCCCAGTCAGTGGTGAGCTAATATTGGACATCGGTTGCGGCAAGGCTGTTGACGGAGCACAGCTATCGGAAAAGGGAGCCAGGGTTATCGGGCTTGAACCATCTAAAGTGATGATGGTCCGGGCTAAAGAGTATCTCAGTGAAAGCAATGCTGAAGTAGCTTTAGCCCAGGGAATAGGGGAGAACTTGCCTTTCAAGCCGCACTCCTTCCACAAAGTCATGTGTAAGGGGGCGTTAGACCATTTTTTCTCGCCCGGCAAGACAATGGAGGAGATTGCCCGTGTGCTCAAACCTGAAGGGGAGATGATAATTGCTATAGCTAATTTTGAAAGTCTGGGGTTTCACGTGGGGAAGAGTCTATACCCAATCACAAAGTTCCTTTCCCCGTCTCTATACGGGCAAAGGAAGCCTTGGGAGCCACCACCAGACCATCAATATAAATTTGATTACCCATTCCTGAGCAGCCTGGTGAAGCAGCATTTTGAAATCAAGAAAACGAAGGGGATATCCCTGCTCTTTGGGCTCCCCCTGTGGGGTAGTTTGCTATCCAGGCTTCCCCATTCTGTTTCCCATGCCATTCTGAAGATATTAGATAAATCAGCCCGACCTTTTCCTTCCCTGGCAGATGTTATCTTGATGAAATGCACTCCAATTCATAATCCTAAATGACCCTGAAAAGCCAATCGCTCTTTACAGTGGGTGCTGCAACAAACTATAATTGGCTGCAATAATGTCCTCCTTAAGACAAAGTAAGTTACCCGCCACCATAGGCAAGATATCCCGCTTACTAACTCTACAGGGGAGGCAAGGCTACATCGTTGGTGGCTTCATCCGTGATTGGCTTTTGGTAAGAAAAACAAATGACATCGATATTGCTGTAAGCGGTGTTGCCATAACCATAGCTCGCGAAGTAGCTAAAGAAATAGGAGGCAAATTTGTGCCCCTTGATGAGGTCAACGACATAGCCAGGGTAGTGGTGATTGAAGATGCGCAGCAAAGTCAAGAATCTCAGGGGGCAGAGTGGCATTTTGATTTCTCCTCTTTTTCCGGAGACATTGAAGCTGACCTTGCTCGCCGCGATTTCACAATAAATGCTATGGCCATAGAACTCAGTCAATTTGTCACCGCTAGCAAAGCGAATAAGGATTTCAAAAAATTGGCAACTTTTTTGGCTGAAAAGCAAGCTCAACTAAAGCTTATCGACCCCTTTTATGGTGAGGAGGATTTGAGAAACAAGATAGTGCGGGGGGTAAGCGAGCAAATATTTGAAGACGATGCCGCTAGGCTGCTGCGGGCAGTGAGATTGGCTGCCGAGCTTGACTTCACCATAGAGCCGGAGACAGAATCTTTAATTCGCCGCTATTCCAAGGCTATCACTGAAGTCTCAGGGGAGAGGATTAGAGAAGAGTTGCTTCACTTGCTCACTTTGCCCCAAGCCGCTTACCACCTGAGGTACCTGGATAAGCTAGGCTTGCTTCTGGCCCTAATCCCCGAGCTAGCAGAGAGCAAGGGAGTGGAACAACCAACGGTGCACTTCTGGGATGTCTTCGACCACTCTGTGCAGACCGTAGCTACGATAGAATTCTTAGTGAGAGAAAGTGATTGGGAGTATGGCAATGAAGACATGCTGACTACTGCTCCCTGGTCCGACATGATAGACAGACATTTGTCACAGGAGGTTTCCAGCGGAAGTAACCGCAAGGTTCTGCTCAAGTTAGCTGGTCTACTCCACGATATTGCCAAACCAATGACGAAGTCTATCGATGATACAGGTAGAGCTAGGTTTTTAGGTCATACCACACAAGGAGCAGCTATGACTGCAAACATCCTGGAAAGGTTGCGATTTAGCAATCGCGAAATAAGACTGGTGGAAAGCCTTGTCTATCATCACCTCCGTCCAGCTCAGATGGCAAATGAGGAACTGCCTACCCAACGGGCAATTTATCGCTACTTTAGGGATACAGACGACGCCGGCATTGATATTCTACTTCTAGCTCTAGCAGATTACCTAGCTAGCCGCGGGCCCCTGGCGTCTATGGAGGAATGGAAAAGGCATTGCCAAGTAATAAACTACATACTGACGGAGCATGACAAGCAGCAAACCAAAATCTTGCCTGTGAAGCTTGTTGACGGTCATGACTTAATAGATGTCTTTGGCTTAACTCCAGGACCATTGATTGGCGAACTTCTTGCCACAGTCAATGAAGCTCATGCCAGCGGTGAATTAAGCACCAGAGAGGAGGCGTTAGCCTTGGTTCGAAGGGAGCTGTCAGCTACGAGCAAGCAACAAACAGGAGTCCTCCAAAATTCGCAGAATTCTAGGGTGAAACGCAATCTCGCTAACAGAAAGGCAGATTAAATTGAGTAGAAACATTTATTTACTGATTTTCATTCTTGCTCTGTTTGGCTTCGCCTTATGGTCTGTAGTCCCACTAGATAGGAATGTATTCGGCAGGCAAGGGCTAAGGCTGGGACTTGACCTCCAAGGCGGCAGCTACCTGGTTTACCAGGCTGATGTCACTGCTATCGAGCCTGGCAAAAGGGACGAGATTATGGAGGGTGTTAAGGGCGTTATAGAAAGGCGCATCAATGCTTTGGGCATCGCTGAGCCCATCATCGCAGTACAGAAACAAGAAGGGGAATATAGCATTGCCATCCAACTGCCCGGCATAGCTGACATCGAGAGGGCCAAGGAGATGGTTGGACGTGTCTCCCTGCTCGAATTTAGAGAGCAGGATGAGGAAGACTGGATTCCTGCTACAGGCACGGTGTATGGTGAAGAATTGATCCTTAGCAGCAAATATTTCAAGGAAAATACCTATATTGATGTAGACCAATATGGCAGGCCGTTATTAATATTTGAGTGGGACCAAACCGGACAGGAGCTTTCCGAACAGATAACCGGTCGCCTTATAGGAGAGCAGCTAGCTATCTATCTGGGCGATGAACCACTTCGGGGCGAAGATGGCCATCCCATAGCTCCAGTGGTCCGGTCGACAATAAGGGACAGGGGACAAATTGAAGGACTAAGCCTTGTTGATGCCGAGGAATTATCCCGATTGCTCAACGCTGGGCGTATCCCAGTCCCACTGGGGAGGTGGGTAGAGGAAGAAGGATCCGAAGTATTTGAACCTGAGATTCCTCTCTACGAAAGGACTGTGGATGCCACCTTAGGAGCAGACTCCATCCAGAAGAGCATACTGGCGGCAGGGATTGGCATAGCGCTGTTGCTGCTATTTATGCTTCTTTACTATCGCTTGCCTGGCTTGGTGGCTTGCCTTAGTTTAGGGATCTATGGCGTCGTGCTTTTAGCTATTTTCAAGCTCGTGCCTGTGACCCTGACTTTGCCTGGTGTTGCCGGCTTTATCCTATCGGTGGGCATGGCTGTGGATGCCAACGTCCTTATTTTTGAACGGACCAAGGAGGAATTGCGAGGAGGGCGCAGCTTAGGTGCTGCAGTTGAGACTGGCTTCAACCGCGCCTGGACAGCGATCAGAGACAGCAACATAACTACATTCATTGCCTGCATCATCCTTTTCTGGCTTGGCGGCACGCTCGGCGCTTTTATGGTCAGGGGCTTTGCCCTGACCTTGTTTATTGGTGTGGCCTTATCTATGTTCACCGCCATCATTATCACCAGAACACTTCTCCGCCTTATTATAGGCAGCCAAGTGGTCACCAATATGACAGCTTATGGAGTTAAGAGATGATAGACTTTGTTGGCAAGAAGCATTGGTTTTTCCTTATTTCAGCAATACTCATTGTTGTTGGAATAATCTCCCTGGCCGTTTTCGGGATAAAGCCGGGAACCGATTTTGCCGGTGGTACATCTATGACTCTTCAATTTAGCCCACCGGTCGAACAAGCTCAGCTGCGAGAGGAGATGGCTAATCTGGGATATGACAAGGCAACCATCCAAAACGCCGGCGAGGGCGATTTCATCATCCACGTTACTGAAATAACCTCAGGAGAGGCCAAAGCGCTGGCAGAGAAGATCGGGACAGAATTGAATTCCCATGCCAGAATAACCGATTACTATTTAGCCTCACCAAGAGTAGGTGCCGAAACAGCACGTAATGCCGGCATCGCTGTAATAATAGCTGCTGTGGCTATGCTGTTCTACATTGTCTGGGCATTTCGCCGCATGCCCAAGCCATTTCGCTGGGGCACCTGCGCCATTATCGCCCTTGTCCACGATGTGTTCATAATAGTGGGCATTTTCTCCCTCCTGGGTTGGCTTGCTGGGGTCGAGATTGATGCCCTGTTTATCACCGGACTGCTTGCAGTTGTGGGTTACAGCATCAATAACACTGTGGTTATCTTTGACCGCATTCGGGAAAATGTATCAAAGCATATTAGTACCGACTTCGCCGTGACAGTAAATTCCAGCATTGTGGAAACGCTGGGGCGCTCTTTAAATACTAGCCTGACCACACTCTTCGTTATCCTGGCGCTATTCCTTTTCGGCGGAGCTACCATACATTATTTTGTCCTGGTGTTGCTCCTCGGCGTTATCATTGGCACCTACAGCTCTATCTGCATATCCAGCCAGCTTCTGGTGGTTTGGGAAAAGCGGGAATGGGGAGCACTCCTGTCCTTCGCCAAGAGGGCTGGCTAGTTAGAAATACCAAAACTCAGATTGTTTTAAATTCTGGTCATTAGTGCTTTGATATTGTTTAGGATTTCGAATTTTGTGCTTAGGATTTGTCGTTACTTGCCTTTTTATTTTTGAATTTGGGTTTGGTATTCCCCTAGGTGGTGTATTCTCTTTATTTCCTCAATATGCTCGTCAAATCCCTCAGGTTTCCTCGCTATTGATGCTTTCCCCAAAGGGTCATCTATCTCTGGATTACCCAGAAGCACATCATAGGTGGCTTTTATGGAAGAAGCAACTACCTGAAGGTTATAGCCACCTTCTAGAGTGAAAATAAGGCGCCCCTGGCATAGTTCAGCAGCCAATTTCTTCAATATCATTACCATCTGAGCAAACCCTGTAATGCTTACTCGCATCATAGCTAGCTGGTCAGCCCAGTGAGGATCGAAACCAGCAGAAACCATGATAAGCTGTGGCCGAAACCTCCGGGCCACGGGGACCAAGACCTCGTTGAACGCTCTCAAGTATTCCCCATCTCCCCAGCCAGCGGCCATGGGAAAGTTAACCGTGGTTCCTGCTCCCTCACGATTCCCAGTCTCTTCCATCCGTCCTGTCCCGGGATAAAAGGGATACTCATGGGTGGAAAAGTAAAGTACTTGAGGGTCGGCATAAAAAGTATCCTGAGTCCCATTGCCATGATGAACATCAAAATCGGCGATAAGAACACGGTCGAGATTGAACTTACTTAGGGCGAATTTGGCGGCAATAGCCACATTATTGAAGATACAGAAACCCATTGCCCGGCTGCGAAGGGCATGATGTCCCGGTGGCCTAACTAAAGCAAAAGCGCTATCCACCTCTCCCTTCATCGCTGCTTCTACAGCGGTAAGGAGCCCACCGGCAGCATACAAGGCCACTTCGTAAGACCTTGGACACATTGCAGTATCAGGGTCAAGCCAGCCACCACCCCCTTCAGCCTTGTTCTTAACGGAGGAGATATACTCTGGCGCATGTACCATCTCCAGCTCTTCCATGGAGGCAGGACGCGGAGAAAGCATAGTAAGCTTCTCTTTAATCCCAGTTTCATCCAGATAAGACATCGTGGCCACTAGCCTCTGAGAATTCTCCACATGGTCACCCGTATCATGTTCCAAATAGATTGAATCGTAAACCAGGCCTGCTTTCATACCCGCATCATATCAAAAGCACCTGGGTAAGAACAAATATCGCTTCGCAAAACCCCGTTACACTTGACAAGGTCTGTCTTCACCACCATAATAAGACGGGGGCGGTTAGCTCAGCGGTTAGAGCGCTTGCTTCACACGCAAGAGGTCACTGGTTCAAATCCAGTACCGCCCACCATATTGCTGCTTCTGTGTTGGGAGCCGTTATCAATTATTGGGAGGATTGACAGAATTGGAAGGAGGAAAGTGGCAATGGACATGGAAGTGGACTAACAGCAAGAAAAAAACCTAGTCTCTTCCTTCATGACGATTTTTTTGGCCCTGTGTAGTGAATTCTTGCTTATTGGCTGGCGAAGCCTCTGTTATAGCCTCCCATGCCTTCCTAAAGTGAATGTCGACTTCCTCCAGTGCCACAGCGAGACGGCTTAGCTCCTCCACTGTCATCTCTCGCAGCAAGTCCCTCACTCTGCCCCGCTCAGTATCGCCTACTTCGAAGATATGGTTGATGAGTCCCCGTCCTTCGTCAGACAGCTTACAACGGACAACCCTTCTATCGTTGGCATCATCCTCCCTCACCACTATACCCCGGGATACCAGGCGATTCACGATGCCAGTTGCCGTCTTTGCATTCTTGCCCAGGGCAGAGGCCAGATCCCCCATCCGCAGCCGACCATGGCTCGACAGTAGCAGCAGCATTTTAACCTGAGTGACTGTGAGGCCTAGATTCAGCCAATTGTTGGGCAGCATTGAGCTGACTGCCCAGTAGAGCCGCTCGTCTAGACGGAGGACTCGCCCGATGAGCTCTGTCTTTTTCTCTCTCCCAGCCAATGGACCTCACCTCCCCCTAAAAAGTGGATACCTTACTCGTTTAGTGCCACCGTCAATTCTAGACATTTTTCTAATATCCTTCTTGACAAAGATAGTCTATTTAACATAGACTAATTTTGCAAAAGGAATCATATCACAAGCATCCCGTCGAGTCCAATTAGCCTTGGGCTGATGGAGGAGGTAGACAAGGGATAGAGATTATGCACTTTGAGTTCACTGAGGAGCAGAATAGATTCAGGCAAGAGCTTCGGGACTTCTTCCAAAATGAGCCAAGGGGCAAAAGAGTCGACCGGGAGATAGAGGAGAATTACTCACCGGAGTTCTACAAAAAGCTGGTTGCCAAGGGATGGATAGGTCTACACTGGCCAGCAGGCGTTTGTTACCAGTGCTCACATCGCCGATTACATCTCCCTCATGACCAGAACTGGGCCCGACATTCCCAAAGAAGAAGGCATTACCTTTTTTATGGTGGACCTGAAGACGCCGGAACCGTAGTGGGTGGCATCGGAGCCAGGGGGCGCGTGGCACAGGAAGATGAACAAATAGCGCGTGCCGGACTCAGTGCCTTGAAGCTATATACCTGCTGTGCCTCACCTGCACCGATGCGAAAGATAGGGGGACAACGCCGCAAAAGGAGACTGGACTGAATATGAGCGCATTACAGGAGCTAACTAATATATCTAGCACTGTTTTCAATCCGGCCATTAAGAGCTGGAAAGAGGCAGGCAATAAAGTTGCTGGCTACGTCTGCACCTACGTGCCAGAAGAAATCATCTATGCTGCGGGAATACTCCCGTACAGATTGAGACCTGCAGGGTGTACGGAGACGACGGAGGCGGATGTATATCTCCACCATATCAACTGCAGCTATGTGCGTTCATGTCTGGAGTATGGGCTTGGAGGTAACTTCGAATTCCTTGATGGGTTAGTTTTCGATAATGGATGTGATCATTCCCGCCGCTTATATGATCTTTGGAGGGAAACGGTACACTATGATCGTCCGTTCATGTTGTACTTTCTCCAAGTGCCCCACAAGGTTACGGATGAATCAATAGCTTTTTTCAGGGATGATATCGCCAAGTTTAAGGACGACATAGAGAAGCACTTTGGGGTAGAGATTACGGAAAGTAAATTGAGGAATGCTATCGCGGTTTACAACGAAACGAGGAGCCTGCTGAAGAGGATATATGATCTGAGACAGAGAGAAAGACCCCCTATCTCAGGAGCAGAATGCTTGAACGTTGTCGTGGCAGGTACTGCAACCCCTAAGGATGAGTATAACCAGTTATTAAAGAGGCTGTTGGAAGAGATACAGCAGAGGGAAGGAATATCCAACTACAGAGCCAGGCTGATGATAGTTGGCAGTCTCTTGGACGATCCAGCCTATGTCAACATAATAGAGGAACTTGGAGGGCTGGTGGTTACGGACGGCCTTTGCTTCGGCAGCAGATGTTTTTGGAAGCCTGTCGAAAGCGGGGATGATTTGTTGCTCGATCTTGCCAAATCCTATTTGGAACACCCGCCCTGCCCCAGAATGGTCAATACGCCTAGCAAAAGGCTCGATTTTGTGAGGGATATGGTTGAAATGTTCGAAGTCGATGGCATCATCTTCGAGCATATTAGATATTGCGACATCTGGGGTGGCGAATACTATTTTCTCGGAAACAAGCTGAAAGAACTAGGAATACCTGTGCTGGCGCTTGAAAAGGAATACGCCATTGGTAGCACAGAGCAACTCAGGACCAGAGTCGAGGCATTCCTGGAAACAATAGGGGGATAAAGGAATGGAAAAGAAAGGAAATCTACTTGAGCAGATAGCGGATTTAGATACTGCGAGAAGGAACCATATCGCTGAGAAATACCCCGAGATGCTATGGCGCTTTGAAATGACAGCAAAATACTATCAAAGGGTTGCGAAAGCAAAGGAAACAGGGGAGCACCTGGCCTGGACTAATTTTGCCATGGTGCCAGAGGTGTTTTGGGCAATGGACATAATACCGGTCGTCGTGGAGGGTATTTGTTCCCTGACATGCCAGACTCCTCAGCAAGCGACCAAGTATATTGACGTGGCTGAGGTATTTGTCCCAGACTATCTATGCTCAGCTAACAAAACTGCTATAGGGGCTATTCACGCTGGGGCTGTTCCGCCTCCAGACATAATGGTCAATCCATCAGCTCCTTGCGATTCTGGTTTGATGACATATCCACTTCTCGCTGAGCTCTACAAAAACATGTCATATTTCTGCATTGACGTGCCCTACTTTAGAGATGAGCGTGCTTATCAGTACATAGCGGGTGAATTGAGGCAATTGATGTCGTTTCTAGAGGAGAAGACTGGTCGCAAACTGGATCTGGACAAATTACGGCAAACCGTTCAAAACTCCAGTGTTGCTCATGATTGGATGCTAAGGGGCTGGAAACTGACTGAAGCTATTCCTTGTCCTGTCCGAAGTACAGATATGATTCAAGATTCTGGCTTGCTGATGATTTTTGCAGGGACTCCCGAGCTTATAGATTATGCCAAGATGCGATATCAAACAACGAAAGAGACAGCAGACAAAAAAGAGAGCGGAATAGGTGAAGAGAAAATCAGACTTGTCTGGACCTATGGTGTCCCTGTGTACGACTACTCTTTTTATCGTTGGCTAGAAAGAGAATATGGAGCCATATCCATACCAGGCCAAAACATCTTTGATGTCAATGTTTTGGCAGATATAGACGATAACTCGGACTATGACACGATATTGAGAGCACTGGCGGAAAAGGTGACTTTTATGCCCATGTCCAGGGAATGCGGAGGCCCCTGGGAGTATTTTGTGGATCGAACACTGGACATATGCAAACGTTATAAGGCAGATGCCGCTATCTTCGGCGGACATATCGCCTGTAAACATAGCTGGGCTATCGCTCAACTGGTAAAGGCCAGGCTGTACGATGAACTAGGGATTCCAGCGTTGAATATCGAGCTCGATGTCTTCGACCCAAGGATGACTGACTTGGACACACTTAAGGCTAAGTTCGATGACTTCCTGGCAATGCTATGATGGGCGCAACTGGGTTGAGATAAGGATACTGCTGGTAGATGCGCAAATCACGAGAGCCAGGGATGATATTTATGGCTAAAGGAATGGGTGCTGAAAAGGATGCCTGAGGTTGAACTTACGCAAGAGAGTGGAAAGAAGATAGCCATAACCGGCAAGGGCGGCAGCGGCAAGACCATGCTCGCTGCCATAATGATCGGCCTCCTAGCCAGAAATGAGATGCTCAATATCTTGGCCATCGATGCAGACTCTGCTATTGGCTTGGCCTATGCTCTTGGGATAAAAGCTAATATGACCGTAGGCGAGCTTCGTCGACAAATGATAGAAGAGCCAGGAGTAAAAGCTGCGGTACAGAGCAGACATATTCGGGATGTAATGGCAGATGCTCTCGAAGTAGGAAATGGGTTTCACTTATTGGTAATGGGCCGGCCTGAAGGTCCAGGCTGCTATTGCACTATTAACGAGCTCCTAAGATACGGGATAGAGCGTCTCTCAAAAGAATTCGATATAACCATCATTGATTGCGAAGCAGGACCTGAGCAAGTCAATAGAAGAGTAGTGCAAGGGGTGGATACCCTGATAATTGTTACTGACTTATCAATCAGGGGTGTTGAAGCTGCATCCTCAATAATCGAAGTTGTACGAAATGATGAAACAATGAAGGGCGTTCGGACAGGCCTAGTGATTAATAAAGTGAGAGATGATGCTAAGCCGATAGTGGAAATTGCCCAACGCCAAATCGGCCTAGAGGTTCTCGGCTGTATTCCAGAGGATGAAAACATAACAAAGTATGATTTAGCTGGTAAGCCACTAATGGACCTTCCAGATAGCTCACCGAGCGTAGTGGCCGTTCGAGAAATGTTACAAGGCTGCAAAGCGCGCTCTGGAGAAGGTAGGTTATGAGAACCTCGATGGTCCCGCGCTAAAAAGGGCACTAGAGAGCATGAAGGACTTCGATGTTGATGGAATGGTGAAGATTAGCTTTGGGCATGGAGACCGGAGGGGCACCCAGACCTACGCTGTGTATCAGGTGCAAGGCGGGAAGATAGTCCGCATAACTGACTGGAGAGAAGTTCCTATACTTGTGCCCTGGGAAGAGTAAAGGATTACAAGCCAGCGTAGAGGTCTTGTTCACCATAGTGAGATACATAGCTTCGCCATGAGTGGCCAGAAGAGCCTGACTGCATGGCTCACATCGCTGACTAAAAGTTACTGCTGACCAGAAGGGGGCCAGACATTCCCAAGTAAGAGGGCATCAAACTCTCTATAATGAACTTCAGAATGCCGGGATTCACCACGTCCAGCATGGGTCAGTTATCCGTACAATGAATAATGATTCACGGTGAGGACATTGCCGCCATCATGTCGGTGTACCCTCATGGACTAGCCAGGCAGAGCCTGCTTCACAATCTGAGAGATATCCCTAACGGCTATCTTACCCTCCAGGTCCTCCACTTTCACAGCATCCATGAGCATTGTCATGCAGGCTGGGCATGCAGTGGCAAGCACGTCTGCCCCTGTATCATAGGCCTCTCTAGCCCTCATCCTGCTGGGGCTTTCCGTACTACCTGATAGGAGGTCCATGACGAAGTTCCCACTTCCCCCACCACAACAGAAGGCGTTTTCCCTATTTCTCGTCATCTCGACCAGTTCGACTCCAGGGATGCTCCGCAGGATTCTCCTCGGGGTATCGTACATCCCGTTATACCTCCCAAGGAAACAGGGATCGTGATAGGTGACCCTCGCTTTGGTACTACGCAACTTCAGGCTGCCACTCCTTATTAACATATCCAGCACCTGCAGGTAGTGATACACCTCGAAATCCGCCCCGAATTTGGGATAGTTGTTCCTCATCGCGTTGTAAGCGTGCGGCGAAAGCGCCACCACTTTCTTCACGCCCAGTCCCTTTAACTGCCGGATGTTTTTCTCAGCCAATTCCTGGAATAGCGCCAGCTCTCCCAGCATGTACACCTCATTACCGCAACATTCTTCCTCAGTACCGAGAATACCAAAGGACAGTCCTGCCCCGGCCAGCAGGTCCACCACACTCCTGGCCATCGTCCGGGCAACATCGTCGTACGAGCCAAGACATCCCACATACAGAAGGTACTCATCACCCGGCTGATACCTTGGGATGCCGTCCGCCCAGGCATCTCTTTCCACCCTCCTCATCCTGAGCGGGTTTCCATAGTCATAAACGTTGGTCAGGAAACGGGTTACGGGCTCAGGGACCTTGCCCCTGTCAACCATGGCACTCCGGATTCCCACTATCCACTCGACAATGTCGCTCGAGAACCTCATGGGACATTGTTCCACGCAGTTCTTGCAGGTTGTACATGCGTACAGAATCTCACCCAGGTGCTCGGACCAATCGATTTCGTTGTTCAGCCACGCGCGACCCAGCCATAGCCGCCCGCCAGTCGAGTAGGTATCGAACCGGAACCGTGCATAAGAAGGGCAGTTCCAGTCCAAATAGTCATGGGTGAATTTGCAGTACCCGCACCTGAAACATCTGTGGATTTGCTCGGCGTAGTCTTCCATACGTCTACTTAATGTCCCAGTTTCCCGGATTCATAATGCCGTTCGGGTCCAGGCTTTGCCTTATCATTCTCATGAGATTCAGTGTGTTGGGGTCCATCCTTGCCATGGTCATTTCCTGCTCATCCAAATTCGGCTTCCAAACGACCGCTCCCTGCTCCAGATAGAAGGCGGCTATGTCATGCATGGCTCTCCTCACCCTCTCTATTTCATCGGAATCAGCCCGGTTAAACAGGAAAAGAGCCGGCACCATCATGCATAGTCCCCCCGAAATTGGCCGGGCAGCGAAGTCATAGAAGAGGTTGTACTTTACACCAAGCTCTCCCACCTTCGTGGCCAGCACCGGATACTTCTCAATTGGTGCGATGGCTCCTCCATACACAAAACCTCCGCCTCGCCTCACATCGGCTATCGAGACCCCAAACCTCAGCGGCATCTCGACAAGCGCTTCCTTGCCTGGCATCGGGATCGGCATGAAGCCGCCATCCTTGTTATCACAGTACTCACGAAGTGCATTCCAGACCATATGGGTCTTGAAGTCGAGTTCTTCATATGAGTCCGCTGTCAAGAATATTTGTATGTTATGGATGGTCTTTAGCCTTGGCGGCACTCCAACGAGTATGTCTTCCACAACCTCGGTGTGGCTGAGCTTCAGGAAGATATCCGGAACCAGCTCTGCCCTGTCAGTAACGAAGGCAAGGACATCCCTGATCTTCTTACAGGGATAGAGCCTGAGTCCCATCTTGGTGATTATGCCCGTGGTACCAAACCATCCCAGGAAAAGGCCCGTCAGGTCTGGCAGGGGTGGTCCCTTGGAGAACCAGTATGGCGACACCGAACAGGAGCCAATCTTGCACAGCTCCCCTGTTGGCAGCACCACTTCCAAGCCTGTAACCATATCGGAATTGAATCCGTATTGCTGCGTCAGGACCCCCTGACCGTGTATCATGGCATTGGCGACCACCGTAGCTATCGGTGGTGAATCAGGCATGCTGTGCCTCAGCTGAGGATGGTGCTTTCTCAGGTAGCTTTGCAGCGTCCCGTGTGTGGTGCCACCCTCCACAATGACGTACTTGGCTTTCTCATTCACCTCCAGAATCTTTCCCATCCTTTTCATGTCCAGCAAAATGCCGCCCCTATGAGGAATGATTAAGCCATTGAGGTCCAGTCCCCCTCCCACAGCAGTTATCGGCACCTTGTACATGTTGGCCAGCCTTACTATCTCCTGCACCTGCTCAGTCGTCTCGGGCATCACCACATAGTCCGGCTCATGTGGAGGGCATACGCCGGGTTCCCGCCCGTAGAAGTAGAGCTCTTCCTTGTGGTTCGAGACGTAGCGCTCGCCGACTATCCCAATCAACTCCTTCAGAACATCAACCATAGCATCATTCTCCGGTCACTGGCTCTTCACCAATTGCCATCTTGCAGATGTCCACCATATGGATCAGCCTTATTCCTCTTCTGCCGACATTCCCCTCCAGGCCAATCTGGCAAGCAGGACAGTTGAATACGCAGTACTCGGCTCCAGCTTCAACCATGTCATCCGCGTTACGCTTCTGCACATCGTCCGCAAGGTCGAAGCCCTTGTTGCTCCTGATAGTTGTTCCACAGCACAACGCATTCTCCCGGTCGTACTCCCTTTTAACCCTCTCTACCCCGATTAGTTCAAATATGTCATCCACCAAATGGTCGGTTTCAGGATGGAGCCGCGCCGAGCAAGGCCGCTGATAAGCCACCTTTACTTTCAGTGGCCGCAGTTCGGCCTTTAATTCCTTTAGCTTTTCGTACAGGTACTCAAAGTAATGTATCGGCTTGAAGTGGGGCACCAGCCCATACGCTGGCGCCAGGGACTTGAATGTCGCGTAGCATTCATCATGCATACATACAAGCTCTCCGATGCCAAGTCTCTCTATGTTCTCTATAACCCGTGGGAGCCGTTCTTTCATGACCGAAGCTTTCCCGTAATGGAGACAATATGCAGGGCATGCAAACTCCCTGCCAAAGATATATGACGACCCTATGCCGTCAAATAACTTGCCTGTAGCCAGGAATTGGAGCTCGGCTAAGAAACAGAATGACAATGCCTTAGCCTGGATGGTCCCGACCGTGAACTTCCCTCGCGGCGCCATCTGGTCAAGCATCATGCTGGTAACGGCCCTCGGGGCAGCCAGGACGTCCTTCTCTTCCTGCCGCTCCACTATAAGGTAGAAGGGGTGGTTCCCCATCGGGCAGTACTCTTCACATGCATAGCAGCCCACACAAGCGTCGAGCACGAAGGAATCCTCGCCCCGGATAATCTTCCCTATCTCACTCTTTGCTGCCTCTCTATCTAAGTCTAGGTACTGGCACCTGACAAGGCAAGCCTGAGTTTTACACACATCGCACTTATGCGCGTCAAAGCTCAGTTGAAGCACTCTCTACGTCTCTCCGCTTGGCGGCTCTGCCTAAGGATTATGGCATGGCATTTCTCATTCCAACTCGCAATGAGAAATCTAGACCATCGTTTTTCTCATGCCGCAGAATACATTAACCACACCTGGCTGTCAATGGCTGTCTCGCAGCACGAGATTCTACTCTTTTCTGGCCCGGAATATCCCCTGCTTTGGCCTCTATTTCAGCCTACTTTTGTAACAGCATCCCGAAAAGGTAAACTGCGATTTACCCTTGCCACTTTGTTGACAAATACATGACTTGGAGAATATGATGTTTATGGCGGTAGCTGCGGATAACCAGTGTCGTATCACGGAAGAGTGCACTGGTTCAAATCCAGTATCGCTCACTATAAATCCTGATAAAAGGGAGGTCAACAAATGGAAGAAGGCAGAGGAGGCCTACTTAGCGCTGGGGGAATCCTGGCTATAATAGTCGGGGTATTCGAGCTTATCATGGGGGGGCTAATGGCAGCTCTACCACAATTGATTAGCACAGCATTCGATCTCTCCAGCTTTCCAAGCCCTGGAGACATGTTTGATATGACAGTGATCACGAGCAACCTGCTTATTGCAGGAATTGTCCTTGCTGTATTGGGTATCATAGCCATAGTGGGTGGCATATCGGCTATACGGAGAGGTAGTTTTGGATTATCCCTGGCCGGAGCTATTTGTTCTCTTCCATCGGGTACATTTGGAGTACTGGCGGTCATTTTCGTAGCTCTAGCCAGGAGAGAGTTCGGGGAAGAATATTAGAAGCCGAAGTGGCGGAATGGCAGACGCGCTACGTTCAGGGCGTAGTGTCCTTAAGGACGTGAGGGTTCAAATCCCTCCTTCGGCACCATTTAATAGGTGTATATGCGCCTGTAGCTCAGCTGGATAGAGCGCAGCCCTGCGGAGGCTGAGGTCGCGGGTTCAAATCCCGCCAGGCGTGCCATATTGGGCGGTTAGCTCAGTGGTTAGAGCGCCTGTCTTACACACAGGAGGTCACTGGTTCAAGTCCAGTACCGCCCACCATAAACCAGCTACGGGAAAAACCCTCCTTGTTAACAAAATCCCAAATACAATTCCAAGCTAATTTGTTAACACTTTTTGTTAACTCCAGAAGGCAAGGAATATCAAAGAGAACAGTCGAAGCTAATCCGATTACTACTCAGGTGTGTTAACTCTATAGATATGCAGGTATGGGTGGATTAATTATGAGATGTAGCTTTGGTCTAGCTCCACTCTCGCAAAATTATTATGGAGATATACTCGGCTAGTGAAGTTCGAGGATAGTTTGAAACTCTGTAGGTTAATAGCAGATTAGAGGATTGTTCTTTCCGCTTTGGCTAATTACGTATTCTACACGTCTGTCAAAACCAAGGAAAGTGACCTTGCCAATTGGGTATCCTTTTTAGCTCCCAAGATTTTATTTTTCCACTTTCCATGAGCGGTGTTAGGAGGTAATATTCCTTTCTACCGAAAGGCTTTACACCAGAAATCAATGGTAGGTATTTAAGAATTGCTATGGCCTTATACCTCCTTGGGTTGCCATCAAATTGCCAGCCACCGTTATAGCGCAATCCACCGAACCTTTCCTTAATGTCCTGTTCAAGTTCTTGCGTGATGACAAAATCTAATGGCTCACCGATTTTTATCTCTATGACTTCACTCTTACACCATGCCTCTTTCTTAAAACCTCTACATAGAAACAATCCTAGATAGATAGAGGTGATTTCCCTTGGTCCTTCGTTACGTATAGATGTTGCTAAAGCTGTATTAACTCCCTTCTTTGATGCCTCTGGCTTATACCACAGAACAGCGGGGTATTCTCGCCGATGAAATAAGCTTTCACTATGACGATGGTTCACCACACCAAACACGATGCTTAATACCAGTGCTAGAATTGCTATATACGTGCCTAAATCCCAAATTGGAGCAGAATTGTTGGCCATATCCAAAGTGCTACCCACAGCACAATTGGGAACGCTTGTATCAGCAATAGAAATGGCAGTATCACCTACGCCGAATAAGACTATCCCTGCCAGCATGATAGCTAGGATGGCTAAAAAGTATGGCCTCTTCACTTCCACCTCTTTTAATAGAATTATACCTTTAGCCAATCGGAAATGGATTGGCTTACCTTTAGCTGGTTTTCTATTCTTTGCGTTTGAAACCTAGCAATGTAACACCAGATGTAGCTATTAAGCAAACTCCCACAATACCAACAACCGTCGCAATGCCTGTAGTATTTTCTCCTATAATATCACCATCAAACATAAAGAATGCGGCTGCCAACGCTAAAATAAGTCCTATTATCCATTGTGTAAAGAATGCCTTCTTATTCCTGATGATAGGTTGCTCTAATTTCCCTTCTTTTTGTTTTGTCCAAGCACGCAATGCTATCAAAGCTAGTACTACCAATATTACAGCTATTACAATCATCACAATTGGTACGCTCTCGCTCATTTCTAATCTCCTCCGATTATTGCCTCTATTGTTATAATTTCACTTCCATCCCCTCTTAAATCAATTATATCCTTAGCCAACCGCTAATGAAAGAATCTAAAATACTCAATCAGTGAAGTTTGAGGATAGGCTGGGGCCCTATCGGAGACTTGATTTCATCCCAGTGTAATCCGCCCGTGACTCACCACCGAAATATCTTTGCGCTTGTTCATACTTCGCAGCTGTCCAGTCAACCCTGTCTTGCCTTTACCAGACAAACATCGGATTCCCCAGCTCCATAGGGCATCGTGCTGCCCGCCAATAATATACCCTCCTTGCGATGTCTGCTGCACTGAGAAGCCATTTTCACCCCTGATTCCACCAAAGGTCGCCTGCCACCCGTGCGAAGGCATCCGACCACAGCAGTATACCCGAAGCTCTTTTCACCCAAATCCCTGATTCAGTCATCCCTGTAAACTGGCTCTCGCTTCTCGACAAAGGTTGCTTTAATGGCCTCCATGGCATCGTCCGTGAAAGCGCACAGAACCTGTGTCCGGTTCTCTAACTTCGTCGCATCCAGGAGACTACCCGCCTCGATGTTGGCATTGAATACTTCTTTCGTCATTCTGAGAGAGAAGGGCGAGATACGCAAAAGCTCCCGTGCTAATTCCTCCGTAGCATCATCCAGTTGGTCGTCGGGAACAACCTGAGAGACCAGGCCGATACGTTCCGCCGTGGCGGCATCGATGAAGCGTGAAGTGAACATGTAGAATGCAGCCCTGGACATGCCAACGAGGCGCGGCAGGAAATAGGACATGCCTAAATCGCCTGCCGAGAAACCGATGCGAGGAGCGCCAACATTGAACTGGGCTGTATCGCTTGCCAGACGTATGTCGCTGGCCATAACAATTCCGAACCCGCCACCAAGGGCCATACCGCGAACAGCACAGATAATGGGCTGAGGGGCCTGGCGCATTCTGATCACAATGTCTGCGGCCTTTCGCTGAATCATGAAGCCGCGGGGGCGCAAACGGCCAGGAACCTCTGCATCCGATCCCATGCCACCTTCAAAACCAGGGCTAGACTTCAGATCCAGGCCAACACAGAAGTCCCGGCCCGCACCACGGAGTACTACAACCCTCACATCAAGATTGTCTTCCAACGAGCCGAAGAAATCGCGCAACTCCAGCATCATATCCAACGATAAGGCATTGTGCTGCTCCGGCCGGTTCAACGTAAGCCAGCCAACGTGACCGCGCATGTCAAAGTGCAGCGTTTTGTAGTCCATAACGTCCTCCCTAATCGTTCAGTTTGGCTAAAATCCTAGTCCATACTATATTCCACGCCCCATACTGTCAAGTGACTTTTTTGTATTGTTTCTTGTTATGAAAGTGGCGTGCGCGCCAGGAGACTATGGCCATATTCGGGAGAAAAACTCTGAGGGTATCTTGAATAAAACCGCTATTGCTTCTTCGAGCGAAGCGAGTAATCTATCGACACGCACCTAACAATCGTCCTCCCCTCAGGATTGCTAAGGCCTAGGATTTGCGGGGAGGACGAGAGTGATGGCTTTAATCGTTCTTGTGTTGCCTAGCTTCTTTTATCACCCCTCTGGTATGAGCATGGGAGATTCTCGCCATTCGTTTGCAGGAACTACCCTACCATCTTGTACCTCGTATACTCTCACCATTGGTGAGCCCCTATTGTCCTCCCTGGTATAGGTAACTGGCCGGCCAATTTGGTGGGGGTCAAAATCCTTGATACTATACATGGCTTCCATCACGGTAGGAGCGTCCAGATTTTCATAACCCACCTGTTCAATAGCTATCCTTATGGCTTCAACAGTCACAGGTCCATATTGTAGCGTGCAGGCAACACCACCCTGCGTGTCCAGCCTTCCCCCACGCATCCTGAATATATCATACACAATCGGTACATACTCGAACCAGGGAAAATTCTTCACCTGGAAGAAACCCTCAATAGCAGGCCCCATATCAAGCATAGATACTCCAATGCCATCCTCGGTGGCACCAGCAAAGCGTATCTTGCCTAAAAGTCCCAGCCTCTCAGCATCCCTCAGGACCGCCGGCGATGTTCCCCAATGGGCCTGCATATAGATGACATCCGCTCCGGCGTCAGCCAGCCTCAACAACTGAGGAGAGGCATCCAGGGGCACATAGGGAATACTTTCAAATGGCAGCATTTCTATGCCTATGCTCTCGGCATACGCTGTGCCCATCACTTCTGCCGCTCTCCCCGACGGCGTATCCGTGCCCATCATGCCTATTCTGGGGGGGCGGTCCTCCTGCCAGTTCTCCATAATCCAGTCACAGGCAGCAGCAAATCTCTCCGACTCAGTGGAGAATATGGTGAAAATTGCGCCTGGGGGATACATCAAAACTTCGTCCACGGCCATGGTCATGGCAGGCATCCCATCCTTTTCACACCTCGACTTTAGTACACCTGCTTCGAGAGGGCTGGGCAGGTGCATGTATACTACTTCATCAACCATCCTCTCGTAGATGCTAAATGCTTTGGGTCCCTCAAATCCACTGTCCCCCCACACCAGTTCGACGGTCACTCCGTCTGGGAGCTCCAGTCCTGGAACGCCCACCTCTTCATAATATGCAAGCCAATCCTCAAAATTCCTCAATGCTGTCTGCATAATGGAAGCGGGCCCCCCTGTAAGAGGAGCTATATACCCGATTTTCACCACCTTTTGCTGCTCCACGGGTGTCCCGGGAGCACAGGCGGTAACCAAAAGCAACGCTGCTAATGCTACCGCCAACAAAGTGATCCAGGCTGTTTTTCGCTTTCCCAGTTTATTTTTCATCTCTTTATAACCCTCCTTTAATTCTTTAACTGGGCATCATTTCCCAAAAATGCTTTCAGTAACTCAAATCAAAAAGGACACCAGCAACTGCCGTGAAATAACGATCCCGCTGCCCCATATTCATCTTCTATGTCGGTCTCAGCCCAGAGAATTCCTGGCCGAACCCTGTTATTTAGTGTACCATACATGTCAACACGTTAATAGAGTCTTCGGTACAAATCATTAAGGCCAGCATATCCAAGACACCCCCATAGCAATAAAACCAAGACTATAATACAAACGACACTATGCGCCTAGACGTAAAGTGCAATTCCGGCTCGGTCTGAATGGCCACTAAATTGACTGACAAGCTGAGATGCTTTCCCTACAGTGCTCCTCTCAGATTCTTTTTATCACCCCTCTGGCACAAGCATGTGAGCAGCCCGCCAATCGCTTGCAGGAACTACCCTACCATCCCGTATCTCGTATATTCTCACCTTTGGGCTGCCCCTATTGTCCTCCCGGGTATAGGTAACAGACCAACCGATATCGTGGGGGTCAAAATCCTTGATGCTGTACATGGCTTCCGTTACAGCACGACCGTCCAGGTTCTCATAACCCACCTCTTCAATAGCTATCCTTATAGCTTCAATAGTCACAGGTCCGTATTGTAACGTGCAGGCAACACCACCCTGCGTGTCTATCCTTCCCTCACGCTCCCTGAATATATCATACACAATCGGCACTTCCTCGTACCAGGGAAAACACTTCGTTTGGAAGAAACCCTCAGCAGCAGGCCCCAAATCAAGCATCCTTACTCCAATGCCATCCTCGGTGGCACCAGCGAAGCGTATCTTGCCTATGAGTCCCAGCCTCTCAGCATCCCTCAGGATGGGTGGCGATGTTCCCCAATGGGCCTGCATATAAATGACATCCGCTCCGGCCCCAGCCAGCCGCAACAACTGAGGAGATGTATCGAGGGGCACGTAGGGAATACTCTCAAAGGGCAGCATTTCTATGCCTATGCTCTCGGCATACGCTGTTCCCATCACTTCTGCCGCTCTTCCTGTCGCCGTATCCGTGCCCATCATGCCTATTCTCGGGGGGCGGTCCTCCTCCCAATTTTCCATAATCCAGTCACAGGCAGCGGCAAATCTCTCCGACTCAGTGCAGAATATTGTGAACATCTGGCCCGGGGGATACATCAAAACTTCGTCCACGGCCATGAGCATGCCGGGTATCCCATCCTTTTCCAGCCTCGACTTACATGCATATGCTTCGACGGGGCTGGGGAGGTGGAAGAATACTACATCATCAACCATCCTCTCATAGATGCTAATTGCCTTGGGTGCCTCAAATCCACTGTCAGCCCACGCCAGTTCGACGGTCACTCCGTCTGGCAGCTCCAGTCCGGGAACGCCCACCTCTTCATAGTATGCAAGCCAATCGACCAGATTCCTGAATCCGGTCTGCATAATGACAGCGGGCCCCCCGGTAAGAGGAGCTATATACCCGATTTTCACCACCTTTTGCTCTTCCATGGGTGTCCCGGGAGCGCACGCCGTAACCAAAAGCAAGATTGCCAATAGTGTTACCAGGACGCCCACCACAAAGTGTTTTTGCTTTCCCATCCTATTTTTCATTTCCTGACAACCCCCCTTTAATTGCTTAACCGGGCATTACCGCCCACAAGTGCTTTTCAGTAACCTAAATCAAAAAGGACACCAACAACCGCCATGAAATAACGATCCCGGTGCCCTATATTCATCTTGCACCTCGGCCTCAGCCAGAAAATTCCTGGCCAAGCCCTATTATATAATATAGTGTATCACATATGTCAAAAGCTCAATAGAGTCTCCAGTGAAACCCATCAAGGTCAGCACGTCCAAGGCACCCCTATAGCAATAAAACCACAAGAGTAATGCCAAAGATAATATCTATCTAGGCGTGATATGAAATTCGGTTTCGGATTTACGCAACCTCCACTTAGACCAGGACAGCAAGCCCGGTGAGGCCCTGTCATTTTCTCCAGCCCAAGGCTTAGCTCTGAACCCTGCGGCGCCTCACGGCCTGCCAGCTCATGCCTCAAGCTTGAACTCCCACTGGCAGGCAATTTCACCGGGGCTTCTTCGCTGAGGAGGCAGAGGAGGTAGCTTTAAGGGTGTTACCTTTATGTTGGGATTAAGAAGATATTTTTCGAGAGCCAGTTTCTCCAGTATATGGCACATGGGTTTTATTCTTTCCGGTGCGCTTCTCTCAAGAGCTGACAGTGCCGGGCAATCAGAGAAAGTCAGTATTACATGATTAGGGCTCTTGATATCAAACTTAGCCGGGAATACTCTTCCTACAGTATTGTCTAGAGGTAGCTGGATAGCCTTCAAAGAATCTAAGACGGTATTTAACTCAATATTTGCCACCTTGGCGTATCTCGGATTTACACGCTCTCCTATTGTTAGCCATGCCGCCAGCTCGCAGTCGTTAGCCGCGTCAGAGCCGAATCTCTCCTCGATTGCCTCGTACCAGGCTCTAGCCATGTGAAGCCACGCCCATTGCCATATCTTCATCAGCTTTAGCAGGAACTCCTTGGAGAAATCCTCAAATTTTAGATTGGCATTATATGGACCACTTAAGTCTTCTAGCTCTGCCATATCGGACCTCCTTCAAGAAACTTTTCTTGGTTGATTAGGATATCATTTCTCTGGCACCAGCGTGGGAGCCTCTCGCCAATCGGATACACGGACTATCTTCCCACCTTGTACCTGATATATTGCCATGTGGGTAGAGCCTCTATGGTCATCATCTGTATAGGTGATTTTCGTAAGTCCGTAAACATCAAAGTCTTCGAACCCGTCCAATGCCTCTTTAATAGCACGACCATCAAGGTTTTCGTAACCCACATTCTCCATAGCTCTACTTACAGCTTCACACACTATAGTTGCTGATACCCAACCGCGGAAATAAGGCGAGTATCTCATTTCTTCACCATGATATTTAATCTGGGTGTCCAACATCAGCTTTACGCCTGGCACCTCTATCTCGTCAAACCAAGGCTCCGGGAATGGCGCAAGGACACCCTCGCTGGCCGCCCCCGCCATGCTCACCAACCCTTCTCCGTGGCCCACTCCAGTACAAGAGAACTGCATTTGACCCAGAAGTCCCAGCCTCTCAGCATCTCTCAGGACAGTCGCCACGGCTGGGACAAGGGCTTGGATATAGACGAAGTCTGCACCACTCTCCTTAAGCCTTAGCAACTGAGTGGTGGTATCCAAAGGGACAAAGGGAATCACCTCTGGAGCAAGGACTTCGAAGCCCAGGCTCTCGGCATATTCTGTGCCTGTTCTTCTTGGTTCATATCCCCATGCAGAATCAATGCCCGCAAAGGCTAAACGCGGTGGTCTTTCTTCCTTCCAGTTCTCCATGAAGTAGTCGGCCAGTACAGCAAATTGTTCCGGTATGGTCGGTCCGCAAAAGTAGCGCCGACCGGGCGGATAGACTACGCCCTCATAGTTAGACCCGCTGACAAACACAACTATTTCGTCCTCCTCAAACCTCGCCTTGAGTGCCGTTAGCCCAGAATCTTCCTCCGTGAATATGAGTGGTACACCACTGGTAACAAACCTCTCGTAGTGACTAAGAAAAAGAGCGTACTGATGCCCGGTGTCTCCCCACAAGAGTTCAATACTCACCCCAGGGATGGCTTTCTGCTCCTGGAAATATCTAATGTAATCGTGCACAGCCCCAATGTTTCGTAGCATCTCGGAAGCTCCAGGGCCAGTCATAGTCCATATACCGGCAATCGTTACTTTTCTCCCTTCAGCGGTTGGCGTAGGGGCGCAGGCGGTTACCAGAAGCAGAGCTGCTAATGCTATTGCCAAGATAGTAGCCCCAAGCTGTTTTTGTTGTGCAATTCCTTTTTTCACTTTTATACCTCCCTTAAGAATTGAACTGCGCACTACGTAGTACTATCGGCTGCATCATTAACTCAAAAAGGGCACCGACAATCACCATCAGAGGCTCTCTTGGTTGATTAGTATTTCACTTCTCTGGCACAAGCTTAGGTACCTCCTGCCAGTCAGATACACGAACTATCTTCCCATCTTTTACTTGATATACTGCACCTCTAGTAATGCCTCTGTGGTCATCTGGATTGTAAGTGACCGTCGCAAGTCCATAAATATCGAAACCCTTCATGCTATCCATTGCCTCTTTTATAGCAAGCCCATCCAGGTTTTCATAACCTACATTCTCTATGGCTCCCCCTATAGCTTCACATACTACGGCCGCCGGTACCCAACCGGTATCGTACTCGGACTCCCTGTATACCTTCCCATGGTATTCCATCTGGTTATCTACCATTAGCTTTATACCTGGATACTCTGTCTCGCTGAGCCATGGGGTTAATCTAAATACAAGGAAACCTTCACTGGCAGTCCCTGTCATCTCGATTACCCTCTCCCCCATTGCTGATGCATGCCCACCAAAGCGCATTTGACCCAGAAGCCCCAACCTCTCAGCATCTCTCAAAACCGGCCCTACTGTTACGGGAAGGCCCTGAACATAAACGAAATCTGCCCCCTCCGATTTTAGCCTCAGCAACTGAGTAGTAGCATCCAAGGTGACAAAGGGAACAACTTCCATTGGTAAGACTTCGAAGCCCAGGCCCTCCGCATATTCTGTGCCTGTTGCTATGGGGTCGTACCCCCATGGCGAATCGATTCCCATGAAGGCTAACTTTGGAGGCCTTTCCTCCTGCCAGTTTTCCATAAAGTGCTGGGCCACAACAGCGAAGCCCTCAGCGAGAGTTGGGTGGGTCAGGTAGAGCCAAGCAATGGTTGGATAGGTTAGCACCTCATATCCGATTTCCCCCCCACACACAACGACCTCATCCTTTGCAAACCTTTCCTTGAGCCCCATTATACCAGTCTCTTCGTGGGCAGATATGGCTTGTATACCGCGCTCAACAAACCTTTCGTAGTGGCTACGAAACAAGGAATACTGCAGCGCATCATCTGCCCATGTAAGCTTAACGCTCACCCCAGGGATGCCTTCCTGCTGATTAAAATATCTGATGTAATCTTCCCAACCCATCGCCGTCATGTGGAGGGTGGCAGCCGCAGCACCGGTCATACTCCATATAGCTCCAATTTCCACCGTTTTCTTTTCCACAGTTGGTGCAGGGGCGCAGGCACCTACCAACAGAAGGGCTGTCAATGCTATTGCCAGAATAGTAATCCTAATCTGTTTTTGTTGTGCAATTCCTTTTTTCACTCTTATACCTCCTTAATCATTGAACTGCGCACTAAGTAGTCCTATCAGCTGCGTCATTAACTCAAAAAGGGCACCAACAATCGCGGTCACACAGCGATTTCAGTGCCCTATATTCACCTTCCATCCTGGTCCCGCCCGCTAAATTAGTAGACGAGTCCTACCCCTCAGTGTATCACACCACTCAATGACTTCACAGAGTCTTCAGTACAAGCTACTAGGAGTAGCAAATGAAGACAACTCCCATAGCATTAAAACCACGACGATAGCAGCAACGACAATATTCGTCGAGACGGAATGTAAAATCTGGCTTAACCTAGTGAAGTCTGAAGATAGCTTGAGGCCTTACCCAATCGCCGAAGGAATGCGCAACAATACACCCCCGCAAGCCTTTCGTCCGAACCGGCAACATCCAAGACTTCGGGTGTTCAACACCCTACCAGGCACTATCCCTCGTCGTTCTACAGACAGGAGTTCAGAGGTTCAAGTCCTATACCACCCACCATCAAAAAAGTCTTTCCAGCTCCGGGCTAAAAGAAATATGCGATAAGAGCTATCACCCCCATGATGATGAGAAAGATGCCCACCAGGTAATTAAGGATTTTGGGAAAGATCATCACCACGATACCGAAAATAAGGGCGATTATTCCTCCAACCAGACCTAAACTGCTACTTATCCCAGGCATGAATCACCACCTCCTGTAATTTAGTTGCAGCATTATGCCATACAGAGAAGTATTTCCACAATAGTTTCCAATTTTGCATCGCGCTCCACCTTTCTGTACTATTGTTATCAAAATAGCTTTGCCAAACAACGGGCTTGAGTATGGCCGTCTCTTCCAGTAAAATAGCAAATACCATGATCGGATTTGAGCACATGAAGGAAATATCCCACACATCCCCATCCAAAATAGTGCTTCTGGTAATAGATGGTGTAGGCGGTCTGCCTCATGCTGAAACCGGCAAAACGGAACTGGAGTCAGCCAGGAAGCCCAACCTAAATCACATAGCCAAGCGGTCCCTTTGCGGGCTCATTGACCCTGTAAGCCCGGGAATTACGCCGGGGAGTGCGCCGGGGCACCTGGCGATTTTTGGCTATGACCCCGTCAAATACAATATCGGGCGGGGAGTCCTGGAAGCTTTGGGAATAGATTTGGAACTAAAGCCAGACGATATCGCGGCCCGGGGTAACTTCTGCACCATCGATGACAGGGGAATCATTATCGACAGGAGGGCAGGACGGCTTTCCACAGATAAAAATACCGAGTTATGCCGCTTATTGAATGACATAGCCATAAACGGAGCTGAGATTTCTGTGGTGGCGGTGAAAGAACACAGATTTGTGCTCATCCTACGCGGCGAAGGTTTATCTCCTGAGCTAGCAGATTCTGACCCCCAGCGAACAGGACTAGCCCCCAGAAAGATAGAGGCGTTATCGCCACAGGCACAGAGAACAGCCGAAATCGCCAACGAATTCGTGTCTCAAGCTAGCAGCCGATTAAAAGACGAAGCTCCCGCCAACATGGTGCTTATGCGCGGCTTCTCCCGTCGCCCCAACATGCCCTCCATACCTGAAATCTACAAACTGAAACCGGCTGCCATCGCCGCATATCCTATGTACCGGGGCCTGGCCAGCTTAGTGGGGATGCGGGTACTGCCAGCAGGTGAAAGCATAATAGAGCAAATGAACAACCTGCACCGCTACTATGCGGACCATGATTTTTTCTTCATCCATTTTAAGAGCACTGATGCCAGAGGGGAGGACGGCAATTTCCAGGCTAAAGTTCAGGCCATTGAGGAACTCGATAATGCACTCCCCGACTTGCTCAGCTTAGACCCAGAGGTCCTGGTTATCACAGGAGACCACTCTACTCCAGCAACCCTAGCCATGCATAGCTGGCATCCAGTCCCCTTTGTGCTAAAGTCCAAATGGTGTCGCCCCGATAATGTCGTTGAGTTCTCGGAACGAGCCTGCCTTGCTGGTGGTATGGGACGTTTCCCGGCTACGGAAATCATGCCTTTAGCTATGGCTAATGCTTTGAAACTGGACAAGTTTGGCGCCTAGCCAGAGAAAATACTAAGCACAAAGCACTAATGACGAAAGTCCAAAACAAAGTGAGTCTTGGTATCTAAATTTGGAATTTTGGATTTGTTTAGAGTCTAGACATTAACATTTAGAATTTCGCAAGGTGTTCTTTAGGGTTTCTCCGTTTTAGGCTGAGTCGGTTCCACTAGACCTGCTTGCTCCAGTGCTTCCATAAGACGAGCAGCTCTGGGATAGCCGATGCGAAGACGGCGCTGCAGGAAAGAAGCGGAGATATGTTTATGTTCTTGTGCCAGGCGCTTTGCCTCTTCCAAAAGAGCGTCGGGAGCGGGAGCTATCCGTGCACTTAAGGGGCGCTCAGCTACCTCATCAAAATCGACAGGACTCACCTCAATCCGCATCTGGTTTCCCCAGAAATACACCAACCTCTCGATCTCAGCATCGGAAACGAAGCTTCCTTGAAGGCGCTTGGGCTTGCCTGCTTCCGTAGGCATATAAAGCATATCCCCCCTACCCAACAATTTCTCAGCACCTACCATGTCAAGGATGGTTCTGGAATCCACCTGAGAAGTGACGGCAAAACTAATGCGGGTGGGAAAGTTAGCCTTAATAAGTCCGGTAACCACATCCACTGAAGGGCGTTGCGTAGCTACCACGAGATGAATACCCGTGGCCCGAGCCAACTGAGCTAATCGGCAAAGCGTATGTTCCACCTCATCGAAGGCTGTCATCATTAAATCAGCCAGCTCATCGATGATGAGAATCAAATATGGCAGCTGCTCTCCAGGTGCACGGTCTTTGTTATAGCCCTCGATATTGCGTGCTCCGACCTGAGCAAACTGTCGATATCGACTATCCATCTCTTGGTTAAGCCATCTTAAAGCCTTTACCGCCTTTTCAGCATCCACAACCACAGGGGCGAGTAGATGAGGTATGCTATTAAAAGTCACCAACTCCACCCTCTTGGGGTCAATCATGATGAACCGGACATCGTCGGGGCTGTTATGCAAAAGAACGCCACAAATAATAGAATCCAGACAAACAGTTTTACCACTGCCGGTAGCTCCAGCGACAAGCAAATGCGGCATCTTGGCCAGGTCCGCCGCCACCGCTTCACCACCTGCACCCGTACCTAAAGCGATAGCCAACTTTGACCGGGCCTTAATCTTCTGGAAAGCAGCGGTCTCTATCACACCGCGAAGGGCAACTGAGCCAAATACAGTATTCGGGACCTCGATGCCTACCATCGGCTTCCCGGGCACGGGAGCTTCAATCCTGATGCTGGGGGCAGCTAAAGCCAAAGCCAAATCGCTGGCCAAATTAGTAATGCGGTCTACTCTTACCCTGGTTCTGGATACCTCCTCCAACCTCGCCTCATAGATACCATCCCTCCCCCTCTCCTTTACTTCCTTATATTTTCTGTCCCAGCCAGGCTCAACGCCAAACTGTGTCACCGTAGGCCCCATGTTTATCTGCACAACCTTAGCTTCTACCCCATAGCTGGCCAGAGCTTCCTCAATCAGCCGAGCTCGCTGGTCGATATCCTCCTTGTCTAATTTCACCTCGGCTGGTTTATCCAGGATATCAATAGGAGGAAGTTGCCACCCTCCAGGGGTAAGAATTGGCTCGTGTTGAGACTGCCAAGGGAAAGGAGAAGGAGTTAGGGCAGGCCTCACCTCCGCTTCAACAATTGTCTCTGCTTCAGGGGTTGTAGCTTTGGGAGAGACAGCTTCTGGGGGAATAACTCCAGGAGGGACGGTTTCGGGAGATGTAAGTTGAGGAGGAACAGGTTTAGGGCGGGGGCGAGAAGGCTCGGTCAGGGCATGCCAGCCGCTCTTAACAGCGCTCCAAAGCTTCCCAGGAATGACAAAAATAATGCCCAGGAGGACAAGCCCAGCTACTCGAAGTACTCCAATGATATCAGGTGCACCTATTATGCTTTGCCCAACCTCGCCTCCCAATGTAGCTTGACTCAAAATACCTTCTCCAGGACTGAAGAAGGAAAGGATTCCCCATGCAGCCAAAGCCAGGCTAATCCCTCCCAGGACCCAATTCCACCTCCGTTTCACAACAGAGAACTGTCGCCGCCACGCCACCAAGACCAGCGAGCCCAAAGCGATGGCTATTATTACTAATCCATAACCAAACAACGTGAGAATGCCTTCCCATAACACGTACAGCAAGGCTACTATTACGACAATTAGGATAAGCCTTCGTACCACAGGTGAAGCGATGAAACTAAAGAATCGCTTCCATAATGGTCGGCTTTCTTCTGCTTTTCCCCTCGGCCTGGACCTGCTTCTTGTTTTAGGCACGGAGTTACCCCCCCTGGCTCGCTGGCTCCCTCCACCTCTCTGTCTCGACTTAGGGCTGCGTCCCGCTTTAGGCATATTGATAACCCCTAAAGAAAGTCAAAATTCAAAATGTAAGAACAATTCACTTTATCCTTCAGAGTCAACCCTTAAACCATTTTGGAATTTTGCTTTTTTCTTTTCGCTTTCTGCATTCCGTATTTACTGCTTAGTACTCCTGCCCAGGGGTTTACCTACCTCCACAACCACGGGAATGATGATAGGACGACGATGTATTCGTTCATAGAAGAATTTACTCAGTGAATCTTTCACCTTGGCATCAACGAATCTTGGTTCAAGCAAGCGTTTTCCGTCATAATCTAAAGCAGCCAGCACCACATCTTGACCTTTCTCAATCAATGCCTGGTTCTCCCCAGCATCAACAAAGCCTCGCGTTATAATGCGCGGCTTTCCGGCCAGCTTACCATTCCCAGCATCAATAGCAATGGTCACCACGACAACTCCGTCCCGCGAAAGTAATTTGCGGTCACGAAGCACAGCGCTATCCAGCTCACCTGTTATCATGCCGCTTACATAGATGACTCCTACATGGGTCTTATCAACCACCGTTCCTGAATCCTGCCTGAGCTCAAGTACATCCCCGTTCTCAAGGACAAAAATGTTGTCTTCTGGTATACCCATACTTTGAGCCAAGCTGGCATGCAAGCTTAAATGGCGATACTCACCATGGATAGGAACAAAAAACTTAGGCTTAACCAGACTAAGCAAAAGCTTCAACTCCTCCCTGCTACCATGCCCGTGAACGTGGACCTGTGCCAGCCTGTCATAGATTACATTGGCCCCTTGACGGAAAAGGCTATCTGTAGTCCTGCTAACCAGCATCTCATTGCCGGGAATAGGAGTCGCTGAAATCACCACAGTATCGCCAGGGACTATTTGAACTCGACTACTGGGATCTCGATTAGCCATGCGCACCAGGGCAGAGGTGGGCTCACCCTGACTTCCCGTGCTCAACACGATGAGTCGATTGCCAGGCAGAGTCTTAAGTTCGTCCAGACGGCAAAGGATGCCCGGTGGAGCAGTAAGATAATTCGTTTTCAATGCCATGCTCACTATCTCTTTCATGCTTCGCCCGATGATAAATACACGGCGACCATGTTTAACGGCAACATCCAGCACCTGCTGAATGCGAGATATAAGAGAGGCAAACGTAGTTATGATTACCCTCCCCTTTGCCTCGCTTATAATCCTATCTAACGTATCACTAACCACCCGCTCGGAAGGGGTGTACCCGGGAAGCTCAACGTAGGTGGAGTCAGAAAGAAGAAGCAAAACACCCTTTGCCCCCAGCGAAGCCAATTGGCTGAAGTTAGTGGACTCGCCAACCACCGGGGTATGATCGAGCTTGAAATCACCGCTGTGCACTACAATGCCCTGCGGAGTATGGATTATCAGCCCTACAGAATCAGGAATACTGTGACAAACAGAGAAAAACTCTACGGCGAATTTACCCAGTGTAATCCTGTCTCCCGGTTCAACTAAATTCAATTTTGCGTTAGCCTTCCCCCCACGTTGCTTGAGCTCCACTAAAATTAGCTCCTGAGTGAACTTGGTAGCATAGATTGGGGCGGTGAGCCGAGGTAAAATGTAAGGCAGCGCTCCAATGTGGTCCTCGTGCCCATGAGTAATCACTATGCCTCTCACATTTTGCTGCCTCTCTAAAAGATAGCCGATATCCGGGATAAGTAAATCAACGCCCAGCATCTCCTCGCTGGGGAACATAAGCCCGGCATCAATGACAACGATGTCATTGCCATATTCCAATGCCATCATGTTCTTGCCAATTTCACCTAAACCGCCCAGAGGAATGACTCTTAGTTTGTGTGCTGACATGGGTCTTTTCCTTCGTTTCATGCGGGACCTGAAACTAAAACAAGCTTAATTGTTGAGCTTCAACTGTATCGTAAGGCTGCTCCTTACCCTGAGCTAATATCTGCGGAATCTTGAGCATATCCGCTTCGATGGTCCGGCGCAGAGAGCCTTGATGGAGAGCGGCCGCAGGATGATACATGGGGTAATAAATGACGCCCTCCAGCTTTCGTGGCTTGCCATGAATCTTGCCTATGCTCTCATTGGGGAAATATCGAGCCAGAGAGTAACGCCCCAAAGTAATAATCATTTGGGGCTGAATTATCTCTATCTGACGGTCAAGCCATTTGCGGCAGGTTTGTATCTCCGCTGGTAACGGGTCACGGTTTTGAGGAGGACGGCACTTAATCACGTTAGCAATATAGACTTCCGCCCGCCGTAAACTAATTGAGGCCAACAGTTGATCCAAGAATTGCCCTGCCGGCCCGACAAAAGGACGCCCTTGCTGGTCTTCGTGCCACCCCGGCGCCTCACCAATAAAAAGCAAAGCCGCGTCCTCAGCCCCCTCACCAGGCACCACCTTTGTGCGATGTTTAGCTAGCTCACAATCCTGGCAAGCTACAATTTCATCATAAAGTTCAGCTAAAGCTGACATCTAATTCGATGGTAGCATATCCGCCCTGGTCGGTCAATTGAGAATATTGCTAAACCAGGACTGCTAAACCTCTTCACTATTCCTCCTCCTCTTCATCCCCATCCTCATTTTCATCGTGCTCCCAGATGGGCTCGGTGAATTGGTCAATAAATTCCGCTGTAACTTTCTTAGCTATCCTCCCCATCTCCTCATCTACTTGCCTGGCCAGCTGGTCAAGTTCCTCCAGATCAACCGTAACTCCCAACATTTTAGTCAGGACCTTAAGCGCAGCCAGGGAGGCTTTGGGATTTGCTATTTGCGTGGCATATGCTGGCACTTCCCCCAGCAAGCACATGCCTTCCATCCCCCTTTCCTTAGCCATTCCCAATATCAATCCGTTCAAGCCAGCGATGCGGAGGTTACCCCTGAGAATCACATTATATTTGCTTAACTCGTCAAGTAACTCAGGGGTCGTAGCCACTCCCCAGACTTTCGTTTCTTCGCTATGGTGGATGCGTGTTACAGCAGCAGCACAACTATATACCCTTGTCACTTTGAGCCTTTGTGCTACGTCCAAAACGCAGTTAACCAGCTCATATCCTTTGAAAGCAGGCTGTTCCTCCCCAATAAAAATCAACAGGCTGTTATCCGCCTTATCAGACGGCCAGTAATAGAACTTGCTCTCAGGGAAACGAGGTCTTTCAACCACATTGTCTTTTACTGCAACACCTACTGGCTCAAAGAATTCAACGGGTTCAATCTCCCCTATTTCTACAGCATTTAGCTTCTCCACCAGATATTTCGCTGCTGTTAGAGAAACGTCGCCAATGCCAGGCCAGGAGGCAAGCATAACACAGCTCTTGGGGCGTGGCTGCTTATAAAGCTTTATGACGTCTTTCATAGACCTTAGCTCCCCTTTGCGGCTACCGATACGCGAGGACAATATAAAGCGGGAGTCTGCAGAATCCCGCCAACCCACCTTGCTTCCCGCCCTATGCCAAGAAGCTCCCCTAAAACCTGATATACGTTGCCAGCAATCATAGTATCCTTCACTCTCCCCACTATTTTACCATTCTCCACTTTGTATCCCAACAAAACATTGCCACCGAAATCGCCAGCCAGAAGATTACCCTGGTCAGCACCGATAAGTTGCTCTACAACTAACCCTTCTTTCATATCCTCCACCATCGCCTCGAAAGAGACATCTCCTGCGCTTAAAATAAGAGAGCTTATCGCGGGTCTGGGAAAACCCCCTCCCGCTCGCCCACCATTGCCCGTGCTCTGAGTGCCGGCTGAAGCTGCTGTCTGTAAATCATAAAGGAAATTTGACACTGCCCCGTTTGTAACAAGCGGCAGACGTCGGCCGGGCACCCCTTCATCATCACAGGGATAACTCCCCAAGCCGTAGGCTATGGTAGCATCATCCCACAGGCTCAGCCGTTTGTCAAAGACCTGCTCACCCAGTTTATCTTTTAATGGCGAGGCCCCTTCCAGGACCGTCTTGCCATTAAAAGCCAGCACTATGGGACTCAACAGAGCACTGGCTACTCCATGGGGTGTAAAAATCACCGGCAGCAGCTTGGTAAACACGGTGGCTTTCTCCTTAGCCATCTCCAAATGCCTTATCACCTCGTTAGCCAGGTCATAAATATCGTCAGGGAAACGACATGAGCTTTCGCTATCACCCACAAAGAGCATGTCTGTATCCTTAACGAGAATGCCTTCTAGGCTAAGGCTGAAAAAGCTCTTGTCATACCTTCCTTCACCGCCCTGAGAGTTGATTATGTAGATAGAGCTTGTCCCCTTAGTTACTTCAACATCGCAAAGGATATCAGGGGTATGATTCCTGACCCTGGCTATCAGCTCCTCACCAATCTCAACCATTCTCTCCAGGGCTATCTCTTCTACTTTAGAATCGAAGATGCTTACCTTAGAATAGTCCTGGGAAGAAGGGAATTGAAAATTGGCTGGACCACCAAACTGAGACGTTTCCACAGCCATGTCAACCAGAGCCTCCAGACCACCCCCACCACTGGCTGTAGCAAAGCCAATTCTACCTTTCCTGAAAATCCGCAAAGCAATACTGGTCCTTTCCTTGGTCTGAACCTGCTTCAGCTCATTGGCTTCAAACTGTATCGGCGTTGCCCGGGAAGAGACCAGGAAAACTTCAGCTTGCTCAGCCACCTTTTGAGCAGAACGAAGAACCTCTGAAAGATCTTCCAATTATCTTCCTCCTATCACACAATGACGGATCCTGATATGCGGGCTGCCGTTAGAAACGGGCAGCGGAGACTGCCCCCCTTTTCCACAACCACCACCCTGGTTCATCTCCAGGTCATCGGCTACGGCATCTATATTTTCCAGCGTGGTAAAGACATTACCGGTCAACACCACGGGACGCAATAACTCTGCCAGCCTTCCCTGGCGAATCATATAGGCCTCCCCGGCGGAGAAAGTGAACATCTCCAGGCTGGTCATCCCGCCATACCAGTCCTTGACATAGACGCCTTCTTCAATGTCGCCGAGCATTTCCTCGAGCGAAGCACTGCCAGGCTCAATAAAGGTATTGGTCATTCGCACTATGGGGGAAAAGAGGTAATTAATGGCTCGAGCATTCCCCGTGGTCTTTTCTCCCATCTTAGCCGCTGTTTCACGGGAATGAAGCCTCCCTTCCAGAATGCCCTCCCTGATGAGATAAGTTTTAGCTGCCGGCGTCCCTTCATCATCATACTTATAGCTTCCCCTCAAACCAGGAATGGTGGCGTCATCAACGATATTCAGGTGCTTGCCGCCAAACCTTTTTCCCAGGACCATGACCTGCCGCAGTGCTTCATTTTGGTACACAAAATCGGACTCGGATAAATGCCCGAATGCTTCGTGAGCAAAGACCCCGGCCAGAATGGGGTCCAGAATCACGGTGTACTCGCCACCTTTTGCCTGGGGGGCAGCGAGAAGGGCTGCGGCACGCCTGGCTATCTCCCTGGCTTGCTCATGTAGACCTTCCACGGCGGAAAACTCACCGCTGCTGCCCAGGCTCACCCCCGCTTGCTGGACCTCGTTGTCCTCCCGGGCTATGGCCGTCAATCGTAGATTGAGGTCAGGTTTAGCCTGCTCTATGTAGCTGCCTTCGGAATTGGCGAAAATAACCCTGCGCCTGCCATCACGATAGCCAATTCTCGAGCTTTGTATCTTGGGTGAAGCCAGCATAATATCGTTGTATTCATCCAGAAGCCCTTTCTTTGTTGCCAGCGGTACCGTTGTTGTATCCTTCTTTAATTGTGGAGTTACAGCATCTACCACGGGCTCCGTGGAGGGAAGCTCGAATGCCTCTCTGCCTGCCAGCCTTGCCTCCTCCACCGCCAGGGCTACCTTCTCCCTCAGCCCGTCAAGTTGATTGAAACTGACAAAACCCCAGCCACCCTTGACCAGGGCCCGTACGTTGCCCCCAGAGCTGCGAGCCCTGTTGACTTCCTCCAATCTCTCGCCCCGGTAAATAATGTCCGTGCTTTGGCTTTCTTCCCAGTGGACTTCAACGTAGTCGGCATGATGGCCCTTCAGGGCATCGGCGAATTGATTGCGCATGCCCCTATTGTAGCCTTTGAGGAGAATAAAGACAAAGATGTGTCCGCACTAGCAGCTCATTGGCTGGGATGCGCCACGCTTCCTGAGTTTGTACCAAAAGTGCTGCGGAAGCAGAGAGGAAGCCCCAGGGGAACTACCTCTGATTATACTTATAACGGTTACGCGCCAGACGAAATGGGATATAAACATTCAATAGACCAAACAGAAGGGGGCAGAGTCGCCCTGCCCCCCCCAGTTACTCTGTCAACGTGATAACTCTTAACTACCACCCACCTAAACCACAACCAGCCGGACTCCGGTAGTTGCCAGGGAATGGCCAGCCGTCGTAGGTCATGAAGTCTTCTGGAGGGTTCCCAGTTACAACCTGCTGAATAACGGCAAAAGAACCCCAAATAACGGGACCAATTTCGGTGCCATCAGCAGCGTACCATGTCCCATCAGCCAGCGTAGCGTCACTGGGCACGGCGATGATTTTAACGAAGTATGTCCAGCGCTTCCCATTCTCATCGACACCCCTGTCATGGTTTGTTAACCAGGCACCGGAGCCGATATAGGTGCCCCCATCATCGCTTGGCCTATCAAGCTTATTGTCGCCGTTGCAGTCCTTATTGCTCAGCCAGGCATCATTCCACTTCATCATCAGCGTTATGTTACACCATTCACCGCCTGCTACCCTGTCGTAATCGCAATACCTACCGTTAAACATATGCGCCTGATAATTGTAGCCAAACTCGTCATAGCCCAGGGTTATGATGTTGCCGGCCGTGTCTTGTATCGTGCCATCCTTAATCGTGGCACAGCCAGCATTCTTACCACCCTGGTCTGCCAGCACTGGGATAACTGCAAGGCCAGCTAAAAAAAGAACTACTAACGCCAAAATCGCAATCCTTTTCACTCCTTATCATCTCCTTCTTCTTATATTATTGCGTTCTCGCCCCTCGACCTGGGGCATCGCAGCTTCTCCATTAACTCTTTGTCTTCTGGAAAGCTATCACCCCCTTTCGGCAGAATATCCACGCCCATATTTGACCTATTAATGTGGCAGCTTCAACCACACCTTCAGCCCTAGTAGCCCCAAAGCGGCAGGCAAAACAATGTGTCAGTTTGGGAAAGCGCAGTGCTGTGACAAATATATGGGAGAGGTTTATGAACAGACTTTTCACATCAAAACCCGAAGAAAAGACAGCGAAATCACCAGGTCGGTTTCGCTATTGACTCCACCGAACCCAAGCGACCAATTACAGGTCCGGCTTCACAGCCCCCCAGCGTAAATCTCCTGCGGATTTCGACGCCCGATACTATCCTACCAAACAGCTTGTCTTTGTCAATATCACTATCTTAACTTTATCTCCATCTTTGGGAGAAAATTCTGTGTTCGCCCAAGTTCAAGCCATGCGCCTCGAAGTGGAACATCATATGCACGCCACCTTTGCGCACGTTCTCTACAGTACAATGGCTAAGCACCAAAATTTAACGAGGGAGGCAGGGTGTAAGCCCTGCCTCCCTCATGCAACCTTCCTCCCAAAGATGCTAACTTAGCCCTGGAGGCACGGGGTCATGCTTAGTGTGATTTATCGGTTGTGGAAGCCAAGGGTCCCAATCAGCAGGTCCATAAATAGCATCGCCTTTGCCAATAACTTTGCCCTTTTTATTGACTCTTCCACAGTCTCCGCTGGGCCCGCTGGCATGGCCCCACCAGTTGTTCTCGGCATCAACAGCGATATTGTCGGCGTAATCACCATCCACGTATATACCGTAGAGATTTCCTGAGAAATTGTTCCACCTGAGGACATCAGTAGGATAGGTCACTTCATCTCCACAATAATAGTGGACCCCGCTCCCGTTAGGGTTGTTAAAAGCGTTGTGCTCAATAGTGTGGGCGAGTAGTGTAAGCCCGGTTTGCCCAGAATAGTGTTCAATACATATTGCGCCTCTCGGATAGCTGCCTTCTGAACCGTCATAGCCATCGCCTACGTGCGCAAAGTTATTACCCCAGATGTGGTGTCCTCCTCTCGACGGTTGCTCGCTAGTGCATCCGCTTCCAATAAAGATTGCCGCATTCTTCCTAGTTGCATAGCCATTCCCAACAATATCATAAGTAAAGTCATTATTGTAGATATCGTAGTTGTCGCTATTCGACATACAGATACCGGAGTTGGATTCAAAGATATTGTCGTGAATTCTTACTCGGGATTCTCCGGTAATGGAATCTCGCATAATTCCCGAGTTTCTGCACAACCACAGCCCGTAAGCATACGATGTATTTACCAAGGGGACACTCAACCTGTTGTGATGGAAATCGAGTCCAAAGCCGATATCCTGATTACGGTTAACTTTGCAAATCTTAATCATCCCACCGGGAGCATCGGTAGACTGAAAGGTGAAGCCGGTGATCACGAACTGCACGGGTGTAGGAACAAACTCACTTGCAGAAGGCTCTTTCCAGTCTATGCAACGGCCTCCATTGCCATCCCATATCGACACGTCTATTCCTGCTCCACTGATATTGAGAGAATGATGCGGTAAAATCACAGTCTCATTATACACACCCTGCGCTACGTTTATGGTGTCGCCAGAGCTGGAAGCATCGATAGCGTCCTGAATGGTGCAGAATGGGTCCGCTTGTGTACCAGTGCCCGGCCCTGGGCAGTTATCGTCATCAACATACAAAGTTGTTTGTGCCATCACTGGCACCGTTGCCACCAGACTGAGGCTAATCACCAGCACCAGCGCAAACACGATACTAAAACCTTTTCTTTTCATTTTCCTACTCCTTTCTTTTCAAGATTGCCCCATCGCCCCTCGTTTTGAGGTGTTGGGGCTTGCGTGTCTATTCACCTCTACTATCAGAAAGATATCACCTCCTCTTATAATCTTTGATGCTCATTGTTCCTGTTCAGCCCTGCGCAAACTCTGTCATACCTGCCCTGCCGCGCCGCAGTAGTGAACGGACCCTGGCGAGCAATTCCCTGAAGTTCACCGGAGAGGGCAGATAGGCATCGACGCCCATTTCCAGAAGGTCAATCCCGGCTGTCTCTTCCTGTTTCTCCCCAAGGATGACAATAGGGACGTGGCAGAGCTCCCGAATCCGAACAAGGGGTTTATCTCCATTCATCTTTGCGGCACTCTCAGCCATGACTACGAGAGCAAGATGGTTGCCATCTATTTCAAGCAGGGCCTGATGTTCATCCACAGCCCTTACGACTTGAAAACCTGAATGCTGTAATATAAAAGTCAGCTCGTTTCCCAGCACAGGGTCAGAATGAACCAGTAAGATTTTTTCCATCCTCAAGCGAAGCGCAAAACACATCTTAACGCTTCAGGATGGAGAGGTCAGTACCTGTGCGGCGGGAAAAGGGGATATTTGGATGCCAGAAGGTCTCTTTTCGGTGGAAAATGGTCTCTTTAAGGTCAAATTAGATTATGCCAAGAAATAGCCCAAACCTCTTTCCGTGAAGACTATCTTGGGCAAGGCAGGGTCCTCTTCCATTTTGCATCTCAGGCGATAGATATGCTTCTTAAGACATTCTGGGTCAGCGCTATAACCCGGTCCCCAGACAGTGCTAATCAACGCTTCACGGCTGACTACGCTTCCCTCATTCTGAGCTAGTTGCCATAGAATTTTGTACTCGGTGGGGGTTAGCCTCACCTGCTGCCCCAAGACAGATACCTGATGCTTGCAAGAGTCTATGGATAGCTTGCCGCCAAGGCAAGAAAAGACGCAGCTATCACTGCGGGGCTGGCAGCGGCGGAGAAGAGCATTGACCTTGGCTATAAACTCCATAGGCACGGAGGACTGGACAATCCACTCATCGGCGCCCATTTCCAGAGCTCTTACCTTGTCCATAACATCATAGCTCTGGCTAATGACAATGAGGGGCACATCGGAAAAGCTACGAATCTCGCTTATGAGGGCAAAGCAGCCCTCGGGTGCTGAATCGAGATGAAGCAGGGCGAGACAGGGTTGCTCTCTATATATTATCTGGAGGCATTCCCTGGCTTCACTGGTGCAGGACAGACTCAAATTGGGCCATCTCACTCTGAGGACAAGGGGAATAGTCCTGGATAGCTCCTCCGAGTCACTGACCAGCAGCACTTTCATCTCAATCCCTAAAAACAAAAAAACGAAACCAACCTTCGAGGTCGGTTTCGCTATTGACTCCGCCGAACCCAAGCGACCACTTACAGGTTCGGCATCAGCATCCCCTCATTTAGTGTCGTCCGCGAAATTCCAGCACCACATACAATGCTATCATACATTCCCCGTTTGTCAATACCATTATCCTAGCTTTAGTTCAATACGCATTATATCCTATATGTTTATATCGTATATGACATATCGCATTTCCATTATACTATACTATCAAAGCTTGTCAATACCATTATCTTAACTTTAGCTCCATCTTCAGGAGAGAGGCACTGGCCTTTTTTGCACTTTTGAGTCAGGCAAAAAGGTTCAAATTATCTTCATGGTAGAGTCTCTCGCGTGTTTTCCCGTAATGAATACGTCCCCTCACAAAGACAAAAACCCACCTTCTCATCTCAGGTCGGTTTCATCATGAGCTTTCGACTGCACAGATGATCACACATAGATAATTGACTATTTCTGCGGGATACATTCACCCGCTTTTTTAGCCAATTCTATAGAAATTGCCTGTGCGTGTTGAGGGCGCTGTGGGTATAGTCGAAAGCTAATGCTATTGCGGTTGTGGGCTTAATGTAAGAAGCGGCGCAAATACTGGGGTAGGTCAACTTGAGGCTATTTGCGGATGATCATACTGGGAGCCATTAGTATCAGATACCTTTTGGAGGTGATCGGAATTCATCTCTTCGAAAAACCCTTCTGCCTGCGTTCCCCCAATTACCCTTTTCACGTCAACAGCTAGGCGTTCCCTGGCTTTTTCTAGCATCTCTGCGAATAAGGATATTTCAGAATCCGATAATTTAGAGGCCAGCGTTTTTATCATTTGCCAGGCTTTTGGAATAGCTTGCGTAGCCACATGATTACCATGACCAGTCAGTTTTACTACAACTGCCCTCCGATCACTTTTGGTCCTAGCCCTCCTAACCAAGCCTTGCTTTGCCATGCGATCAACCATCATGGAAGTGCTATTGGGATTTTGATGTAGGTAAAACGCTAAATCAACTATTCTCACTGGCTTGACAGAGTATTTCAAAACGAACAACATCGCGAATTGAGGCCGAGTTAGACCTACAGAGGCACATACGGCGTCTACAACTTTCCCAAATAATTGATGAAATTCGACCGCAGAAATCCATAGCCTGTGTACCGCTTCATCACGTAACATGTCGGTACCGGCCTTTTTCTTGTCTACAGCTTTCATATCTATGAGCCTTTCTACCTCAATTATAACACTTTTGCTATCGACTATAATCTCGAAATGGTATAGTAGGATGTTGGCCGAGCTTTAATTTACATCCAACTCTTGCTATCATCTGTTACGGTAATGAAATTCACCGATAAACTGCTTAATATCAGCCGGAAGAACAAGAGCCTGCTTTGCATCGGCCTTGACCCCGACCCGGAGCTTATGCCCGGGGCAGACGTTTTACAATTTAACAAAGCCATTATCGAGGCTACATCCGACCTGGTCTGTGCCTATAAGCCCAATCTGGCTTTCTACGAAGCCCTGGGCACCGACGGGCTTACTATCCTGGAGAAGACCATCAGATATATACCCGGTGATATTCCCGTAATTGCTGATGCCAAGCGCGGCGATATAGGTAACACCGCCAAGGCCTATGCCAGGGCTCTCTTCGCGGTTTTCGGCTTCGATGCCGCTACCGTCAATCCTTATCTCGGCTTCGATTCCATAGAGCCTTTTATCCGCTACCAGGATGAAGGAGTATTTATCCTATGCCGAACATCAAACCGCGGAGCCCTGGATTTCCAGAACCTTTCCACCGACGGCCAGCCGCTATACGAAGCAGTGGCCCGAAAAGCCAAAGAATGGAATATTTATGGAAACATTGGTCTGGTGGTCGGAGCTACCTATCCTGAGGATTTAAAGAGGGTCCGCTCAATTTGCCTCGAAATGCCTTTGCTCATTCCAGGTATCGGCGCTCAGGGAGGAGATTTAGCCTCAGCGGTTGGCTACGGAGTTGATGCCCAGGGCGAGAAAGCGATTATCAACGTGTCCAGGCAAATTCTTTATGCTTCGAAGGACAAGGATTTTACCCAAGCGGCCAGAAACATGGCTGAAAAAATCTGCAATCAAATCAATGCCTATAGAAATAAAGGCCGGTGATGTGGTTCGGCTGCACAAGCCACATCCTTGCGGCAGCTACGAGTGGGAAGTGGTAAGGATTGGCGCAGATATCGGCCTTAAATGCCTCAAATGCGGGCGAAAAGTGCTTTTGGAAAGAGGGGTGTTTGAGAGAAGGGTGAAAGAATTTGTTTCCAAAAGTGACTAACTAACCAGCTTCGCGACAATAAAAAGCACCCTGGGATGAAAAGTTGGCTCTGGCCGCTCCATGTGCTAGTTTATATATTGTTACATGGCTCGCTGTATTTTCCATATTGATTTGGATGCCTTCTTCGTTTCTGTGGAGCAGGCGCTTGACCCAGAGCTAAAGAGGAAGCCGGTGATTGTCGGCGGAGACCCTGAGCGCCGCGGTGTAGTCGCCTCTGCTTCCTATGAGGCGCGACCTTTTGGCATCCATGCCGGTATGCCATTGTCCAGGGCACGTCGCCTCTGCCCCCAGGCAATTTTAATACGGGCTAACTTCTCCCGCTACAAAGATGCTTCAGCTAAGTTTATGAAAATCCTAGGCGATTTCTCTCCCTATATTGAGCCTTTAGGGCTTGACGAAGCCTACCTTGATGTCACTGGATGTGAAGAGCCTTATGGCTCTCCCCACCAACTGGCACTGGCTATAAAGGAAAGAATATATAAGGAGCTCAAGATCACAGCTTCAGTGGGCATAGGTACGTGCAAGGTGGTGGCCAAAATTGCCTCAGACCTTTGTAAACCCGATGGGCTGCTGGAGATTGCCCCAGGAGAGGAGCAGGCTTTCCTCAATCCTCTCCCCGTAGATAAATTGCCCGGAGTGGGCAAAAAAACAGAGCAGGCATTAAAAGAGATGGGTATAACCACGATAGGAGAATTAGCCTCGCTTCCTTTCGATACGGTAAAAAAACGGCTCGGAACGCCTGGCACAGCAATCCATAGCTATGCCAGGGGAATAGACGACAGAAGGGTAGAGGCGGCAGGCGAAGCTAAATCTATTAGCCAGCAGCTCACTTTTGCCCGCGATACCCTGGACCGCGATTTTCTTGAGGCTAATCTTCACAATTTATGCCAGGAGGTTTGCCAGGCCCTGCGGAGCCAAAACAAAAGGGCAAAATGTGTAACTATAAGGCTGAGGTATGCTGACTTCAAGACAATCACCCGCCAGGTCATCTTAAGAGAACCTAGCGACGTTACCCAGGTTATTTTCGCTACAGCTCAGCAGTTGCTGAGTAAAGCTCTGGCACAACAAGAAAAATCAATACGCCTGATAGGTATTAGAATATCAAGCCTGGTGGGCGAGGAAAAACAACTCCCTATGTTTGATTCCGGGACAGAAAAACCGGAGCGCTTGGACAAAGCTATAGACAGAATTCGAAAGAAATACGGCTCGACAGCGATAAAAACAGGCAACGGCTTCTCCTCTGAGAACAGTTGACCACGTCCTCAGGCGCTAGCCCTTGACCGATATTCTTCGCTTGCGGCCAGAATAATGGAGGAGGTGCAGAGGCTTGTTTTGAGCTTAGAATACAAAGTATAATTGATTAAATCATCCCTTTAGTTAGGAAGGAGGAAAGCATGCCACCTTATGCCTTTTTCCATAAACAATTTATGCCACTATCTGAAGCCAAAATCGGAGTCCTGACCCACGCCTTCCACTATGGCACCGCCTGCTTTGAGGGCATTCGTGGTAACTGGGATACCGAGCAAGAAAGATTTTGCCTTTTTAGAATCCAAGACCACTATAAACGCCTGCTTGAAGGCTGTCGCATCCTAAAAATCAATCTCTCCTACTCCGTTGATGAGCTTTGTCGACTGACCGGGGAGCTTTTGGAGAAAAGCGGCTACCAGGAAGATGTGTACATCCGACCTTTGGCCTATAAAAGCTCCGAAACTGTGGGAGTCCGTCTCCACGACCTGGAAGATGATTTCTTGATTATCGTGACCACGCTTCCCCCTTACCTCGATATAGAAAATGGTGTTCGCTGCTGCACTTCCTCGTGGCGTCGTGTCGATGACACCATGATTCCACCACGAGGCAAGATTTGTGGCATTTATGTAAACAGCGCTCTGGCTAAAACCGAGGCCTGGGAAACAGGCTTTGATGAAGCAATACTGCTAACTCACGATGGACATGTCTCCGAAGGCAGTGGGGAGAACATCTTCCTGATTTCGGGAGGGAAACTGATAACTCCTCCTTCATCCGACAACATCCTCATGGGCATCACCAGGGACACGGTCATGAAATTAGCTAAAAATGAGTTAGACATAGATACAATTGAGAGGCAAGTTGATAGAAGCGAACTTTATGTGGCGGAAGAATGTTTCTTTACCGGGACTGCAGCCAACATTGCGCCCATATTGGAAATCGACCATCGCCCTGTAGGCACGGGCGAGATTGGCAAAATAACCGCTAAATTACAAAAGTTCTTCGCAGAAGTAATGCTGGGGAGAAATCCTAAATACTCTGATTGGTATTACCTGCTTTCCCCAAAACCAATAAAGGCATAACCGGTTTTCTTAAACAGGGTTTACCCCAGGATTCACCCTCAAGGCCTTGAGCAGGTAAAGTAGGCGGCAGCTCTGCTCCAAGACAGCAGTAAAGTAATAGGCTTCCTCTAATAACTGGCTGATAGCAAAGCTTCCGTGGCCCCGCACTAAAACCACCCTGTGCTCTCTCAGTAGCCTGGCTATCTCATCGGCAAGTTCCCTAAGCTCTACTACTACCCCTGTACTTAAGATAGGCACCTTAGACAACAAAGCTTGTCCCTCTACATCGCAGGGCACAATCTCTTTTTCCGTGAACGACAAGGCAACAGCGTAAGGTGGATGGGCATGAACCACCGCCAATGCCGGAGTGTTTTTATAGATACAGCGATGAACTTTGAGTTCCTTTGAAGCTAAAGGAGTAGCCCGGTCGTTCTTACTTATCCCCGTCTCCACCAAATCCGCTTCTTGAATGGCGCCCAGTGTGCTGCCGCGATGGGTGATAACTAGATGCTCTCCAAGCTTGACGCTAAGGTTACCTCCCTGGGGAGTAACCAAACCTTGAGTAAAGAGAGCTTGCCCTACCGCTTGGAATTGGTACAGCATTTTTACCCACTATTGCACACGTCGGATTACAGCCACTACCTTCCCCTGAATCTCGACGTTATCTGGAGTAGTATAAATGGGTTTTATCTTACTATTTGCCGGCTCCAGGCGGATGCGATTTGACTCAGCGAAAAACTTCTTAAGTGTGACCTCTTGCTCCCCCTTAAGCCAGACCGCCACCATATCGCCATTCTCAGCATTGCTCATATAGTCCATTAAGACTATGTCCCCATCTCCTATCAAGGCATCTAACATGGAGTCGCCTTTTACTCGAAGGGCATAGATATCTTGCTTGCCATGAAGCAACTCCTCGCTCACTTCCAATCCCTCAGTGGGAATAACGTTTCCTGTATCAGAAGCAGGCACAGGGATAGGCGCACCAGCAGCTATTATCCCCACTATGGGAACATACGCAAGCTTCCCTCCTTTTTTATGCCTGTTCAACTCAATTCCCCGAGATATATCACTGTGGCGGCGAATATATCCCGCTTGTTCTAATTTATTCAGATTATAAGTTACCACTGAGGTAGAGCTTATCCCGCATCCAGCAGCAATGTCTCTGATGGTGGGAGGATAACCTCTATCCTCCAAAAACTCGGTGATAAAGTTGATGATTCGTTCCTGCTTTGGCGAAAGTGCCTTAATAGCCATCGGTTACCAGCTAATTACTCACTGCCCTTTATTCAACTTTTTCATTAATCGAGATTTGAGCCTGGCAGCTTTATTCCTATGAATAACCCCTTTATTCGCCGCCTTGTCTACCCCACTTATTGCCATCATTGTTTTCTCATATGCCGCTTCTTCCTTGGCATCAGATGAGCTTTTGGCTTTAATTATAAGGGTCCTGACGCTGCTGCGCGCTGAGCGATTCCGTAACCGCTTTCTCTCTGCCGTCCTGGCTACTTTGTTGCCCTGCTTACTGTTTGGCACTTATCCCCCTTTTCTTACTGCACTTATTACGTTCCACACTGAACAAATTCTAGACATTATTCTACTTAGCTGAGCAGCACTTTTCACCTCCAAGGTAAAATACAGTGTGGTAATATCCTCATGGTGATCGGTCATGCTTACCTCGCTAAGATTTACTCCCTCTTCAGCTATGATAGCACTAATATCCCGAATAAGACCAACTCTATCCCAAGAATCAACTTGAATCATCACAGGGTATACCTGCGACACATCCCCCCATTCAACCTTGATTAACCTTTCCTTCTCCTCTTCATGGATGATATTGGGGCAATCCCTCCGGTGCACAGTGATACCCCGGCCTTGAGTAATATAACCAATAATCTTATCACCAGGCAAGGGATGGCAACAATTAGCCAAACGAGTAAGTAAGTCTCCCACACCCAACACGTTAATACTCACGGGACTGACCTTCCGCGGAGGCAGAACTGCAACCCCCTCTCCAGCAGGCTCCAGGTCTCCACTTAGTTTAAGCGCTACTTGAGAGGAATTGATGCTACCACTGCCCAGGGCAGCAAAAAGGTCATCTGCGTCATCGTAGTCAAGCAGGCGTGCTACTTTGTCAACACTGGGCAAACCGATGCCTAACCTCTTAAGCTCCCTATCCCAAATCTGCTTGCCAGTTTCAATACATTGACTTCGTTCTTGTTTCTTAAACCATTGACGAACCTTGCTTCGCGCGTGGGACGTCTTAAGATAGCCAAGCTCTTGATTGAGCCAGTCCAGACTAGGGCCTTTATCTCCTTTGCTGGCCATAATCTCCACCGCATCGCCGTTCTTAAGAGCGTAATTCAAGGGTTCAAGCCTGCCATTCACTTTCGCCCCAATACACCTGTAGCCCAAGTCCGTATGAATTCGGAAGGCAAAATCCAGAGGAGTAGCACCCTTGGGCAATTCTTTTATCTCCCCTTTGGGGGTATAGACAAACACGCTATCCACAAGAACATCGGTCTTAACAGATTCCAGAAATTCCTCGCTATCAAGTTCCTCCCGCCAATCACCAAGCTGCCGCAGCCAAGCCATTTCACTGTCAAGGTGCCCCCCCACTTTCCCTTCCTTATAGAGCCAGTGAGCAGCCACCCCATATTCGTTGACTCGATGCATATCATGGGTCCGGATTTGTATTTCCAGCGGTGTTGTACCTTGACACATTACCGTAGTGTGCAAAGCCTGATAGCCATTATCTTTGGGGTTAGCAATAAAATCGTCGAACTCCTCAGGTACAGGACGCCAAAAATTATGAATTACCCCTAACGCTCTATAGCAATCTGAGACTGAGTTCACTAACACTCGCAAGGCAAAAAGGTCATGAATATCACCAAAATCCTTGCCTTGCGCATCATACTTGCCAATCTTTTGATATATGCTGTAAATATGTTTCGGCCTGCCAGAAACTCTAGCTTTTATATCGGCATTCTCTAATTCCTGGCATAGTTTCTGACTAACCTCGGTTATGAAGCCTTCCCTCTCGGCTCGCTTTCCTGCCACTAATCGAGCAATTCGATGGTATGAACGCGGCTCCAAATAGCGAAAAGATAAATCCTCTAATTGCCATTTCGCCTTCCTCACGCCCAAACGGTGCGCTAGAGGAGCATATATGTCCAGGGTCTCTTGAGCGATAGCCCGCCGTTTCTCCGCGGGCAAAGCCCCCAGCGTACGCATATTATGCAACCTGTCTGCCAATTTGATGAGAACCACCCGCAGGTCTTCAGCCGTAGCCAGGAGCATTTTGCGTAAGTTTTCCGCCTGAACTTTCGACTTCGTTTCTCCCGTTCGAGTTCGCCTTGTGAGCTTATTTAGTTTCGTAACTCCGTCTACCAGTTTAGCTATTTGTGGACCAAAGTTGGCCTCGATTTCACCTAATGATACGCCACAATCTTCGGGGACATCGTGCAACAAGGCAGCAGCTATGGTATCAGCATCAAGGTGAAAGTCAACCAGGGCCATAGCCGTATCTAAAGGATGTTCTAAATAAGGGCCCCCTGTTTTACGCAGTTGCCCCTGGTGAGCCCGCGAAGCGAATTCATAAGCTTCTCTAACCACAGCTACCTTGTCATCAGGTAGGTAAGCACTAACCTTTTCTATAAGCCCACTAGCTTCCATTGAATTCATGATACTGCAAAGGCAAAAGTAAAGCAAATTGATAAATATGGTAAACTAAAAGATAGATAAGGAGGACTTCTTTGTACAAAGCGCCCCGGGGAACATCCGACATCCTGCCACAAGAACACGCCTACTGGGACTACGTAGAGGAAAAGGCTGCTTTCTTATGCCAGCTCTATGGTTACCATCCATTGAGCACGCCGATATTCGAAGATGCCCAGCTTTTCACTCAAACCGTAGCCGGGGGGACCGATATCGTCGACAAGGAAATGTATCTCTTCAAGGATAAAAGCGGACAAGAACTGGCTTTAAGGGCAGAAGGCACAGCGCCAGTTTGCCGAGCTTACCTAGAGCATGGCTTGTCTAATTTCCCTCAACCCGTGAAGCTTTATTATATTGGACCGGCCTTCAGGTATGAGCGCCCGCAAGCTGGAAGGTATCGCCAGCATCACCAATTTGGCTTTGAGGCTTTAGGCGAGGCCGACCCTGCCCTCGATGCCGAAGTAATAGAAATGACCTGGCAATTCTTCCTCTCCCTAGGGCTCCCCGGGGTTGCCATTCAGCTCAATAGCATTGGCTGTAAGCTCTGCCGACCCGGCTATTTAGAAGTACTAAAGCAGCATTATTCAAGTTATACAGGCCGTCTTTGCCCTGATTGCAAAGTCAGGCTGGCCAAAAACCCACTGCGCCTGCTTGATTGCAAGCAATCCTCTTGCCAGGAGATAGCCAAGACCGCACCGAAAATCACAGATTATCTATGCCCTGAATGCAAGCTACACTTTCAAAGCGTTCAAGAATACTTAGGAGCACTGAGCATCCCCTTTCAACTTAACCACAGATTGGTCCGTGGCCTGGATTATTACACCAGGACAGTGTTCGAGGTGGAACCTCAAGAACAGGGAGGACAAAGCACGCTTGGCGGAGGCGGTCGCTATGATGACCTCATCGAGGCACTAGGAGGAAAACCAACTCCCGCAGTGGGCTTTGCCGCCGGGCTGGAAAGAATAATACTAAATTTAAAGGGGAAGAATTCAGATATTCCCGCATTGCCTAGTCCTGTTGCTTTTATCGCCCACCTGGGGAAAGAAGCCAAGATTGAAGCGGTGAAGATTGCCTCGGAGTTGCGCAAATCTGGAATTGCTATTGTCGTAGCCACAGGTGACAAAAGCCTGAAAGGGCAGATGAGACAGGCTAACTCCCTAGGTAGTACCTACGCCCTTATCCTCGGCAAACAAGAGATCGCAAACCAGAATGTAGTATTGAGAGATATGAGGAGCGGAGACCAGAAAGACATTCCTTTGGCTGAAATAGCCAGAATCCTTAAAGAGGGGCAAGATTAGCACCTGCAATGCCAGATATGGTATAATAGACACAGTGCCATTACCATCGACCACAAGTGGAAGCCTAGATTGTTTCCTACCATTGCCTACAATTTTGAACTATGCCTCAGAATGACATGGATAATCACTTAAACCGGGAATATACCGCCAAAGATATCCAGATTCTAGATGAAATCAAAGCCGTACGCTTACGCCCAGGAATGTACATTGGGGGCACCGATAAGCACGGATTGCACCAACTCCTCTACGAGATAGTCTATAACAGCATAGACGAAGCCATGGCTGGCTGCTGTGACCGAATTGAAATAACAATCCATATTGATAATAGCGCCACTGTAACTGATAATGGACGAGGAATCCCTACGGAAACTATCCCGGGACAGGGTATCACAGCCCTGCAAGCAGTGATGACTCGCTTGCACGCCGGGGCCAAGTTTGCGAATCACGTCTACGGCGTATCCAGCGGTCTCCACGGCGTTGGCGCTTCGGTAGTGAACGCCTTATCTTCCTGGCTTAAAGTTGAGGTCAAGCGCCAAGGGAAAATCTACCGCCAAGAATATAAGCAAGGCCTTCCCAAAGGCGACATAGAAATTGCTGGCGATACCCAAGATACAGGCACTTCAATTAATTTCCTTGCTGATGAGGAAATCTTCGAGACTATTGACTACGATTTTGACATGGCTTGCCAGCGATTAAGGGAACTAGCTTACCTGAATAAAGGGATAGAAATATCTCTTAAAGACGCGAGAAACAATCAAGAGAAGGCGTTCTACTTCGATGGGGGGATAGCTAGTTTCATTCGCCGCCTGAATAAAAATAGAGCAGTTGTTCACCCCTACCCTATCTATATCTCCACTATGATAAATAGCACTATAATTGAAGCAGCTCTGCAATATAACGATAGCTTCACAGAATCCACCCTCTCCTTCGCCAACTGCGTCAATACAAGAGACGGCGGTAGCCACCTTACCGGCTTTCGTTCAGCATTAACCCGAATCTTCAACGATTATGCCCGGAATACCAAACTTTTGAAGGATACTGACCCCAACTTAACCGGGGAAGATGTGCGCGAAGGTTCAGTAGCCATCGTCAGTGTAAAACTGCCCCAGCCCCAGTTTGAGGGGCAAACTAAGGCCAGGTTGGGAAATCCCGAGGTAAAAAGTCAGGTTGAATCTGCTGTAGCAAGTAGCTTGTCCCTTTACCTCGAGCAACACCCCAACGAGGCAAAGGCAATCATAGACAAATGCCTCACCGCAGCCAGGGCCAGAGAGGCGGCACGTAAGGCTCGCGACCTTGTTCTCAAAAAGACTGGCTTCGAAACATCGACTCTACCAGGAAAACTGGCCGATTGTTCGGAGAAAGAGCCGGCACTATGCGAGATTTACCTGGTTGAAGGTGACTCAGCCGGCGGCTCGGCTAAGCAGGGGCGAGACCGCCGCTTTCAGGCTATTCTCCCTCTGAGGGGCAAAATACTTAATGTGGAGAAGGCTCCCAAAGACAAGATAATAGTACATGAAGAGCTAAGGGCCATCGTCACGGCGTTAAAAGCAAGTACTGATGAACAATTTGACAGCTCTAGACTGCGCTACCACAAAGTAATCATCATGACCGATGCCGATGTTGATGGCTCGCATATTCGTACTTTGCTCCTCACCTTCTTTTACCGCCATATGACAGAGCTAATTAACCAGGGCTATCTCTACATTGCTCAACCACCCCTTTACCGCCTCAAGTCTGGTAAACAGGCATTCTGGCTTTACTCTGAACAGGAAAAGGAGCAGAAAATCAAGGAGCTAAGAGAAAACAAATTAGAGATTCAGAGATATAAAGGGCTGGGCGAGATGACTCCTGAACAATTGTGGGAGACAACCATGAACCCCGCTAACAGGACCATGCTCAAAGTAGAGGTAGAGGATGCCCTGGCCGCAGACCAAGTTTTTCATATGCTAATGGGCGACGAAGTCTTGCCTCGCAAAAGGTTCATCCAGGCACATGCTCAGAATGTCAGAAACCTGGATGTCTGACCGTTAGGCTTCAGCTGTCAGATATAGCTTTGTTCAGTACAGATCGAATGATGTCTTAAACAAAGAGCACCCCCGATCTTATCTAAGAGCCTAGGTTCTTGCTTTTCAGCTGTACACTGCCTCTTTGATTCCCACTAGGTATGTTGATAAGATATAAAATATGGGCAGTTTAGAAAGATGGGCATCAATGTGTGCAACCATTAGGGTGATATACTGCGTTTCGCATTATAGTAGTTAGTTGAGCCTACTAAAGGCAATATATCATCAATTAGGAGACTATAAGCTATGGATGCTGAAACCCTTGTCCAGCATGCAAGAAGGATCATCAAAAGCTGTCAGAGCGGTTCCGTGCAAGGTTCAATCAGTGAAGCTACGGAGTTGTTCAGAGTGTACGCTGGAGAGAAAAGCGCTTTTTATGTGCATTTGACCCAGATCAATCGAGGTGCACCAGATGAAAACCTTCAGCCATATATCATTGATCAACTGGAGGCATTCATTCGCTACGTAGAAGATGGGTTACTTGGCGGGATATCTCTTAAGCGTGAAGCCCAAATTGACGTTGTATCTGACTTCCTTGAGCAAGCATCTACTCTTCTAGATTCAGAAGATGTCCATCCTGCGGGTCCTACTGTTATAATCGGTGCAGCACTCGAGGAATTTCTCAGAAATTGGGTTGAGGAAGCTCAGTTGGACCTCCAAGGAGCTAAACCCAGCATTGATGCTTATGCAAAGGTACTTCGAAAAGCAGATTTGATAACGAAGCAGGATATCAAAGACATCACAGCCTGGGCTGGTCTCCGAAACCACGCTGCCCACGGTCAATGGGACGACGTGAACGACAAGAACCAAGTATCCCTAATGCATGAAGGCGTGAACCTGTTCATGAGGAAATACGCCCAGCGGGCTTCTTAGCAATAGCTGAAGTGAGAAGGTTTTTACATAATTCCAAATAGTAAGCTTAACAACTCCTTGCAACCCGCCAGCATGGGGTGGCCATAAATCAAGTCTGGCGTTGCAAATGAGAGTCAGGCATAATTCGAGCCAAGTTCCGCAAACACCGTGTAGCGGCTGAGCTTGATTGTTGGGTAACCTCAGACAAAATGGGCGATAAGTTCACAAAATCCAGCTTCCTCAAAATCAGTCAAGAAGCTCTTGAGTTTCAATTGAAGTCTCTTTACCCATTGCATATACAAGGAGACCCAACTCGAATTAATTTGCTCTTCTTGAATCACGACAGAAATTTCTCGGCATTTCTCACAGTGAGGTATCTAGTTGAGCATGAGAGGGTAACCGACATCTACACCCTGTCCCGTTCGCTGTTTGAGAGTATTGTGTCAATGGGCCTGCTGACTAAGTCGCTAGTCTCGAACGACTTATATCGTTACCAAAACTATCAATTCATAGAAATATACAAAACTTACTCTCACCTAGAGAAACTTGGACTTGCACACCTCAGCGGCATTGCCTCGTCCGAAATCGCCCTTGTAAAAGCTAAGCGCGATGAATATGTAAGGCAGTGTGGCAATAACCTCCCCACATGGACCGGCAAATCATTAGAACAAAATGTGAAACTGCTAGACGAGAACTTTCCCCCAACGTGTAATGAAGAACACTTCTATGAGTATTTGTATTGCCAAGTTTATCGCGAAGGATCGACTTCAACTCATTCGAGCTTTCTTGGTCTTAAAAGGGGAATAGAAATTGAACAAGTAACCATTCCTGGTTCTTTTGTCGCGCACCGGTTCAAATCAGATGAAGCGAACCTCATATTCTCCTGTTTTCACTCCCTGCTAGTCTTTCTAAGTTCCGTAAGATTCATGGGTCATGCTCTGCAAAAAGCAGAAACTGAAAACTACTTTCATAAGATAGCCAGATATATTATTTCAGAATAACCGAAAGTATCATTGTCTAGCAAGTCATTGCATTCCGCCTGCACGGGGCGGCGGCTGAAGCGCAGCGTTATCTGCTAGATGTCAGATACATCTTCTGTTCTGTTATGTATTTTTCTACCTCTTCAGGCACCAGGTAACGAATGGACAGCCCCTGAGCTATGCGCTGGCGAATTTCCGAAGAGCTAATCCCGATTACAGGCATATCGAGCTGAATAACTTTATCCGGCAGCCCGGACACTGATGTTTCTAAATGCTTCAAGTCTTTTGAGCCTAATCTCGGGGCAACCACCAGCCTGCACAATCGGACTAATTTCTCGGGTTCCTTCCACAATGGCAGCCCGGCTAAAGTATCACGCCCCAGGATGAAGAAGAGGTCTGCTTCACTGCCTAGTTGTGTCTGTAGCATCGTCATGGTATCCACGGTGTAAGAGGGAGTAGGGTGCTCCGCTTCGAGAGTACAGAGCTTAAAATGAGGGTTGGCAGCTATAGCACGGCGCACCATTTCCACCCTGTGGGCTGCCGGCGTAATATTATGGTCTAGCTTAAGCCAGGGCTGCCCGGCAGGCACAAAAAGAACCTCGCTAAACCCCAACCTTATTCTTGCTTCCTCAGCGACAATAAGGTGACCTATATGGATAGGGTCAAATGTACCACCAAGAACGCCTATGTTCACTGCCTTATTTTCTCGGTTTGGGACGGAATATCGCTATTTGGGGTTGGGAAATTATTTCCTCATCGTGGCTTGCCTGAACCACCATTTCCATGGCTTTCCTCGTCAATTCTAACACAGCTTGGCCGCTAACCGCAGAAATGTAAAAGACAGACGCCCCAAGCTTGGCAAAGCTTTGCTTGACCTGAGGCAAACGAGCTTGAACTTGGGGCAAATCTACCTTATTTACCGCCACGATTCTGGGCTTCTGCGATAAATCACCTTTGTATAAGGCTATCTCTTTATCTAGCTGGCTCAGGTCATCGCTAATGGTTGACGAACTGCCATCCAATAAATAAATCAGCAACTTAGTTCTTTCCACATGGCGTAAAAACTCGTTCCCCAATCCCTTGCCCAGATGAGCACCTGCAATAAGGCCGGGAATTTCAGCAACAATAAAGTCTCTCCTATCACCTGGAATGACTCCCAAAATTGGCTGGCGGGTAGTAAAGGGGTAATCGGCAATTTCGGGTTTGGCTCTCGATACCGCAGATAATAAAGTAGATTTTCCCGAGTTTGGATGACCAAGAATACAGATATCGGTAATGAGTTTTAGCTCAAGGATAATAAAACACTCCTCCCCCGATTCTCCCTTGCTAGCTATCTCGGGAGCTTGATTTACCGATGTGGCAAAGCGGGCATTACCTAGCCCTCCGCGTCCCCCTTTGGCCACCAAAACCTTTTGCTTGGGGGCACACAAGTCAACTAAAAGTATCTCCTTGCCTGAATCAGATTTAGTAAAAACCATTGTGCCCACTGGCACTGAAATAGTCAGGTCTTCCCCCTTCTTGCCATGTTTCCGCCACCCACCTCCTCGGTGACCATTTTCAGCGACAAATTTCTTCTTTTGCCCCATCAAGCCCAAATCAATTACGCTGGGGCTGGCCACGATAACCACGTTCCCACCATCTCCACCATCTCCACCATCCGGACCTCCAAAAGGAATATACTTCTCCTTCCTGAAGCTAACACAGCCATCCCCTCCATATCCCGCAACAACTATAATTTCTTTTCTGTAAATCATATCTTAATAAAGTATAAAGGTTTTAAGTTAATTATATAAAGTTACAAGTAAAATTTGTTGTGGGATAGATAAATAGTGAGGAGGGCGAATGGCTAGGAAGTTAGTGCAGGCTCACAAGCATGATAAGTAACAGTTTGTCCACAAATCAGCATTAGTTCCGCACAGCTTGGTGTGCCTCTCTACAACCTTTCTGAAAACTAATTTTCTCTTTGATTTCCAAGACTTGGTTGGAGAGGTTAGGATGAATGTTCAACTCGCTAGCTATTTTTTCGTAGCCATGAAGAATTGTGGCATGATTTCTGCCACCCAAATTTTTGCCGATTTCGGACAAAGAGCAGTTATTTTCCTCCCGCATAATATAGATGGCGACGTGTCGTGCCAGGGCGGTTTTTCTGTCTCTTTTCTTGCCGATTAGCTCTTCTGCCGAAAGGTTGAAATGGTCTGCTACCACCTGGAGCAGCAAGCTTGTGTCTTGTTTGTGATTTGTGTTTGTTAATAACTTGTTAATTGTTTGCGGAGTGATGTTGGTTCCACTTAGTTTGGCATAGGCAGTTAGATATACCAAAGCACCTTCGAGCTGGCGGACATTCTCGCGTACCTTCTCAGCTACGATGGGCAGCACTTCTTCGAGCTCTGGGGTCATGGCTGTTTCTGCTTTAGCCCGTAGGATATCCAGGCGTGTTTCAAAATCGGGTGGTTGTATGTCAACAACAAGACCCCCTTCAAGGCGTGATTTAAGCTTATTGCCAATTAGATTCAAGTCTTCAGGGGCACTGTCAGCGGTGATGACAAGTTGATGATTATTGCCATATAGCTCCTTGAAGGTTTGGAAGAAACATTGTAAGGTTTGTTTTTTGTCGACCAGGAAGTGGACATCGTCAAATAGTAGGACATGGATATTTCCGAATTTGCTGCGGAACTTGTCAACCTGGTTTTCTCTCACGGCTAATACAAATTCATGGGCGAATTGTTCTGCGGTAGTGTAGGCTACTCGCAGCCCATTGTGTGTCGTCAAATGCCCGATAGCATGTAGTAAATGAGTCTTACCTTGTCCAGTGCTGCTGTGAATGAAAAGAGGGTTATAACTGCTTCCCGGATTTTCAGCTACTTCCACAGCGGCAGCATAGGCTAAACGATTCGAATCGCTGACAACAAAGTTATCGAAGGTATATCTTGGATTGAATCTATACTGTACAGCTTTGCTGCTTGTGCCGCCATCGGTTTGACTGCTCGAAGAGCTAGCTGCCAATGGTTCGTGATTTTGGACCACGAATTGGACATCGACATCCTTACCCATAATATCAACCAGAGTCTTCCTTACCAGAGGATAAAGGCGCTTGGATAGCCATTCAGCTACAAAAATGTTAGGGACACTGATGACAAAGATATTATCCTGGCAGCTTAGGCCTTGACTATTGCTAAGCCAAGTAGCGTAATTTGCCTTGCTGACCCGAATTTGAAGCTCGCCTAGGGCTCTCTTCCAGACCTCTTTAGCTGATCCCAATTTATCCCAACACCAGTAGTCCTAGCCCGATGGGTGGCTGAGAAGAACGCTAAAAAAAGAAAATTGGTAATTCCAAAATTACCTAATTTATAGAATATCAAATTATTATTAAGGTCCTCTAGGCAGACTTTGACATAATGAAAGAAATTATTGAAAATAGTCTTTGCCATGAAAGTGCGCACCGTTTTTATGGGCACACCGCAATTTGCTGTGACTATATTGGAGTCTTTGCTTAGTAGTCCATATCAGGTGCTTGCTGTGTATACTCAGCCTGATAAACCGGCTGGCAGGGGGCGACAAGTTGCTCTGCCTCCGGTGAAAAGGCTGGCTCTGGAGCACGGAATACTGGTTATTCAAGCACAGACTCTTAAATCAAGCGAGGAGGTGGAAAAGCTGGCCAGTTTGCAGCCTGAGCTAATAATTGTGGCGGCCTTTGCTTACATTCTCCCGCCGGCAGTGCTGTCTTTGCCCAAGTTTGCTTGCCTAAACGTTCATCCTTCATTATTGCCGCGGCATAGAGGGCCGTCTCCAGTCGCGAATACTATTCTCTGCGGAGATGAACTCGCTGGCGTTACCATAATGTTAATGGACGGTGGAATGGATACTGGGCCGATTTTAGCTCAGGAAAAAGTGGGCGTTTCTTTCATGGATACCACCGGCTCACTTAGCTCCAGGCTGGCTGACGTGGGAGCCAAGCTTTTGCTGGACACCTTGCCTGATTGGCTTGGAGGCAAAATAGAACCGCAAGCTCAAGATGAGTCTCAGGCTACTTATAGTAAATTGACAGCTAGTGAAGATGCTGAGATTGATTGGCATCTTTCAGCGGTTGAGCTCTGGCGGAGGGTAAGGGCTTACAATCCCTGGCCAGGCTGCTACACTTGGTGGCAAGGAAAACGGCTAAAAATCCATGAGGCAACTCCTGTTGAAGATGTGGTGGAGGAGGACATAGGGGAAGTCATAGCCTTGAAAGACCCACCTGGAGTTGGGGTTATAACTGGGCGGGGTATCTTAGGGCTTGGGCAGGTTCAGTTGGAAGGAAAGCGCAGAATGTCGATGGATGATTTTGTCAGGGGGCAGAGAGAATTTATTGGTTCCATCCTGGGGCGACTCTAGGTTAACACTCTGAGCTTAGCCTTCATTTGTCTTATGGCTGATCCCAATCAAGTGCTAAGTTCCCTCAAGTCTCTGGCTATAGCCCCACAGCTTGGATAAAGCCCGCACCCCACGCTCGGGGCTGGCAAAAACTACCGTCCTGTTATTTTGCTCCAGCTTAGCAGTGAATCTACCCGGAGCTCCGAGTATGGAGAAAATGAGGGGATGGTGTTCAAGGGCATCAGCGGCATCAAGGAATAAGGAGGAAATGTCTCCATATTCTCCAAACATTTCCACAAAATCCGGGATAATGGCCAAAACGGCATCGGCATTTTCCTCGGCCAGAAGCGCTTCCAGGACAATCCGCATCCTTTCTTTGAAGCTCTGACGGTCAGCGATGAGGCCAATGCTGGCCCATAAATCTATAGGATTATGAATGGGTAGCCAGGGGGGGGCCAGTTGTCTGATCTTGCTCACAGTCACCGGGGATAGTTTGGGCAATTCCAATCCGTATCTTTCGCAGGCATCTGCAGCGAGAACCATGGTGGCACCAGCCCAGGACGTAATGGCCAGCCGCTTTCCCTTCATCGGAGGAAGCCTTAGAAAGGCCAGGGACAGGTCCTCAAGTTCTTCAGCATCGGATGCCCGAATTATGCCGCACTGATTAAAAGCAGCCTCATATACTTCGTCTTTACCTACCAGGGAACCAGTGTGTGACTGCACTGCTTGGGCTCCTGTTTCACTCTTGCCTCCCTTGAGGGCGATGACCGGCTTTTTCCTCGCAACTCGCTTCGCCACTTGGAGGAATTTCTTGCCTTCTTGAATGCCTTCTATATGCAACACGATTACTTTAATGTCAGGGTCATCCTCGAAGTAAGCTAAGGCATCGGCAAGACCAATATCACAAGCATTGCCCAGGTCAATGACTTTACCGAATCTCAATCTGGGGAAACCGAGAAAGAAAAGGCCAGTTTGTGAAATGCCTCCTATCGGAATTTTTTCTGTCTGAGGAGGGGCGGGTGTAGTGGAAAAATTATAAAATACATTGGCTACTCCAAAAGTATTAGGGCCGATTATCCTTGTCCCTCCCTCTTTGGCAGTCTTAACTATTTGAGCTTGCAGCGCTTTGCCCTCCTCGTCGGCATCGGCAAATCCTTGAGCAACGACTATTATGGCCTTTATCCCCTTTTCCACGCAGTCCTGGACAAGCGGAGGCACTGTGTCGCGTGGAGTTGCTATTACTGCTAAGTCAATATCACCAGGGATAGCTTTCACGTGAGGATACGCTTTGAGCCCCGAAATTTGCTCGGCCTTAGGATTTACTGGATAGATTTTTCCGGAGAAATTGAGATTCAACAGAGTCCCCGGAAAATCAAATGCGCCCACTCCAGCAGACCTGGTTACCCCAATAAGTGCGATTGACTTCGGCTCCATAAAAAGTTTCATTTGCTCGGTTGTATTCATAATGATAGATTTTAGCAGTTTGGACGTCTCTCAAAAAGGTCTCTGCCTATTTGCGCTGCGAGGCCCTTACTGGAATTTTCACTGAAAGCTCTTACCCTTCGGCTGCCTTGACTTAATCTATGCACCTATTATAATTTGACTGCGGTTTTGCTCCTATTACTTAGCATACGTTTGCGGCGAGGGCAGTCTTTTCTTGCTTACTAGATGTCAACACTGTGGTAGAGAATCCCCCCTTATTTCCCAGTCTTTAGGGATATGTCTTGATTGTATTCGTCAGGACTTTGCCGCCGTACTTCCTGACATAGAACAAGCCCATAGCCGAGCCAGGAGACAGTTTAATCTCCCCGTTCATCCTCCTGAAAGCGAAACCGGACGGCGATGCCAGATTTGTGTAAACGAATGCTGCTTAGCACCCGGGAACGTGAGCTACTGTGGGTTGCGCTCTAACGAGGGAAACAGGCTCAAGGGCGCCACAGCGGATAATGCCAACGTTAGCTGGTATCATGATCCTCTGCCCACTAATTGCGTGGCAGATTGGGTTTGCCCCGGTGGGACGGGAGTCGGCTATCCGGAGTTTGCCTATGCCGATGGGCCTGAGTATGGCTATAAAAACTTGGCCGTTTTCTACCAGGCTTGTTCCTTCGATTGCCTGTTTTGCCAGAACTGGCAATATCGGGGCTCGGCGTTGCAGGAGAGCAAGATCACTGCCTCAAGCCTGGCTGACGCTGTTGACCACCGTACTTCTTGTATATGCTATTTTGGAGGTGACCCTTCGCCCCAGTTGCCTCATTCCCTTCGCGTTGCCCGGCTGGCCCTGCAAAGGAAGCAGGGCCGGATCCTCCGCATCTGCTGGGAGACCAACGGCTCCATGCATCCCGCGCTGTTAAAACAGGCTGCCGAGATTTCCTTAAATTCTGGAGGCTGTATTAAGTTTGACCTTAAAGCCTGGGATGAAGGCCTACACATTGCTCTCTGTGGCGTAAGCAACAGGAGGACTCTGGAAAACTTTCAGTTTCTCGCTGAATATGCCACGAAAAGGCCTTCGCCTCCTTTATTGGTAGCCAGCACCTTGCTGGTTCCGGGATATGTGGATAGGGAGGAAGTCCACAATCTCGCCAGGTTTATTTCCTCCCTCAACCCCGACATTCCTTATTCTCTTCTCGCCTTCGCCCCTCAGTTTATGATGCGAGATTTGCCCACCACTTCCCGGCGCCACGCTGAAGAATGCCTGGCAGAGGCAAAGGCACAGGGGTTGAGAAATGTCAGGGTGGGCAATGTGCATCTGTTGGGAAAAGATTACTGATGGCGGTTTTCACTATTGGCTATGGAGGCAGGAAATTTGCTGACTTCGCAGCCCTTCTCCAGCAAAATGGCATCGCCCTTGTTGTAGATGTCCGCCGTTTCCCTAAAAGCAAATTGCCTGAATACAATAGGGAAAGTCTTGAGGCAAAGGTACCTCAATTTGGCATAGGCTATATCTGGATGGGCGATACCCTGGGTGGATTCCGCCGGGGTGGCTACCCCAAATATATGGAGACAGATGATTACCGGGATGGCATAAACAAGCTCCTCGAGCTAGCCAGACAGGGGAATCTGGTCCTCATGTGCAAAGAACGCACTGACGCCGGCTGCCACCGCAGGTATATAGCAGAGACACTGGCAAACCAAGGCATCAAAACAATCCCTTTAAAATAAACGATTGCCCACTCTTCTAAGCCGTAACAAAATGGCGGATTGTCAATTTCAATTATTGCGTCCGCCCTTTCACCCCTGCGTCTCCATAATGCTATTCTTCGGGTCGATTTTTGCTTCCCTTGGCTCCTCTCAGAAGTATAATATGAAGAGTCACTCCGATAGCTACGAGTACTAAGATTATCTTCACAACAATACTTGGAGAGATCAGAAAGATAGACAAGCTGATTGTAGTCCACAGCAAGGCAATCGTATAGATTTTTATTCTTAAAGGCACGCCCTTTCCTTCTATATAATTACTAATATAAGTTCCAAAAAATCTATTGTTTAGCAGCCGGCGGTAAAACCGTTCAGAGCTTCGCATATAGCATGCGGCAGCTAGCAGGAGAAACGGCGTTGTTGGTAATAGTGGAACAAATATGCCTATCACTCCTATGGCTACCGATATAGTGCCCGCAATAAAGAGTATCTTTTGCTTTAACTTGTCGGACATGGCTTGTCCTGACTAATCTGCCAGTGCCTTAACTGCATTTTAGAGCCTCTCATCCTAATGCTAAATGGTAACCTAATAAAGGTCAAGAAGAACAGAAGGAGCTTTACTGCCCCTTTTCATTGAACAGTGTAGAGGATTGTTTGCTTTTTGGATATGGCTATATGGATGCCTGTGGCAGAGGATATTGAGTCGTCAGAGTCAAATAAATTGGTTGGTAGAGAAGACTGAACCCTGTGACCTCAGTGTCCCGACCGCTGTGCGCTCTACCCTGGGGCTAAGCCTATTATGGGTTATTGTCCTCGAATGGCTATTCAGCTATACTGGGCAGGCGCAATATCGGTTGGCTGGAAATCCCTTAGCGCGTAAGGGTGGCTTCGTTGTGGGTTGATGTCGTGGTAGTGTGTCTGGACGAAGGATAGCGATTTGAAACTGGATTTGCATACTCATTGTGGGGAGGCGACGTACTGTTTAGACCCTACTCTGGAGGTTGTGAAAAAGATTGTAGCTGTGGTGAAGGCCCGGGGGCTGGATGGAATTGCCGTTACAGAACACTATACCAAGGCTTTTGGCTACGGGGTGAAGGAGATAGTTGACCAGCATCTCGATGGCGAAATAATTGTCATCCCTGGTTGGGAGATTGATAAGGCATTTCAGGGTACTGATAGGGGACTTTTCCATGTTCATATAGTGGAGCTGTATTTGCCTGGAGATGTTACCTTCAGGTTTATAGCACATCCTCTCCGCGGGCAGATAAACGAACTTGACCCTCAAATAGATGATAGCATCCACGGGATTGAACTCAAAAATCCGAATCACGACTATGAAATGGATGAAGCGAAGATAAGGGAGGTGGCCGAGAAGCACGACTTGCTTCTTTTAGCTAATAGCGATGCCCATTTCCTGAGTGATATCGGCAAGCACTATAATGAGATTGAGATGGAGGAACTTTACGCTCGGGCCAGGAGCAAGTAACCTCAGCTTAATCAGGACGAAGGGCTCTGAACCTCCACCCTTGTATCTAGGAAATATACCCATCCCTTATAAGGAGTTCGGCGACAAGAACTGCGCCCTTGGCTGCTCCCATCTTGGTGTTGTGGGATACCAGAACGTACTTGATGCCGTTCTCCAGGACGTTGTCTTTTCTGATTCTGCCGGCCACGGTAGCCATGCCATCCTCAGCGTCACGGTCAAGGCGCGGCTGAGGCCTGAACGGGTCTTCATGCACGATTATCAGGTGCTTGGGAGCTGAAGGCAGCTCGGCTTCGCCGACCGAGTCACTGTATTCTCTCATGGCCTTGACAACCTCATCTGCCTCACAGGCTTTTTGGGTGGAGACGAAGACCGATTCCGTATGTCCTTCCCGGACGTTAACACGGGTGCAGGTGCAGCTTACGTTGAACTTGGCTGAACTGACTGAATTACCTGCGAAATTGCCCAGAATTTTCTGTGTTTCACGCTGCACCTTTTCTTCCTCCCCGGCGATAAAGGGTATGACATTATCCAGGATATCGAGGCCTATCACTCCAGGGCTTCGGCCTGCGCCTGACAGGGCCTGCATGGAGGTCATTATGACGGCGTTCACGCCGAACGATTTGTAGATTGGTTTTAATGTTATCGCCAGGCCAGTAGTGGTGCAGTTGGGAATGGGTGTGATGAAGCCTTTCCATCCGCGGCTTTTTCTCTGAACATCAATTAATTTGGCGTGCTCGGAGTTAATGCCCGGGATTAAAATTGGCACATCATCATCATAGCGGAAAGCCGAGGCCGTGCTTATGACCGCTTTGTCTCTGGCAAATTTCGGTTCCAGAATCTTCGCCTGGTCGGACTCTATGGCAGAAAAGACGATGTCTAAGGCAGAGGCATCCATCTCGATAGCATTCTGGACCGGCATGGCCATAACTTCCTCTACCGGAGGTTCCTGGCAGAACCAGCGCAAGGCCCCAGACTGGGCATCGGTTATGGCCTCTTTATAACTGCGCCCTGCTGACCTCTCGGAGGCAGCCAGTGCGGCGACTTCGATCCAGGGGTGATTTTTCAGGGCAACGAGAAATTGCTGACCAACGATGCCCGTAGCTCCTACGATTGCTGCTTTCACCATAGCTTCCCTCTACTCTGTTTTTAAATTCAGGGATAATCGGGCACTATAGAGTATATCCTTATTTCTTGTCAAATTTCGTGCCTCTGCTGGCATCTTTATCAGGCGTCACCTTGGTAGCTCCACACCTTCTGCCCAGACATCTATATCCCTCTCCCTTAGGATTAGGCACAAGCAGCTTGCACTCTCCGCAGGTTGGCATAAGTGTCACCTCTTTCCCTTTTATGCTTTGGGGTTGACCATATTCTAAGGCGCATTAGTCCATAAAGCTATATGGTGTATGATAACCCCTGTAACTGAGCTAATCGGGGCGAGAGGACTCGAACCTCCGACCTCAGCGTCCCGAACGCTGCGCGCTACCAACTGCGCCACGCCCCGTTTGCCAATGCTATTATATGATGCTTTAATTATTGGAACAAGGATGAAGTACTGCGTTTTAATAATTGATGGGGCGTCAGGTTGGCCATTAGCGGGTCATGGTGAGAAGACTTGCCTGGAGCTGGCGCATACTCCGAACATGGATGCTATGGCAAAGGCGGGTGCTGTCGGGCTGCTTGGCAATGTGCCGCCGGGGATGGAACCCAGCAGCGCCTGTGCCTGTATGTCCGTGCTGGGTTATGACCCCAAGGTGTATTATCGGGGCCGGAGCCCCATTGAGGCTAAGGGCATGGGTATTCCTATTAACGAAGGAGAGGCCGTTTTTCGCTGCAATCTGGTGGCTGTTCGCGACGGGAGAATGTGGAGCTATAGTTCCGGGCATATCAGTACTGGCGAAGCCCTGGTCCTTATTGCTAGTCTGAACGAAAAGCTTGGCAACGATGAAGTGCATTTTTATCCTGGCGTGAGCTACAGGCATATATGCAAGATAAAAGGAAGGCAAGATACGCTTCTGGCCAGTTGTACTCCACCTCATGATATTCCTGATAAAGCTATTGATGACTTTCTTCCCAAGGGGCCCGGGAGTGACCTGTTGAGAGACCTTATGGCGCAATCTGAGCTTGTGCTTCGTGAACAGCCTGTGAATGTAGAGCGAAGGGCACGCGGCGATGTTCCGGCTACCATGATTTGGCTTTTTTGGGGTAGTGGTAAAATACCTGATATGCCGGCCTTCAAAGAGGTCTATGGACTTGACGCTGCCATGACGTCCGGAGTCGATATTATGCGGGGCTTAGCCCGAATGATAGGTATGCAGGTGCTAGATATCCCTGGTGTGACTGGCGGTCTGGACGACAATTACGTTGCTCAGGCAAGTGGTGCCTTGGAAGCACTTGAGGAATATGACATGGTGGTTATACATGTGGAAGCAACTGATGAGGCGGCTCATGCCGGCCTAGTTAAGGACAAAATAGAGGCTATTCAGATGGTAGATAAAGAGATTGTGAGTCGGCTTCGTTCCTGGGACAGGGATGCCCTTCGAGTGCTAGTGGCGCCTGACCACTCCACGCCGATTGAGATTCAAACCCATGTTGCTGATCCCGTTCCATTTATGCTTTGGGGGCCAGGATTCACAGCTAGTGGGGCGAAGAGATTTACCGAAGCAGAGGCGAAAAGCACAGGCGTTTTTGTTGAAGAAGGGTATAATATTATGGGCAGGCTGGTAGAGTAAATAGGGGCGAAGAGATGGCATTGATAGTTCAAAAATATGGTGGCAGCTCGGTGGCTGATGCCGAAAAGATTGGGAATGTAGCTCGCCGAGTAGCTAAAGCAATAGACGAGGGAAATCAAGTGGTGGTGGTTGTTTCGGCAATGGGAGATACCACTGATGATTTACTTAAATTGGCTTACCAGGTTACTGAACAGCCTGGTGATAGGGAGCTAGATGTACTTTTGTCCACTGGGGAGATAGTCTCCAGTACCCTTTTAGCCCTGGCTTTGGAGAGTTTGGGTTGCAAGGCAGTCAGTCTTACCGGCGCTCAGGCCGGCATACAGACTGATTCCAGTTACAGTCGAGCTCGGATTCTCGGCGTCGACGCGAAACGAGTGGTCAATGAGTTAGAGAAGGGTAATATTGTCATTGTGGCCGGATTTCAGGGCGTGACTCAAGAGATGGATATTACCACTTTGGGTCGTGGTGGGTCCGATACAACGGCAGTTGCTCTTGCTGCCAGCTTGAGTGCCGAAATATGCCAAATATATACTGATGTGGAAGGTGTCTACACTGCTGATCCTCGTCTTGTTCCCCAAGCGAGGAAATTAAAGGAAATTGGCTATGAGGAAATGTTGGAGCTGGCTAGCTATGGAGCCAGGGTAATGCACAACAGAGCGGTGGAATTGGGAGAGTTGTATAATGTGCCCATCTTGGTGGCTTCTAGCTTTAGTGATAGCCCGGGTACCATTATTTGCAAGGAGGCCTCTATGGAAGTAAAAAACAAGGTAAGGGGTATCGCTCATGATACTAATGTGTCTAAAGTCACTGTCGTCGGTGTCCCCGACCATCCTGGCATTGCTGCGGCAATCTTTGAGCCCCTGGCCAGAGCAAATATAAGTATAGATACCATCGTCCAGAATGCCAGCATTGATAATATTACTGATCTCACTTTTACGGTAGCTCGGAATGATTTGATTAAGGCGATGTCCATCGTGGAGCCGGTGGCTAAGTCCGTAGGGGGTAAGCAATGTGTCACCGATTCCACTTTGGCCAAAGTTAGCATCATAGGTACGGGCATGCAAAATACACCGGGCTTTGCTGCCAGAATGTTTAGCACGCTTCATGAGCAGGGCATTAACATCCAGTTGATTACCACTTCCGAGATAAGGATAACCTGTATTATATCTGAGGATAGGGTTAGGGATGCTGTTCAATCATTGCACCAAGCTTTTGAGATGGAGAAAGAAACTTGACATTATTGGTCTAACATCATAAGTTTATAGATTGGTTAAAAAGGCAATGGATATAATAGCATCTTACCAGCAAGAGGAAGAAAAAGCTCGATTAAGACAGCGGCTGAGCAAGGAAGCTGTAGACTTGGCCCTTCAGGGTAAGTGGGAGGAAGCGGAGGCGGTAAACAGGGATATAATCGAGAACTTTCCCGCTGATGCCGAGGCTTATAATCGCCTTGGCAAAGCTTTGACAGAGTTAGAGGATTTTGACGGAGCCAAGGAAGCCTATTTTAGGGCTTTAGAGCTTGTCCCTGAGAATGCTATTGCTAGGAAAAATCTAGCCCGTTTAGCCAGCTTGACTGGGTCTATGGCGAACTTGAGTGGCGATCCTCAGAAAGCTTCGCCCTCGAGAACCCAGGCCCGAAGGCCTGCTCTTGAGCTTTTTATAACGGAGATGGGGAAGGCTGGGGTGGTAGATCTTTATAATGCGGCTTCAGGTGAGGTGTTAGCGAAGATGGGGGTTGGCGACCAAGTGTACTTGGGAATTAGAGGGAGGAGCCTAGTTGTGGAAAGTGGGGGTGGAGAATACTTGGGAGAGGTGGAGCCGAGACAAGGATTGCGGCTCATTAAACTAATGCAAGGCGGAAATAGATACGATGCGGCAATTCTCAATATAGAGGAAGATAAAGTGCAGGTGGTTATTAAGGAGGTGTATCAACATCCCAGCCAAGTGGGACATCCCTCCTTTCCTGTTAAAACTGCAGAGCACTTTCACAGGCATATTAGGGAAAGCCTTCTCAGGCGAGGAGTCATTACTGACGAAAATGAGGACTTGCCGGAGATTGGAGATTTTGAGGAAGAAGAATATCTCAGCGGCGAAGAGGAATCTTTACCCGAAGGTTTCACTGTCGTTGGTGAAAATGGTGAGGAAGGAACTGAGATTTGATGGAAGTCGCAACAGTAAAGCCTATTGATATCGAAGAGGAGATGAAAAGCTCCTATCTGGACTATGCTATGAGTGTCATTGTCTCCCGAGCGTTGCCCGATGCGCGTGACGGTTTGAAGCCAGTGCAGCGGCGGATTTTGAACGCTATGGATGGTCTGGGGTTGCGGCACAATACTCCATACAAAAAGAGCGCCCGTATTGTTGGTGAAGTTATGGGGAAGTATCACCCCCATGGAGATGCCCCGATATATGAAGCTATGGTGCGCATGGCTCAGGATTTTTCTATGAGGTATCCCCTGGTCGACGGGCAAGGTAATTTTGGCAGCGTCGACAATGATCCTCCGGCGGCAATGAGGTATACCGAAGCTCGCCTTTCTGAAATTGCCGAGGAAATGTTAGTTGACATCGAAAAAAATACCATCGACTTTGTCCCCAACTTCGATGACTCTCTTCAAGAACCCTCTGTCCTGCCCGCCAGGTTGCCTAACCTGTTGGTTAGTGGTTCTTCAGGCATAGCTGTGGGCATGACGACTAATATCCCTCCGCATAATTTAGGCGAGATATGTGATGCCATTGTCTATCTAATTGATAATCCCCAAGCCACTGTAGAGGAACTGATGAAGTTGGTCAAGGGTCCCGATTTTCCCACGGCCGGGATAATTTTGGGGAAGGAGGGTATAGACAATGCCTATACTACAGGGCAGGGGAAAATTATACTTCGGGCTAAAGCCAGCGAGATGAGTAGCAAAGGGGGCAAGAGACAAATAGTTGTTAGTGAACTTCCCTATCAGGTGAACAAAGCAGCTTTGGTAGAGAGGATAGCTGAACTGGTTAAAGTGAAGCGAATTTCGGGGATAGCCGAGGTGCGGGATGAATCGGATAGGGAAGGAATGCGTATTGTTATCGAGCTCAAGAAGGAGGCGCAACCTCGACAAGTACTGAACAACCTCTACAAGTATACCGCGATGCAATCTGCCTTTTTTATCAATATGGTTGCTTTGGTTAATGGACAACCTAAAGTAATTAATCTTAAAGAGGCGCTAACTTCTTACATTGACTTTCGTTTTCAGGTCATTACCAGGAGGTCTCAGTTTGAACTTGGCAAGGCAAGGGATAGGGCTCATATCCTCGAGGGCTTTCGAATTGCCCTGAACAATCTGGATCAGGTGATCAAGATTATTCGACAGTCTCAAACTGTGGAATCCGCGCGTGCCGATTTAATGGCAGCTTTTAATCTGTCACAGATTCAAGCGCAAGCTATCCTTGATATGCCGCTTCGTAGATTCGCTAAGCTAGAGCAGGAGAAGATAACTGAGGAATATGCCGCTGTTATAAAGAATATTTCCTATCTGGAGGATTTGTTAGCTAGCTCTCGGGAAGTATTATCGCTCGTTGCCCAGGATGCTAAGGAGCTTAAAGCCAAGTATGGTGATTCCCGGCGAACTGTAGTGGAAGCAGAGGAAATCGAAGAATTTCGTACAGAAGACCTTGTTCCTCATGAGACAATGGTAGTTACCTTGACCAGCGGGGGATTCATTAAGAGGATTCCTATCAGCGTTTATCGGCTCCAACGCCGTGGTGGAAAAGGCGTCATGGGAATGGTAACCCGGGGGGCTGATACGGTACACCATATCTTGGTAGCTGACACCCATGATAATCTGCTTTTCTTTACCAGTGCCGGTAAGGTTTATTGTCTTAAATGCTACGAGATTCCCGAAGATTCATCCCGTACGGCCAAGGGGATGGCAATAGTTAATCTATTACCTATTGACCTGAAAGACGAAGTAACTGTGTTGTTAGCCCTGGCAAGTTTTCCTGCGGATAAGTTCTTGTTAATGGCTACCAGGGGTGGCGTGGTGAAAAAGACTGTTCTAAGCGAGTTTGCCTCGATAAGGAGGAATGGCCTTATTGCCATGGGGCTCAGAAATGAAGATGAGCTAATCTCAGCCGGCGTCGTTGCCGGTGAAGATGAGGTCATCTTGGTGAGTCGAAATGGGCAGGCTATTAGATTTAAGGTCGAAAACTTGAGGACTGCGTCTCGAACTAGTGGCGGTGTTCGTGGCATTCGTCTTGTTGATGATTATGTTGTTGGCATGGGCATTGTCTTTCCCGATGCTTATGTGCTCACAGTGACCGAAAATGGTTTTGGCAAGCTGACCCCGATAAAAAATTATCCTGTCCATAATAGAGGAGGCAAGGGAGTGCGGGCTTACAGAGTTAACCTCAAAACGGGTAATCTAGCTGTGTCTAAACTTGTTTCCCCGCAAGGCTCACTGGTGATGTTATCAGCTAGGGGCAACGTGGTGAACATTCCTATGGAGCAGGTCTCAATTCAGGGCAGGGGTGGCCGGGGAGCCAGGCTAATGGGCTTAGCCGAGGGTGATGGCGTCGTTTCGGCCACCTTGGGTTTTCCGGCAGGATTTAATCCTGTGAGCGAAAATTACCCTTAACTTTCTCTGTATTTGCGCATCGAAGAATCTCGCTCAGGGTAAACTCCGCAAGGAGGCCCAGAGACTCTTCGTTTGGCCAGAGTGGCGGTAAGAATTCTAGGCGGAAAGTATGGTGGATGTTCTCCGAGAGTTAGGCTTGACTTTTGTCCCCCTTTTTGTAGCCATGGATGCGGTGGGGAATTTGCCTATCTTCCTCGCTTTGACGCAAGAGACGGAGGCTACGCATCGTAGGCGTGCGGTACATTTGGCAACACTTACTGCCCTCGGTATAGGGCTGGGCTTTGTTGCTATTGGCAAGGCTATCTTTTTGCTTTTAAACATTGAGGTGGCTGATTTCTTAGTGGCTGGCGGCATTATTCTGCTGGTTTTGGCCATCAAGTATTTAGTCACTGGTAAGGTGATAGAAACTCAGGATTCATCAAGCTCCGAGATGGTAGGTGTTGTGCCTCTAGGCACCCCACTGGTTGTGGGGCCAGCGGTGCTTACTACCTTGCTTTTGCTTATCGACCAATATTTTATCGCTATTGTGGTGCTTTCCTTTGTCCTTAATTTAGTGATACAGTGGCTTCTTTTCAGGCAAGCCGATCGAATTGTAGATTTTTTGGGCAATACCGGCGTTAGTGCTATATCAAAAATAGTTATGTTACTTTTAGCTGCTATTGCTGTAAAGATGATTCGCCAGGGTGTTTTAACAATTTTGGGCTGAGCTTTATCTTGAAGGGACGTCCCGGATTTCGAACTTTATTGAAACTTGGTGTATCATTATTATCAACGTAGGCATAGGGCTGAATTTTTGCAGTAAGTGAAAGGGACGCCCCTCGCTACTTACCCGTTTTTGGCTAGGAGAAGGAGGCAAAAAGATGATCGAGTTACGAAGAGACTGGACCGAAGTGGTTGTTGATATACAAAGAGAGATGGGGCGGTTAATGGACGAAGTCGTTAGTCGTAAACCGCCCACAGTGCGTTTTGCCCCCAAAACTTGGCAGCCGGCAATCGATGTTTATGAAACTGATAGCGAGGTGGTAGTCTTGGTGGAATTGGCTGGCGTTAAAGAAGCTGAGATTGAGGTGATTGTTCATAATGGTGTCCTTACTATTAGAGGTGAAAGAAAAGATATCAAGCAAGGCATTAAGCGAACTTATTCCCAGATGGAGATTTTATGGGGACCCTTTGAGCGGGATATCACCCTTTCTGCGAATGTGAAGGTGGATCAAATCAAGGCTTTTTATGAAGCTGGAATTTTGGAAGTTGTCTTGCCCAAACTGGGTGAGGAAAAACCGCGTCGTGTGGATATACGAACAAGCTGATAGGAGAAACTAGTCATGGTTGTTACTAAAGGTGAAGAAGGAAAGGAGACAAAGGCAGAAACATTCCGCATCCCTGAGGAGTTACCCGTTCTTGCTCAGAATGACATTGTCGTCTATCCTTCTCTTATTGTTCCCTTAGGAACAGCGGAGGGGAAAGCACTTAAGCTTATAGACGAAGCTGCGGCTGGTGATAAGCTCGTTGGCTTTTTTGCCCGGCGACCGGATTTCAAGGAAGCTACTGACCTCTATTCTGTAGGTACGGCTGTTCTCATTGCTCGAATGTTCAAGTTGCCTGATGGTTCGGTTCAAGTTTTCTTTCAGGGGCTTTCCAGGATCGGATTGAAAAAAATTACCCAGGTTGAACCGTATCTGAAGGCCAAGGTTGAGGTAATTGAAGATAAGATAGAGAAGACTGCCGAGCTTGAGGCTCTTATCAGGAACCTGACCGCGCTTTTCCAGAAGGTGGTTGAGTTGGCGCCCAACTTGCCCACGGAGCTGAATGTTGCTGTGCTAAACATGCCAGACCCCGGAAGTCTGGCTGATTTTGTCGCTGCCCATGTTAGTCTTAAGCCTGAGGAAAGACAGGAAATTCTGGAGGCTATCGATGTAGCAGAGCGGATAAGGAAGCTGACTGCATTTGTCAACCGTGAACTGGAAGTTCTGGAATTAGGGAGTAAAATTCAATCTGAAGCTAAGGAGGAGATGACCAAGGCTCAGAGGGAGTTTTTCCTTCGAGAACAGCTTAAGGCAATACAGAAGGAGTTAGGGGAGGCCGATGAACGAACCATAGAGATAAATGAGCTCAAAGAGAAGCTTGCCGAGGCGAAACTGGCTCCCGAGGCGAGCAAGGAGGCGGAGCGAGAGCTTGACCGCTTGACCAAGATGCCCCCGGCGGCTGCTGAATATACTGTATCGCGTACCTACCTTGATTGGCTCATCAATCTCCCGTGGTCAAAAAGCACTGAGGACAACCTGGATGTTAGCCAGGCATCTCAAGTTCTTGATGAAGACCATTATGATCTGGACAAGGTTAAGGAGAGGATACTCGATTATCTGGCGGTACGAAAACTGAAGCCAGACATGAAAGGACCTATCTTATGTTTTGTTGGGCCTCCAGGCACCGGCAAGACCTCGGTCGGGCAGTCTATTGCTCGCGCCTTGGGAAGGAAATTCGTCCGCATGTCCCTGGGTGGCATCAGGGATGAAGCTGATATTCGGGGACACCGTCGGACTTATGTAGGCGCCTTGCCCGGCCGGATTATCCAGGGATTGCGTCATGCCGAGTCTAATAACCCTTTGTTCATGCTTGATGAAATTGATAAAGTAGGTGCGGATTTTAGGGGTGACCCCTCAGCAGCCCTACTCGAAGTCCTTGATCCCGAGCAGAACTTCTCCTTTGTTGACCATTATCTTGATGTGCCCTTTGATTTATCACGGGTAATGTTTATCACCACGGCCAATATAGTCGATCCCATTCCCCCAGCGCTATTGGATAGAATGGAAGTGATTGAGCTACCAGGCTATACCGAGAATGAGAAGCTGCACATAGCCAAAAAATTTCTCATCCCCAAGCAGCTTAATGAAAATGGGCTGACTGCACAACAACTTAAGATTAAGGATGAGGCTGTGCTTGGCATTATTCGAAATTACACCAGAGAAGCGGGATTAAGGAACCTGGAACGCGAAATCGGTACTGTCTGTCGTAAGGTAGCTCGCCAGATAGCTGAGGGAAAGGAAGAAGCAACCGAAGTCACCCCGGATAAGCTTCATGATTACCTCGGGCCGAGAAAATTCCGCTATGAAATAGCCGAGGAAGCTGATGAAGTGGGTGTAGCCACAGGGTTGGCCTGGACGCCAGCCGGCGGCGATGTCATCTTCGTTGAGGCTGCCTTGGTTCCCGGGAAGGGCAATCTTATTCTGACTGGTAAATTGGGCGATGTCATGCAGGAGTCAGCAAAGGCTGCTCTTACTCATGTTCGTTCTCTTACTGCCCGTGAGCAGCCTAAATTAGATATTCCAAAGGGTTTCTATGAGAAGAATGACGTTCATATTCATGTTCCTGCCGGTGCTATTCCCAAGGACGGGCCATCTGCTGGTATTGCTATGGCGGTGGCCTTGGCTTCGGCAGTGGCTAAGCGCCTGGTGGGCAAAGATATTGGCATGACTGGTGAAATCACATTGAGGGGCAAAGTCCTTCCTGTGGGTGGTGTTAGGGATAAAGTTTTGGCGGCTCATCGAGCTGGCCTTAAAAAAGTGATTTTGCCCAAAGAAAATGAAAAGGATTTGGAAGAGGTCCCCCAGGAGGTTAAAGAAGAACTTCAATTCATATTTGTGGAGAATATCGATGAAGCTCTCAAGTCTGCTTTGAGAGACCAAAATATATCTGCCAAATGAAGCTGATTTTTGTTCATGGCGCAGGGAATACCAGCAAAATTTGGCATTATCAGATAGAGCATTTCCCGGACGCTGAGGCTGTTGACCTTCCGGGTCATCTTTCTCCAGGAAGCCCGTGTACCAGTGTTGAAGATTATGTTGATTGGCTACACGGATATATTCTTGAGCAGAAGTATTCTGCTCCCGTTTTGATCGGGCATTCTCTGGGTGGTGCTATTGCCCAGCTATATGCTCTAAAATATCCTCGGGATATTAAGGCTCTCATTCTTATTGGGACTGGAGCTAGACTACGAGTAGCTCCGGAATTGCTTTCCTTGATTCGCGATGGCATCGAGAATCCTTCGAGCTGGCTTAAGAATTTCGTTAGACCTCTTTATAGTCGGGTTGCACCGGAGGTAGGAGAAGAGATAATCGAGAAAATAGCTCGTTTGGGAGCTGCGGTACAGCTAAATGACATGCTTTGCTGCGACAAGTTTGACATTATGGATGAAGTTCACCAGCTCAAGGTTCCAACCCTGCTCCTCTGCGGCAGTGAAGATGATATGACGCCGCCGAAGTACGGCTCTTATTTGGCTGCCAAGATTCAGGGAGCAAATCTCGCCATAATTGATGGCGGCACCCATCTTGTCTTTGCAGAAAAGTCTGAGGCTGCTAACCAAGCTATCGAGCAGTTCTTAGCTGGCATTTACGTATGATGACAAAATACTTGCGCATATGAAAGTGACTAACTTGCCATATAAATCGTGTCGGCAACCTTAAAAAAGCTATTGACATATTCGTAATATGTGATGTAGATTTTGTATAAGGAGGTGAAGCATGTTTTGCTCTAAATGTGGCGCGGAAAATCCTGATGGTGCTAAGTTTTGTTCTAAGTGTGGTGCTGACCTTGGTGCTGCTGCAGTGCCAGCTGAAGGTGGGGCTAATAAGCCAGAAGCGGAGAGCAGCACAGGGCTATCGGCTAACACAGCCGGGCTTCTGTGCTATGTGCTTACGTGGTTAACAGGAATAATTTTCGTGGTTCTTGAGAAAAAGAGCACCTTTGTCAAATTCCATGCCTGGCAATCCATTATGACCTTTGGTGCATTGTTTGTGCTTCAGATCATTGTAGGTGTAATCCTTTCTGCTATCGCAATTGCCACCTTATCACCTGGGCTACTTATTTTTGTGGGAGTCGTTAGCACGATTATTTGGGTTCTCATTGTTGGTCTATGGATTGCTCTCATGATTCTGGCATACCTAGGCAAAATGTGGAAGGTACCCTGGGCAGGTAACTGGGCTGAGAAGCAGGCCAGCAAGTAAAGTTTTCAGGCTCTTGCTGTCCCAAGCCAGCTTTTGAGCGTGGCGGCAAAAGAGTCCTGTACTCATATTTTCAGCTCTATTTGGTATCTAGGTCACTGAATAGAAGCGGCAACTGGGCAAGTATTCTCTTCCTGGTGTGGAATTTGCCGCCGGCTTCCCGTTAGTCTCTCTATGCTTCTTATAAAGTTCCTCTCCATTTAAGGGAGGGGGTTAAGGTGGGTGGGAATTTACCCTCCCTCTTATACTCCTCCCGCTAGGGCAGGGAGTATAGAAAGTCTGCCGCCTAACTGCAAACAGCCTCATATTCTGTCTCCCTCGCCTGTCGTAAACCCTTTCATCCTCCTTTTCGTTTTACAGTATAATAGACATCAAGTTGATGTCTATTGATGAGAAAGAAGTAGTTTCTCGGGCAATAAAAGGCGATGGAGAGGCGTTTGCCCAACTTTACGAAGAGTACTTCGATAAGGTCTACCGCTATATTTACCTCAGGCTAAGGGAGAAAGCTGAAGTTGAAGACCTGGCTCAGGAAGTGTTTGTTAAGGCTTTGGAGGCAATTGGCTCTTATAGGTGGCGGAACTTGCCTTTCGCCTCCTGGCTATTTCGCATCGCCCGTAATCATATGATTGACCATTTGAGAAAAGCAGGCAAGGTGGAAAAGATAGACTGGGACGATAATATAGCTCATGTTGAAGGGCCAAACCCGGCACGTATTGCCGAGCAAAGGCTTGAAATTGAGGAATTGAGAGACAATGTGGAGAAATTATCCCCGGCCCAGCGCGCGGTGATTTCTCTTCGCTTTGGAGGCGAGCTCTCCGTGGATGAGGTGGCCAAAGTTCTGGGCAAAAGCCCGGGCACGGTAAAGGCTTTGCAGCACAGTGGCATAGTGTCGTTAAAGAAAATAATGCTGGTAGACAGGTAAGAAATGAGTCGGAAGATAAAGATAGAGGATATTCTGGACAACTGTCTAGAGCGTCTGTTTAAGGGCGAGAGCATCGAGGATTGTCTTAGGGATTATCCCTGGCAGGCATCTGAATTGGAGCCCTTGCTTAAAACCAGCCTTGCCTTGCTCCAGAAATCTGCTGCTATCCAGCCTAACCCTGAATTTAGAGCTAAGGTTGGGTCCCAGCTTCAAGGAATGCTCCATGCCAAACGCGAGAAGGCGGAAGAGAAGGCAGTGGGTCCTATTTGGCGCAGGCGCTGGGCTGTGGCCATGAGCACTGTTTTAGTTGTCTTACTTGCTGGCATAGGAACGGTTGCAGCTTCGGCAGACGCTTTGCCTGATGGGTCTCTTTATGCTGTAAAGTTGGCTATGGAGCAAGCAAGGATAGCACTGGCTTTTTCTGATACGGACAGGGCAGAGCTCCATATACAGTTTGCTGAGCGGAGGGCAACTGAAATTGCGGAAATGGCCTGCCAGGGTGAAAGTGGTGAAATTCCTGCGTTGAGTGAGCAAGTTGCTGATCATTTGGATAAGGTGTACGAGGTTGAGGAGGCGCAGGAATTTGAGGGGGGGGGGCCAAAGATACTAGCTCCAACTCCAGCTCCAGTTCCAGGCCCGTCCGGAAGGGTGTGGGATGATACTGGGGGGGGGGAGCCTGAGGAAAAACTGAAGACGATGCTTGGCGAGAGCCGTGCGAGGAGTTTAAGTGTATTGCAGGCAGCTTTAACAAAGACTCCGGAAGGGGCCAAAGCTTCTCTGGAGCAAGCCATCAGGGATGTGGAACAAGATTATGATGAAGCCCTTTCTAACCTGGGAAATTGAGCAATAGTTGCCCAAGTTATTGATCTTCCTTTGCCTTATAAATTAGGCAACTGGGAGCCACAGGAGCTGCAAAAAATTGATATGTTAACCATAATTTGGCGCCCAAATCTTCTTTGGGGATTGGGGGGAGGGGTGTATAATAAGATTTGATATATGAGTTCTGAGGTTTTTTACCGCAAGTGGCGGCCACAGACCTTGAGCGAAGTGCTGGGGCAAGAGCCTGTGACGCAGACTCTGCGTCATGCTGTGGAGGGTGGGAAGATAGCTCATGCTTATCTTTTCTGCGGTCCGCGAGGTACAGGTAAGACCAGCATGGCGCGTATCTTAGCCAAAGCAGTCAACTGTCCTAACCAGATAGGTGGCGAGCCGTGCAATTCTTGCGACATATGTCGCTCCATCACCGAGGGCAGGGCTATGGATGTAATAGAAATAGATGCCGCCAGCAATCGTGGCATTGACGAAATACGTAGCCTTAGAGAAAAAGCAAATTATGCCCCCAGCCTTGCTCGCTACAAGGTATACATTATAGACGAGGTCCATATGCTTACCGAGGCAGCCTGCAATGCTTTGTTGAAGACATTGGAGGAGCCACCTAGGCATGTTATTTTTGTGTTAGCTACTACAGAGGTACATAAGGTGATAGCCACCATAATATCGAGATGTCAGCGGTTTAATTTCCATCGCCTGGCGCACCCCCAGATAATTGATAAACTGCAGCTAATATGTCAGAAGGAGGGAATTCAAATTGAGCTTGATTCCTTAAGGCTTGTTGCTCGTGCTGCTACTGGGAGTCTTCGAGACGCTGAGAATATTTTGCAGCAGTTGATTGCTTACTATGGCAATCAAATTGAGCTTGACCAGGTCCAAGCGGCGCTTGGCATTAGCGGGGATTCAAGGGTTAGACGACTAGCACAATGTGTGGTCAATAGGGATGTGGCTGCTGGGCTACAAGTTATAAATAGCCTCAATAGTGATGGCGTTGACCTTCGCCAGTTTAATCTGGGCCTGGTAGAATATCTTCGAGGGTTGTTGCTGGCTAAATCCCGATGCGAAGAGGCCGTAGATGTTACTAGCGAAGATTTAGCCGAGATGGGAAGCCTTGCGACCAATGCTACGTTGGATTATTTACTCCAGGCAGTTAAATCTTTCTCCAGCATAGATTTTCGGAGTGATAGTTACTCCGCTTTGCCCTTAGAATTAGCTTTATTGGATTGTGCTTTGTCTCCACCCACAGGACAAGAGCAGCTAACTACAACTAAACCTCCTGAGGTAGTGGGAGCTACTGAGAGAAAAGAGCCACCCGGGTCTTTTGAGGAGGCTGAGGTTCCTGCGGTAGTGGACAGCACTGAGGTTTCTGAGTCCTTTGAGGAGGCTGAGGTTCCTGCGGCAGTGGACAGCACTGACGTTTCTGAGTCCTTTGAGGAGGCTGAGGTTCCTGCGGCACTGGATAGCACTGAGGTTTCCGAGTCTTTTGAGGAAGCTGAGGTTACTTTGGCATTGGATAGTACTGAGCTCCCAGGCAAAGAAATTTCTCAGGACATCGATTATCTGCGTAGTCGCTGGAGGGAGTTCATTAAATCTTTGCGAGGAGAAGGTTCCAGCGGCAATTTGGATGCTTTTTTGCGTAGCGCTTGTGATCCGGTGACCGTTGAGGATGATACACTGGTGTTGGGTTTCTATTATTCCTTCCATAAGGAGAAGATTGAAGACGCTAAATATCGCCATCTGGTGGAGAAAAAGCTTAATGAGGTTTTTGGTCGGCCGTATAAGATACGGTGTATCCTAGTTGATTATAAAAGGGAAGTTCCATTGCAGGATAAGACACGGAATCCGGTAGTCAAAGCTGCTTTGGAAATGGGAGCTAGGATTACTGAGGAAGAATTGTAAGGAAAGGAAGGAGATGGATAAATCAGTATTACGTCAGGCGCAACAGCTTCAGGCAAAGTTGGCTAAAGCCCAGGAGGAATTAGGGAACCTCACTGTGGAAGCTACCAGTGGAGGGGGGGCCGTCAAAGTGGTGATTGACGGACACCAGAAGGTTCATTCCGTGGAGATATCTACTGAAGTGGTAGAGGCTGGAGATGTTGAATTACTGCAAGATTTAGTCATGGCTGCTGTTAACGAAGCTATTAATAAATCACAAGAACTTGTTAGTAAGCATCTTAGTAGTTTGACCGGTGGTCTCAATATACCGGGCTTATTTTAAGAAAATTTCAACATATGGTTATGTTATGTCGCCTTAAAGAGGCGAGAGGTAAAAGGTTCTTGGGCTTTTTCATTGCGCCGAGAATGGAAATATAATAAAGAATTGGGAAAATGTCATTTGTCGCTGAGCCTGTAGCTAGATTAATTGAGGAATTCAATAAGTTGCCCGGGATCGGGCCAAAAAGTGCTCAAAGGCTGGCTTATCATCTATTGAATAGCCCTGATGAGGAAGGTAAAGCTTTAGCGGGGGCTATTCTAGCACTGAAGGAAAAGATAAAACTCTGTTCGGTTTGTTTTAACACCACTGATTGTGACCCTTGCCGCATTTGTCAAAATGAAGAGCGTGACCATTCTAAAATTTGTGTTGTGGAAAGAGCTTTGGATATCCTTTCTTTGGAGCGGACAGGAAAGTATAACGGTGTTTATCATGTGCTTCATGGAACTATTAGCCCGGCAAAAGGCGTAGGGCCTGAAGATTTGAGGGTAAAGGAGCTTTTATCTCGTCTTCAAGATGGCTCGGTGGCTGAAGTGATTGTAGCAACTAATCCCAATGTAGAGAGTGAAACTATGGCCATGTATCTTCAACGGATTATCATGCCTCTTGGCGTTCGCGTTACTCGCTTGGCTCGTGGCTTGCCCTTTGGGGCAGAGTTGGAATATGCCGATGATTTAACCTTAGGACAAGCGCTGGAAAATAGGCGAGAATTCTAGCAAGGTGTAGATGGGTACACCTCGAAGTTATCAAACACAGGGCATCGTCTTAAAGCAAACTAAGCTAGGCGAATTCGATAAGATTCTCACTATTTACACTCCGGGATTTGGTAAGCTGAAGGCAGTGGCCAAGGGAGCTTGTCGTCCCAAGAGCAAATTGGGTGGCAATGTAGAACCCTTGACTTATAGCTTGATGTTGCTGGCTAAAGGGCGTAACCTCGATATTGTTACTCAAAGTGAAACCATAGATGGTTTTCTGGCTTTGAAAAGTGATTTATGGCGCGCGGCTTGTGGCTTTTACATCTTAGAGCTTATTGATTCCTTCACTGTTGAGGGCGGTGAGAATCGTCCCTTGTTTGATTTATTGCTTGATATCTTAAATCAGTTGAGCAAGCCTGAAAGTAATGAGACTATCTTACGTTATTTTGAACTGCATCTTCTTCACTATCTTGGTTACCGTCCTCAGTTGCACCGATGTGTTGGCTGTGATTCGGCCCTCAAGCCTGTAGTCAATTTTTTCAGCCCCAGCAAAGGTGGAACCTTGTGTCCTCATTGTAACTCCGAAGAAAATCACCATTATAAGCAGACCAAAACAACCCTATTAAAACTTTCCTTTCCTCTCTCGGTCGAAGCTTTGAAAGTACTTCGTTTGTGGCAAAGCTGTGACTATGCTACTGCAAAGCGGGTGAGGATGAAATCGGAATTATCTTGGGAGTTAGAACGGGTACTGCAAGAGTATATAAGATATATCTTACAGCGGGAGCTCAAGTCAGTGACCTGGCTTAAAGAGGTAAAGGAAAAATTTGCCAATCAAGAACTTGACAATTCTTGGGTGGAGGCTTAAAATCGCTCGGCAGTCAAAAATGAGGGCTGGTTTAAATTTGAATCTTGATTCGGATCACTTGGCTTATTTCTCGATTCCCCGCTTAATCAATGCTTTTCAAGGTTTATGTCATCAATTGCTTTGTTCTGAGAATTAATCTTAGAAGCAAGGAATTTTATTAAAAGGTGAAAATATGCGTTTTATAATAGCGGGCTTAAGCACCACAGGGAAAAGTCTGGCAGACCTCCTTTCTGAAGAGGGCCATGAAGTGGTGGTCATAGACTGGAGTGAGGAGAGATGTGCCGAGATGGCAGAATCTTCTGATGTACTGTGTTTGTCGGGGGATGCTACTAAGGGACAGGTTCTGGAAGAGGCCGGGGTGAAGAATGCTAATGCTTTAGTAGCCGTAACCGGCGACGACTCAGACAATTTGATGATTTGTATGCTGGCTAAGGAGATGGGAGCCAAAAAGGTTATTTCTGTGGTAAATGATGCTGCGCACACAGAAACCTTTAAGCAAGCTGGAATTGGCTTCCAGGTTAAACCATACGCTGTAGTAGCCAGGCATATTTCTCGCATGGTTTCTCAGCCTTATGTGAAGGATTTCATTTCTTTTGAGAGAGCGGAGATTTTCGAAATAGAGGTTGAAGAGGCTATGAAATGTGTTGGCAAGGAAGTCTCTGATTTAGGGGCTTCAAATGGCATGAGAGTCTTGGTGATAGAGAGGGACGGGAAGTATTTAAATGAGGGCACTAAGATAGCTCCCAAAGATTGGTTGACTCTCATTGTAGATAAGAAATCTACCAAAAAGGGAGTCGAACTTATGAATAAATGGTTTACCAAAGGGCAAGATTAACCCTCCATATCATTGGTTCCTTTCTGAAATTCCTCGCTCTGGTCTATGTTGTTCCCCTGGCAGCAGCTCTTTATTATGGTGAGAATTGGCAGATTTTTTTGTATTCACTATTGCCCACTCTAGCTATAGGGCTAATTCTGGAATTTGGCTTTAGAACCACAAGGGAAATAGAGCGTGCCGACGGCTTTGCTATAGTCTCTTTCACCTGGCTTCTTATACCGCTCTTTGGCACACTCCCTTACATGTTCTTGGGGTGGGGTTTTCCGGATGCCTTTTTTGAGGCCATGTCAGGCTTCACTACTACAGGGGCTACCATACTGGTGAAGGTGGAAGAAGTACCTATGAGTGTCCTTTTGTGGCGTAGCCTTACTCAATGGTTGGGTGGGATGGGGGTTATTGTTCTCTTCATTGCTATCTTGCCCAGACTGGGAGTAGGGGGATCTCAGCTCTTTGACCGAGAGTTTCCCGGACCCTTGCCTGAAAAGCTGCGTCCCAGATTCAGAACCACGGCGAGAATTCTCTGGACGATTTATGTGGCTTTTACGGGGGCGGAAATAGCGTTTCTTTATTTCCTAGCGAAGCTCAAGCTTTTTGACTCAATCTGCATCTCCCTCTGTACTCTTCCCACCGGCGGATTTACCCCGACCACGGCAAGTATCGGGGCCTATGGTAATCCCTTGGCAGAATACATAATTATGGTCTTCATGTTCCTGGCGGGCACTAGCTTCATAATTCATTATAAAGTCTTAAGAGGAAACCTGAAGGCAATCAAAGAAGAAGAATTCCGGCTTTACTTAATTATTTTGTTGGTAGCTAGCTCGTTACTAATCTTTTCTCAGGGTCTTAGCTCATATAGATATGGGCTCTTCCAGGCACTTTCGATTATGACCACTACGGGCTTTGCTACTTGCGATTTTGGCCTCTGGAGCTATGGGGCCAGAATGGTGCTTCTGGCTTTGATGTTCATTGGAGCCTGCGGTGGCTCCACTGGTGGGGCGACAAAAGTGGTACGGAGTTTAACCCTGTTGAAGTATAGCGGCGTGATGATGAGAAAGGCTATTTCCCCGAAAGCCGTAATTCCGGTGAAATATAACCAGAAACCGGTCCCAGAGGAGGTAACTCGTGATGTAATCTCCCTTTTTTTCCTTTACCTTCTGGTAGCGGTTGCCGCTTCCATAATACTTGGCTTCTTGGGGCTTGATTTAGAGACGGCAATTTCAGCAGTAGCTGCTACTCTGGGAAATGTAGGCCCCGGGCTGGGTGCAGTAGGGCCTGCTGCGAATTATGCGTGGCTCCCTGGTGCAGGCAAGGCCATCTTGATTGTTTGTATGTGGTTTGGAAGATTGGAATTGTTTACAGTCTTCATGATATTCTCCCCCCATTTTTGGAAAGGCTGATCAAGCCACGGTGGAAGTCCAAAGCGGGTTTAGGCTATACTTTGCAATAGGTTTATGGTCAAGGTTGCTGTTCAAGGGGAAAGAGGTGCTTTCAGCGAGGATGCTGCGGCAAAGCTTTTTGGCGGGGACATTGATTTTTTGCCGTGTATCCGACTGAAAGAGGTTTTTGAACTTGTGACGCAGGATAAGGTTGAGTTTGGGGTAGTTCCTGTGGAGAACTCTCAAGCTGGCAGTATCAACGAGACCTACGATTTGTTATTGGCCTATCCTCTTAATATATTTGCTGAAGTTATTCTCAAAGTAAGCCATTGCCTGATGGCTTTGCCAGGTGAGAAATTGGCTGGCATAACAACGATTTACTCCCATCCCCAAGCTTTAGCTCAATGTGAGGAATTTTTGAGTAAACTGAATGTCGAAATCATGCCCAGCTATGATACTGCGGGCAGTGCCAAAATGATAAAAGAAAAAGGATTGAGGAGCTGTGCTGCTATAGCTAGCAAGAGGGCCGCTGACATCTATGGTTTGGAGGTCCTGGCACCGGAAATTGAAACTAGTGTCAATAACTACACCAAATTCGTGGCTATTTCAAAGCAAAAAGCCAGACCTGCGCAGAGAAATAAAACCTCCCTTGTTTTTGCTGCTGAGCATAGTCCTGGCTCTCTATACAGGATTTTGGGCGTCTTCGCCACCAGGGGTATAAATTTAACAAAATTGGAGTCCAGACCAAGCAGAGCTAAGCCCTGGGAATATGTTTTTTATGCTGATTTTGAGGGTCACCTGGATGGCGAAGTTTACCAAGAAGCTATGGTAGAGTTACAGAGGGAAGCTACTTTCGTTAAGATACTTGGCTCCTATCCTCAAGCTACCTGAAGCCAAGCTGTCAATAATCCCGCCTATTCAATCCTATTCAGATCTTAGGAATTCCCTTCCAGGTTTCACTTTGGTAAAAGGCTAAGCTGCTCTTCTAACCAAGAAGAATAGCGGAATTGAGATTAGCTCCATGACGATGGCAAACAGTATTAAGTAGTTGATAGAAAGCTCGTAGAGTAGCCCCATCAGGGCAGCTCCCAAAAACCAGGACGCCCCATATGCCGTATTGAAGATTCCGTAGGCAAATCCTCTTCGCTCCATAGGTGTTAGGTCCGCGATCGCGGCACGCATAATCGTTTCCTGAATTCCCATGACCACACCCCATAATATTATGCTAATTAGCACCAGGCTGTAGCTGTGTGAAAAGGCAAGGAAGGGAATAGGCAAGGTTAACAAAGGGATTGCCAATAGCGATATAAGCCCAATTCTATCGTATGTTTTGCCCGCGAGGAGAGCTGCTAGGGCATCCACACCCATAGCAATGGCATAAATTATGGGAATCTGAGCATCCGGGACAATAGATTGAACTTTGAGATGGTAGGAAATTAACTGGAAATTGGCAAATCCGGCCACGGAAAACAAGGTAAATACAGTGTAGAGCCAGAAGATCTTGGGGAGTTTACCGTGGATATTTTGCCTGCTTGTTTCCTCGGAAGATTCAAGTTTCTGCGGTGAAGGGACTTTCTTCCTGGCTAGGGCAAGAACAGCTAGGGTTAGCAAAGCAGGTATCCATAACAGGGTGAATCCTTCACTATAGCCAGAGTCGGAACGAAGAATAAAGAAAAAGACGATAGGGCCAATGATGGCGCCGACCTGGTCCAATGCTTCATGAACAGCAAACCCCCAGCCTCGCCCCACCTTTTTTGTGGCGTAAGAAAGCATAGTATCTCTGGCTGGACTTCTTATTGCTTTCCCCATCCGTTCCAAGATGATAAGCACGGCAGCAAGCTGCCAATAGCCGGCGAATGCCAGCAAGGGAATGGAAATGAGCAGTCCGTAACCGATAAAGGTCAAAAGCCAATATGCCTTGGTGCGATCGGCAAGATAGCCGAAGACAAGGCGCAAAGCATAGCCAGCGAATTCGCCGATGCCAGCTACCAGGCCGACGACACCAGCGCTTGCTCCCAGCGTGGCCAGGTAAGGCCCGGTAACGCTCCTAGCTCCTTCGTAGGTTACATCCCCGAATAGGCTGACAATCCCCAGGAGAATGATGAAGTACACGACAAATCCCTTTATATTTTTGAATTACTGTTTGCTCGTTGCTGTCATTCTAGCGAACTCTCTGGGACAAAGGAATTGTTTCGGCCCATAATGAGAGTTGCTAAACGGTCTGAATAAATTTAGCAGGCTGACAACTATGCTATAACTTTGCCCTTAGCTTTCGGTATGTGGCGGTCAAGGCTTCCGGCATAACTTTAATATCAGACAATACTGGCATAAAGTTAGTGTCACCTTGCCATCTGGGCACTATATGAGTGTGGAGGTGCTCCGCTATCCCAGCTCCGGCAACTTTGCCCAAATTCAAGCCGATATTGAAGCCAGCTGGCTCCATAACCTCTTTTAGAAGGTCTAAGCCTTTCTTGATGATGTCAGAGTGCTCCTTTATTTCTTCATCCGTTAAATCCTGTAGATTTGCTGTATGCCGATAGGGTGCTATCATCAAATGCCCTGGATTATAGGGAAAGGCGTTCAGCATTAAGAAATTGTGTTGACCACGATAAAGGATAAGATTTGCCTGGTCGTTATTTTCCCTGGGTTTTTGGCATAAGATACAGCCGCTTTCTTGAGCTTTTTGTATATATTCTATTCGCCATGGTGCCCAAAGTTGTTCCATTAAATCTATATAGTATGCTGATTCTGGCTTAAGCGCAATGGGATTTTGGGGTTGAGATGAAAAATTCTGAACAGAACAGAATGAGTTGACTATGGAATTCAGCTAGGAATAAAATAATGCGGGGTTAATATGCTGGAAGTCTTAACCCAAAAGTTGACTGCTGTATTTGATAAGCTTGGCAGAAAGGGCAAGCTTAGTGAAGGGGATGTTGACGATGCTTTACGCCAGGTGCGGCTGGCGCTTCTAGAAGCGGATGTAAATTTTAAGGTGGTCAAGGAATTCTTGTCAAAGGTACGAGAGCGTGCCCTTGGCTCTGAAGTATTGCGTAGCCTAACACCAGCTCAACAGATTATCAAAATTGTTAACGAAGAACTAATTGCCATCTTGGGGGGAGAGCCTGGCCGTTTAGCTTCGGTTGCTGACTTACCAGCGGTTGTCTTGCTTGTGGGGTTGCAGGGCTCAGGCAAAACCACTAGCGCGGTGAAGCTAGCTGTTCAGCTTAAACATCTAGGGCAGAGTCCTTTATTAGTAGCCGCTGATACCCGCCGACCTGCGGCTATTGAGCAACTCCAGTTACTAGGTGAGCAACACGATATCCCTGTATATAGTGAAGATGCTAACGTAGCATCAACAACGATTTGCAAGCATGCTTTAAAGCAGGCTAAGGAAAGAGGATTGACCTGGGTTATAGTAGATACTCAGGGGCGCCTGCATATTGACGAAGCCATGATGAAGGAATTGGCCGATATTAAATCCATGGTACAGCCTTCAGAGGTATTGCTTACGGTAGATGCTATGATTGGTCAGGATGCAGTGAGGGTAGCTCAAGAATTCCACAGCCGAATCGGGCTCACGGGACTCATCCTGACGAAGATGGATGGTGATGCCCGAGGTGGAGCTGCCCTTTCTATTAGATTTGTTACCGGGGTGCCCATAAAATACCTGGGCACGGGCGAGAAGATAGATGCGTTGGAGGCATTTTATCCCGACCGTTTAGCATCTCGCATTTTGGGCATGGGAGATATGCTCACTTTCATCGAGCAAGCTGAGACGGCTTTTGACGAGCAACAGGCCAAGGATTTGGCCAAAAAAATGCGCAGCGGGGGTTTTGACCTTGAGGACCTCCTCAGTCAAATGCGTCAAATTCACAAGATGGGTTCTTTAGGTCGGCTGGTTGAAATGATACCGGGCTTCTCCAAATACGCTTCTTACTTGCCGGATGACGAAGGGGAGAAACAATTAAAAAAGATAGAAGCTATAATTTCGTCTATGACTTATGAGGAAAGGCGTAATCCAGCCGTTATTGATGGTAGCCGGCGAAGCCGTATTGCTCGAGGGAGTGGCACCACGTCCAAAGATGTTAATCAGCTTCTTAATCAGTTTCGTGAGATACAAAAGTTGACTAAGTCACTAACACGAGGCAAGTTGCCTAAAAGTATGGGTACTATGCTTAATATGCCCTTTAAGTGAAATCAGTCCAGATAGCCTTTGAGCTTTCGACTGCGGGTGGGATGACGTAACTTGCGTAGAGCCTTGCCTTCAATCTGTCGTATTCTTTCTCGAGTTACATTGAATTCTCTGCCCACCTCTTCTAGGGTTCGAGCATGTCCGTCTTTGAGACCAAATCTAAGCTGTAGCACCCTTTTTTCGCGATCGGTAAGTTCATCAAGCACTTTATCTATTTGTTCTTTGAGTAGCTGCTGTGAAGTAGCTTCAGTTGGTGCTAAACTGCCGTGGTCTTCAACAAAGTCACCTAAACGGCTATCTGCATCTTCGCCGATGGGCGTGTCCAGTGATATTGGCTCATGGAAAAACAAGTCCATGACCCCTTCTACCTTTTCTGGGGATATATTTAGTCGGCTGCCAATTTCTTCGTAACTTGGTTCGCGTCCAAGTTCTTGAATTAGCTGTCGCGTTGTGCGTAATAGCTTGTTAATTGTTTCTACCATGTGTACGGGAATGCGAATGGTTCGGGATTGGTCAGCTATAGCTCGAGTGATACCTTGCCTGATCCACCAAGTGGCGTAGGTGCTGAACTTGTAGCCTTTTCTATACTGAAACTTATCTACGGCGCGGATAAGGCCAATATTCCCCTCTTGGATAAGGTCGAGGAGAGACATGCCATGCCCGATGTATTTCTTAGCTATGCTAACCACCAGGCGCAAATTTGCCTCAGTGAGGTGCCTTTCTGATGCTTCTGCTTCGGCCTGCACCTTTTCAAAGTGAGCTTTGAACTCACTGCTGTGAGAATCGAAGTGAGACAGGGACTCGTTGTTGGTTAGGAGAGTCTTTAGCTTGTGCCACGAAGTTCCATCTCTAGCTAATAGCTCTAGCAATTGCTGGGGCAAAAGTTGACTGTTTATGGAAAGATTTACTACGGCTTCTTCTGCCGCAGTGATTCCTTTGTCTATCTCCTTAGCAGTTGCAGCTATCAGCGATGGGTCTATAACATCATCGATGGCGGAGCGAAATTTAGGATCCTTGATCGTCTCCACCACATCGCTAGAGGAATCGACGCCAACATGCGCTGCTATAACCTGAACGACGGGGTATGCCCTAGATAATTGAGAGATTAAGTGAATAAGTATCTCAGTGGGTGAAGGGAATTTCTTGTATTTCCTGAAGTGGCTATCCTCAATTCTTTCTAAGCATCTGCCCAGCTCTATCTTCTGGGATAGTGACTTCTCTTCATGGGCCTTGAGAAGGGACACCCTCCCGATTTCCTGAAGATACATACGAGCTGAGTCGTCAGTTACCTCATGTTCTTCTAGTGGTGCCGGAGGCTTGACCTCTTCAGCTTCCTCAGGGGAAAACTCTTCGATTTCTTCTTTTTCTTCAACTTCCTCGACCAAGGCACTGGCATCTTCAACTTCAGCGTCATCGCTTAGTAAGCTTTCAGCCAGTGCCTCATCACTATTTAGGTTGATTTTTTCTCCTCTTATTGAATCCATTGTTTCTTCCCTTTTTTGATAAAGACCTCCTGAAGTTGTTGCCCAGAATCTATTCCTTGCTGCTCTAGTTTAGACAACTCTGAGCGGGTACCGCCCTTTTCCCTCTCGACTTCAAGCATCGTCTCCTTCTCAGTTTCTAATTTCCTGGATAGCTTCTCTTGCAAACGGAGAATACAATTAGCCAAATCAAATTGGCGCGTTTTAGCGTTGCCCTGCACAGCTGGCGGGAAAATTTTATTAACCAAATAGTATAAATGTTCTAGTAGACTCGTGTCAAGTGTACTTTCGAGGTTAGAGATATCAGAAGAATGTTGCCATTTGACAAAGACTTCGCGATTTTCTGTGCATTCGAAGTGCTCTGGCGATAGCTCTCGAGCTAAAGGACGAAGCTCTGGGTACTGAAGAATAAGTGCTAAGCAATATTCCTCAATAGGGCTAGATACAAGCTGGTGGGCAAGGCGGGATTGGTCTGGTGGCTTGCTAAGTTGGGGCCTTTCCCTGGTGGTCTTTAATTTTTGCAAGGCAACTTCTATGTCCCCCGTTTTGATTTTTAGTGCACGAGCAAGTTTCTCCACATAATGGAATTTTTGTGTGGGATCCTTTATCTCATAAATTGAGGGCAGGAGTTTTTGCACAGCTAGGGATTTGTCTTTGGCTTTATTGATATCGACTTTGCTTATTACAGATTGAAAGGCGAAGTCTAGAATAGGCATAGCTTGTTCCACTAGTTTCTGCCAGAGAGTAGGGTCCTCTCTTATTACTTCGTCTGGGTCTTTGCCTGGAGGTAACGGGATGACATTTGCTTCAGCGTTGGAGTAAGCTAATATCGCTTTGCCTCGCAAGGTAGCTTCTTCTCCGGCAAGATCGGCATCAAGTGCTAGAGTTATGTTATTGGTTAATCTTTTAATACCTCCCACTTGCTTCTCGGTTAAAGAAGTTCCCATTGAGCCAACTATATTTTGCCAGCCGTTTTGGTGAGCAGTGAGAACATCCGTGTAGCCTTCTACGATTATTACTAGGTTTTTCTTTCTAATGGCGGATTTAGCCTTATCAATGCCATACAAGCTGCTACTCTTATCGAAAATTGCTGTTTGGGGCGAGTTAATATATTTCGGCAAGGAATCGTCTAGAGCTCTAGCTCCGAAACCAGTGACTCGCCCCTGGATATCACATATAGGAAACATCAGCCGATTGCGAAATCGGTCGTAACTACCCCCTTCTTCCCTTTCGATTATCAGACCAGCTTCTGCTAGCTCTTTCTCCTTGTAATCTTTATTAAGCAGGTAATTCTTAAGTGTTTCCCAAGTGTCAGGACTGAAACCGAGACGGAACTCCTTGACAGTCTCAGGGACAACTTTTCTTCTTTCCAGATAGCTTCTCGCAGCTTCGCCTGCCTTAGTGCTCGAAAGTAAGTGGTGATAGTATTCAGTAGCTGCCTCGTTAATCTGGAATAATCTCTCTTTCTCCTTATCCTCAGCCTTGTCTGGCGCCTCAAGTGGGCTTAGAGTTATGCCTCCCCTTTGAGCTAAAAGGCGGAGAGCTTGGCCAAAGTCAATTCCCTCCTTTTTCATGATGAAGGAGAAAATATCGCCCCCAGTTCCACAGGCTCCAAAGCAATGCCAGGTTTGCTGCTCAGGAAAGACGAAAAAGGAGGGGTGGTTCTCACTGTGGAGGGGACACAGGCCTTTGAAGTTGCGCCCCGCTTTTTGCAGAGTGACATACTCAGAGACGAGCTCCACTATATCTAGTCTCTGCTTTACCTCATTGATTACGCTCATTGAGATATTTCTTCAGCTAATCTTAACGCATATTGATCGGTCATTCCAGCAATGTAATCAATAACTTTGCGCTCCTTGTTATCCGGTAAAGAGGCAAATTCTCGAGGTAATCCATCCTCATGCCTCAGGAAATGAGAATATAACAGACGCAATGCCTCGCCCGCCTTTACTGCCTCCTCCGTAGCTACGCTGGGATTATATACTTTGTCAAATAGAAACTGGCGAAGTATGTTAGTTGCTCTAAGGACTTCAGAACTCATGCCTATACTTGGTTTGGCTATATTGCCATTATCACTAACGGGCCAGGAGTAGTTTACGATATCACAAACCAAGGTATTGATTCGCTGTGAATGCGTATGTCCCAGAGTTGTTGTTACTAGCTTGGGCAAATCATTCTGAGTGATAATGTCAGCTCTTATGGCATCTTCGACGTCGTGGTTAACATAGGCCACAATATCGGCTATCTTGCATATCTGGCCCTCTAAAGTATTGGCATCTCCCCATCCCTCTCCTAAAATCTCAGCTTGCCCCTTGGAATGATTGAGTATGCCATCTCGCACTTCCCAGGTAAGATTTAGCCCTTGTCCATCCCTCTCCAATAAATCGACTACTCGTAAGCTTTGTTCATTATGCCTGAAGCCACCCTGATACAATTCATTTAGGACCTCCTCGCCGATATGACCGAAAGGCGTGTGCCCTAAATCGTGTCCTAGAGCGATAGCCTCAGCCAGGTCTTCGTTAAGATTTAGAGCTCGGGCTATAGTTCTAGCTATTTGGGATACTTCAAGAGTGTGGGTAAGCCTGGTGACATAATGGTCACCTAAGGGGGCGATAAAAACCTGTGTCTTATGTTTCAGTCGACGGAAGGCCTTGGAATAGATGATACGGTCACGGTCACGTTGGAAACTGGTTCTTATGGGGCATGGCTCTTCCCACTTCAGCCGGCCACGACTGAACTTACTCTTAGCGGCATAAGGGGAAAGAGTCTCTTCCTTCTTCTCTGTCTGCTCACGTATATTAGGTTTGTTAACCATGAAATCGCTGTAATCATAGCAAGTTGAGGAGGAATCCTTAATTTGTCACAGTGGCATCCCCATTTCCTCACCCGCGTTTTCTTTGGCTTCTGGCTTTTATTCTATTTTCCACCTCTGCTGTATTTAACCTCGTTGACAGCACCACATCCGGGTTTAAAGACATCGAGTCTATCCCAGATTCAACCAGAAACTCTGCGAATTCAGGGAAATCACTCGGCGCCTGACCACATATCCCTATCTTCCTCCTTGGCGTATGATTATGTGCCGCATCTATGACTTGCTTCACCAGCCTTTTCACTGCTTCATTTCTTTCATCAAATATGTGTGCAATAAGTTCAGAATCTCTATCTAGACCAAGAGTTAGTTGCGTTAAATCGTTCGACCCTATGCTGAATCCATCAAAGACGTCGGCGAATTCCTCAGCCAAAACCACATTTGACGGTATCTCGCACATTACATACACTTCCAACCCATTTCCCCCTTGCTTTAGGCCGAACTCCTCCATTGCTTTTATTACCTTCCTACCTTCTTCCGGCGTCCGGCAAAAAGGGACCATCACCTTCACATTCGTCAACCCCATTTCATCCCTTACCTTCTTTATCGCTGCGCATTCTAAACCAAAGGCGGGCTTGAAATTCTCATCATAATAGCGAGACGCCCCTCTCCAGCCTAGCATTGGGTTACTTTCCTCTGGCTCGTAGCGATACCCCCCAGTCAAATTGGCATACTCATTCGTCTTAAAGTCAGAAAAACGGACGATTACCTCATTGGGATAAAACCCCGCCGCTATTTTCGCTATCCCCATGGCTAGGTTATCAATGAAAAACTCCCTCTTATCCTCATATGAAGCGCTTCTCTTGTCTATCTCCTTAATTACTCTTGCTAACTTATTGTCCTTACTCGCTTCTTTCTTCAACTTATCATATTCTATCAGCGCCATGGGATGGATGCCGATGTAAGAGTTGATGATGAACTCTTCCCGAGCTAAACCCACGCCATCATTGGGAATTTGACTCTGAATAAACGCACCATCGGGAATGCTGAAGTTCATCATTATCTTGGTGTGGGGTCTGGGGAGCTTACTCACCTCCACCTCATCTATTCTGTATTTCAATTTCCCTTCATATATCCTGCCCTCGCCTTGCGAACAATCTACCGTAACCTCCTTTACCGCCTTTAAGACTTCTGTCCCCTTGCCGGTGCTAATTACGCAGGGCACCCCAAGCTCCCGACTAACAATAGCTGCGTGGCATGTCCTTCCACCCTTGTTTGTAACTATGGCACTGGCAATCTTCATTATTGGCTCCCAGTCGGGGTCTGTCATATCAGTAACCAGAACTTGACCGCTCTTGAATTTCTGGATTTCGCTACTGTCTTCTATTATATGAACTTCGCCCTGCCCTATTTTTACGCCCACTGTTTCCCCTTTGAGCAATAACCTTCCCTCTTCTTCAAGCACATAAGTCCTAAGCGAAGCTAAGTCCCTTTGTGAATGCACTGTCTCTGGCCTGGCTTGGACTATGAAAAGTTCTCCAGTTACCCCATCCTTTGCCCATTCAATGTCCATGGGCAGGCGATAATATTCTTCTATAATGCAAGCCCACCTGGCGAGAGTCAGAACCTCATCGTCGCGCAGTGCGAACTTTCTCTGGTCCTGTGCTTTGACTTCTTCTTGTTCTGTTCCTGTTCTGTTTCTTTTATAAACTAACTTCTTATCTTTTGTCCCCAATTTCTTCTCCACAATGGGCCTGAACCCTTCCTTCAAAGTGGGCTTAAAAACATAGAACTGGTCCGGATTTACAATCCCCTGCACCACATTCTCTCCCAAACCATATGCAGCAGTTATGTACACCACTTCCCTAAAGCCTGATTCTGTGTCTATGGAAAATATGACGCCAGCGCAGGCCAAATCAGAGCGAGCCATCTTTTGCACTCCCACCGAGAGGTAAACGCTTAGATGGTCAAACCCTTTATCCACCCGGTAGGAGATTGCCCGGTTTGTGAACAAAGATGCGAAGCAGTCCATAACTTTCTCTATCAGTTCCTCTTCTCCTCGCACATTCAAATAGGTCGTTTGCTGTCCGGCGAACGAGGCTGTGGGCAAGTCTTCCGCGGTGGCGCTGCTTCTCACGGCAACATCGACGTTCTTTCCATATCTCTTTTCCATCTCCCGATAGGAAATTCTTATTTCCTCTTCCAATTCTATAGGGCAAGGTGCAGTTCTTATCAGATTCCTTATCGTTTCGCCCCTCTTCGACAAATCTTTCATATCATGTGTATCCAAGTCCGCCAGAGTGTCTTTGATTTTTTGGCGTATGCCCGCTTTCTCTACCACATACTTATATGCTTCGGCAGTAATGGCAAATCCATAGGGAACGGTTATTTCTTTGTCGGTCAGATTCCTTATCATCTCACCAAGAGATGCGTTCTTACCACCGACTAAAGCTACATCTTTTGCGCCAATCTCTTCAAACCACTTTACAAACCTCATGATTCTCCCTCCGATTTATACTCGGGCATACAGTTAATTAGATTGAGAAAAGTCAATAAAAAATGGATTATATCACCTTCCGGCGGGCTCGTGGAAGAGGTATTCCTGTCCTTGCTCCTCATCAAGGCCATTTGATGCTGTGTCTGTCTGATTCTACATTAGTCAGCCTATCCTCCTGCCATCTGCTGCAGCGCTATCCTAATCTTCTCCTCTAAGCTTAGCTCCTCAGAATCTGGAAGCTTAGAGATAGCTTTGGTGGCTTCGGCTAAAGAGTAGCCCAAGCCAGTTAAAGCAGCTATGGTATCAGCACTCTCCGGGGCTAAAGGCAAGGCTGCCTCTTTCCACTCCTTCTCCAACTTACCTCGGAGTTCAATGACTAGGCGGCCAGCCATTTTTTTACCAATGCCGGGCGCTTGGCTGATGAGGTCGATATTGCCGCTGGTTATAGCCATGACAAGTTGCTCAGGACTCAAGGCAGAGAGTAGGACTAAAGCTACCTTAGAGCCAACTCCTGAGACGGAAATAAGATTTTTGAACAAAGCTAATTCCTCGCTTGAGGCAAAACCGTAAAGGGAAACATTATCCTCCCTCAGGTGGAGATGGGTATAGAGGGAGACCTTGCCTTTGACGGCTCCTAATTGGCTCAAAGTTGAGCCAGGGATATATACCCGAAAACCTATCCCGCCGACGTTAATGATGATGGAGTCGTTACCCCGGTATTCCAGTATTCCTTCTAATGTGGCTATCATTTCGGCATATGCTCAGTGAGCCAGTGGTTAAGGCGGCTCTGCTGAAGGTGGCAAATAGCTACAGCCAAAGCATCAGCAGCATCGGCAGGCAGAGCTAGTTCAGGGAGCCTGAGCTGGATTCTTACCATTGCTTGAACCTGTTGCTTATCGCTTTGCCCATAGTTGGTTATTTGCTGCTTTATTTTAGCTGGTGAGTAATAGTAGATGGGTAATCCTTGCTTGCTTGCTGCCAGGATAGCTATAGCTTGTGCCCTGCCAATAGCGAATGCTGACCTTATATTTTGGCCGACAAAGGGCTCTTCAATAGCTACTTCGCTTGGTTTATGCTTAGCGATGATTTTGCTTAGTTCATCGTATAGAGAGCGCAGTCTTTCCTCCACGGGAACTCGAGAGGGGAAGTTGATTACTCCACAATCCACCATATGCATTTCCTCTTCGCCATCTATTACACCATAGCCCAAATTTATGGTACCGGGGTCAACGCCGAGAATGCGCATGTTAGGTCCGGCTGTGCAGCCTTTCTAGAGTAGCATCAGAAAAATCGATATTAGAGAAAACACGCTGTACATCGTCTAACTCTTCTAGCTGGTCTAGAAAATTCAGGGTCTGGACTGCTTTATTTTCATCCAGTAACATCGTAGTCTTAGGCGTCAGGGAGAGCTCTGCCGAAATCACATGTCTTTTCTCTTCAATAGCCTTTCTTACCTCTTCTAAGTCCTGTGGTTGAGTGTAAATTTCCACATAATCCCTTCCCGTTTTGACATCTTCAGCCCCGGCATCGATGGCCTGTAGTGCTATCTCTTCAGCATCTGGGGCTTCGCTTTCTACGGTGATTACTCCTTTATTCTCAAAGAGCCAGGAGACACAACCGCTCTCGCCCAAATTACAACCGTGGCGGGTAAAGAGGCGGCGGACCTCTTGAATGGTGCGATTACGGTTATCGGTCAAGGCTTCTACCAAGACTGCTACCCCGCTCGGTCCATAGCCTTCGAGTTTCACCTCAGTCAAGGCAGATGCCTCAGACTCACCGCTGCCCCGCTTTATAGACCTCTCGATATTATCCGAAGGCATGTTATTATCACGGGCTTTCTGCACTGCTAAACGTAACTGGAGATTACTTTCTAAATTAGGCCCGCCTTGTCGCACTGCAACTATGATTTCTCGAGCAAGCTTAGTAAATAGCTGCCCGCGTCTGGAATCAGCTACTCCCTTCTGCCGCTTAATCTGTGACCACTTAGAATGCCCTGACATCGCTGCCCTTCATATCAATTTTATCATCGTCACTCTTAAAAGGTAAAGCGGATATACTTGAGCTGTGCAGGCCAGCAAAGTGGTGTAGTGGTGTAAATGTGGAGTTCTATTGGAGAAAAATGCTCAGGGGGTTTGTGCCATCTCGTAACTATTTTCACACAATCTGACCAGGAGCCAACATTACTTTGACGTATGCTGCTCTCTAGTGCTACACTCTGGCAGAAAAAGATTTAAGCTATGCACTGCTTCTATGGAAGGAGGTAAAGGGGATGGATTTCAACTTCACTCCTGAGCAGGAGAAATTCCGTCAGGAGGTGCGGGAATTCTTGGATAGGGAGGTGACGGAAGAACTAGTTCAAGAAGCCGAGAAAGGAACTCTAATCGGTAGTGGTCCCGCGATCAAGGCATTCAATAAAAAACTTGGAGAAAAAAAATGGTTCTGCCCTGTGTTACCCAAAGAGTACGGAGGAATGGGAGCCAGCCATGTCGAAAACCTGATTCTCACTGATGAACTTCTTTATTATCGTGCCCTCCCTTTAATGAATGTGGCTTCTCAATGTGTTGCGCCATCCCTGATGATGTATGGAAGCGAGGAATTGAAGCAGGAATTCATTCCCAGGATAGCTCGAGGAGAGATAGAGTTCGCCCTCGGTTACACTGAACCCGATGCGGGCTCAGACCTGGCAAATCTGAGTATCAAGGCTGAAGAAAAGGATGACTATTTCGTTATAAATGGAGGTAAGCTTTTCAACACTAATTGTCATTATGCCGATTACCATTGGCTAGGTGCGCGTACTGATTTCAACGTCCCCAAACATAAAGGCATCTCTCTTTTTATTGTGGATATGAAGGCCCCTGGCATCAGTCTGAGCCCTCTATATACCATGGATTATGAGAGGACAAACGAGGTCTTTTATGATGAGGTAAAGGTTCCCAAAAAATATCTTGTCGGGGAAAAGAACAAAGGCTTCTATTATATCGTCACTGCTCTGGCTTTTGAGAGAAACTTCCCGATAGGAATGATGCGGCGCGACTTTGAAGACTTAGTAGATTATGTTAAAGAGACGGGGAAAGGGAAAGACCCCCTGGTAAGGCAAAAGCTGGCACAGCTAAAAATAGAGCTTGAAATTGCCTGGATACATACTTATAGGGTTGCTCTGATGGCTGAGCAGAGAAAAGTTCCGGAGTGGGAAGCCCCCATGGTGAAAATGTTCGCAACCGAATTCATGTGGCATATGGGTCGTGCTGGGCTAGAGATACTCGGTCTATACGGGCAGCTCGTACGCGGCTCTAAGTGGGCTCTTCTGAATGGGGAATTCGAGTTTCTTTACAAACATGGGCGGCGTCGCATGATTACCGCAGGAAGCAATGAGATATGCCGTAATACAATTGCCCTCAGAGGCCTTAATCTCCCTCGTGGCTAGGGATTCTTGTTCGAAAGAAAATAACAAGGAGGCAAGAAATGGATTTGTCGCTTAGTGAAGAACAGGAGATGCTGCGAGATATAGCCCGTGATTTCCTACGGAGGGAATGCACCAAAGATATGGTTAGGGAAATGGAAGAGGATGAAATAGGGTATTCATCAGACCTCTGGAAGAAGATGGCCGATCTTGGCTGGATGGGACTGGCCATTCCTCAGGAATATGGGGGCATGGAAAGCAGCTTCCTCGACCTCGCTGTTCTCCTTGAAGAGTTTGGTAGGGCTCTAGTTCCTGGCCCCTTTATCCCCACCGTGGTCTATTGCGCGGTGCCTATTGTAAAACGCGGCACTAAAGAACAAAGGGAGACATATCTTCCCAGAATAGCTGCAGGAGAACTTATCATGACACTCGCCCTGACCGAGCCCAGTGCTACATTCGAGCCCTGGGGCGTGAATGTCAAGGCAGTGTCTGATGGTGAGGATTATGTTATCAACGGGGTTAAACTCTTTGTTCCTGATGCCCATGTGGCTGATTTGATGATATGTGTTGCCCGGACTCAAGAGGATTCAAAGGATGAGAAGGAAGGCATTACTTTGTTTCTGGTATCAGGCAAGGCACCAGGTATAAGCTACACTCCTCTTAAGACCATCGCCTCGGATAGGCAATTTGAGGTGGTATTTGAAAATGTTAGGGTTCCTAAGAGTAATATCTTGGGTGAGGTAGATAAGGGATGGCCGATTATTGAAGAGCTGATGCAATATGCTGCTGTAGCACAGTGTGCTTTGATGCTTGGTGGGGCGCAGGCGGTGCTGGAAATGACGGTAGACTATGCCAAGGAAAGAGTCCAGTTTGGCCGACTCATTGGGAGCTATCAGGCCATACAGCATAAGTGTGCCAATATGCTGACCGATTTGGAAGGGATACGCTTCGCCACCAATATGGCAGCGTGGAAACTAAGCGAGGGACTTCCTGCGAAGATGGAAATCTCTATGGCAAAGGCATGGTGCAATGAAGCCTATCAAAGAGTCTGTACCGAAGGGCACCAAGTCCATGGAGGCGTTGGGCTCATTTCAATCCACGATATGCAACTCTATTTCCGACGGGCTAAGGCTGCTGAGCTTGCTATGGGAGATGCCGACTTTCATCGAGAGAAGGTTGCACAGGAACTAGGACTGTGAGCGCCTGCATTTCACTTCTGTAAATACATCATCTTCTAGCAATTCCTGGCAAGGTGTTTGGCGGCAAAGAAACACTTTTGGGACTGGCTCCAAGCTACTTTACCCCGTTTATATGTACCACAACAAGGTCGTCTCTGGGTTCAAATTCCCTAGGGCATTATCTCAAGAAGCTTTGCACGTTTAGCTTGATGACCGGCTGGGATTCTCAGTGTCCAACAGTTGGCTGTAACAGTAAACCGGCAAAAGTTGTATTATTCATACCATTGTGGCAAAATGATTAGCTAGGTCTTTAACCCAGTCCGGTGAGGCTGGTAAGGGTGGGAATGTGCTGGAGCAGCTCGCACCAGAAGCACCAATTGAGGCCTCTTGCCAGTTTGAAGGCAGGAGGTTTTTTAATGCGTGAAAGGGGTCTTCTGACCTCAAAGGACAGAGGGTGTGTGCTAGCCTGCATGTCTCAGGAGATTGTAGAAAGGAATGAAGGTGTTAAAATTTCATTTCAAAGTTAAAGGAGACCGGGAAAGATGAACTTCACATTTACTCCAGAGCAAGAAGCTTTTCGCAGCGAGGTCCGTGAATTCATAGAAAAGGAGTTCCCTCCAGAGCAGAGGGGGATGTATAGGGACTTTCTTTCCATGCTTGGCGGCAGCGCTGAGCAGTGGAATTTTGGTCGAGAGATGACGAGAAAACTTGGAGCTAAAGGCTGGTTATCTATAGCTTGGCCCGAAGAGTACGGCGGACGGAATTCGCCGATTCTCCAGCATATTTTGGTTGAAGAGTTGGCATATCATAAATGTCCGGGTTGGGATACAGTTGGAATTGGCATGCTGGCTCCGATGCTCTTCATGTCGGGCAATGAAGAGCAGAAAAAGCGGTTTCTCCCGCCAATGGCTCGGGGAGAGACGACATGGTGTGAGCTTCTGAGCGAACGGGATGCTGGTTCTGACCTGGCCGCATTGCAGACCAGAGCAGTTGATAAGGACGACTATTTTGTAATAAATGGACAAAAGTGCTGGACCAGTGGAGCGCATAAGGCAGATTGGGGCTTTATTCTGGTCAGGACGGACCCTGAAGTGGAGCCGAAACACAAAGGGCTGAGCTTTTTCCTCTTGGATATGAAGACTCCTGGCATTAGTATTACCCCTATAGTAAATATGGCCGGGGAACATGAATTCAACGAAGTTTTCTTGGATGACGTCCGCGTTCCCAAGGAGAATATGGTGGGAGGGAAGAATCGTGGGTGGTATGTAGTTGTGGGGGTGCTCGATTTCGAACGCTCTGCTCTTCCTTTCCATGTCATAGCTCGCAGGAAGCTTGATGATTATATAGAGCATGTGCGGAAAACGAAAATCTCGGATCCTATGATGAGGAACCGTATTGCTGAATTGATTGTCGAATCTGAGGTGGCGCGTTTAATTCACTATCGTGTGGTTTGGATGCAAGATAAGGGAATTGTGCCCGATTATGAGTCCTCGATCGATAAGTTGTGTATGTCGGAGTTAAATCAAAAAGTCACTGCCACAGTCTGCCGGGACTTGGGCCACTATGGTGACTTGACTGAGGGCTCCAAGTGGGCTCCTTTGGATGGACACGCACCTTTCCTGTATCTTCGCGCTGTAGGCGATGTGATTGCCATGGGGAGTTCTGAAATTGAGCGGGTTGTCATTGCTCAAAGAGGTCTTGGCTTACCACGAGCATAGAATTTTACAGATAAAGTAACTCACTGCGTGCCCTTCTTGTTGATGGGTATCTGAAAAGGATGTTCCCCTAGCAAACTACTAAAAGTTGCATTATTTCTATGATTGTGGCACAATAATAAATTAGACCTTTTTAAATCAGTCCAGTGAGGCTGGTAAGGGGAGATATGCTGAAGCAAGTCGCGATAGAAGCACCAATCGAGACCTCTTGCCAGTTTGAAGGCAGGAGGTTTTTTTAGTGCCTGAAAAGGTTCTCCTGACCTCCAGGGAGATAGGGCGGGCGTTAGCTCGCATTGCTCACGAGATCGTTGAAAAGAATAAAGGTGCGGACGGTATTGTACTCGTGGGCATGCGGACTCGGGGAGTGCCTTTAGCCAAGCGCATAGCCGAAATAATTGAAGGCTTCGAAGGAATCCTGGTCCCCGTGGGTGCTCTTGACATTGGCCTTTATCGCGATGACATTTCGCCCTCAGAATTAAAGTCACCGAACCAAAGCCGAACCGATATTCCCGCTAGCATCACCAATAAGCGAATTATCCTGGTTGACGATGTTCTCTATACTGGGCGGAGCATTCGCGCTGCTATGGATGCCCTGGTAGACCTGGGGCGTCCGAAGTCTATACAGTTAGCTGTGCTCATCGACCGCGGCCACCGGGAACTTCCCATTCGGGCCGATTATGTAGGTAAGAATATACCAAGCTCCAGAGATGAAGAGATACAGGTTCAACTGGAGGAAGTTGATGGCGTGGATGGAGTAGTAATTGAGGGTCTGGCCAAGGGAGAGCTAATTAGAGGAAATTGAAGGGAGGAGGCAATTATGAATCTGGCAAATAGAAGTCTGGTGACCATAGACGATTTCTCTAACGGGGAAATCGAAGCGCTGTTTTCCCTCGCAGACGAGATGTCGGACTCGATAAATGAGCAGTCTGGGCTGTGCCAGGGGAAGATCATGGCCAGCCTGTTTTTTGAGCCAAGCACCAGGACGAGGCTGTCTTTTGAAGCAGCGATGCTCAGGCTTGGGGGTCGTGTCATAAGTGCCGTCGACATAGGGGCAAGCTCCCTGGCCAAAGGCGAAAGTATTGCTGATATGGCGAAGGTGGTCGGGAACTATGCCGATATAATTGTTATCAGGCACCCCTGGGAAGGAGCAGCCAGGGTGGTTGCCGACTACGCTGGCGTCCCCGTGATAAATGCTGGCGATGGTGGGCATGAACATCCCACCCAGACCTTGTGCGACCTTTACACCATCAGAAAAGAGAGGCAGACCGTTAAGGGACTCAAGATTGCCCTGTGGGGAGACCTGAAACATGGGCGAACAGTACATTCCCTAATCTATGCCTTAGCCAGGTTTGGTGCCACCATCCTTTTTCACCCTGGCCCAGGGCTTGAGATGCCGGAGCATGTTCTAAGGAGGCTAAGCAGCGAATATAAAGGTGAGCTGAAAAGGTATGGGGCTCTGAACCAAGAGCTTGAAGTGGGGAGCTTTCCTATCGATGCCATATACATGACTCCAAGTAGCCCGCATCAACTTGCTATGCTACCTGATGTTAGCCTCCAGGTGGAGATGGAGGCGGGAGTTGACGCTCTTTATGTCACCAGGCTTCAAAAGGAAAGGCTTGCGACAACGGTAGAGCAGGATTTAAGGGGAGACTACCCGGTGGTGGACAAAAAACTCCTCGAAGGAAAAGAGTTTAAGCGCACGCTTGTTATGCATCCGCTGCCCCGTGTCGATGAGTTGGCCTATGAGGTGGACGCTGACCCCAGGAGTATGTATTTCAAGCAGGCGGCTTATGGGGTGCCCGTCAGAATGGCGCTCATAGCATTCTTACTAGGCGCCAGGGAAATCACAATCTCTAAAGAAGATGATAGTTTCGCTCAGAAGGCGGAATGCCCCATTTATAAGCGGGATTCTGGGCTTAGCTGCCCTAATACAAACTGTGTCTCAAACCAGGGAACAGAGGCAAGGTACATAAAGCCCGAGTTCAAGATAGTTAGCCTAGAGCCTTTAATGTTGAGGTGTATCTATTGTGAGCATGAGCTTCATCCTCAATATATCGCCAGCACAGATTGGCACGAAGGAAAGCTGGAGAGCAAGAAATATCACAGCGCTAATAGCCACTGGGCTCAAAAGATTAAACCGGAGAATTTGATTATCTTTGCTTCGGAAGATGAAGCTCAGGCTCAGCAGTTCCAGCCCAGCAGCTATGTCTGACGATGAATAAGAAGTCTATGCCTCTGCTTATCCGAGGTGGTCGTATAATTGACCCCAGCCAGAACATAGACCAGGTTGGCGATGTACTTATTGTCGAGGGGAAGATTTTGCAGGTGGGAGACACTGCCGTTTCGGGCGAAACGGTGAATCTAAACGCCACGGGACTAGTTGTTTGCCCCGGCTTTATAGACCTTCATTGTCACCTCCGAGAGCCAGGCTTTGAGGATAAGGAAACAATCGCCACGGGGACAAAAGCAGCTGCCATAGGTGGTTTTACCACTGTTTGTTGTATGGCAAACACAAATCCTCCTTTAGATAATCCGGCTGTTGTGGATTGGCTGAGGCAAAAGGCAATTGAGGCAGCTTTGGTTCATGTCCTTCCCATAGCCTGTATCACCAAGGGCAGGAACGGTGAGGAATTAACCGAGATGGCTGGACTGGCGGAAGCTGGGGTAGTTGCTTTTAGCGACGATGGTGACCCTGTGGCAAGCTCGCAGGTTATGCGTGATGCTATGAATCGTAGTCTTGCCCTGGGCTTGCCAGTTATCGACCATTGTGAAGACAAATTGTTAAGCGGTGCTGGAATCATAAACGAAGGGCGGGTTTCTGTTGAGTCAGGCTTAAAAGGGATTCCAGCGGCCGCCGAGGATGTTATGGTAGCCCGTGACCTGATTCTGGCAAAGTTGACCAAAGCCAGGGTTCATATTGCCCATGTAAGTACTAAAGGTTCGGTAGAGCTTATCCGTCATGCTAAGGAAGAAGGGGTTTCGGTGACCGCTGAGGTCACACCCCACCACCTGACGTTAACCGAAGAGAGGATTTTAGGTAAGGACTCGGCCAAACCCTTTGATACCAATGCCAAGGTGAACCCGCCCCTGCGCACTGAAGAGGACGTCGAAGCCTTGATTCAGGGACTTAAAGACGGTGTGCTCGACGCTATTGCCACTGACCATGCCCCGCATACTTTGGCGGACAAAAATTGCCGGCTAGAGCTAGCTGCTTTTGGCATCAGTGGCTTTGAAACCGCTTTCGCTTGTCTCATGGGCTTAGTGCGTAAGGGGAGAATAAGCTTGACCGTGCTGCTCTCCAAGCTGACTTGTGAGCCAGCGGAAATCATTGGGAGAGATGGTGAACTAGGCACCTTAAAGGCAGGCACTCCTGCTAATATCACCATATTTGACCCTGACCGGGAATGGATAGTGGATAGTCGCAATTTTGTCTCCAAAGGCAAGAATACCCCTTACGATGGCTATAATGTTAGGGGCAAGGTAATGGCAACCATAGCGAAGGGCAAGATAGTCCATATAGATGATTCCTTGTTATCACCTGCCCTCTCCCTTGAAGTGAGAGAGTATAGGTAAGGGGGAAAGAATATCGTGGCTAAAAAAGCAATTTTAGTCCTGGAGGATGGCTCGGTTTACGAAGGCGATGCCTTTGGTGCCGGGACTACTACCTATGGTGAGGTGGTATTCGATACCAGCATGACCGGTTACCAGGAAATGCTCACTGACCCGTCGTTTGCCGGCCAGATTCTGGTTCCTACGTATCCTTTGATTGGCAACTATGGCATCAACGAATCCGATTCTGAATCCAGGCAAATACAGGTCAGGGGCTTTGCCGTGCGGGAATATTGCCCTCAGCCCAGCCACTGGCAAAGCACCCGTACTCTGCACGAATTTCTGCTGGCCTATGGCATCCCTGGCATCAGCGGTATAGATACCCGTGCCTTAACCCGTCATCTGAGGTCAAGCGGGGTGATGATGGGCATTCTCAGTTCGGAGATGACCATTGAAGAGGCATCGAAGGAGCTAAAGAGCTTGCCCCGATATGATGCTATCGATTTTGTTCACCAGGTCAGTACCGAGAGGGCATATGAGTGGCAATCCAGTATGACTGCCACTGCGACTCTGCCTTCTCCGTCATTGCGAGGAGCGTCAGCGACGGAGCAATCTCTTAAAATTCTGGTTATCGACTATGGATTGAAGTACAACATACTGCGCATCCTGAGCCAGCTCGGCTGCCAGGCAACTGCCATCCCGTGCACTGTTTCAGCAGAGGATATCTTAGCCTTGAAACCCGATGGCATCTTCCTATCTCCGGGGCCTGGCGACCCCGCTCTCCTCCATGACATAACGGAGACGGTAAGAAATCTTATGGATAAGAAGCCGATGATGGGCATATGCCTGGGACACCAGCTCTTAGGTAAGGCTTTAGGAGCGCAGACATTCAAATTGAAATTTGGGCATCGCGGCGGCAACCATCCCGTGCGGGATTTAGCTACCGGCAGGGTCTATATCACCGCCCAGAACCACGGCTATGCCCTGGACGCCGATACCCTGAAAGGGGGGCTGGAAGTCAGCCACATAAACTTAAACGACGGCACGGTGGAGGGACTCCGCCACCGAGACCTGCCAATCATATCTATCCAGTACCACTCCGAGGCCTCTCCTGGCCCGCTGGACAATATGTATTTATTCGAGAGATTTCTGGAGATGGTGAGGGGGTGAGATGAGTCAGTCCAAAGCATTTATCCGTTACATAGTCATAAGCCCTGTCGGCCTCCATTGGTGGGAGCAACTTGCTGCGCCTTTCCTTAAGGAGAAGGGGTGGGGTACCATAAACCCAGAGAATTTCTCATATAAGTTGTCCTATGGATTCGACCCTAACGTTATTCCTGCTCCCGATCAACTTTCGCAAATCGAATACTCACTTCGTATCTCGGCAGCAGTAGTTGAGTATCGGGGAGAGCCAATATTTGATTCCGTCTTCGTACCAGATTCCGACTATACAGTCATTGATGATCTACTTGCCTTTATGTCGCTTTACACAGGCAGGTACTGGCAATTTATGTGGAGGGAGTATGGAGGCTCTGCAATTAACTGGAAGGGATCTTCTGCGATGCAAGTGAGCTACCACTGGGGTCTTGGTGAACAAGCAGGGGAGCGAAACAGAACACTAAGTTTCTTTGAGAAGGCACTGGCAACAATTCCTAACCTTGACAGGATACAATTCGCACTAGCAATTCAATGGTTCTTCAGTGCTCTTAGAGAGTTCGAAGTCGGGAGGCCACTAATAGAGTCTGCACTGAATTGGGTCTGTCTGGAATCGCAGGCTAACTACCTACGTCTTGCAGGCAACAAATTGGAAAAGGCTAAATCGTTGCTTGCCGAAAAAGGATTCCCAACTATACCTCGCTTGGAAGACTTATATAGACTGCGCAATGATGCTTTCCATGATGGCAAACTTTCAAAGCTCAATGAATCAGATGCAGAAGCAGCCCGAACAGCAGGAAGAGCATTAGTTCGAGCCCAAATTCTGAATCTGATAGGTATGTCGCAGTCAGATTTCCGAGATGGCTTTGTTAAGTTATATGCTACCTAAAATATCTAAAGTCTTGGTGATAGGCTCAAGTCCCATAGTCATGGGGCAGGCAAGGAGGCATTTATGAGGCGTGTCAGTTCCATTGCTATGGTTGCATTTGGCCTGGGGTCAGTGCTGTCGGGGTGCTGGCAGTTGTTTTTCCTGCTTAACGGAGAGATTTTCATATTTCCTCCCCACATTGTTACATCCGCTCTATTTATTATCTTCACGGCTATCCATATGTGGCTCAATCGGAAGCCGCTTTTTCGCTACTTTAAAGGGCTTCGGTGGTGGTGGATTTTAGTTGGATTGTTGTTTGGTTTTAATGTTATCTGGATAGGGATTGTGTTGCCAATGTCAATAATTGGAGGATGGTGAGGCGAGACTTGAGCAAAATATCTAAAGTTCTGGTCATTGGCTCAGGGCCGATAATCATCGGGCAGGCGGCGGAGTTCGATTATTCCGGGACTCAGGCCTGCCGGGCACTGAGGGAAGAAGGCGTGACCACGGTCCTGGTGAACTCGAACCCTGCTACCATCATGACCGACGAGGGCATTGCCGATATTGTCTATATCGAGCCGCTCACCATGGAAGTCCTGGCTCGCATAATTGAGAGGGAACGCCCCGACGGGCTACTGCCTACCCTGGGGGGGCAGACAGGGCTCAACCTGGCGGTGGAGCTGGCTGATGCCGGCGTACTCGACAAGTATGATGTGCGGTGTCTGGGCACGCCTATAGAAACGATAAAGAAGGCCGAGGAAAGGTCTCTATTTAAGCAGCTTCTTGTTGATATTGGCGAGCCTGTGCCCAAGAGTGCCACGGTAAGGTCGGTAAAGGAGGCGAAAGAACTGGCAAACTCCATTGGTTTGCCTCTCATTATCCGCCCTTCTTACACCTTGGGTGGCACGGGTGGTGGCATTGCTCACACTATGAGAGAGCTTGAGGAGATTGTTGCCAGCGGCTTGTATAGCAGCATGAGCCATGAAGTCCTGGTGGAGCAGTGCGTTCTGGGCTGGAAGGAAATTGAGTATGAAGTCATGCGGGATGTTGCTGATAACTGCATTACCGTCTGTAATATGGAGAACATCGACCCCATGGGTGTGCATACCGGGGATAGCATCGTGGTGGCTCCCAGCCAGGCTCTCAACGACAAAGAATATCAAATGCTCAGGTCAGCCAGTCTGAGAATTATAAGAGCCCTGGGAATCGAGGGTGGTTGTAATATACAGTTTGCCTTGACCCCTAGTCCCACAGTGGCCGAAAAATGGGCCCCTGACCAAAAGGGAGTTACAAAAAGCGAATACCACGTAATTGAAGTTAACCCTCGTGTCAGCCGCAGTTCAGCTTTAGCCAGTAAGGCCACCGGCTATCCTATTGCTCGGGTGGCCGCCAAAATAGCCATAGGTAAAAGGCTTGATGAAATCCCCAATAAAGTTACCGGCAAAACGTTGGCGTCTTTCGAGCCAGCCCTGGATTACTGCGTGGTCAAGATTCCCAGGTGGCCTTTTGATAAATTTGCTCTGGGTGACCGGGGGACTGGCAGCCAGATGAAAGCCACTGGTGAAGTTATGGCTATTGACAGGTGTTTTGAAGCCGCTCTACAAAAGGCAGTGCGCTCCCTGGAATTTGGCAAACGCACTCTTCTTTGGGAAGACCTCAGTTGGAGTAAAGGGGAAGGGCTTAATTCCTACCCCCTTCACCCTAATGATTTAAGAATATGGGCCATTATGGCGGCGCTGCGAAGGGAAGCTACGCCTGAGGAGCTTTCTCAGCTCACTGGCATAGACCCCTGGTTTATTTATAAGTTCCAGAATATTGTGGACATGGAGAAACGGCTTCTTTCTGAATCGTTGAAACCGGAGCTTTTATGGGAGGCAAAGAGGCTGGGCTTTTCAGACGAGCAAGTGGGCACTTTAGCCGATAGGTTGCCCGAGCAGGTGAGACGGACTCGCCAAGAATGGCATATTCGACCGGTGTACAAGATGGTGGATACATGTGCTGCCGAATTTGATGCTGAGACCCCGTATTTCTACAGCACTTATGAGAAGGAAAACGAAGCTGAGCCTTTGGATGAGAAGAAGGCTGTGGTCATCGGCAGCGGGCCTATACGCATCGGGCAGGGAATTGAATTTGACTATTGCTGCGTCCATTCAGCCTGGGCGCTTCAGGAAGCAGGAATAAAGAGCATTTTGGTCAATTCTAATCCCGAAACAGTTTCCACCGATTTTGACACCAGTGATCGCCTCTATTTCGAAGCCTTAGATGAGGAAAGTATCCGAGATATACTTGAGAATGAGAGCAATAACGGTTCTGCTCCAGCGTCTATCGTTCAGCTTGGTGGACAAACACCCCTTAATTTGGTTGGGCCCTTGGCTCGCAATAATATGCCACTACTTGGCTCAGGTGCCGAGACTATAGATATAGCTGAAGACCGTCATCGCTTTGAAGATTTCCTGGATAGATTGGGTGTTCCTCAGCCCCCGGGAGCTGGAGTGACATCAACAGAAGAGGCACTTAATATAGCCAAGGTCCTGGGCTACCCTGTTTTAGTGCGTCCCAGCTATGTCTTAGGCGGCAGGGCTATGGAAATTGTGCATAATGAAAGTGAGTTGATTCGCTACCTGACACTGGCCCTGGAGATGGATAGCCAGCATCCTGTGCTTATTGATAAATATTTGCAGGGTAAGGAAGTGGAGGTAGATGCCATTTGCGACGGGGAAAAGGTTCTTATTCCCGGAGTGATGGAGCATATTGAAAGAGCTGGTGTTCATAGTGGCGATTCTATAGCAGTCTATCCTGCAATGAATCTAACCAGAAATGAAGTGGATACCATGGTGGATTATGCTACTAGGATCGGGTTAGCACTTCAAGTCAGGGGCTTACTAAATATACAGATGGTGATTCTGCCAGAAAATGGCAGCTCGTCCATATACGTGCTTGAGGTGAATCCTCGCGCCAGCCGGACTGTGCCTTTTATCTCCAAGGTAACCGGCGTGCCCATGGTAAGAATTGCCACTAAGGTGATGGCCGGGATTAGCCTCAGGGAGCAGGGCTATGAAGGTGGGCTGTGGAAGAGACAGAAGTTGATAGGTATAAAGGCTCCTGTTTTCTCCATGTCTAAATTGACTGGAGTGGATAGCTACCTTGGGCCTGAGATGAAATCCACAGGCGAGGTTATGGGGATTGATTACAGCTTTGAGGCGGCGCTGGTTAAAGCACTTTTAGCCGCTGGATTGATGCTGCCGCAAAAAGGCAGTCTGCTACTTAGTATTGCAGATAGGGATAAAGCTGAATCCCTGCCTCTAATTAAGGATTTGCATTCCCTTGACTACAGGCTCTGTGCCACAGAGGGAACCGCAGCTATGATTGAGTCTATAGGGCTACCGGTAAAAATGGTGACCAAGAAGCTAAGCGAAGGACATCCTAACGTTATCGATGTCATTCGAGATAATTCTGTAAGCGGAGTAATCAATACCATAACCGGAGGGCGCGTTCCATTGCAAGATGGATTAGATATCAGGCGTGCCGCCGCAGAAAAAAGGATACCGTGCTTTACCTCACTGGATACCGCTCGGGTGGCTATAGAGGCGTTAGCAGACAGCAGCAAAATCTTTAACGTTCAACCACTCAGGGACTATCTGAAGAGCAGAAAATGACGGGCAGGGTATAGGATAAATCCTGAGCATGAAACAGGCCTTGTTTACCATAACTTCTAATTTGGAGGTCATGCCTGGCGTATACCTCATGTGGATTGAGGCACCGTATATAGCAAGTTCAGTTCAGCCGGGGCAATTCATCACAGTGCGGTGTGGAGGTTTTACATTACGCCGCCCTCTCAGCATTCATCGGGTTTCAGATGGGGGGGAGATTGCCCTATTATTTAGAGTAACTGGCAAAGGCACCCTCTGGCTTTCACAACGACAGGCAGGCGACGGAATAGACATTCTTGGCCCTCTAGGTAATGGGTTTAGTATTGAACCAGGAGCAAAGAACCTGCTGCTCGTGGCCGGAGGGATGGGCATCGCTCCGCTTGTTTTCCTGATGCAGCATGCTTCATCACAGCACCAGGTAACTTTAATTCATGGGGCGAACACTGCTGCCCAGCTCTATCCTTTTTCGATAGCTATGGGCAAGGAGCGAAGCAAACTACCGTCTTTACCAAATGGAGTTCAATTTATCCCCGTCACTGAGGATGGCAGCATGGGCAAAAAAGGCATGGCCACGGATATTCTGCCTGATTCTTTAGACTGGGCTGACCAGGTGTATGCCTGTGGCCCAGTAGATATGTATAAGGCAATCGCGCTGATAGCCCCAAAATGTCAGGTTTCCCTTGAAGTGAGGATGGGGTGTGGTTTTGGAGTGTGCTATAGCTGCACCATAAATACCAAGAAAGGCTTAAAGCAGGTATGCCGTGACGGGCCAGTATTCGAGTTAGACGATATAATATGGCAGGAGGTAAGGATATGACTGTAGTCACTAAAGACATCGCCTTTCAATCGAAAGGTAATTGCGACATTATCGATATAACCTCTCAGGTGGCAAGGAATGTAGAGGAATCTGAAGTTGATAACGGAATAGTCACTCTGTTTATATCTGGTTCAACGGCGGGGGTGACGACTATTGAATATGAGCCCAGGCTTCTTAGCGATTTCAAAAGCATGTGGGATAGGCTGATGCCCCGGAATATTCCTTATGAGCATGACAAAACCTGGGGAGATGGGAATGGCCATTCCCATGTGCGTGCTTCCACGCTTGGAGCTTCACTAACAATACCTTTTGTAAATAAGAGGTTGACTCTGGGCACCTGGCAGCAGATAGTCTTCGTGGACTTCGATAATCGTCCGAGGTCCAGAAAGATTGCTGTTCAAATATTAGGTGAGTAGGCGGAATCGCAGGATATTCCGGCGAAAAAGAGGTCGGGATAATAAGAGGATAAGAATTGTTAACTGAAGCTGAGGCTCAACGGATTGCGGTAAAATTTTTACTCGCCAAATACTTTCAGTCCAGAATCAAATTCAGCGTCAGCCAGCTTGTTACTGAAGATGGTCGCCAAATATATGAGATGCAGGGGAAAATCGCCATGAAGTCGGCGGGGATACTGGACCGCTTTTTCCTTGACAAATCTTCCCATACGTATGACTTCAAGATAGAAGTTGATGCCCAACAGGGCCGTGTTATCAACTATGAGCTTACTTAGTTAAGTCCCCACATAGTTCGGCACACATGTAAAGTTTAGAATAATATCTGTGGCCAAGATAGTCTTGACCTATTTTAGTTTATCAAATATACTATTTACTTAGGTGACTATTAACTTTATAAAGGATTTAAGTTGGGAGAATTTAAACATGCAAAGGGATATTCTGGAAAGAGTCGCCGTAGATCTACTGTCGATCCCGCCCCTTATCTTTAGGGGAATACGAAGAAAGCTGATTAAGACAGCTCTTGCCAATATTGATATGGATGTTACCCCACTTCACTTTGAAATTATGGCGCTACTTAAGGAAGCAGGAACTCTCCACGTTGCCGAAATTGGAGAGAGGTTACAGATAGCAAGAGCTCAGATGACTCATCTGATAGATAAGCTGGTGGATTTGAATATAGTTGAAAGAAAGATGGATATAGCCGACAGACGAACCATTAATATCACCCTCACTGGGCAAGGAAGAGTCTTTCTAGAAGAACATAAAGACAGATTAATGAGTATTACCATAGAGACTATGTCTCGCCTCACGGACGAAGAACTCGAGGATCTATCGAATACGTTGAGAAAGCTAAGGGATATATTATCGAAATTACAGTAAGTGAAGGCCCACCCCAAGTTACAGTACAAATTTACAAGAATGTGTAATTAGCCCGTATGGATAATCAGAATCAAAACGTGCTTAACGATGACCGAATCGGTCAGCTACTACTGAAACTGTCCCTTCCTGCGTTTTTCGGCATGGCTGTCATGACATTATACAACGTAGTAGACACAATTTTTATCGGTCACTACGTTGGTCACCTCGGTATCGCGGGGCTTTCTATAGTTTTTCCGGTTCAAATGTTGTCAATTGGGATTGGGCAAATGACGGGGATGGGTGGGGCATCACTGATTTCAAGATTAATCGGAGCCCGTAATATCCCCAGGGCAGAGCGTGCACTGGGTAATGCCTTGACCCCTACTGTTGTGCTATCAGTTATAATGATGTTAGCTGGCCTAGCCAACACGGACTTCTGGCTCAACCTTATGGGCTCGTCGGAGACTATCCTCCCCTACGCCCGAGACTATATGTCTATCATTCTTATCGGTATGGTTTTCATGACCATTGCCATGACATTAAATACCCTGATAAGAGCCGAGGGGAATGCCCGAATACCGATGTTCGGTATGATTATTGGTGCCGTACTGAACATAATACTTGATGCGATATTTATCATACCTCTTCACATGGGAATAAAGGGAGCAGCATTGGCTACCGTGATGGCACAGTTGATTTCTGTCCTATACTTTATGAACTATTACCTCTCTGGGAAGAGCTTCCTTAAAATTCATTCGAGAAACCTGATTGTTGAATGGAATATATTAAAGTCAATTCTTGCCATAGGCGTCGCTTCATTTGCGAGGATGGTGGCTGCAAGTCTATCTGCCGTTCTTGTCAATAGAATGCTGGTTGCTTATGGCGGTGACTTTGCCGTGTCGGCCTTTGGTATCATTAACCGCATAATGATGTTTGCCATAATGCCGGGTATCGTCATTGGCCAGGGTCTTCAACCGATTCTCGGCTTCAATTACGGGGCTAAGCGCTATGGCAGGGCATTAAGGGCAATAAAACTAGCCATTGCTGCCGCAACAGCCTGTTGTATCGGAGTATTTCTGGTCCTCTACTTCGTCCCGGACCCATTCATTCGCATTTTCACTACTGATAATGAGCTCATTGCTCTGGGCTCTTACGCTGCCAAGCGTATCTTCTTCGCACTATACCTGATAGGCTTTATGATGGTCGGTTCAATAATCTTCCAGTCAATTGGTAAAGCTGTTCAGTCATTTGTTACGGCTATATCGAGGCCGGCCCTGTTCTTGATTCCCTCGATATTAATACTGCCGCGTCTCTGGCAACTAGATGGCATATGGCTGGCATTCCCAGTTACAGATGCACTTACTTTCATGCTAACCCTTGCACTCTTCGTACCTCAGATACGAGAGCTCAAGAGTGCGGATTTGCTAGCTAGTAGCCCATGAAAAATTCGCTTCGCTATTTTTCATGGGGCCCCAGGAGATGCCAATGGATAAATCTGGGGCCCCCTGAAGAACGAAGTTTTTTAGGGGCAACTACTTAGTTCAGTACTGAGTTGATTCTTTGCCAATGAACTAGTGTAGCCCTGTGCTCCATCAGAATTTCAGCTCTTCTCTTTGGAAAGGGAGTTACCACAGGTGGAAGGTCATCCGAAAAATTATCTGCCCTCGTGCTATGATTTATAGGACGTTTTCAGGAAGAAAGATTAGATATTCATGATAGCATTCGAGGCAAGATGCAGCACCACTGCTATGGGCATAATGCCCCATAAAGATGTTGATAGGGCGCTCGAGCTTGCTTTGAGCCTGGATATCCCATTCTGGCCCCAGCTTCCCAAGGTGAGCTTGCATGAAGATATGTATATTCAAGCGTCGCAGAGTTTTCCAGGTATAGCTATTGACTTTGACAAGGAAAGGCTTGTCTTTAACACCGCACGATTTGAACAAGAACTTGACGATTACTTTGTGAAAATGGACCTCCCCGAGACCTTTGCCCTCACTGCGGAGTATTCCGCAGTATTCCACAAGTTTCTCTCCAAGGAGCTTCAAGGGTATAAGGCTATCAGGGGACAGGTCACCGGTCCGGTGAGCTTTGGCTTGAAAGTATTGGATGAGGATCTGAAGCCAATCATCTATAACGAAGAAGTGAGGGCTATTCTATTTGATTTCATTCAGAGAAAAGTCAATATCCAGTATCAAGAGCTCAGGAAGAAGAATCCTAACGCCTTCGTCTGGGTGGATGAGCCTGGGCTGGGCTACGTGTTCAGTGGTTTTTCCGGGTACAACGAGCAGCATGCCAGAGAAGACTATCACAGGTTCACTGACGGCTTGGAAGGCCCCAAAGGGTTGCACCTCTGTGCTGAGGTGAATTTGCCCTATCTGCTGGAGTTAGGAATAGAAATCCTATCCTTCGATGCCTATCAAATTGAGTTCATGCCCAAAGAATATGCTGCTAGCGTGGCAGAATTTATCAGGAGTGGTGGGGTTATCTCCTGGGGCATTATCCCCACAGAATCCACAACTCTGGCAACACAGACGCCGGAAACGCTGGCTGCGATTCTCTCAGATTACTGGGAGGCAATCTCAGTCAATACAGGTTTGTCCTTGCATCAGATTGCAGAGCAGGCATTGGTGGCACCAGCCAGATGCTGCCTTAGCGATTTGGGCCAGGTCGATACAGCCGCCAAAACAGCGAGCGAATGCAGGGTCTCAAGTGTTGAGGAAGAACTTGTTGAGAAAGCATTTGCCTTCTTGCCGGATATCTCGCAGATACTGAGAGATAAGTATGGTGTATAAACAATAATGGTTGACCTGCGCTCAGGGCTTTATTATGAGGTCTCAGCCCGAGGGCTTTATGCCTAATTCTATTCGAGGCGCTATAATTATGAGAGGTGAGCAACATGAAAGTATTAGGTATCATGGGTAGCCCCAGAAGACAAAGCAATACCGATATTCTTCTCGATAAGGCGCTGGAAGGTGCCAAGGAGGCAGGAGCCGAGGTCGAAAAGGTGCTGGTCTCGAAACTCAAAATCTCACCCTGCCTGGAAATATATGCCTGTCTCAAGGATGGCAACTGCGCGATTAAGGATGATATGGAGTTGCTCTACAAGAAGCTTATAGAAGCGGATCACATTGTCTTTGCCTCACCGATATTCTTCTATGGTATTACCAGCCAGGCGAAGGCGATAATAGACAGATGCCAGGCGCTTTGGGTGAGAAAGCACGTGCTGAAGGTGGGAGGGGATGACCGGGTACGAAGGGGGCTGTTTATTTCGGTTGGGGCTACTCGAGGTGAAAAACTTTTTGATGGCGCGGCACTCACGGTGAAGTACTTCTTTGATGCTGTAGGCGTGAAATATTCTGGTGATTTGTTAGTCAGGGGGATTGATGACAAAGCTCAAATTGAAGAGCGCCCTATGGCTCTGGAAGATGCGTTTCGCCTTGGCCAAGAGCTTGTTCGGGGGAGATAGAGACTGCGGATATAGCGACGGAGAATGAAGGCAATAGTAGCTGACAATCTAACCAAGATGTTTGGTCATCTTGTTGCTGTAGACCATATTTCCTTTGAAATCGAAGAGGGGGAGATTTTTGGCTTCCTTGGTGCCAATGGTGCAGGAAAAACAAGCACTATCATGATGCTGGCTACGGCACGACACCCCAGCTCTGGCACAGCCACGGTATGTGGTTATGATATCATCAAAGAACGGGACAAAGTCAGGAAATGCCTGGGCATTGTCTTTCAAGAACTGAGCCTTGATATTTATCTGACAGGCAGGGAAAATCTGGACTTTCATGCCAGAATATATAACCTTCCCGGAAAACTTAGAAACGAGAGAATATCTCAGGCTTTGGATTTGGTGAAGCTAGAAGATAAACAAGATATACTGGTAAAATTTTACTCTGGTGGCATGCAGCGTCGGCTGGAGATAGCCAGAGGGATGCTAAATCGTCCCAAGGTCCTATTTCTGGATGAGCCAACTCTAGGCCTGGATGTGCAAACGAGAAGGTTATTGTGGGACTATGCCAAGGTCTTGAATAGAGAATCAGGTACCACGATATTGCTGAACACTCACTATATTGAGGAAGCGGATCATCTCTGCGATAGAATAGCTATTTTGGAGCAAGGAAAGATCGTGGTAACGGATACCCCCAAAGCTTTGAAAGATTCCGCAGGCGATAGCATGATTTCTATCAAGCTTTCTCAAGAGGGCCTAACTGATGAGTTTGCGAATTTGCTAAATGGAATGAGTTGGGTCAAGAAGATTAGCAGGCATGATGCTCAGCTGGAGATAAGCATTGGAGATGAAGGAATGAAGATGCCTGAGGTAGTGAGATTTGCACGAAACCGTGGATTTGATATTTCCTCGATTAGCGAACGGAAGCCCAGTTTGGAGGACGTTTTTCTACACTATGCTGGAAAGAAGTTGCAGAATGAAGAGCGTGAATAGGATTATAGAGATTGAAGGACTGACGAAGGAATTCGATGGGCTGATAGCTGTGGACCAGGCTAGTCTGAACGTTGAGGAGGGAGAAATTTTTGGCCTGCTTGGCCCGAATGGAGCTGGCAAGACAACAGCCATCAAGATGCTATGCACCATACTGAATCCTACGTCAGGTTCAGCCAAGGTTTGCGGCTATGACATCGTACATCAAAGAGACAAGGTTAGAGAATGCATCGGGATCGTGTTTCAGGACCCAACCATTGACACATTCCTAACTGGCAGGGAAAATCTGGATTTCCATGCCCGAATGTATCATATGGATGGGAAAACCAGGGAGAAAAGGATTGCTGAGGTGCTGGGCTTGCTGGATTTGAAGGGGAGGGAAAATATCAAGATTGGCTATTGCTCCGGCGGCATCCAGCGCAGGTTCGAAGTTGCCCGAGGATTCTTGAATCATCCCCAAGTCCTATTTTTGGATGAGCCCACTCTAGGTTTGGATGTGCAAACAAGACGGAGTCTGTGGGATTACATCAAGGTATTGAATAAAGAAGAAGGCACAACCATAATTCTAACTACCCACTACATAGAAGAGGCGGATTATCTCTGCCACCGGATAGCTATTATGGATCAGGGCAAAATAGTAGCAGTGGACGCGCCTGAAAATCTGAAAAAAGTCATAGGTCTAAATTTGATTTCACTGCAAATAGCGCAGGATAGGAGTGACGGTCTGGTCAATTTGTTGAAGGAGCTTGATTGGGTAAAGGAGATTGAAGAACATAATGGTGCTGTAGAACTAAGTATCGATGGGGCTGAAGAGAAAGTGCCCGAGCTTATTGATTTTGCCGATGATCATGAGTTTGTCATATCATCCATCGAGTTGCGCAAGCCGAGTTTGGAGGACGCTTTTTTATACTATACTGGAAAGACCATAAGGGAGGGAGGGGGAAGTTTGAAAGAACTGTGGAAAGCAATGATGACAAGAAGCAGGAGTAGAAGATAACATGCAGATAACTGAGTCCCGCAGAGTCATAGATCCATTGCCGATTTACACCATGTGGCTGCGGGAGATGAAGCGGTTTTTAAGAATAAAGGCAAGGATTATCGGCTCATTATTGATGCCTTTCCTTTTTCTGGTTTTTCTGGGCTTGCCAATGAGCTTCATGCCTGCCAGGGAAATACCAGGGATACCGGCTGGCATAGACTTTCTTGATTTCCTGGCCCCGGGGATAGTGGGCATGACCTTGCTCTTCTCCGCAACTATGGCGGGGGCATCTGTTATCTGGGATAAGGAATTTGGCTTTCTCAAGGAGGTTCTAGTAGCTCCAGTTAACCGCTTTTCTGTCATACTAGGTAGAAGCCTTGGTGGCATAACCGCAGCAACAATTCAGGCGATGATTATAGTGGGAGTAGCCGTGGCTCTGGGAGTCAAATTGTCTGGCGTGTCGGGCTTCTTTTTAGCGATAGTAGTGATGATTCTCACCTGTGCTACCTTTACAGGATTTGGCCTGATTCTTGCCGCCAAATTGACTGATACGGAAGGTTTCATGGCTATAATCCCCTTAATAACATTCCCTATATTTTTTCTGTCGGGCGCCTTTTTCCCTCTGGCAGCCATGCCAGCTTGGGTGAGATACGTAATGTATATTAACCCTCTCACCTATGGGGTGGATGCGTTGAGGGGCACCCTTATCGGCGTTGCCGCCTTTCCACTCTGGCTGGATTTCGTGGTTCTTCTTATCTTGTCGATAGCCTTAGCAACCTTAGGTGCTTACTTCTTTTCCAGGATGGAGGCTGACTAAGGGAACAACAAGGGAGCTTGTCCTGTAAAACATCGCAAGGCTAAACTAATCCTTTCAGCCCTGCGTTGTATGTTAGAGTCATTATGTTATAATAGCCAACTTATCAAAGAATGAAAAAGGGGAAAATGAGAATGAAGAAATGGCTAACACTAATAATAACAAGCTGCTTGGTTGGTATAGTATTCACTGGTTGTGCCAACCCTCAAGCTACGGCGCCAGAAATCGCTGTGGTTAGTCGAGGCGATCTGGTGATAAGCGTCCCTGTCAGCGGCAATTTGGAAATGCCGCGCAAGACGGATTTATCTTTTGGCACTACGGGTATGGTGGAAGAGGTGCTGGTTGAAGAAGGGGATAAGGTGGTAAAAGGCCAAAAATTAGCCAGGCTTGATGCGCGTTCTTTGGAATTAAGTGTGGCCATGGCGCAGGCTGACTATGAATCGGCCGAGATCAACTTGATGGGGACACTCTATCCGCGCTATACCAAGGTCTGGGGTATCGATTTAGCTGGGATATGGTTAGCGCTGGATGAAGCTCAAGGCAATCTAGAACAGGCTCAGGAGCTTCTGAATGAAGGGGAAATCGATGAGGCATACGTCCTGCTCGGCTTAATTGAGGAAAACATAGAGAAGGCTGAAAGCAAGTCGGAATCAAGGCCATGGTCGTTGCCCCCGTCGGTTAGATTGCTGGAGCTACAACTGGATGTGGCCAGAGCGAATTTGGATGCGGCGAAGATTAGCCTGGAGAAGGCAACAATAGTGGCGCCTTTCGATGCCGTAATAGCTGACATCACCATAGCTGAAGGAAAAGAAGTCTCAACAATGACATACGCCAATCCGGCAATATCCCTGGTTGACCCTAGCAGGATAGAAATGAGTGGCGTTATTGATGAGATAGATATCGCTCAGGTAAAGCTGGGACAGGAAGCGGATGTCATTTTGGATGCCTTGCCTGACAAGGAACTAAAGGGCAAGGTGACTTTCATCTCTCAGATAGGCACAGTTGTGGCAGGGGTGGTAGGCTATGATACCACCGTAACTTTGGAAAACCCTGATGAAGAGCTTAGAGACGGCATGAGCGCTACTGCCGAAATCATCCTTGAGCGTCGTGATGATGTATTACTGATACCAAACCGGGCTATTCGGGGTAGTGTTGAGAACCCAACGGTTGTAGTTGCTAAGGTTGAGCAAATTAGGAGTGCCGAAGACGTTGAGTCAAGACAAGTTACCTTAGGTTTATCTGATGGCATAACTACTGAAGTCTTGTCCGGATTGAAGGAGGGGGAAAGAGTAGTAGTAGTTCCTGCGAAGAGCGTTGCTTCTGGGGGGGGATTTTAAGTGATTGAAATCGAGAATATAACCAAGGTGTATAAAGCTGGACAGACGGAAGTTCATGCCCTGCGAGGAATGAGCTGTTATATTGAGTCAGGGGAGATGGTATCTATCATGGGACCATCAGGCTCAGGCAAATCCACCTTGATGAATATCATTGGCTGTCTCGACAAGCCCACTTCCGGGCGATACCTCCTGGATGGGATCGAGGTAAGTGAGCTGGGCGATAATCAATTAGCTGAGATAAGAAACAGAAAAATAGGTTTTGTCTTCCAAAGCTTTAACCTGTTGCCCAGGACCACAGCTTTGGCTAATGTGGAACTGCCACTTATTTACAACGGAAGTCGTAATCGGCGACAGAGAGCTTTAGAAGTCTTGGAGTCAGTAGGATTAGCTCGTCGAGCTAGTCACAGGCCAAGCGAGTTAGCTGGAGGCGAGCAGCAGAGGGTGGCTGTCGCTCGAGCACTGGTGAATAATCCGTCCATCATTCTAGCTGACGAACCCACAGGCAATCTTGATACGCAAACCAGCTCGGAAATTATGCTTCTTTTCAAGCGGTTAAATGAGCAAGGGATGACTATCGTTCTGGTTACTCACGAGCCAGATATTGCCGCTTATACGCAACGCACCATTAAGATCCGTGACGGTCAAATCGAGGCATTGGGATGAAATTCTGGGATTGCATTGTTACGGCTATACGTACTCTGATCGGCAACAAGCTAAGGTCGATTTTGACCATGCTGGGCATCCTGATCGGCGTGGCCGCGGTTATCTCTGTGTTATCTTTGGGAAGGGCACAGTCGGCTCAGATAGAAGAGGCCTTTGCCTCTTTGGGGTCTAACCTGATCTACGTTATACCCGGCGCTCCCAGCGCAGGTGGCATGGGGGGGACAGTAGGCAGCGCTGCGACGCTGACCCTGCAGGACGCTGAGGCTATTCTTCGTGACGCACCTTCCGTAGTTGCGGTGTCGCCAGTAGCGCAGGCTACCGCCCAAATCGTAGCGGGGAGAGAGAACATTGCCAGCCTAATCGCAGGGGTGACACCGGAAGCCGAATTGGTGAACAACCACGTCCTGGCTCAGGGCAGCTTCATCAGCGAATATGATTATAAGGCGAAATCAAGAGTGGCTGTCCTGGGAGGAGAGATAGCGGAAAGCCTTTTCGGCCAGATGGAGCCTACAGGCCAGACCATAAGAATTGACGGGCGCAAATTCGAGGTCATCGGTGTATTGCTGAGTAAGGGAGCTGGATTCGGAACTGAGGACCTGATGGTATATATGCCTTTATCTACCTTCTTTGCCACAATGGGAGCACAGGGAGGCAGCCAGGGAAACAGCCTTCAGGCTCTGGGCGTCCAGGCCAGGAGCAAAGACGAGGTAGAATCTGCTCAGCAGGAGATCACCGCTATCCTGCGGGATCGCCATCATATCAGGGAAGGAGAAGAAGAGGACTTCAGACTTATCAGCATGGAGTCCATGGCAGCGCAAATCGGGCAAGTAATGGGAATACTCCAGCTTGTCCTTGCTGCCATAGCCGCTATATCCTTGCTTGTCGGTAGCATCGGCATTATGAATATCATGCTGGTTTCGGTAACCGAGCGCATCAGGGAAATTGGTTTGCGCAAGGCGATAGGAGCCAAGCGTCGGGATATTCTGACTCAATTTCTCACCGAAGCTGCTGTATTGGGCCTCTGTGGTGGTGCCATGGGGGTGGCCTTGGGATGGATTATAATCAAAATTACCTCAATTATCTTGACAAATGCTGGTTTTACGATTGGTGCTACGCTTTCCGGCGATATTGTCGTTTTGGCGGTGTTTGTAGCGTTTATTGTCGGGGTTGTTTCTGGGTTATACCCTGCAATTCGGGCGGCACGACTGGACCCCATCGAGTCTTTGCGTCACGAATAGACTATTTGCCTTGAATCAAGGACAGAAACTCAGAGCGGGTTGCTACTTTGCTGCGGAAGTTACCCCTTAGAGCTGATGTTATCACGCTTGCCCCTGGCTTTTTTATCCCTCTCATAACCATGCATAAGTGCTCTGCTTGGATAACTACAGCCACTCCTTTTGGTTGGAGTGCTTCAAAAATAGCGTCAGCAATCTGCTGGGTCATCCTTTCCTGGAGCTGAGGGCGTCTGGCCAGGATTTCCACCACCCTGGCTAGCTTGCTTATTCCCACTACTCTACCACCGTCGCCGGGGATGTAGCCTACATGAGCCATCCCATAGAAGGGAAGAAGATGATGCTCACACATGGAGTAGAACGGAATATCTTTAAGAATCACCATCTCTTCATATCCTTCCTCAAAATCTACCACTAGTTCTTTTTTGGGGTCAGTATCCAGGCCGGAGAAAAGCTCAGCATACATTTCAGCCACCCGTCGTGGCGTGTGCTTTACGCCCTCCCTGAGGGGGTCCTCGCCGATAGCTTCGATTATGGAAGCCATTGCCAGTTTGATTTTATCCTGATCGACCATCTAAATCCCCCTTTTTATAAAGCTTACGCTGTTTTTGTCTGTGCTGGCATAGAAATCTGAGCCGAGGTAGAGGAGTGGTTTTATCTTATCCAGGTCGATAATTCCTCCCGGGGTAAATGCCTCCTCAAGGAAATGCACAGTTACAATCTCGCCAACTATCCAGATGTGGTCACCATAAGGCCGACTATCCATCAGCTTGCATTCATAAGCAGCATAAGCTTCTTCCAATATAGGTGTCCCTGTCTTCAAGGGTTTCTCTTTCTTGATATGAAATTTCTCAAATTTATCCATTTGCTGCCCGGAAGTACCGCCAATGGAAGCGGCAAAAGAGGCTTTCTCTGAAGGAATGAAATTGATGCCAAACTCCCGGCTTTCAGTGATAAGCTGGTAGGTAAATCTCTTGGGCGAAATGGCGATGCCGTAGAGTGGCGGCTTAAGGGAAACCGAGCTGTGCCAGGCAACAGTCATAGCATCGTCCCGACCCCGGGCGCTAGCGGTGACTATAACTGCCACCTTGGGATTATGCTGGCTGAATTTCCCTATATCCTCCGTAACAATTTTTGGCATAGCTTTCACCTGCTTAGCCCAGCCTCATTCTACCTTTAAAATGTCATTCTAAGCCCTTCGATGCTTATCCTTCTGAACATGGGGAAGAATCGTTGAGGTGGGGAATTTCAAAACCTCCTCAACGGCAGCCATCTCAGCAGGGAGCTCTATTGGTGCTTGGGCATATCTTGCTGGCACGCCGGGGTCTTTTAGGCCGGTGCCGGTGAAGATGCAAACCACACGTTTGCCAGAAAAGTCAATTTCCTTGGCCAGCTTAATAAGCCCGGCTAAGGAGGCTGCTGAGGCTGGTTCACCGAAGATACCTTCTCTAGTCGCCGCCAATCTGTAGGCATACAGGATTTCGTCGTCAGTAACACAATCGATGATGCCTTCTGATTCATCCTTGGCAGCTACCGCCTTTTGCCAGCTAGCAGGGTTGCCGATGCGAATAGCTGTGGCAATGGTCTTGGGTCTTTTGACAACCTTACCTAGCACTATGGGTGCGGCGCCTGCAGCCTGGAAGCCCATCATCCTGGGATTGTGGCTTGTCTTGCCTGCCTGGTGGGATTCAACGAATCCCTTCCAGTAGGCAGTAATGTTGCCAGCATTACCCACAGGGATAAAGAGATAGTCGGGAGCATCTCCCAAATCATCTATAATCTCAAAAGCCGCTGTTTTCTGACCCTCGATGCGATTAGGATTTATTGAGTTTACCAGAGTAACGGGATATTTTTGGGTCAAGGCACGTACTATACGAAGCGCTTGGTCGAAATTACCCTTTATACCTATAATCTGGGCGTCGTAAACAATTGCCTGAGCTAGCTTTCCCATGGCTATCTTCCCTTTGGGGATGATGACGATGCTTTTGAGTCCAAATCTAACGCCGTAAGCGGCTGCTGAGGCGCTGGTATTGCCTGTGGAGGCACAGATGATGCTTTGGCTACCGCTTTCCACCGCCTTAGCCACCGCCACCACCATGCCCCGGTCTTTGAAAGAACCGGTGGGGTTGCAGCCTTCTAGCTTAAAATAAAGTTCACCACAGCCAAGCTCTTTCTCCAGAACTTTTGACCTTACTAGGGGTGTATCTCCTTCGCCCAGCGTAATCAAAGGTGTAGCTGGAGTTACTGGCAGGAAAGCACGATATCTATTTAAGACGCCTTGCTTCATCCCTCAACTCTGATAAAGTTGCTGACCTCATTTACCACCGGCAGCTGCTTTAATTGCTTAAGGGCCTTTTGCATTCCCTTTTCCTCTGCCGGATGGGTCATGATGACAAGTACGGCGGTTTGTGCTGCAGGGTCGCTTTCTTTCTGGACCACAGAAGAAATGCTTATGGAATTGTCGCCCAGAACTTTGGAGATTTGGGCTAAAACACTGGGGCGGTCAGGCACATTCAGCCTGAGATAATACCTTGTCTTTATGTCAGACATTGGCGTAACAGTTAATCTCTGGTTTAAGCTTACTTCAGGAACGTTATTTACCCCGCGACAGATATTTCGGGCTATCGACAATACATCAGCTATAACGGCGCTAGTGGCCCTGGGGGCTCCTGCCCCTTCCCCATAAAACACAAGCTTACCAGCTAAGTCGCTTTCCACCTCGACGGCATTATAAACCCCATCTACTTTAGCTAACTGGGAATCCTGGGGGATAAAAACGGGATGGACCCTCATCTCCACATTTTCATTATCTCTCTTGGCAATGGCTAGAAGTTTTATGGCATAGCCAAATTCTTTGGCATAACGGAAATCTCGAGCGGCAATATTTGATATTCCTTCGCAGTACACGTCTTGAGGGGCAAATCTAGCCTGGAAGGCTAGATTGGATAAGATGACCAGTTTATAAGCAGCATCCATCCCCTCTATATCATTAGCTGGATCGGCTTCGGCATAGCCTAATTTCTGGGCTTGTTTTAAAGTTGAAGCAAAATCCAATCCTTCTTGTGCCATTCGGGTCAGAATATAATTAGTAGTGCCATTAAGGATGGCATGAATGGCCGAGATTTTATTGGCTGCTAAGTCTTGTTGGAAAGAGGAAATGAGTGGTATGCCGCTGCCCACGCTTGCCTCATAGCGGAGGTCAGTATTGTGTTTCCTGGCCAAAGACAATAGCTCGTATCCATATTTAGCCAGTAACTCTTTATTGGCCGTAACTACATGCTTCCCGTTAGCGATAGCTTGTTCCATATATTCTCTGGCAGGGTGTTCGCCTCCAATGAGTTCGATCACTACATCTACCCCAGGATGAGAGAGGACTTCTTCAGCGTAGCTGGTTACCAAGTCAGGACTAAGTTCCACTGAGCGCTGTTTGTTCACGTCGCGCACCAGGACTTTTTTCAAAATTAGGGGGACTCCTGCTTGTTTGGCTAGGCTGTCTGCCCTGTTGACTAGAACTTCAGCCACACCGCTGCCGACAATTCCCGAGCCCAGTAAGCCGATGCCGATATCACTCTTCATTGTGCTGCTATCTTCTCAGCAAAACTTGCTCTATAGCCCAAGTTTTCTTTTCTTCATCCAGTAGATTTTCAATTGTGCTGTTTTGTATACGCTCCTCAAACCATTCATTCAGGTACTTGTTTGTCAGCTCTTCCCTGACCCCTGTTTCAAGCTGATGCTCGCCCCTATCTATGACCTTAACTATCCAATAGCCACCAGTGGTTTGAGCTGTTTCATCTTTGACTGGCTCGCTTACCTCATTGAGAGTAATGTTGAAGGCAACTTCGTCGAAAGCTTCGCTGCCCGAATCCCCTTGTTTTAGCCAACCGAGCTCACCATCTTCGCTTTCGAGCTGAGAGTACTCCTGAGCTAGAGAGCTGAAGTTCCCACTGGCTAACTCGGCTTTAACTTCCTCTGCCTCTGTCTTGCTGCCCAGCAACATAGCTCTGACTTTTATCTCCTCCTCCTCCTCCTCAATAACCTCTATAAGCCAATAACCGACGCTTTTAGTCGCTGATTCATCATAAATAGGCTGGCTTGTGTTGCCTGGGGTAATGTTGAAAGCGGCATATTCAATGAAGATATTCGGCATTAACTCTCTGGGCAGCCAACCTAAATCACCCTCAATCTGGGGACTATAGGAAAACTCATCAGCTAAAGCAGTGAAGTTACCGCCATTTTCAATTTTAGTCATCACTTCATTAGCTACCTCTTGGCTCTCTACAAGAATTACTTGCACACGAGCCTGCTCCATTGTATCAGGTAACCGTGAATCAAAATATTCCTTGACCTCGTCCACTAATAAGCCAGCGCTAATTATATCGCGATATGTCTCATTATTGGGCAAAGCATTTTCTTTGATCTTAGCAGCTATCTCTTCAGGGGCGACTTCAATTCCTAAACTTTTGGCCTCTTGCTTTAGCAATTCAGTCTGGGTAATAGTAGTGGCGACCGTATCAGTCATAAAATATATTTGATTTTGGTCTATGTCCTGAGTATAAGCATCGAGCATATTCACATAGTAACCCATAGTGAATGAAGAATTATTCACCTTGATGACAACCTCATGAGAAGGCCCAACCCTATCCTTGTAGTATCCATAGCCCACCCAGCTTATGATGCCAGCCAGGAAAACGGCGGCAGAGATTATTATGATTCGGCGTATTTTCATCTGGCGCTGCCATCTGGATAGTTGCCGCTTAGTAGGGGTCCGTTTAGTTTCAGCCTTTTTCTGTTTCTTAGCCAAGAATTACAACCTGCGAATCTGATATTTTCTTTGCTACGATAACTTGTTATGATAACATATTGTTTAGGTCAGAGCCACGGGGTGTAGCGCAGCCTGGTAGCGCACCTGAATGGGGTTCAGGTGGTCGGAGGTTCAAATCCTCTCACCCCGACTTCTTTATCAAGATTCCCTGCCGACATCTGTATTTTCGACCCCTTTCGCTGCTAGGAAATCATCGAAGCGTTGAGCAGCAGCTTCCTGTAACCCACCTATCACATGAGAATAGGTATCCAGCATAACCCTAATACTTGAGTGTCCCAACCGTTCTTGGACTATTTTAGGATGTACACCTGCCTGTAGTAGCAAACTAGCATGAGTATGTCTTAAGTCATGTAAACGAATATGGTAGTAGACTGCCTTCTGAATAACTTTATTGAACGCATGGCTAACTGTACTCGGATCCAGAGGGATGCCGTCGGGGTGAGAAAATACGAAGTCTTCATCAGTCAATGGCTTGCCTAGTAAAGCCCGCTGTGCCTGTTGCTCAGCCTTATGCCGACGCAGCAATAATGCCAAAGAAGGTGGGAGTGCTATTTGGCGTCGGCTATTTGGCGTCTTTGGCCCCTTTATAATGAGGATTCCATTTAGCTTGTATGCTGTTTCAACAACAGATAAGTAAGCTGACACGCCTAAGGAAGCGGAACCTAAATCAATATTCTTCCATTTCAATGCTAACGCCTCGCCACGGCAGCCGGTGTGAAGAAGAAGATAAAAGAGTGCGTAATAAGGTGTTTCCCGGGCAAGTTCCAAAAATCTCGGGATATCCTCTGGTGCTAGAGTTGGCATGATCTTGCGGTCAAGTCGTGGAGCCTCTGTACCTTGGGCAACATTGCGATTCACTAGCCCCATTTTGATGGCATGCCCTAACGCCTCCGCTAGAAGAGAGTGGCAATATCGCACAGTTCGCGCACTCAGTTGTCCTTTGCCGTCAACCAGGCCATGCGCTTTCTGCTGGCTGTAGAAAGCCTGGAGATGACGATGCTCAAGCTGGCTCAAGGGCATGTTGCCCAACTCTTAAGACTGTGGTGAAAGGTCGCAAATATGTTGCACATTAAGCCATTTTGTTCAGTAGTGTCTGACTATTTGCCTCATGCCTCCAGATAAATCACGCCCTCCAAAGCTTCAAAATGAGCAACAGGTCACCAGATTGCAATTTTGCCTCAGAACTAGCGTGCCCCGCAGTGACGAACGAGGGCGGAATATTGCCCCCCGACCCAAAATAATATAAGCTATGCCAAGTGACTGCTATACGGAAGTTTCCTCTCTGGAGGGAAGTTTATGAACGGTGAACAGCAGGCGGGGAAAAGGAAATCTTCTTTAGAAAAGTTCCAGCTGGCTGGCAAAATAGCCCTGGTTATCGGGGCGAGCCGGGGAATAGGCCGGGCTATTGCCCTGGGTCTGGCAGAGGCGGGCTGCGATGTAGTGCTGGTTAGCCGCAAGCTGCCAGATTTGGAAGCGGTAGCCCGGGAGATAGCTGGTCTGGGGAGGAAAGCCCTACCGATACAGGCCAACGTCCGCCATCTCGAGGAAATCAATGGCATGGTTGGCAGAGCAGTAAGCGAATTCGGACGCATTGATATCCTGGTGAATAATGCCGGTATTAACCCGGTACTTGGCTCGGTGTTCGACATCGATGAAAGAGCCTGGGATGGGATTATGGGGCTAAATCTTAAAGGGTTTTTTTTCCTGAGCAAGGCAGTGGGCAAAATAATGAAAGACAAAGGCGGGGGGAACATCATTAACATTTCCTCGGTATCCGGTTTAAGGCCGGATATGGGAATGGGTGTCTATTGCATAAGCAAGGCAGGCATCGTTATGCTGACACAGGTGCTTGCCCAGGAGTGGGGGCAATATAATATCAGGGTAAATACGATTGCCCCGGCTATTGTTAAAACTCGCTTTTCTGAGCCGATATGGAGCGACCCCGAATTATATGAGAAAACGGTAGAGAACATAACTCTGGGGCGCATGGCTGAGCCCGAGGATATGGTTGGTGCTGCTTTATTCCTGGCATCGGAGGCTTCCAGTTACATGACAGGGCAGACCCTGGTGCTGGATGGCGGACGCTTTGCTCCCGCTCCAGCCGGCATGCTGGCAAAACGCAAGCGGAACGAATAGACGATAGTGGCTAATCCAATCAAATTCGGCACTGATGGCTGGCGAGGGATTATCGCCGAAGACTTCACCTTCGATAATGTGCGCATCTGCGCGCAGGCGGTGGCGGAATACCTCAGGCAAAATGGGCTCGATAAACAAGGCTTGGTCATTGGCTATGATACTCGCTTCGCCTCCGAGGATTTTGCTGCTGCCGCTGCTGAGGTGATAGCCGCCAACAATATTAAGGTCCACCTGTGTCTAAAGCCAGCCCCTACCCCGGTGGTGAGCTTTACTGTTCCGGCGACCAAATCAGCAGGGGCTATCGTGATAACCGCCAGCCACAACCCCGGTTCATGGAACGGATTCAAATATAAGTCTCCTGATGGGGCCAGCGCCCCGGGCGAGGTCATCTCCCAGATAGAGAGAAATATCGCTTCCCTTACCCAAACCCTCTCCCTTGGAGGCGGAGAAGGTGTTAAAAGGCTTGCTCTGGATAGGGCCTTGAAGAAGGGGCTTGTTGACTACCTGGACCCCTCTCCTCCTTACTTTGACCACATCAGCCGCTTTGTCGACATAGAAGAATTGCGCCGCCAGAAGTTGAATATAATAGTTGACTCCATGTATGGCGCGGGCATCGGCTACTTTAAGACAGTTCTTCAAGACGGCAACCTGAGCATTACCGAAATTAACGCTGAAAGAAACCCCTCATTCCCCCAAATTCAGCCCGAGCCAATTGCCAAAAACCTGACCAAGCTTTCCCGCTTGGTTGTTGAGCAAGGGGCTGACGTGGGCTTGGCCACCGATGGAGATTCCGACCGTATTGGCATCGTGGACGAAAGGGGACAGTTCTTAACCCAGCATCAGGTCTTCGCCTTGCTCTGTCTCTATCTCTTGGAAGTTCGCGGTGAGCGTGGCGCCCTGATAAGGACATTAACTTCCACCATGATGGTTTCCCGCTTGGGGGAGCTCTTTGGTGTGCCTGTTTACGAAACGATGGTGGGCTTCAAATATGTCGCCCCTTTGATGATGGAGAAAAACGCTGTTATCGGTGGAGAAGAGAGCGGTGGCTATGGCTTCCGTGGCCATATCCCGGAAAGGGATGCCATCCTGGCCGGGCTTTACTTCCTCGACTTTATGGTAAAAACGGGTAAAACACCGTCCCAGCTTCTGGATTACCTTTACAGCAAGGTTGGCCCTCACTACTACGACCGCATGGATTTTCATATCTCCGCAGCGAAGCGCCAGACAATCCTGAACCGGCTCAGCTCCAGCTCCCCGGACAGCATAGCCAACACAAAGGTGACCAAATTAGATACCACCGAAGGTTTTCGCTTCTTCCTTGGCGATGAGTCCTGGCTGCTTATCCGCTTTTCCGGCACAGAACCACTGGTCCGTATCTACTCTGAAGCTGGAAGCCTGGAAAGGGCGAGGGTACTGGTGGAGGAAGGCAAGAAGCTGGTAGGCTTTTAAAGTAGCCCGGCAAGGACTAAAGAGGATATTTCAAGGTTTCTCAGGTTTTTCTTTGGAGGCAAGTTCAATACAACCAATTTTTGTACTCTGGTGTAGTATCCTTCATATCCTCATATAACCATACCATGCGATCTGCAAACCATAACTTGCTTATGACAATAAAGGCGCCACCGAATGCAGCTAGCCAAACATCTAACGCTACTATACCCCAAACAAAAAAAATACCACTGATCATCCCTACCACGGAAAGAATATTTGGGATGCATTGATGATGTTTCGGTACTGGCACCTTTTTACGATTCATCCAAACCCATTCGCCAAGAACTGCTTTTGACGCCCAATTGTTTGTGCTTGTTGGCTCAGGGAAAACTCGGGGATTGAGCCACACCCATAAAAGCATGATAATAATCGGTAGGAGAGACCACCACCCGAGCCACACTCTACTCCAGAAAGCCACTCCTAAAAGCGGAACCATAGAAAAGCGCGAATAACCACTCCAAGGGTTGGAGTGGTGCCGGCGCGCTCTTTCATCCATGCGAAATAATTGTGCTATTTTTTGTTCTAACGTCATAAATCTATTTTGTTAAATTATTAGATCCTCGACAGAAACGCCCAACGCCTTGGGAATTTTTGCCATAGTTTGGACGTTTGGATTAGAATCGACTGGTGACTTCCTGACGAGCTGTGAGCCAGCTACCTCTTTTCCCAACTGGCGGAGGGAGAGGGATTCGAACCCTCGACCCCAGTTTCCCGGAGTAAGCGCTTAGCAGGCGCCCGCACTAGACCACTATGCGATCCCTCCGCTTCCTGTAAGGCCTAATTTATTATGTCACACATCAGGTGAACCAACAAATCCCCCCATCCCTCTACAGGCGAAGCAGATTGGGATAAGCACAGTTTAAACCTCGTCTCCCTCGTTTGCAGCCGTCAATTCCTCAGGCCATTGGGGGCTGGCTTTTCTCACCATCGAAAGGCCCAGGGCGATGGTGATTAATTAAAAAGAGAAGAGTGGGGCAATGCTTATGCTCCTCCTCTTCTTCTGTTGGCCTTTCTAAGCTGAGGTTCTTCGCCCAACTTTAGCGTAACAGTCGCTGCAGTACACAGGTCGGTCTTCTTTAGGCTCAAAGGGCACTTGCGTATCTTTACCACAAGAGGCACAGACAGCGGGATACATCTCCCTCGTTCGGTAGCCATCCCAGCTACCCTGCGAGCGACGCTGTTGTTTCCTGGCTTGTCGGCACTCAGGACAGCGCTTGGGCTCATTGGTGAAGCCCTTGGAGGCAAAGAACTCTTGCTCAGAGGCAGTGAAGGTGAAACTTGTGCCACACTCGGCACATTGAAGAGTCTTGTCTACGAAACCCATGGATAACCTCCTTTCTTCAATTATGCGGTTGCAGTTTGGTCATCCATGGCCTAAGGAACTGGTAAGGGGACAGCTAGCTTGGGACTTGCAAACTTCCAACTCGATAATTTAGTATCACACAGGACTGTAAGTTTGTCAAGATATGGGCTAGTCTGGCAATGAAATGGAGTTCTGGCACAGGGAATTTGCCTTGGGAGAGGCTCAGCCAGCACATTGACTCATGTTTAAGGTGTCAATACCCAGGCAATGCTCAGGGCCGCAAAAATTTCGGCTACGCTTCACACGAAAGCTGGATGTCCCATGTAATGCTGTACACTCCGAAGGATGGTCCTTATGTTCCAAGCCTTTAGCTCCTTGAAAGCAGGCACATATGCAGTAATTGTTCATATTATGGTATAAAAACACTGGTCGCCAGGGACTATGCTTCGTTCATTCACCTTCTCCTATGAATAGTAATATGGTCCTGTACATATTCTGCATCTCTAACTCCACCTTTCACACTTAAACACTCTTGCCAGCGGCGTGTCCTTACGCATCCAAAGTAACTGGCACTACTGCTCGCCAGGGCACCGGATAGCCGCCATCTTAGGGACTAAAGTAATATGGTCCAGGTATTGACACTTATGCTGCTAATATGTAACTATGCCATGGCGTATGCTATAAAGAGCAAAGTTAGAATTTCAGGGGGTTTACTATGAAGAAATATGCAATTCTCTTGTTGGTGGTTCTTGTTGCTTTGGTGGGCTGTGCCCCACCGGCCGAGCTGGTGGTTACACTAGATTCGCCGGGAAATGGCAGCACAGTTGAGTCGCTGACGCCAATATTAGCCTGGACTTGTAGTGAGACTGGTGCCGCGTATCGGATTCAGGTAGCATCCGATGGTAATTTTCAGAGCCTGATTATTGATGCATCGGGACTAGGTGCTCCAAGTTACACCGTGCCTTCAGGTAAACTAAACAGTGACCAGGCTTATTACTGGCGGGTGAAGGCCAGTAAGGCTGGCAGAACATCAGACTGGTCGACCTACTGGTCTTTCAAGGCTCCTGGTACTACCCCTCCTCCGACCGCAGGCACTATAGTAGTCAATGGCACTCTCGAAGGCTCATCATGGTCGGGGCAGGTTAACTATGTCATAACTGGACCGGAGGCGCAGTCCGGTTCCTCCGTACCACAGACCTTCAGTAACCTAGGCGAGGGGACTTACACTCTTACCTATAGTTCCGGTGGTCCGGGTGGAGCAACACTGGCGAGCATTACACCATCGCCAACACAGACTCTGTCTGCCGATGGCACAATAACTTTCACTTTGAATTTTGATATGCAACCTTCCAGCAGTATAGTGGTAAGCGCCACACTCGATGGTTCACCATGGTCGGGGTCCGTTAGGTACAGCATACAGGGGCCATACGCGGATTCTCATTCGTCGGTACCCTACACTTTCACTGATTTACCTGATGGAACCTATACTCTACACTATACTTCTCGTGGTCCGGACGGGGCAACGTTAATGAGTATTACACCGTCACCGACACAGAATCTGCCTGATGGTGGCACCATATACTTCACCATGAACTTCCACACGCAGGCCACTGGCAGCATATTTGTCCAAGCCACGCTCGATGGTTCACCATGGTCGGGGTCCGTTAGGTACAGCATACAGGGGCCATACGCGGATTCTAACTACTCTGTGCCCGGCAGCTTTGGCGGTCTACCAGAGGGGAGTTATACCCTGACCTATAAGTCGGGTGGTCCCTCCGGGGCACAGTTTGGGGGTATTAGTCCAAAATCAACGCAGTATTTGTCTTCCGGTGGTCAAGCGAACTTCATTTTGGACTTCTACTCGCAAGCTACTGGCACAATAACCGTGCGGGCTACTCTTGATGGCCAAGAGTGGGAAACTGCTGTTGGTTCAGGGACAATTGACTATGCCATACATGGACCGCACACGGATTCCAGTTCTACCATGCCAGATAACTTTAGCGACCTACCGGCCGGGACTTATACTCTAGTCTATCGCTCTGGCGGCCCCATTGGGGCAACCTATGTAGGTACTACACCCCACAAAGTGAGGCTTGATGGTGGCAGCGGCAGCTTCACCATGAATTTCGTTTCGCAAGCCAAGGGCACCGTGTACGTCAGCGCCACTTATAATGGCCACCCGTGGTCGGGGCACGTTAAATATACCCTTGTCGGTCCATACACGGATTCCAGCGGTCAGGCGCCCGATAGCTTTACCGATTGTCCGAGCGGGCGTTACACTCTAAGCTATACTTCTGGTGGCCCTGACGGGGCAATATTGAAGTCCATTGTCCCGTCACCGACACAGAATCTGCCCTCTGGTGGCTCGATAAGCTTCACCATGGAGTTCGTCGCTGGCTTACCTGAAGGACCTGGTCCTGAAGTGCCAACAGAATAACCTGAGGTTAAATAACTTGATGCGGTGCGGAAGCAGCCAGCTATGCTGTGCCTGGGTTTGAAGGCACTCTGCGGCTCTTCCGTACTCAAGGCTGTAGGAAGCCGCGTGTCGAGGCTTAAGATATTTGCAGTATAAGATTAAAGGCAAACCCGAAATGTAAGGAGGGATAAAATATGAAATCGAAGTTAATCCTAACATGTGCAGTGGTTGCCATCATGCTCGGCCTGCTTGCCTGTGCTCAGGCTCCGCAGGAGGTATCGGTAGATGCTTCGTATTCAGGCAAGACAGTTGAGCTCGGAGTTGGTGGTTCATTGATTGTAACCTTGGAATCCAACCCTGGCTCAACAGGTTTTGAGTGGGGGTCGGCGGAAATTAGTGATGAAACTGTATTGCAGCAGGTAGATCAGAGATACGAGGCACCGGAAGAAGGGAGTATGATAGGGGCTCCTGGCAAGGAAATATGGACATTTAAAGGACTTAAGAAAGGCGAAAGCAGCATATCCATGGAATACAGCCAACCTTGGGAAGGTGGCACGAAGGCTGCCGAAACTTTCGAGTTAACCGTAGTCGTTAAATAAAGTACCCCAAGGATGGTCAGGCATATTGCCTGCTCATGGGGTAACAGAAGCTCGGACTGATTCAATCAGGAAGAACAGTCGTCTGGGATGTGCAGTTCGTGCAGCAAAAGCCTTAATCGTCGACTCATCTAATGACGTAGACTGTTGCCCGACTACGTTGGCTGAGACGATCTATCACCGTCAAAACAGGCAAGAAATCTTCTTTCCCAGATACTTCAGTGGTAATTGACATCATCGGTCCAATCATCTACGCTTTTAATGGCAGTTAAGGAAAAGCCCCAGACTAAGGCACTGCCTTAATGCTTAAGACTTGAAGGAAGCTACATGATTCTTGTCGGTGAAAAGATAAATACAAGTCGCAGGGATATTGCAGAAGCGGTGGAAAGAAGAGACCACAGCTACGTCGCTGAGGTAGCCAGGGAACAAGCAGAAGCCGGCGCTCATTACATTGATGTCAACTCAGGAGCCTGCCTTGAGCAGGAAGTGGAGTGTCTTTGCTGGCTGGTGGAAACTGTACAGAGTGAGGTGGACCTGCCCTTATGTCTAGACAGCCCGAATCCACGTGCTCTGTCTGAAGCAATGAAACACCACAGAGGTGAACCAATGATCAACTCTATCTCTCTTGAGGCAGAACGCTTTCAGCCTCTTCTTCCCGTGGTAACTTCTCAACCCTGTCACGTGGTTGCCCTCTGTATGGGTGAAACGGCAATGCCAACTACTGTAGAGGACAGGGTTGAAGTTGGGTCAGAACTCATTAACAGGTTAACCGACGCAGGCATACCTCTGGAAAAGATATATGTGGACCCACTAGTAAAGCCTGTTTCCGTAGACACCCAGATGGGGATTGCCACACTGAGAGCCATAGCAAGAATAATGAATGATTTCCCTGGGGTGAACACCATCTGTGGACTTTCCAACATCTCCTTCGGGCTTCCAGAGCGCCGACTCATTAATCGTAGCTTTTTGGCACTATGCCTCTCTTATGGTCTGTCAGCCGTGATTTTGGACCCGACTGACACAAAGCTCATGGCAACCCTCTTGGCAGTTGAAATGATCCTCAACCGTGATGAATATTGCGATAATTTTATTACAGCCTATGAGGCTGGTCGAATTTCCGATAAATAATATGAAACAGTTCATTGATGATAAAGACGAATCTAAGGAGGTTGAAAATGACTGACTTGAAGGCACTGACTGACTCTGTGATTAAGGGAGATATCGGGACAGCGACGGCAGAAACTCAGCATGCGGTAGAAACTGGGCATAATGCCCAGGACATCCTCGATAAGGGGCTCATCGCTGCCATGGACGAGGTGGGCGAAAATTTTTCAAAGGGGCAGATATTTATTCCTCAGATGTTGCGATCGGCCAAGGCGATGCAAGCGTGCATGAAGGTACTTGAGCCGTTTTTTCAAGAAGGTAGCATTACTTCTAAAGGGAAGATCATCATCGGCACGGTCAAGGGGGACTTACATGACATTGGCAAGAACCTGGTTTCCATGATGATGGAAGGTGCCGGGTTCACCATGTTCGACCTCGGAGTGAATGCTTCTCCCGAGCGCTTTGTCCAGAAGGCCCAGGAAGTAGAACCGGATATCGTGGCCATGTCAGCTTTGCTCTCCACCACAATGCCATCGATGCGACAGACCATAGAGGCTCTCAAGCAGGCAAGTATCAGGGGGAAAGTCAAGGTCATGATTGGCGGTGCCCCTGTTACCGAGAAGTATGCCAGGGAAATCGAGGCGGACTGTTACGCACCGGATGCTGGTTCCGCTGTGATCAAAGCCAAGGAGATACTCGGCGTTACCTAAGCAGATTGTAATATCTGAAGGGGGCGAATTATGAAACCAATAGATATACCCAACTTCCAACCTCGGTTGAGGGTGTTGGACCGTGAACAGGCCATGGCCATCCATACCGCTGCTCTGGAAATTTTGGGAAATGTAGGATTCAAGATGGAGCATCCTGGTGCCCTGGAAATGCTCACCGATGCCGGGTGCAAGGTTACCGGCGGTGATTGGCTTAAATTACCATCTTACCTCGTTGAAGATGCGCTGGCCTCTGCCCCCAAACAGATTGTCCTCTACGACCAGAGAGGAAATAGAGCGATGCCTCTGGTTGACGGCAACCCTTTCTACGGTACGGGTTCGGATGCCACTTTTACTCTCGACTTGGAAACCGGTCAGCGCCGCCGTGTGGTGCTGAAGGATGTAGCCAATTTTGCCAGGCTGGCAGACGGTTTGGAAAACATCGCCTTTGCCATGTCTATGGGTAACCCTGAAAATGTCCCCGTGGAGGACATCTATATTCATGTTTTCGCTGAAATGGTGAGAAACACTAATAAACCCATCGTGTTCATAGCTGACAGTGGCCGGGATATTGCCAAGATTTACGAGATTGCTTGCCAAGTAGTTGGTGGAGAAGAAGAGCTTAGAAATAAGCCCTTTCTGCTGAACTATTCAGAAGCAATCAGCCCTTTGCGCTTTCCCGAGAACGTTATGGAGAAACTTATCTTCTGTGCCGAGAAGGGCGTTCCAATCTGTCTCCCCTCGGGATCAAACGCGGGAGGAGGAGCACCGATTACGCTTGCTGGCGCCATGGCTTTGGGCATCGCGGAAAATTTGATAGGTCTGGTGGTACACCAACTGGCTGGTAAAGGGTCTCCTTTCCTGTTTGGCCCTAACGTGAGCACTCTGGACATGAAGTCCTCCGTAGTCTCTTATGGTTGTCCTGAGTGGAGTCTTACTCAAGCGGCACTGGCTGATATGCGCGACGAAATCTATGGCCTACCAATATGGGCCTATGCCGGGGCTTCCGACGCTAAAGTCATGGATGCTCAAGCGGGAGCGGAAGCTATGTTCTCTATCATTAGTTCCATGCTTTCCCGCTGTAATTTGATACATGATGTTGGTTTTTTGGAATATGGAAATACCTCGTCCCTTGAGATGGTAACTATGGTTAATGAGCTGATTGCCATGAGTCGCTTCTTTACCGAGGGTATCACCATCAATGATGAAACTCTGGCCCTAGAGGCGATAGAAAGGATAGTAGGCGGTGAGCCTGGCTCAATCTTCTTAATGGACGACCACACCTTCGAACATTTTATGAAGGCTCAGTTCTTGCCGGTTCTTCTAGACCGTAACCGTTATGACCTATGGAAGGAAGCTGGAGCCACTGACCTATATCAACGCTGTAATTTGGAGGCTAAGAGAATCTTGGCGGAACATCCAGTTGCCCCTAAGGCGGATGAAATACTCAAAGGGATAGACCGAATCCTTCAGGGAGGCTAGCAGACTCTTCAATTATGGGGACAAGTTTGCCATTCTACAAGCCACTAACACCTGAAGACATTAGGCAAATCGACGATACTGCCCACCAGATACTGGGGGATGTTGGGATTCGCGTTTGCGATGGTGCCTTTCTTGACAAGTTGAAGGCGGCTGGAGCAACGGTTGACTATGACAGTGAACGGGTATGCTTTCCTATGGGGTGGCTTGATGAGGTCTTAGATAGTGCCCCGTCTCGCTTCACTCTACATTCTCGAGATGGCCGAAGTGACTTGTCTTTAGGAGAAGGCAAGGTCTACTTCACTAATGGCGGACGAGTGTTTCGTCTTTGCGACGCAGAAACACAGGATTACCGTCTTACCCTGCTAAGAGACGTGGCACAAACGGCCAAGCTGGTAGACCATCTGAAACACCTAGATTTTTATATCATTGCCTGCCAGGCCCACGACTTAGCTCCTCAAAACTATCATCTTAACGACTTCTATCATGCTTTCAACTGCACTACGAAACACGTCATGGGAGGCTGTGACAACCTGGAAGGTGTCAGGCAGATGTGGGAACTGGCCAGCTTTATCGCCGGTGGGGAAGATAAGCTCAGGGAAGGGCCCTTTGTCTCGGTAATAACCAACCCAATAAGCCCCCTCACTTTTGATTCTGACTCACTAAACATCGTCGCTTTCTGCGGTGAGCATGGTATCCCTGTTACTTGCGCACCAGCCCCGATTGCTGGAGCGACGTCACCGGCCACACTGGCCGGGACTCTTGCTCAAATGCATGCGGAATCGTTGGCTGGGGTGGCTATCTCTCAAATACTTGATCCCGGAGCTAAGGTGCTTTATGGTGCGGTACCTTGCATAATGGACTTACGCAACATGGAATTCGCCATCGGCTCCGTGGAAATGGGCATGATGAATGCTGCCGCTGTTCAACTGGCCAAGCTACATAAGCTGGCTGTCTACGCTTCCGGTGGCGTTACCGAGGCCAAGAGACCAAACATCCAGGCGGGATGTGAAAAAAGTCTCACCATTCTAATGGTCGGCATGGCAAGGGCGGACTGTGTTCACCTTGCCGCCGGAATGCTGGATTCAGGTAATGCTATCTCCTATGAACAGTATATTATCGATGATGAGGTCATCGGTATGGTCAAGAGGGTGCTGGCAGGCATTACAGTGAACAAGGGAACGCTGGGTCTCGATGTGGTAAAGAAGGTCGGTCCTGGCGGGAGCTATATCACCGAAGACCACACTATCCAACACATGATGGATGAATTCTACTATCCCAACCCGAGTGTGCGTCTCAACTTCGACATTTGGCAGGAGACAGGACAACCCGATATGTTGAGTAGGGCCAGAGTCCAGGTTCAACAGATTCTGCAGGAGGAACAGGCAGGCCTATTAGATCGAGACTCTATTCACAAGGCCTTCCCAGGGATACAAGATGTCTGAAGTTTCATCGTCAAACAGGACTAAGCGCAACATAGTGCGTATCCTTGCTTGCGCGGTCTTCAAACCAGCCTTGGAGCACCTCAGGCTGGAAAGTGAATACTCTGACATCAGGCTGACATATTTGCCCCCCAACCTCCATCTTAGGCCCCAAGGGCTGGGCAAATACCTGCGGAGAGAGATTGCTGCGGCTGAAAGAAGAAATGAGCGGATAATATGCCTTTATGGGGACTGTTTTCCAGGCATCAGCGACTATTGCCAACGGCATGGAGCCAGGAGAGTACCAGGACCTTACTGCTGGGAGATGTTTCTTGGTAGTGAGTGCTTTAACCGCCTACTTGAAGAGGACACAGGGACCTATTTTCTGGAAAAGGAGCTCATCCTTAACTTCAAAGCTTACTGTATCGAACCCCTTGAGCTCTATGACGAGGAGATGCGAGAACAGTGCTTTAAACACTACAATAGACTGCTCTATGTGCGTCAGCCATCGGACCCAGACCTAATAGCCGAGGCCAGCGAGATAGCTGAATTCCTAGGTCTATCTCTAGAGATTCAAGACGCTGATTATTCACACCTTGCAAAGAGACTCAGCGAACTTCTTTAGCTCGAATTTGTGTTGTGAATGAAAACAAGGTGCTAGAACAGAGATCAGAAGACAAAAAGCAAGCCAGTGCCCTGGTCTCACGAAGAAGACGCAAGGCGGTATATGTCTGGCTCAATGTACAGCCTGAAGATATCTGGGTCAGGGTCCGTCGGGGAGACACCATCCGCAAGGCATTACGAGAGGCGGATGTCAGGCTGGGGGGGGATTGTGGCGGACTGGGCAAGTGTGGTAAGTGCAAAGTCAAAATTCTCTCTTTGTTAGACGAACCAACCGAGGAAGAAAGAGAGCTTTTGGATGATGTTGAACTGGAGCAGGGAATACGTCTGGCTTGTCGTACGAAGATGATGCGTGATCTGGTGATTTCTATCGGAGAACCCAGCGGCGAACCGGAATATTACCAGATCCTCACTACCAGTCACACAAAGGGCCGCAGATACATACCTGAATCGGAGCTAGAGCCTCTAGTAGAAAAGAGGCTTGTCGCGCTACGTCCCGAAGCGCAGAACGAAGAGCGTTCTGATCTAGACCGGATAAGACTGGCGCTGGGTGATGAGTATCGCAGCCTCAGTGCAGCACTTCATTGCCTGCGCACCCTACCCCGGAAGCTTGAGGAAAGCCACTACCATGGAACTGCGGTGCTCCATGATAGTCACCTCATAGATTGGCAAGGCTGGGAGGAGCTGCATCGCCACTACGGCTTGGTCTTTGATATCGGCACAAGTACCTTGGTTGGCAAGCTTATCAACTTGGGTGATGGCAGTGAAGTCGCTGTTGCTTCCTGCCTTAACAGTCAGAGTAAATATGGCTCAGATGTGATAGGTCGCCTTCAGTATGTGAAAGAACGCCCCAGAGGACTGCAAATCCTACAATATCTCGTTGTCCGAGATTTGAATCAGCTTACGGCACATCTCCTGCAGACAGCAGAACTCCAGGCGGATGAAATATTCATAGCAATTGCTGCAGGGAATACTATAATGCAGCATCTATTCTTAAACCTGCCTCCTTTGGGCATTGCTGAGGCCCCTTTTCTACCGGTAGTAACCGATGGACTAATCGTCAAGTCGGCGGATGTTGGCCTCAAATTACACCCGGAAGCCCGGCTTTACATTATGCCGGTGAAATCCGGCTATATTGGCGGAGATTTGATTAGTGATATTTTGGCTTCCGGCGTTGCGGAACAAGAAGAAATAATACTCGGTCTGGACCTGGGTACGAACGGAGAGGTTTTCCTGGGTAACAACAAGAGATTGCTAACCTGCTCAGCAGCCGCTGGCCCTGCTTTGGAGGGCGCCCGAATTTCTTACGGTATGATTGCCAAGGGTGGGGCCATTGAGGGTGTCCGGTTGGAAGACAGCCATCTACAATATCGAGTCATCGGCAACTTCAAACCTAGGGGAATCTGCGGTAGCGGGCTGGTTGACTTGGTGGCTGTACTTCTACACTGCGGCATCATCAACCACGAAGGCTCAATTCGCCGCTCTCGAAGAAGATCGGCCAGGGAACTGAACTCCAGAGTAGCGAAAAAAAGGGCCATGGGCCATAGCTTCTTGGCTGCCGCTCCCGAAGAAAGCTACGATCAGAAAGCAATATACCTGACTCAAAAGGATGTTCGTGAGGTGCAGTTGGCTAAAGGGGCTATTGCTGCTGGCGTAAAGACATTGATGGACGAGCTAGGCATTGGAGCTAAGGACATAAACCGTGTCTATCTGGCCGGTGCTCTTGGGAATTACGTCGACCCGCTTAGTGCCGTGCGCATCGGCCTCCTTCCACGCATCAATCCCGAGATTATCAGGTCTTTGGGTAATGCTGCCACCAGGGGAGCCTCCATGGCACTGTTGTCCAAGAAGCACTGGCAAATGGCCAAGGATCTTGTCGATTTCATTGAGCATATTGAACTCTCCTGTCGCCCTGATTTTAATGATTATTTTGTTGAGAACTTGGATTTCCCCACAGAGAATATGTGGTAGTGAACACCGGATTTAAGACCATGTCTTGATGCAAGCCTGTAGAGTAGGAAATGATGAAAAGTCGAGTAGAAATATATGAAAGTTGGTGCAAGAAATGCGGTATCTGTGTGGCTTTCTGCCCGCTTGGCGTACTTGACATCGGGAAGGAAGGCTATCCCTTTGTTAAGGCCCCAGAAAAGTGCAAAGGATGTGATTGGTGCGAGATAAGATGCCCAGATTTTGCTATCGTGGTTTCGCAGGATGAAAAAAAGCAGGAAGAGTGACCGTATTCTACTCCAGGGCAGCGAGGCCTGTGTTGCTGGAGCACTCATGGCTGGGTGTCGTTTCTATGCAGGCTACCCCATTACGCCAGCGACTGAAATAATGGAACAGATGGCTCGGCAGCTTCCCAAGGCAGGCGGCGTCTTTATCCAGATGGAAGACGAGATTGCCAGTTTAGGAGCAGTGATTGGAGCCTCACTAGCTGGACTCAAGGGTATGACTGCCACGAGTGGCCCGGGGTTTTCCTTAATGCAGGAGCATATAAGCTTTGCCTGTATGGCAGAGGTTCCTTGTGTGATAGTAGATGTGATGCGCGGTGGGCCTAGCACTGGGCTACCCACTCTACCATCTCAGGGCGACGTTATGCAGGCACGTTGGGGAGCCCACGGAGATCACCCGATAATTGTCCTCTGTCCTTCATCAACATATGAGTTCTTTGACCTTACCATCAAAGCTTTCAACCTTTCAGAAAGGTATCGCTCTCCGGTGATATTACTGACAGATGAAGTAACCGCTCATACGCGGGAGAGTGTTATTCTCCCACCAAGGGAAGAGTTAGCTATTGAAGAGAGACGCAAACCTACCGTTCCCCCTGAATGGTACACTCCTTATGATGATAGACAGACAGGTGTCCCTCCTATGCCTGCCTTCGGTGAGGGATACCGTTATCATGTGACGGGTTTAGCCCATGATATACGAGGGTATCCAACAACTCGTAGTGACGAAGTGGAAGCTCTCATGGGCCGCCTCTTCAGCAAGATATCCAAGGATTTCCACCTTCTACAGTGGTTCGATTCATACAACACTGAAGATTCCGTGGTCACTGTTATCGCCTATGGTTCAGTAGCTAGGTCGGCGCTACGGGCAGTAAGAGAAGCCAGAGAAAAAGGGCTAAGGGTAGGGCTACTCAAGCTGAAAGTTCTCTGGCCATTCATGCGCCGCACTGTAATGAGGTTTCTGGAGAGCTCGGCAAAGGTGCTTGTTCCTGAGACGAACATGGGACAGCTCTCGCGTGAGGTTAAGAGAGTTAATCAAGGGAAAAGTGAAATAATAACCTTAAACAAAGTGGATGGAACCACGTTCTCCCCCAAAGAGATATTAGAAACATTGGAGGATATTTACCCGTGAGAGAACGTGAACATCTGATTCATAAATACCTTCGCTCGAGTAAGAGGTTCCCGCATATCTGGTGTTCTGGCTGCGGTATTGGTATCTTACTCGGTGCACTCATCAGAGCCATCGATGGCAGTGGATATGGTAAGGACGATATCGTCCTTATTTCCGGGATAGGGTGTTCTGGCCGGCTACCAACTTATGTGGACTTCAATACTTTGCACACTACTCATGGAAGAGCACTTACCTTTGCTACTGGGATAAAACTTGCCAAGCCATCTCTGAAAGTAATTGTCGTCATGGGAGACGGGGACGCTACCGCTATTGGGGGGAACCATTTTATACATGCCGCCAGAAGAAACATCGGGGTTACTTCAATAATCATCAACAACCAAACATATGGTATGACTGGCGGGCAGTTTTCTCCGACTACCCCTTTCGGATTAGAGACAAGCGCTTCTCCTTATGGAAACCTGGAACACCCCTTTGACATCTGTGGACTAGCTAGGGAAGCTGGAGCCACCTTTGTAGCAAGGTCTACTGTTTACCACGCTCGCCTCCTTGAAGAAGCGATTGGGATGGCACTTAATAAGGAAGGATTTTCCGTGGTTGAGGTTATCTCACATTGTGCCACATACTTTGGTCGGCAGACAGGCTTGGAGTCGCCAGTAGAAATGATGAAATGGCAGAGGGACAATGCAGTACGGGTTGAGAAAGCAAAGGAGCTTCCGGAGGATGAGCTCAGAGAAAAGATAGTAATTGGTGTGCTGGTAGATAGAGAGGCACCGGCATACCACGAAGAGTATGAAAGACTGAGAGCGAAGTGTGGGGTGGCAGACAATGCGCTGTGAACTGAGGCTCGCTGGTAGTGGGGGGCAGGGAGTCATCACGGTGGGACTTATCCTGGCTGAGGCAGGTATCTTTGACGGATACCATGTTGTCCAAACTCAAAACTATGGACCTGAAGCCCGAGGCGGGACTTCTGTCTCAGACGTAATCCTCAGCGATGCCGAAATAGACTATCCTAAGACGCTGGGATTGGACATATTACTGGCCCTTAATCAGAGGGCTTGTGACGAAAACCTCCGCGATATGAAGCCTGATGGCCTAGTCATGGTAGATGCTGATTTGGTAGATAAGGTATTCTGGGGGAAAGTAGTGAGAGTGCCTTTTTCCAGACAGTCTCAGAAGAAATATAAACAGCAAAAATTTGCCAATGTCTTAGCCTTGGGTGCTTTGGCACCCTTCTGTTCTTGGTTTTCTACTCGCTCTCTCCACAAAGCCATAGAAAAAAGGATGCCCCTAGTGACCTTACCCCGTTCTATAGGCCACTGTGGATGAGAGTTTTCTCGGTGTTTT
>CAZXAJ010000003.1:0-153893 GCA_964638975.1 uncultured Dehalococcoidales bacterium
TGACATGACGCTGCACCACCATGAACGGCTGGATGGCTCCGGTTATCCTCACGGTATCAAGGGCGATAAGTTAAGTTTGGAAGTCCGTATTATCGCTGTCTGCGACGTGGTGGAAGCTATGGGTTCCCACCGTCCTTATCGCCCAGCAAGAAGCAAGCAAGAAGTCATGGAGGAAATCCAGGGTGGCCGGGGAACAAAGTACGATGCCGATGTAGCAGATATGGTGTTGCAGATAATTGAAAACGGGGAATTTGAATTTACCTGGAATAGTGGAGATTCAAAGAGTAGGGCTACAGAATTTCCAGTTCCCTTATGGCGTCAGTGAAGTTTTCGAAGGACTTACATTTAAGATTGTTTTCTCTACAGTATGCCAGCAGCTCTCCTGTAGCAAAAACATGGTGAGCGTATTTTGCCGGAGCAATATCGGAGTCGCCGTTCCCCATATATATCACCTTATACCCTAGATTTAGAAACGATTCGATATATGCTTCTTTAAAGCCAACCTCTAATCGTTTGCCATCTGGTCCCAGATACTGGACTTCCATTCCTTCGGGGCGGAAGCAAGCTTGCGCTGCATGCACCTCGATGTTTTCCAAACCGAGGTCTTGTAGTATGGCATTTATATAAAAATCCAGACCGTTGCTCACAATGACTAATCCGAAGCCTCTTCGCAGGCAATAATTTACCAGTTCGCGAAGCCCAGCTCGCACCTTAACCTTGCCTTTCAGGGCCTTAAGCAGCGTAGCTTTGTCGGCTTTGACCATGGCAAAAGCCCTGGTATTGAATTCCCCTACAGATATCTTGTGCTCCTTATACTCTTGCAGCAATCGTCGCCAATCTCCCTGGGCAAAGATATCCAAAAGGAAGAAGCTGGTATCTTCTTCGGTAATTGTACCGTCGAAATCACATTGAACTAAGGTTTTCACACTCTCAGCCTAATTCCCACGGGGCAATGGTCAGAGCCCATAACATCAGACAGAATGCTTGCCTCTGCAACTGAACTCAGCAGATTCTCAGTCACAAAAAAGTAGTCGAGTCTCCAGCCTATATTCCGCTCTCTAGCTCTTGTCCTCAAACTCCACCAAGTATAGTGCTTCGGTTCTTTGTTGAGGTGGCGAAATGTATCTATAAAGCCATGAGCCACAAACTTGTCCATCCACGCTCTTTCCATGGGCAAGAACCCTGAGATATTTTCATTTTCCTTAGGTCGAGCCAGGTCTATTTCCTTATGGGCGGTGTTGAAATCACCACAAATAATGAGCTTTTCCCCTCTGGCCTTAATGGGCTCTACGAAATGGAGGAAAGCATCGTAAAAATCCATCTTATACTTTAACCGCTCTTCGCTCATCTTGCCGTTGGGAAAATAAACGTTGAAAATAGTAAACTCCGGGTATTGAGTGATTGTGACCCTTCCTTCTATGTCAAACTTTTTAATGCCAAGTCCATTCTCAACTTTGATTGGCTTTTCTTTAGTAAAGGTAACGACTCCGCTGTAGCCCTTCCTTTCCGGGAAGGTCCAGTAAACATAATAGCCAGGTGGTTGTTGAAGCTTCTGGCTAATTTCGGCAAGCTGAGCTTTTGTCTCCTGGAGGCATAGAATGTCAGGAGACTTTTGCTCTAGCCAATCTAAAAAGCCTTTTCTCTCCGCCGCCCTGATTCCGTTGATATTCCAGCACAATATCTCGATTTCCTTCATGGCAGCACCTCCTCTTAGCGCTCCCAGGCAGATGTAATTTAGGTTAGCATATTATGATGGAGAGATAAAGGCGAGACTCCGTATTCCGAAGTCTTGCAAATATGGTTGATTTGAGGTAGGCTTAAAATGCTGACTGGCAACACATTCTGGCAGGGAAAGGTGAGTTTATGAATGAGATAGGCCCCAGTGTTCCTTTTTATGTGATTGTATTGGTTTGGGTAGCGAGGGTCATAATCTGGACATTCATTTGCGCCTTGCTGGCCTGGCTTGGGATCAGGGTGTTGGACGCACTTACTCCGCACATTAATGAACGGGATAGAATAGGGGAAAACCCGATTTCAGTAGGCTTATTCATGGCTGGCTTCTTCATTCTAATCGGCTTGGTTATCCATAGTGTGCTAACCGGCCCTATTTTAGTTGGCGGTGGCCTATTGGCAAGTCTGATTGATCCCAGGAGGCTGGGTTTGGTAGCTATTAGCTTTGTCGTGGCCCTCCTTTTGGGGGTAGCCCTGATGCACATTGTGGACAGGTTGACTCCAAGAATTCCTTTTCTCAGCGTTGAGCAGAACCCAGTTGCGGTGGGGATATATGTTTTCGGCTATCAGGTCTTCTTCGGTTTGATAATCCATGGTGCTCTGGTAATGCCTTTGTGAGCTGCCATGTCCAAACGTGTGAGAATCACTTTACTCTCCGTGGCAATTCTATTGCTGGTAATGCCTGCTTCTGTCTTAGCTGTATCGTCGGCAAAATTCTATGAAGAGGGCGGAGAGGTTTTCGATGATTGGGACATATGCCGTACTAATGCTGTCGGGGAGGATGGCTTCTTCCAGATTTCTAGCACGGGTTTCTATCCCATTATCGTGGGCGAGAGTCTGGGGGGAAACGCAGACAAAGCTTATCGCCTTGGTCAGCAATTTGCCGAAGATTATCCAGATATGCACCAGAGGGCGGAGAAGATTTTTGTATTTGCCCGTGATAGGGTTAGATATACCTCTGATGAAAGTCAGTTCAACTTCGGAGAATTTGCACTGAATGCTGATGAATTGGCGGTTACTATCGGGGAAAAGGGCGTCGCTTATGGTGATTGTGAGGACTATGCCGTGTTGCTCGCTGTTATGTACAAAGGGGCGGGCTTCCGTTCCGCAATAGTGCTAGCGCCTGACCATGCTGCGGCCCTGGTATATTTGCCGGGGTATGAAAGGGCTAATCGAAGCCTGACTGTGGATGGTGAGCCTGGATGGGTCTGGGCTGAGGCTACTGGTGGGAACAACGAAGTGGGTTGGATGCCGGAGAGGTTCATGGGAGCTCAGCTAGGAGTCTATGAAGTTGAGGACAAAGCTGTAACCAGGGTAGAGCCGCCTGATAAACCTTCTACCGTCATTAATCCAGAGGGCGGCAGCAGAGGAATTCATATATCACCATTCTTCATCATTATTATCCTTATGTGGCTTCTTCCCCTGTTTCGCAGGCTACGGCGCTGAGTTAACCCTGGCTCTGGGCTCTTGTCACGGCTTCAGGTCTCTGTTCTAGGATGCCTTTCTTAGCACACACGCAACGAAGCTGTATAATACTGGCGACGTACTAAGGCTGTTTCAGCGGCATCTCGGCAGGCTAGTTACAATATCATGGCCAGGCACCGGAAGGTTGCTGGTGCAGAGTATCGCGAATGGTGTGGAGGCCTGGGGGGCGAGATGGCCCAATAAGAGGCCTGCCTATCGGCAGGGCAACAAAACAAGCATTTGTTGGGTAAGTTGCACATCCTGGCTATTCGTGCAATGAGAAGCCAGGATGTGCCCAGATAGGGAAACGCAGGCAACTCCAATCCAGGGCTTCCTTCACACCGACTGGTTTCTATTCTAAGCTTTCCCTGCCAGCTTATTCTTCGAGCTTAAACTCCCACTGGCAGGCAATGTCCTTTGGACTCTTTCGCGGGGGCAGCTTCAGGGCTGTTACCTTTATCTTGGGGTTAATGAGGTACTTTTCCATAACTGGCCCCTCTACCTGATGGCACACCGGAAATATTCTTTCCGGCGCCTTCTTCTCAAAGAATTGCAGAGACAAGCAGTCCGTTATAGTCACTATCACATCATTGGGACTTTTGATTTCATACTCAACCGGGAATAATCGACCTACAGTATTGTCGAGGGGCAATTGGCAGGCTTTCAGTGAATCAAGGACCGTGTTTAGCTGAATATTCCCTATCTTGGCGTACCTGGGATTTACTCGCTCACCCACCGTTGTCCAGGCTTCCAGCTCGCAATCATTGGCAACATCAAAGCCACATCTCTTCTTGATCGCATCATACCAAGATCCAGCCATGATAAGCCATGCCCACTGCCATTCCGCCATCACCTTGAGGAGAAAATCTTTGGAAAAATCCTCGTATTTTAGGTTGGGATTAAATGGACCGCTAAGGTCTTGCAACTCTGGCATTTTTACCTCCTTCTCTATTCTGTTCTGCTGCAAAGTCTATCTCTGGCACTATCCCTTGTCAACAAAACGACTTAGACCGGACTGCAGGTGGCTGGAGCGTTGATGGAGAAGCCTTCTCAGGAGTCTCATCTTTTATCCTGAATGGTAGGCCTTATTCGGAGCTCAATTGCTTTCCTTGTGATTTAATTTGCACAGCGTTATAATGGAAATTGATGGAAAAGGGTACCTGGAAAGTTAAAACGGGGCTGGCCCAGATGTTGAAGGGCGGGGTGATTATGGATGTGGTCACCCCGGAGCAGGCTAAAATAGCCGAGGAAGCTGGGGCCTGCGCTGTCATGGCCTTGGAACGAGTGCCGGCAGATATCCGCGCTGCTGGCGGAGTGGCTCGCATGGCAGACCCGACCATAATTGCGGCCATAATGGAAGCGGTGAGCATCCCCGTGATGGCCAAATGCCGCATCGGTCACTTTGCCGAGGCTCAGGTGCTGGAAGCATTGGGCGTCGATTTTGTTGACGAATCGGAAGTGCTTACTCCTGCCGACGAAAGCCATCATGTTTGGAAACATGATTTTAAGGTTCCCTTTGTCTGCGGCTGCCGGGACTTGGGCGAAGCATTACGTCGTATTGCCGAAGGGGCAGCGATGATTCGCACCAAGGGTGAGGCAGGGACAGGTAACATCGTTGAAGCTGTGAGGCACATGCGGGCGGTCCAGGATGGGATTCGCAGGCTCCAAGCGTTACCTGAGGAAGAACTAGTAGCTGAGGCGAAAGCTCTCGGTGGTCCTCTGGAGCTGGTCATGGAGCTACATAAAACAGGGAAGTTACCTGTGGTGAACTTTGCCGCCGGTGGCATAGCCACGCCGGCCGATGCTGCTTTGATGATGCAACTAGGGGCTGAGGGGGTGTTTGTTGGCTCGGGGATTTTTAAGTCCAGCGACCCTGCGGTTAGAGCACAGGCCATTGTTAAGGCCACCACCCACTACCAGGACTCTGCTATTATCGCTGAGGTGTCCAAAGGGCTGGGAACGGCTATGTCGGGTCTGGACATAAAGGCTATACCACAACAGGAATTGTTAGCTCCCAGGGGTTGGTAAGGTGAAAATAGGTATTTCACAGGATGCGAAAGGTAGTTACTGACGATCTAGATGCGCTGCTAGATATCTTGCCACTCCATATCCGTGAGCCACTCTACCAGCAACCTGATTATAGCGAGCTACTGGAGGTAGTCTTAGACTTAGGGCGTCTCCCCGAAGCTCGCTTCCCCCATAGGGAGTTAGTACTCAATTCCAAAGAGGTAGACCAGTCTGATATTGATTATGCCGTATCACGCATTGGCGAATTCACGGGGGATAATCGGGCCGGAATCAACCACACCCTTCACCGCATCTCAGCCATACGCAATAGGCACGGACAAATAATCGGCTTGACCTGCCGTGTGGGCAGAGCTGTGTTCGGCACTGTGAGTATGATTCAGGACCTTATTGAATCGGGCAAGAGCGTCCTGCTCTTGGGGCGGCCGGGTATAGGCAAGACCACTATGCTGAGGGAGGTGGCTCGAGTGCTGGCCGATGATTTCAAAAAACGCGTTATCGTAATCGACACCTCCAACGAAATTGCCGGGGACGGCGACATTCCTCATCCCGCCATCGGGCATGCCCGGCGAATGCAGGTAGCTGCTCCCGCTGAACAACATGCAGTTATGATTGAAGCAGTGGAAAATCACATGCCGGAGGTCATAATCATCGACGAAATAGGCACTGAACTTGAAGCTCAGGCCGCTCGAACTATCGCTGAGCGCGGAGTGCAATTGGTAGGCACAGCGCATGGAAACACTTTAGAAAACTTGATAATGAATCCCACTCTGTCCGACCTCATCGGGGGTATCCAGACGGTTACTTTAGGGGATGAGGAGGCCAGGCGACGGCACACACAAAAATCTATCCTGGAGCGTAAGGCTCCGCCCACCTTTGATATAGAGGTGGAAATCGTGGACTATTACAAGGTAACCATACATCCCGATGTAATCGAGGCCGTTGATGCTCTCTTGCACCAGCGACCGACCAAGGCGGAAGTCCGCTGGATGGATGAAGATGGAGAGGTAAAAAGGGAGGCCACAACATCCTCTCTTATGTGGGAGAGCAAAGAAGAGAAGCAGCAAGAAAAACCACTGCGATTTTATCTCTTCGGCACTAACCGGTCTCGGCTGGAACAAATTGCCAAGGAAGGGCGCAAAGACCTGAAAATCACCGCTGATTTTAAGCAAGCTGACATTTTCCTTACTACACGAAGTTATTACCGCCGCAAGCCACAGAAGATAAGGGATGCCGAAGCACTAGGCATACCGATTTATGTCCTTAAAAGCAATAATGCCGCTCAAATCAGGCAATGCGTGGATGCTCTCTATCCCCCCGACACTCAATCTAGCTATGTTCATCATCTACAGCGTCTCTTGGCCGGACGCCACGATTTCAACTCCGGTAACCGGACCGTGGAAGCCGGCGGCAAAAGGAAATCGAGGTAATCCTTGGGCCTGTTTATCACGTTTGAGGGAGGCGAAGGCTGCGGCAAAAGCACCCAATCCAGGCTCCTGTCAGAGAAGCTGTATCAACAAAATATCCCCGTGGTATTAACACATGAGCCTGGAGGCACAGCTCTGGGCAACGAGATAAGAAGAGTGCTTAAGAGGGAACAGGGAATACCTATTTCGCCCCGGGCTGAGCTGTTCCTCTTTGTTGCTTCCCGTGCCCAGTTGGTAACTGAGCTAATTCGTCCTGCTTTAAGGGAAGGTAAAGTAGTTATCTGCGACCGCTTTGCTCACTCGACACTTGTCTATCAGGGCTATGGGCGGGGGCTCGATTTACCCACCTTGGAGATGGTTAACAACATGGCGACGGAAAACCTCGAGCCAGACCTCGTCATCCTTTTGAATATCTCGCCTGAGCAGGGATTAAAGCGCAAGGGAAGTCTGAGAGACCGTTTTGAGCTGGAGGACTTATCGTTCCACCGGCGGGTGAGGGAGGGATACCTTAAGATGGCCGCCGCCGAGCCGAACCGCTGGCTGGTGATAGACGCCTACCTGCCTAAAGGGGAAATAGCTGAGATCATCTGGGATAAGGTGAGCAAGCTACTGCCTAATTCCTCAGCCTGACCCTCTTTGTCATTCTGGCCCTGAATGAAATTAAGGGGAAGAATCTAAGGTTATGTCTAAAGGAAAGGTAGCTGTGGCATTGAGCGGAGGGGTAGATTCTTCCGCCGCCGCTTTTTTACTCAAAGAAGCCGCTTATGAAGTAATAGGCATGCATATGCACCTCTGGGATTCTCCGCACTGCGACTACCAGGCACAGCAGGCGGGAAAAATCTGCCGCATTTTAGGCATTCCCTACTATCAGGTTGACCTGCAAAAGGAATTCGAGCTCCTTGTAGTTGATTATTTCCGCCAGGAATACCAGCAGGGGCGGACTCCCAACCCCTGCGTTGCCTGCAACCAGCACATAAAGTTCGGCTTTCTCCTCGATAAAGCACTTTCCCTGGGCGCTGATTACCTGGCCACAGGCCATTATGCCAGGGTAGAGCATTCCCGGGATGGACACCGCCTGCTTAAGGCAGCAGATATTGGCAAAGACCAGTCCTACTTTCTTTACACTCTAACGCAGGAAAAACTCGGGCGAATCCTTTTCCCCTTAGGCGACCGCACAAAAAACGAAGCTAAACAGGTGGCAAAGCAAGGAAGGTTGCCCACGATCGCTAAGCCCAGCCAGGACATCTGCTTTATCTCTCAGAAGAACTACGGCACTTTCCTCAGCCAGAGCTATCCCGGCACCCCTGGGGATGTTGTGGACACCCAGGGAAGGGGATTAGGTCAGCATCAGGGAATAGCCTTCTATACCATCGGGCAGAGGCATGGCCTGGGACTATCCAGCACTCAAGTATTGAGTGCTGGAAAGCCGCTCTACGTCCTGAAGATAGAGCCTGAGCGCAATAGAATTGTGCTTGGCCCCGAGAAAGAGCTCTACAGCCGGAAGCTCACCGCCCAAAAACTGAACTGGGTATCAGGCAAGGCGCCGCGCGAGCCCATTACTGTCACCGCCAAGGTACGCTACAAGTCAAAAGAGGCGGAAGCCGTTCTCTCTCCCCATGATGGCTCTGTGGATGTCTGTTTCTCCCAGCCCCAGAAGGCGATAACCCCGGGGCAGGCCATCGTGTTCTACGATGCTGTTGGGGTGCTGGGGGGTGGGATTATATATCAAACGGAGAAATAAGGATGCAAAATGTAAAAATGCAGAGCAAAAATGAAGTCTTCTTCCCTTTTGGGTTGTCCTTTTGATTTTTACCTTTTGATTTTGGGATAGATATGTCACAGTCACCAAACTTTGACCACGAAAACGAGCTCAAATCACAGGGCTATGAGCTTATCGCGGGCATCGATGAAGTCGGGCGGGGAGCTCTGGCCGGCCCGGTAGTCGCCGGCGCCGTTATCCTGCCACACCCGGCGAATCTGTCCTGGCTTGAGCTGGTTCGGGACAGCAAGGAATTAGATTCCAGGAAGCGTGAGTCCCTCTTTGACTTAATTAACAACGAGGCTGTGGCTGTGGGCACCGGCATCGTTCCCTCGCAAGTGATTGACTCTGTGAATATCCTCAAGGCGACCAAACTGGCTATGATGCAGGCAGTGGAAAAGCTGCCCAGACAACCCGGCTTCCTCCTCATCGACAGGCTGACCTTGTCCCAGTGTCCCATTCCTCAAAGGGGGATAACCAGAGGTGATAAAGCGTGTCTCTCCATCGCCTGTGCCTCAATCGTGGCCAAGGTCACCAGGGACCGCATGATGGAAGAGCTTGACGTGCTTTATCCCGGCTATGGATTTGCCCGGCATAAAGGCTATGGAACACGTGAACACATATCCTGTCTCCAGAAGCTCGGCCCTTCGCCAGTTCACAGGCTATACTTCGCCCCTGTCAGGAATGTCATGGCAGGCCAGAGCTCTGCCCCCTTCGCTTCCCGTCATTCTGAGGAAGCGGAGCGACCGAAGAATCTCATTCAGGGTAAACTTCCCGAAGGGCTGTAGTGATGGATCGCCAGGAAGTTGGTAGGCTGGGAGAGAAAACAGCCCGGAAATTCCTCAAAAAGCGGGGCTACCGTATTCGCGAGACGGGCTTTCGTTGCCCTCACGGAGAGATTGACATCGTTGCCCAGCAGAAGGACTGCCTTGTCTTCGTCGAGGTCCGTACCAAGAGCAGTCTGGACTTCGGCACTCCTGAGGAATCTATAACACAGGCCAAAAAGAAAAAACTCATCGCCTCAGCCCTGACCTATATTAATACTCACCAGAAGCTCCCCTCCTTATGGCGCATAGACGTCGTAGCCATTGAACTCGATGACAAAGGCAGGACCAGGCGCATCGACCTCATCGAAAACGCTATCGAGCAGGATCCCCATTTTAATTGCTAGGTCTTCTTGGATTAGTAACCCTCGTATTATCACCAGCGGAATGGCTGTACTGAAATATACGAGGTCAGCGAATTTTGAGGATAGCACGAGGGTGTATTGGAGAATAGTACACGGCGAACAGCAAGAATCGAGAGACATTGGTGGTGCCTGCTGAAGGTGTCACAGGGAGCGGAGAAATGAGAACGGAGCTAGGTAGATGAGCATCAGGGGCTGCTCTTTTTGTGTTTGGCATCCCCATGTCCAGTGTGCTTTGATAGTGGCTCAATGCACTCATGGACAATTTGCCCGGTGACAGGGTCGGTTATTACCTCGCAATAATAGTCATTCTCTCTATCAATCACTCTGCTAAGCTTCATCCACTTGTTTATTTTTCGATATAGGTCAGACCCTGAGACTTCCACTATAAAGGGCTTCTTTTCACCTGAACGTTTGGCTTTCATACCCATCTTTGTACGAATCGATATATTTGCGTGTATTGTGACTTCGAAAGCTCTCGAAGTAGAACCACACTCAGGGCAGGGAGTTCGCTGAGCTGGTTGGATATCACTTCTCTCTTTCAGTACTGCCTTGCATTTGCCACATTTAACGACCGTATCATCAGTTGTCATGCTAGCATAAACCTCCTTTCTCAAACTCTCTTAGCTAAACTACTCATCAACCACCCCAGTCATCGTAATGGTAATGCCAGCAGTTGCAGAGGCATTATTGACTTCACTGCTGGTTACCTCATTATTAGGAATGCTGGTATCGGCAATAGAAAGGATAGTTAAAAAGAATAGCCTCTTCACTTCAACCCCCTCTTGAATCTATTGTACCACCCACCAAGCTCAAATCGAATAGGCTATGGAACAAGTAAGCTGGTCAGTGAAGTTTGAGGATAGGTTGAGGGTTTGTCTCCAAAGCCGCTGGCCTGGCTTCATTTACTTACCTAACATATTTCAAGGTTACTCGCTGTGCAACTGTAACTCGTCCCGAATCTCCAATTCCCGACGCTTCAGACTATCTCGCTCCTTCATGATTTCAGCAGCCTCAGCCATTAGCTCCCTATTTGTGATGAAGCTGCCCCTTGTTCTGCCCCTTGAGACATCTGTAGGAGGTCTTCGTAACCTCTTCAGCTTCTTCTCGGCCTTGCCTATCTTGGTCAGCACATCTGCAAGTTCGTGCTTAAGTTCTTCGTTTGTCTGCACGGTCGCCTCCCTCAATTATGATACTTGTCAGCCACGGAATACACCCTATTATACCACTCGGTCGGTGAAGTTTGAGGATGGCTTGGTGAGTTATCGGAGGCTTGAAGCTCTATACTGAAGCTTGCCTATGAATCCTGAGGCCCAAATTGCACATCACGAGTATTGGAGATTGAAGCTGTGATGCTTTATCACTCTTCTGGGACAAGCATGGGAGATTCTCGCCAATCGGTTGCAGGAACTACCTTCCCACCCCGTATCTCGTATATTCTCACCTCTGGAGCACCCCTGTTGTCCTCCGGCGTATAGGTAACTGGCCTGCCAATATTGTGGGGATCAAAATCCTTGATGCTGTAGAAGGCTTCCTTTACAGCACGGCCGTCCAGGTTTTCATAACCCACCTTTTCTATAGCTATCCTTATGGCTTCGATCGGCACAGGCCCGTATTGTAGCGTGCAGGCAATGCCACCGGAAGTGTCTAGCCTTCCACCATACTCCCTGAATATATCATAAACAATTGGTACCTCCTCGTACCAGGGAAAACACTTTGCTTGGGAGAGACCCTCAACAGCAGTCCCCAACTCAAGCAGCGGTATTGCCAGACCATCCTCGGTGGCGACAGCAAAGCCTATCTTACCCACAAGTCCCAGCCTCTCAGCATCCCTTATGATCGGTGGACTTGTTCCCCAATGAGCTTGCATATAAATGAAATCCGCTTTACTCTCAGCTAGCCTCAACAATTGAGGACTGACATCAAGAGGCGTATAAGGGAAGTGTTCAAATGGCAGCATTTCTATGCCTATGCTCTCAGCATATGCCGTCCCCATCACTTCTGCCGCTCTCCCTGCGGGCGTATCCATGCCCATCATGCCTACTCTAGGGGGGCGGTTCTCTCCCCAATTTTCCATAATCCAGTCACACCAAGCGGCAAATCGCTCCGATTCAGTGGAGAATACGGTGAAAACCCAGCCTGGAGGATACATCAAATCCTCGTCAGGGACCATGGTCATGACAGCCATCTCATCCCTTTCCAGCCTCGACTTTAATGCATGTGCTGAGATGGCATCGGGTACGTGGCAGAATACTACGTCGCCGTGTATCCTCTCGTAGACGCTGATTGCCCGGGTTGCCTCCATTCCAGTGTCGCCCCACACTAGTTCGATAGTCACTCCAGGTGGAAGATCCAACCCGGGAACGCCTACCTCTTCAAAGTATTTAAGGTAATCAACCAGATTCCTCCATCCCACTTGCATAATGGCAGCGGCAGGTCCGGTAAGACAAGCTACATATCCAACTTTCACCACTTGCTTCTCTTCTTGAAGTGGGGTAGGGGCACAAGCAGTGAACAGAAGCAAGGTTGCTAATGCTATTGCCAAGATAGTAACCACAAGCTGTTTTTGTCTTGTAATCCCTTTTTTCACTCTTCTATCTCCTTTAATCATTGAACTACGCACTATGTGGTCCTGTTAGCTGCCTCACTAACTCAAAAGGGCACCAGCAACCGCTATAAAACTACGATTCCAGTGCCCTCTATTCATCTTCCACCTCAATCCCGCCCGCAATTTCTGCTGACGAGTCCTTACTATCTATTGTATCATAGGGGTCAACAGCTTCAGTGAAGCTTGAGGATAGCACAATCATTTAATGGCTGGGGCTAGCTAGAACGAGTGAATAGCAAATTCAGGTTTGAGAACCAACTTGAAGGTCAAGCTTGCTCTTCCAATATCTTCAAGATAGCATTGTAGAACTCTCCAACCCTTTCACCCGCAATCACTGCATCAGCTTTTGTTTTGCCTGCAGGTCGAAGGTGCGCAGCAAAGCCTTCTCTGCTCAAGCACGCAGCTGCCAACTCCTTAGCAATCTCTCTAATCTCTGCCATAACTCACCTCCATCTTTTAATTATACCACTCGCTTGGTGAAGCTTGAGGGTAGCTTGAGGCTTTGTTGGGTGGTTGGCAATTAGACTCAGCGATGTGTCAAACTCTTAGGCTATTTCCTAGTCAAACTTGAAGGTGTTTAGCATCAACTCAAAGCAGTAAAAATAGTGGTCATGAGCTTCTACCGGCGCAAAGTAGGCTATTGCATAACCAACATCATCCGTCATGAAATTAGCCATTGTACCCAGAAATGCCATCCCCCCCACGTCTTGTTTCCAGCTCCATTCTATACCAGCCAGGCCGTCGACTACAAAATCATGCTCATTTACCTTCTCATAGTCCAGCCTCGTCTCGCTCCACTCGAGGTCATACTGGCTGACATACTCTTCGAGCGTCATCTCTGGTTCCTCGGAGAAGTCGTCTGCCATGATGTATATTGCTACCACGCCTCTCCTTGTCATGGGGCTCCTAGGGGCTTTAAACATGGTGCTGCCTGGAAACTGAATCCTTTGTTGTCCAAAACGGTCTTCGACAAGCCAGTCTTTGGGATACTCCACCGAGTAGCCATACTCTGAGTTAGTGTATGTTAAGGTCTCAGATACGGGCGTTGGTGTCGTCGGCGAGGGGGCACAAGCAGTAACCAGAAGAAGGGCAGTTAATGCTACTGCCCCCAAACAGCGATTCCAGTGCCCTGTGTTCATCTTCCAGCCTCAAGCTCGCCCACAAAAATTCTTGGATAAGCTCTTGCCATCTATTGTACCACAGCCGTCAACAGCTTCGGTGAAGTTTGAGGATAGCTTGCGGCTTTGTTGGGAATTGAGAGTCTGCCAAAAACTTGACTATGTGAGCAATCCCCTCCGCGCGACTTCCTCTGCAAGCATCTGTTCTTTCCTAATCTTTGACTCGAATGCCTTCGCAATTGCACTAGAGTGTAGACCGGGAGCCTTTCTCCCTTTCTCACCCTCATCTTGAAGAGTTTGTGAAGGGATAACCCCAATATTTGACTTGTTAGCATCCCATATGATTCGCAGGCCCTCAAGTCTCCATCCCCATACCCTCTGTGCATCGATTTCTTCTGGAGGCTGAAACTTACTAACCAACTCTAAATCTGCACCCGCCCATTGCGCCAAACTGCCAATATCCCGCCCAAGTTCTTCTGATAGCAGCATCGCGGTTGCCAATTTAATCAGGTGCTGTCTATCTACCTTCTTCTCTACCGACAAGAATCCAACCATTACTGCGGTCGATACTGGGAAACCATGCCTGAACTTCGCCATGGTACACCTCCTTTTCTAAGTCCGCTTCGCTCTGCAAATCCGCTGGCTGAGCTACTCGTCAAGTACTCCAGTCATCGTAATCGTGATTCCTACTCTGAGACCTTAATCCGCCAAAACTTTCTCAGCCAAGAAATCCTTCACTGCATCCAAGACTTCGCCTTTTGAGCATCTTGCTCTCCACATCCCCTCCGGCAGATTGAAGATTAGCCACTTCCTGTGAATTCCATTCGCCATGACCAGAACGAAATCTCCTGTCCTAGGGTCCACTGAAATCTCTATAAAGCCCTTGTTCTTCAGTCCTCGCATTCCTGTCCTGTCCCGAACTCTTATTTCTTCGATTTCCATTTCTGCAACTCCCGCTGTTTCTATTCTCTACTACTGAGGATTATTCCTTGGGCAGCTTGCCAGTTACCTCATTATCAGGAACGTAGGTATCAGCAATAGAAAAGCCAGTATCACTTGAGCCAAATAAGACTATCCCTGCCAGTATGATTCCAAGGCTGATTAGCAAGAATGGCCTCGTCACTTCAATCCCCTCTTGCATATATTTTACCACCCACTAACCTCAAATAGAACAGTTTATGGAGCAAGTAAGCTGGTCAGTGAAGTTTGAGGATGGATTGATGGTTTTGGCATCGGCCTGAGCCTGTCCTGTCCAACAGTTAGATAACCAGTTAAAATCAGTTACGGGATTGAGGTTTGACTATACCCTTTTTACCTTGATTAAACTGTATAATAACATGGTTAGGTGCTGAAATGAAGCACATCACATTAAGTGTATTTCCCCGCCCTCTTAACGCAGGTTACTCCTACATGTAAATGCCAGGAGTCCTAATTATTTCGCAATCCTTTTGGCTGAGCTGTGAAAAATTGGGATGTAAACCACTAATTTGCTATTGACGGCTAAACGAGATGGGCGTATTATCAGATATCTAAGCCAGGTGACGATATGCCAACGAAAAGTTAGCGAGTCACATCAAAGGCAATAGAGACACCCAAGACCAACACTGCCGGCGATGGTTTTTGCGGCGGAAATTGTAGCTAAATCGGAATTTTAAAGCGAGTTCGGCAACAGTCCCCGCTGACTACATGCAAGTCCAAACCAAAAAGAAATAGAAAAAAGAGGAGGAACAAAAATGGCAGAGTTGCCAGACTACAGCGGAAAGTTTATGTCACACATGAGGTTCGAGGATTTTTCTAAAGAGGCTCTTGTTAGACTTATCAAGGCGTACGCCAAAACTTACGTCGGTTTTATGGGAATGTGGACCAACGTCACCAGGGAGCGCATGAGTGCTGAAGAATCCTACAAGCTGTTTGAGGAAGTTTATGTGAGAACAGTGAGACAGTTCGAGGCCCCGGCTATCATGAAAGCCATGAATATACAGGGGAATGACGTTATTACTTGTATCAAATTGATGCAGTCCATTCCGGATGGCTCCAGAGGTGACATATATCCTTCTGAATACAAAATCATCAACGATAACCATGCTATATTCACCATCAAGCAGTGCCCCACTCTTCTCTATTTCGAAAAAGTAGGGGACCACAAAGGTATCGAGCTCTGCTGTGGTGCCGGAATGCTGGAAGAAATGACCATTGTGGAGTACTGTAAATTTGTTAATCCTGATATCCAGGTAACCCCTTTGAAACTGCCTCCCCGTAAAAGTCCGGATGAAATCGCCTGTCAGTGGGAATTTAAGCTGGAGCCTAAGGCTTAAAGGTATCTCTCGAGTTACGCAGTGCTGATTTTCACCCCAGAGACGCCCTGCAGAACTTCAGGCTGTCTCTGGGGTAAAAGCGCTATTTATCCTTGGCCTGCATCTTCTTCATCGCTTCAGTAATGACCATTTCCCTTGATATTACATTACTGGTCATAAAACCGTTTCTGACCTTTTCCTGCATCTCATCAACAAACTGACGATATACAATCTCTCTTATTTATTGAAGATTCTCGATATTCCAACGAGAATACCTCATTGTGAAAATAAGGAAGTTCATAGGGCTTTTTGCTTGAGCAATACATGTTGTATAATAATCTTTCCTTCCCATCCTACTGGTCAACCACTCCAGTCATTGTAATCATAATGCCCGCAGTTGCAGAGGCATTATCCCCACTGCTAGTTACCTCATTATCGGATATGCTGGTATCGGCAACAGAGGGGATAGATAAAAAGAATAGCCTCTTCACATCAACCTCTTCTTAATTCTATTGTACTCTCGGTTAAGCTAAGATGGAAGACTCTATCGAGCACTGTGCCATTTAATCTGCTTTGGAAGGTGGTATAATCACAAGACCGGGAGAGGTTGAGTACGCATCAGGAGGGTGACATGGACTCGAGCATTATGACTGTAATAGGAACACTTGGAGGTGTAATTGTTGGTGGTTTGCTCACATACTTTATTCAAAAAAAGGCATCCGAAAGACAAAGGGAGTGGTCATTGCAGGATGAGGCAAGGAATAGACGATATGAGGCTGAAAGAGAGCAGCGGAGAATAAAGCGGGAACTATTATCTAAGAGACTTGAAGTCGTGGAAGAGGCAATCAAGCTAAGGATGAGGATCGTCAGAAGGGAAGTCGGAAGGCAAATGGGAGTGCCGACTTATGAGGATGCGGATGAGGTGGTAAAAATGAAGGAGCGGATAGAGGGTATCAGTGGTGAGGCGTGGGTATCACTCGATGCAATTGGCTCAAAAGACTTAAAAAAATATTGGGGACAGATTGGCAAAGCGTATTGGATTCTATCGGAGGAGGGTGGAGTAGAGGATGAGGAGTGGGACCAGGCTCAGAATGCATACAAGAAGATGTTCGCAATCATGGATGAAATGAAGTCGAAGGGTTAGTGGCTTGCCGGTTGTCTTCGTGACCTGCCCCAAATCATCATACCACTGCCAAACGAATGCTCTTCTGGTCAGTGAAGTTTGATGAGTGCTTGGAGCACTACAGGAAAGCGTTACGGAATAGCAACTTTCCAGGTAATGGACGGCCTGATTATCCCCTGGCTAAAGAGCAAACAACGCCGTGATGAGATAAGCCAGAGCCAAACACAAAAAACCTATACCAATGACCCTCATGCGTGAAGCCTTGACTCGCCTGATGTATTCTTCCGTTTCTAACTGATAGTCTCCTTGTAAGTAAATAGACAGTCCAATCCCCAACATAACTATCATTATGCCTATCAACCAGTAAGCCATATCACTCATCCTGAATTATCCTCCTTTCCGAAGTCCGCTTCGCTCTCCAAATCCGCCTGTCTAAGCTACTCGTAGAGTAATCCAGCCAGCGTAATCCTAATGCTGGCAGTTGCAGAGGCATTGGCTTCACTGCGATTCACCTCATTATCAAAGCTATGAACTCTGAAACATATGTGGCACAGCAATATGTTTTAGCTATCTGGCTTGCCTTCGCTTCTCCACTTCTCAGTCAGCCATTTACTCCATTGCCCTGGCTCCCACTGCTTCTCATCGGACATCGTAAACTCCCACTGGCAGGCAATTTCATCCGGGCTTTTTCGAGGAGGCAGCTTTAGAGACCTTATCCTTATATAGGGATTAATCAAATACCTGTACATGGTCTCCTGCTCCAGTACATGGCACCTCTGCTCTATTTCTTCCGGCGCACGTTTCTCCATATATTCCAACGTGCGGCATTTCCTTATAGTCATTATGACGTGATTGGGGTTTTTGATATCAAACTCACCTGCAGGGAATAGCGCATCTGCACGATTATTGTCCAGAGGCAATTGGAGGGCCTTGAGGGAATCAACGACCGTATTTAGCTGGATATTGGCCAGCTTGGCATATCTCGGGTTTATACGTTCAGCCATTCTACACCAGGCCACCAACTCGCCCTCGTCGGCTTCTTGAGCTCCAAATTTGGCATTGATGTGGCGGTACCAAGCTCCCGTTAAATCAAGCCATGCATACTCATATTCCCTTATCAGCTTTATCAGAAAGCTCTTAGACAAATCATCAAGTCTCAGGTCGGGCTTATACGGACCGCTATAATCATTCAACTCTGCCATTTTAAATCTCCTCCTATTATTTTAGTTGTGTTTGAACCTTGCCAAAACGGCATTAACTTGTCAAATGGGTATGCTGGGGATGGTTGAAAAGAGTGGTCCCTTCACTTCAACCTCTTCTTGATTCTATTGTACCACCCACCAAGCTCAAATAGAATACTGCCGAATCCAGTTGGCCTGTATATTTCAGTGCAGCCGCGCTGCCATCTGGTGAAAGACCCTTTATCCAGCACCCAGTCTAATCTTTATAACACCCACTAACTGAGGAAGCATCTCCCCGGCCCTGCCCCGAAGGCTAACGTCACAAAGAGAAGTAAGCTCAGTTTCATAGGGGTCAATCTCTATCAAGGCTCCCCCTCCCCTCTTTACCCGCTGGGAAAACCCGGCTGCGGGGTAAACCAAAGCAGAAGTTCCTACTGACAACAGGCAATCGCTTTTGTCCGTTTCCTCCTGGCATATCCTGAGGACATCTGAGGGAATGGGTTCGCCAAACATCACCCCATCACTTTTTATTATCCCCCCACATTCAGGACAAAGTGGAGGAAGAGTCTCCAGTGATATTTCCCCCGGCTCATAGCGTGAATTGCATTGGATGCATCTCGTCTTGAGGAAGTTTCCGTGAATCTCAGCCACATTTTTGCTGCCGGCAGCTCTATGAAGGTTATCGACATTCTGGGTTATTAGATACTTCAAAATCCCTAGCTCTTCAAGTTCAGCCAGGGCGTAATGAGCAGGGTTTGGCTTAGCCATTTCCAGAGCTTCAGAAAGCTCCCCGATATAGCCACCTCTCTTGCTGAGTTGCTCCCAATGCGCTTTTGGGTCAGCAAGAAATCTCGGATAGCCATCCATGGGTGGCTCTCCATATTCAGTCCATAAGCCACCCGGACCGCGGAAGGGTCTAATCCCGCTTTCTACGGAAATGCCGGCGCCGGTTAAGCCAACAACATACTTGCTGGCTAATATCAGCCTGGTAGCACGGTCTATATCTGCTTCAATCGCGCTCCAGCCCCGTGGGACAGGTTATATACTTTAATGCCTTGGAAAATTATAGCACGCTATAAATCGGAGCAAGCCTGGGCATAACCAGCCTTGAGTTTGGAATAAGCCCTGGTATTTTTTGTGGAAGTTCCAGTATAGAGCTTATTTGCTGTCCGTCATTACTTACCCCCTGAAGAACTTCGCTTTTCAGAGGGTACTTATTAAGTGCTACAATATGCTGAGGAGTGCAAAAAGCAGGGGGTAGAAATGATAAATAAGACTTGGAAACCGACGACGGGAGGGATATTGAGCATTATTGCTGGAGTCCCTACTGCCACCGGCGGCATAATACTTGCATTACTGGCAACGGGCGTTGCCTCGCTGGGGGCTATCTTCTGGATGATTCCGGGAATGGAAAATGTCCCATTGCTGCCTGGAATTCTCGGCGGAGTGGGCATTTTTCTTGCTTTGATTGCCATTCTACCAATTGCAGTGGGCGCAGTGGCGATAGCAGGTGGCGTGTATGCACTGAAGAGGAGGAGATGGGGACTGGCGCTTGCCGGGACTATCTGCGCCCTGCTCACCGTCACCGTGCTGGGAATACCCGCCCTTATATTTGTGGTGCTTGGGAAGGACGAGTTCGAAGCGAGTCTCGTTCCTGCAGTTACCGCGGAGACGGAGCAGTAGGTCTTCTAATAAGGCACTGAGATAACAGCACTCTAAATTTACGTAGAGTTATATTCTGTGAAGCCAGCTTCCGCCCTTGTCCCTTATTCACAACAAGAGCAGTACAGCTAATTGTACCAGGCCCCCCGATTTATGAAGTTCTGAAACCAATTCTGCAATACGCAGAGAGTCAAAAAGAGAAATTTGGATTCTTACAACCCAGAGTGGGCAGTTACGAGCCAATATTTCATCTGGATTAATCCAGTAATTATATTCTACAATAGAGTTCGAATTAGAGCTGCAAAGGGGGCAATTGATGGAAAGACTAAAGGGCAAAGTTGCTGTGGTGACAGGGGCAGGTAGGGGAGTTGGCAGAGCTATCGCAATAGCTATGGCTTCCGAAGGTGCAAAAGTGGTGGTCAATGACCTCGGTGGGACTGGAGATGGCACCGGAGCATCTAAAGCGCCAGCGGAAGAGGTGGTCAATGAAATCAACAAGGCGGGAAGCGCGGCTGTAGTCAGCTTTGCCTCCGTAGCCGAAGTTGAAGGTGCCGAAAGCATCATAAAGACGGCCATCGACAGTTTCGGCAGGATTGACGTCTTGGTCAATAATGCGGGTATTCTCAGAGATCGCATGATATGGAACATGACCGATGAGGAATGGGATGGCGTAATAAAAACCCACCTTTATGGTAACTTCTACTGCACCAGGGCGACAGTGAGGTGGATGAGGGATGCCGCAAAAGAAGGCAAGCTAAGAAATGGCAGAATCATCAACATAACCTCCCATGCTGGTATTAAGGGCAACGCAGGCCAGGCAAATTATAGTGCGGCGAAGATGGGCGTGGTTGGATTGACTTACTCCTGTGCCATGGCTTTAGGCAGATATGGTATAACGTGCAATGCCATCGCACCTCGCGCTATTACGCGGCTCACGGATACCATCCCTGAAGGCAGGCTGCGTGAGCTGGCAGTCCGTCGTGGCATAGCTACCCCGGATGAATCCCAGAAGCTGGAGCTAGAGGAATTGAAGCGCAAGTTCTTAGGAGGTGGCCCCGAGGCAATAGCTCCATTAGTATGCTGGCTCGCTAGCGAGGAATCCAGCCACGTCAATGGTCATGTATTCATGATGACCGAAGGGAAATTGGGCATATTCAATTCTATGGATGAAACGAAGCTCACCTTTAAAGATGGTATATTTACCGTAGACGAGCTGTGGAACATTATGCCTGCAATGACTGCAGGCTTGCCTGATTTGGCAAAAGCTGATTAGCAAAGCCTAGTTTCATATTTACTATAATAGGCTTCACCGCCCGAGGATAGTGACAGCACAGGTAAAGCGACCGGGTAAGCCGCCTAAATTATGAGTTAACCCGATTTTGGCATTCTTTACCTGGCGAGCATCCGCTTTGCCTTGAAGCTGCTTGTATATTTCGTAAAGCATTCTTATTCCGCTGGCGCCCACAGGGTGACCGAAGCACTTCAAGCCACCATCCGTATTTACCGGCAGCTCGCCTTCCAATGTAAAAGCGCCAGCATCGATATCTTCTTTTGCCTTACCCCTGGGGCTGAATCCTAAATCTTCATAGTTTAGAAGCTCGGTAATGCTGAAACAATCGTGCACTGAGGCAAGGTCTAACTCTTTGCGGGGTTCTTTTATCCCAGCTTCCTGATAGGCTAATTTTCCCGCAGTCACGCTTTCTTCGAAATGAGTGAAATCATAATCGTCTTGAAGTTCCGCTTGGCTTGCCCCACAGGTAATTCCCAGTCCCTTTACCAAGACATAATCGTCCCTGAATTTCTTGGCTAAGTCAGGCCGAGTTACAATCGCTGCTGCTGCGCCATCACTCACTCCGCAGCAATCAAATAATCCCAATGGCCATGCAATTATGGGAGCATTAATTACTTGCTCTAATGTTATCTCCCTGCGGAGATGGGCTTTGGGAGACATGGTACCATTGTGATGGCTCTTTACGGATATCTTGGCCAAGGTTCTTTTGCCTTCCTCGTAGCTGAGTTTATAACGATAAAAGTATCGAGTGGCGGCCAAGGCAAACTGTGCTGGCATCCCCACAAATACCTCAGGGTCCAACCATGTTCCCTGAGAAATATGCCGGGAGTATGTCGTCTCCAGTCCGCTGTAGCCAGTATCTTTGGTCTTTTCAACCCCAACAGCCAAAGCGGTATCACATATCCCTGCTGCTACTGCATAACAGGCATTCCTGAAGGCGTCTGTCCCTGTAGCACAGGCATTTTCCAATCTGCTAATGGGGATATACTCCAATTTTAGGGGTACTGCTAATTGGGTGCCTCGAACACCTGCCTGGACGGTTCCAACCCAAGCCGCTTGAATCTCCTTGGGCTCGATTCCAGCATCTTCATAGGCTTCATAGACCGCGTCTATTATCATATCAGCAGCGCTTTGCTCCCAGTTTTCCCCAAACTTGACGCAACCCATGCCAATTACAGCCGCTTTATCTTTGATACCCTTTGCCAACTTTAGCCTCCTTGTTTCTGTGATTTTAGGACAGACTCAAGCTCTTACCGGCATGCATTTCCAGTAATAATTATGGATTCCCTCCGAGCTGTGGAACTTTCTGAAGGTCATTTCTAGGGGCATACCTATTTCAACTTTATCAACATCTCGATCTGTCATTATGCTGAACATCCTTCCACCACCATCGAAATCAATTACACTAACTACCAGAGGCGGGTCAAGTGTAGGTCCCAGTCTGTCCAGGGCATAGGTGAATACTTTGGCCTTCTTGTCTGAAAATCTGTAATCCTCGAACTCATCTTTGGCATGGCACCTGGTGCATACTCTTTGCGGTGGGTATTGAGGATAGCCGCAGCGCTTACATTTTATGCCATGAAACCGAAGATTCTTGCTCTCTTCCCTATGCATGGCAGAAGGAGATGGGGTTCTGATTGGAGGGCGCCGTGTCGGTGGAGCTTTGTCAATTAGACCACGCCAAACGGCATATGTTTCATAATCAGGAAGAATTCTCTTGGATTCGACATAACTCCCCACCCCCCGACTATTTCTAATAGCTTCTATTTCCTCCGTGACTCGAAAGAGGAAAGCATCGGCACCATTGCCATAATTAGCAAGGAGAATTCTATCCCCGGCTTTGGCTTTTTCCAAGGCAGCCGCCAACATCATCGGAGCAAACGCAGCTCCGGTATTTCCTACCGTGCTAAACAGGGGCTCTTGAACCTGGGTCTCCAGGTCAAAGCCGAGCTTCCGGACCATCTCTCTGTGTCTTCTAGAATCAGGGGCGTAGAGAACTGCCTTGGTAATATCTTTCGAGCTCAGCTTATTTCTATCCAACAGCTTTGAGATAACTTGAGGGAGTATTTTCAAATAACCCTCCTCAATCACAAATCGGTCCTCCCAGGTACGGACAAAAGCATCACCATCGGCCCTCCAAACATCCAGCATCTCGTGGGAGACAGCATAGCTATCTTCGAGCTGGACAGCGACCTTTGAGTTTCCTATTAACAAAGCAGCAGCGCCATCGCCGAAAACTGGTTCAAACTCCGACCGAGGCTGCGGAACACGCATATCAGCAGCAACTAACAACACCTGCTTGGCCGAGCCCCCTTTCACAGCATCAATTGCCGCTTGCAAAGCGGCAGTACCTGCTCTCAAGGAGTCAGAGAAATCCATGCTAAGGGTCTCAAAAGGGAGGTCAGCAGCAACACTAACAGTGGTGGCATTTGATTTTTCCTTATAGGGGGGTGTTGTGGAAGCAAAGTACAAGGCCTGAATATCCTGGCGATGAAAGCCATCCAAACAATTAACAGCGGCAGCCACTGCCATGGTGATGCTATCCTCATCAAAGCTAGCTACAGCCCTTTCCGTACGTGCAGTCCAACCATTTGTTCCTGGCCCCAGCCGGTGCCACGGCAGGTATGCTCCATAAGAAGTGATTCCTATCGCCATCTGGGTTCCTCCCATAATTTATTATTCCTAATGTCTCGGGGCCACTAGCTGGTAGCCTTATAGCATTATAGGCCCACTATGCCTACAGCAACAACACATGAAGGAGGAGTGCCACCCATATTGTGAGTAAGCCCGATTTTAGGGTCCTTTAGTTGCCTTGGCCCTGCTTTTCCTTGAAGCTGTTTGTATATCTCATATACCATCCGCAGCCCGGAAGCGCCAATGGGATGTCCAAAGCACTTCAGCCCACCATCGACCTCATTAGGAATCTTGCCATCTATATTGAAGAAGCCGGCATCAACATCCTCCTTTGCCCTGCCCCTGGGCGATATCCCCAGGTCCTCATATTGGGTGAGTTCATTGATGGAGAAGCAGTCGTGAGTCTCCATCATGCTTAGCTCTTCTCGCGGGTTCTTTATTCCTGCCTCTCGATAGGCAGCAATTCCCGCCCGATAGGTTGTCTCCACATGGGCATAGTCGTAGTCAGTGTACAGCAACTCTTCCCCTGAGCTTGCCGCAATCTGGAGCGCTTTAACATAAACAGGGTCAGGCCTGAAGTTCTTCGCCATATCAGCCCGAGTTACAATTGCGGCTGCTGCCCCATCGCTCACCCCGCAACAGTCATATAGCCCCAGCGGCCATGCAATTATGGGAGCCTTCATTACGTCCTCCACACTCACTTCTCTGCGGAGGTGAGCTTTAGGATTTAAAGTACCATTATGATGGCTCTTTGATGATATCTTAGCCAATGTTCTCTTGCCATCTTCAGGACTAAGTCCATACTTCGCAAAGTATCCTGTAGCCATCATGGCATATGCCCCCGGTGCCGTCCTTGCCGGGGTAGTGAACCTGCCCAGCGTTCCCTCCATATTGAGGTTACCACTTTCAGGAAGTCCGGCATAGCCCACGTCCTTGAGCTTCTCTACGCCAAGCGCCAGAGCTATGTCATAAGCCCCTGAAGCAACCGCATAGCAAGCGCCCCTCAGGGCTTCCGTGCCCGTAGCACAGAAATTCTCCGTCCTGGTTACTGGAATGAACGGCAACTTCAACGCCATAGAGAAGATTATGACACCCCTGCCTATGCTGATATCATCCAGGTGACTCCCCAGCCAGGCCGCCTGAATGTCTTTCTTTTCTATCCCAGCATCCTCCATCGTTTCCTTGTAGGCCTCGATTATTAAGTCCTCGGGGCTCTTGTCCCACAACTCCCCAAACTTGGTACACCCCATACCTATAATCGCCACTTTATCCTTTATGCTTTCTGCCATGGGTATGTCCTCCTTACACTTCGATTTTATGTTCGCACTGGTATCGCTTTCCAGAAGTATGTGTTCATGCCATGTTCTTTATCTGCGTATTTTCTACGAAAGATCATCTCCACTGGCATGCCTACTTTGAGTGAATCAGCGTCACAATCAGTGAAATCAAACCAATACCTCCCACCACCCTCAAAGTTTATCATGCCATATATTGCTGGCGGACTGGGGCTATAGGACAGGTTGTCCGCAGTGTAGGTGAACAGGCGACCCTTTTTGTCGGAAAAGCGATAGGGCTCCATCTCATCAATAGCCCCGCAACCAGGCTTCACGCATATCCTCTGAGGGGGATATTGTGGGGTGCCACAACGCTTGCATCGAGACCCGCAAAGGGCTAAGATTGCCCGGCGCTCCCTCCATTGTCTCGCCAGCGGGGTGAAATAGCCTTCGTATTTCTCTCCGCGTATTCCTTTCTCTACAGGAAGGATATTGCGGAAGGCAACATATTTCTCGTAATTCGATAACTCCTTCCTTAAGGCGAGGCTGTCTTTTATCCCTCTTCTGTCTTTCATATTTTCTATTTCCTCAGTCACCTGGAAAAACAAAGCGTCGCTGCCATTTCCGTAGCTAGCAACAAGGAGCCTGTCTCCTGGCTTGGCCTCCTCAAGTGCTGCCACCAGCATTATCAATGTATGAGCTACCCCGGTATTGCCTACTGAAGTGAGCATAGGGTCTTGAATCTGTTCGGGTTCAGCTCCCAGCCTTCTCCCTATAGCAGCATGCAGTCGCGCACTAGGACCGGGGTAAATCACCTTGGCAAAATCCTTAATGCTTAGCTGGTATTTCTGCAATAGCCCGGAGATAGCTTGGGGAATAAATTTACTGTGGCCTTCATCTTGAACGAATCTATCTTCCAAAGAGTGCCCAAAGTCTTCCCAGCTTGCTCTCCATTCACCGGTGAAATCGTAAGACAAGGAGTAGTAGCCCTCCAAGCTGGCAATCACCATGTTATCCCCCATTAGCAAGGCAGCACCGCCATCACCGTAGATATGCTCCTGGGTACTGCCAGGTTTCCCTAGGCGACAGTCAGAAGCACAGAGCATCATGCTCTTCGCTGCCTCTGCCTTAACCACTTCACAAGCGGAGATTAAAGCGGTAGTTCCCGCCTTAGTGGAATGGGCAAAATCAGCAATTCGTATATCGGGGCGAATGTCGAGGGCGGTAGCGATTATCCCTGCTCCCTGTCTTTCTGTGTAGGGGGAGGTGGTGGTAGCAAAATACAGGCCGTCTATCTTCTCTCGTTCAAGGTTATCCAGACAATCCATGCCAGCAGATACCGCCATAGTAATGCTATCCTCATCATAATTGGCTACTGCCTTTTCACCCGGTGGAGATGCTGCATTGAACCATCCCATGGCTGAGGAAATAGTCTTATGGCTTATCCGATGCCAAGGAATGTGTACACCATATGAAATAATGCCTACCATAAAATCCCTCCTAACTTTTTATTTTTGTGAATATTTATGTTTACCAACTTAAACTAAGTTACATTACATCACGAATGCCAATTTGTCTAGCAATAATAAGCTCCTGTATCTCTGATGTTCCCTCTGTAATTTTGCCAAGATAAGAGTCCCTGTAGTGGCGGTTAACAACAGCATCTTCGTAGACTGCAGCACCGCCATAGAGCTGCATTGCTTCCACGGCAACATGTTGGTATACCTCGCTGGAAAGGAGCTTGGCCATAGCCGCCTCTTTTGTGCAGGGTTTGCCCTGGTCATGAAGCCAGGCAGCATGGTAAGTCATCCACCTTGCTGATTCTATCTCCAGCGCCATCCTGGCCAGCTTGAAGGCGTTGACCTGAAATTTGGCAATGGGGCGGCCAAACTGGATTCTTTGCTGGGCATAATCCAGCGCTGCGTCAAAGGCAGCTTGAGCAGCCCCTACCCTGGAGGCGGCGTGAGTGACTCTACCAACATCCAAGCTTTCCATGAGATAGTAAAATCCTCTATTCTCTTCGCCAATTAAATTTTCTTCAGGCACAGCACAATTATCAAAGGTGAACTCTCCCGTGTCGGAGGCACGGTAACAAAACTTATGTACTTTATTGCGGCTCAATCCTGGTGTATCCTTATCTAAAAGGAACAAAGTTATTCCTCGGTGTCCCCTGCTTTTATCGGTATAAGCAGGTATTAAGAGGAAATCGCAAATCGTTCCATTGGTAGTGTATAGTTTACTTCCATTTATGATATATTTATCGCCTTCTTTTCTGGCAGTAGTTTCTATGCCGGCAACGTCAGAGCCAGCGTTGGGCTCGGTAAGCGCAAAGGCAGCTATTCTTTCCCCTTTGATTGCTGGAACCAGATACTTTTGCTTTAAAACTTCGTTGCCATGGTCCATGATGGCGGAAGTAGATAACCCGGATTGAATCATAAGGCATGAGTTTATCCCTGTGGAAACTTGGCTTATCTCCTCCCATTCAATACATTCATCGAGCTTGCCCATTCCGGCACCACCATACTCAACAGGGTAAGAAATACACATATAGCCCAGCTCACCCATCCTGGGGAATAACTGTGCTGGAAATGTCTCATTTTTTTCCGACTCATCGACCAGAGGAACAATCTCGGTTCTGGCAAAGTTTCGAATAGCCTCCCGAAACATTTTTTGCTCCTCGCTGAATTCGAAATCCATCTTTTATATCTCTTCTCCAGCTATTATTCGAGGCTACTATAGATTATGAACTGAGATAAGCCAGAGGATTTTACGCCATATTATACCGAAGAATCGAATATCCTGCATTAATCAAGGCACAAAGGGCAGCTTCAGCCCTTTGCTTTCAATATGTGGCTTGCGGTGATTATGTTACTCTCAGGTAGGGCTCTAATACCTCGGGAACTAATACTGTGCCATCAGCTTGCTGGTAGTTTTCCAGCACAGCGATAAGGACTCTTGGCAGAGCCAATCCCGAGCCATTGAGCGTGTGAACAAACTGTGATTTGGCACCAGGCTCAGGGCGATAGCGGATATTTGCCCGCCTCGCCTGAAATTCAACGCAATTGCTACAAGAACTGACCTCGAGCCATTCAGCGCAGCCAGGAGCCCACATCTCAATATCATATGTTTTGCAGGCAGCAAAGCCGAGGTCTCCGGTGCATAATTGTACCACGCGGTAAGGTATGGCCAAGTTCCGGCATATGTCCTCAGCATCGGCTACCAATTTCCCCAGTTCTTCGTCAGAGCTTTCCGGAGTAGTAACCTTGTAGAGCTCCACCTTATCAAATTGGTGCCCTCGCTTAATGCCTCTGGTATCTGTGCCAGCAGCCATCTTCTCTCGACGGAAACAAGGAGTATAGGCAACATAATAGAGGGGTAAGCTATCTGCACCTAATATTTCATCGCGGTGCAGGTTAGTTAGCGGCACCTCCGCTGTGGGTATAAACCAAAAATCGCCCTCATCATCATGATACAGATTATCGCCGAACTTGGGTAAATTTCCTGAGCCTACCATACATTCTCGCTTTACCATGAAAGGAGGATAGATTTCTTTATAGCCATGCTTGTTCACATGTACATCGAGCATAAACGAGATAAGTGCTCGTTGAAGACGTGCGCCCAGCCCTTTGAGAACATAAAACCTGGTCCCTGAGAGCTTCACGCCCTGCTGGAAATCTATTATGCCCAAATTCTCCCCCAACTCCCAATGAGGCAATGGCTTAAAAGATAATTCCCTTGGCTTGCCCCAGGTACGCACTACAATGTTATCGGCCTCGCCTCTCCCTACAGGTACGCTGGGGTGGGGTATATTGGGCAACTCCAGTAGGAGACAATCGAGGTCAGCCTTAGCTTCTTTGGTCTGCTGCTGCAAGGATGATATTTGCTCTCCCAATTGACGCATCTGGGCGATGAGCTGAGGTGGTTTTTCCTTGCTCTGGCCCAGTTGTTTGCTTGTCTCATTGTGTTTAGCACGGAGTTCCTCTGTCCTACGGAGCAAGCTGCGATAACGACTGTCACCCTCAAGGATGCTATCTAGAACAAAGGTATCGCCTCTTTTCTCCAATTCCTGGCGAACAAGTTCAGGGTCTTCACGGATAAGTTTAATGTCAAGCATTGCTTCCTTCTCTTTTCTCAGGACTCCGGCTTTGTCCTTAGCTGGGGGAAAAATATCACTTCCCGAATAGATTGCTGCCCAGTAAGCAACATCACCAATCGGTCAATACCCACTCCCAGACCACCAGTAGGTGGCATTCCATATTCTAAAGCCTGAAGGAAATCTTCATCGGCGATTTCCACTTCTTCATCGGCAATTTGTTCTTTTAGCTGCTGGCGGAACCTCTCCCTTTGCTCCAGGGGGTCATTAAGCTCGGTGAAGGCATTGGCAATCTCCTTGCCAGCAACAAATCCCTCGAATCTCTCTACCAACCTGTCATTATCTCGCTTTCTCTTAGCAAGAGGTGACATTTCTACAGGGTAATCCAGAAGGAAAGTTGGCTGGATAAGGTTTGGCTCAACAAAAGTGGAAAGCAATTCGTCCACCAGTCTACCCCTCCCCTTGCTCGGCTCGATTTCCATTCCTAGTTCTGCCATCCGTGACCTCAGGGAAGCAGCATCGGCGTAATTTTCGAAATCAATGCCACAATAATTTTCTATTGCCTCACGCAGGTAAAGTCTTTGCCACGGAAGACCAAGATCGATGGTTTTGCCATTGCAAGCAAGCTTGGTAGTACCCAGAACCTCCTGAGCTATATGAGCGAGCATCTCCTCAACTAATCTCATCATGTCATTATAATCACTATAAGCCTGATAGCATTCAAGCAAGGTGAATTCCGGGTTATGTCTGACAGAGATGCCTTCATTGCGAAAAGCACGTCCCATCTCATAAACTTTATCAAAGCCCCCTACCACCAATCTCTTGAGGTGGAGCTCCAGGGCAATCCGCAGATATAGGTCTTCATCAAGGGTGTGGTGATGGGTGACAAAGGGGCGTGCCATTGCTCCACCAGCATGAGGCTGAAGCACAGGAGTTTCCACCTCTATAAATCCCTGCTTATCGAGAAAACTTCTTATCACAGTGATAGTCTTGCTACGCAAAGCAAAAATGTTTTTGCTCTCTTCGTTGGAAATGAGGTCGAGATACCTCTGCCGATAGCGCTTTTCTACGTCAGCCAGCCCATGCCACTTTTCCGGCAGCGGGCGAAGGGATTTACACAGCATGGCGAAATCGGATACTTCCAGAGTAAGCTCTCCCGACTTTGTTCGGAAAAGCTTTCCCTCTGCCCCGATAATGTCGCCGATATCAATATCCTGGAGAAATTCGTATCTCTCCTTGCCCAAAAGGTCATAGCGGAAAGAAAGCTGTATCTTTCCTGAGCTGTCGCGAATATCAATAAAGGACCTCCTACCCATAGAACGCTTGGCCATAATGCGGCCAGCCAGGGATATGTCCTGAGAGCTCTCACCTTGCTCCTCAAAAAGAGTTATTGCCTCTCGAATAGTGTGGCTGGGATGATAGGAATGGGGATAAGGGTCTATACCACGAGCCCGAATCCTGCTCAGGCTATCCAGCCGCTGTTCAGTTACACGTTCTAATCTGGACGTCATTAAAATTCAAAAACTAAACATCAAAACTCAAAACTTATTTTTGCCTTTTGCCTTTTAAATTTCCCTTTTCCTCACCAATCCCCAAGATTTCCTTAGCTTCTTCGGCCAGCCGCTTGGGCACCATTATTTTTACCTCGCCTAATCCATTTACTGTAAGCCCATAAACTAGACCGGCGCTCTCGTAGCTTAAGAGAGTTGGTATGCCTTCGCTCTCCAGCCGTCCCTGGATGATTTGCGCCTCCATTTGCCTGGCAGTGCAGATGGTAACCAATTGTCCCCTTGCAGACATAATTCTTGCCCTCGCTTATTTTAGCAGAAACTCCTATATTGTTGATAAAAGGGTTAACATTATATACAATTTGGCCTGTTGCCCGAAAGGCTCCATCATAAATCTAAATTTTGAAGGAGGGAAGGTGATTTGAATGCGCTTGCAAGACATCTGCTACTAGAACTAAAAATCTGCAATGAGGAGGTGCTAGATGACTTAGATTTTCTCAAAGATTGCCTTAATGAAGCGGCCATCCAAAGTGGTGCTACCGTAGTGGGCGAGTCCTTTTATCACTTCTCTCCCCACGGAGTGAGCGGAGTGGTCAATATCGCTGAATCACATATTTCCATTCATACCTGGCCAGAATACATGTACGCTGCCGTAGATGTTTTCACCTGTGGGGAGGATGTAGACCCTGAAAAGGCTGCTACATTGATCACAGAGAGGCTAGGGGCCCAAAGTCACTCCCTGATTGAGCTTAAAAGGGGAATTATGGAGGATAGCCAAGTTGGGTGTGCAAAATGAAGGATAGCGACCCAGATAAACATAGATGGTTCTCTGACCATATAAGCCCTGACCTTACTATGCTGCACAGCATTAAGGAGAGGATATATTCAGGCCGAACTAAGTTTCAGTCGGTAGATATCATCAATACGGGGAGCTTCGGTGTCTGTCTTATCCTCGATGGCAAAATTCAGTCCAGCGAGGCTGATGAATTTATTTATCATGAAGCTCTGGTACACCCAGCTATGCTTGCCCATGCCCAGCCAGAGAAGGTATTCATTGCTGGGGGAGGTGAAGGTGCGACCTTGAGGGAAGTCTTGGCGCATAAGACGGTAAAAAGAGCTGTCATGGTGGATATTGATGAAGAGGTTGTAGGGCTTTGTCGTCGCTTCTTGCCTTCCTGGCATCAGAATGCCTTCGATGACCCCAGGGCAGAGCTTCATTTTGCCGATGCCAGAAAATACCTGGAGGAAAGTAGCGACAAATTCGACGTCATCATTATTGACTTGGTTGACCCTTTGGAGGAAGGGCCAGCACGCTTGCTATACACTAAGGAATTTTACCAAACAGTTAGGCGAAAGCTAGAGCCCGATGGCATTATGTCAGTGCAGGCTGAATCTGCTGAATGGATGAACTTAGATAATTTCACCGCTATTGCTACTACCTTAGGAAGCGTCTTTCAGGTAGCTTGCCCCTACCAAGTCCAGGTGCCCTCCTTTCTGGGCTTGTGGGGCTTTGTCTCTGCTTCCCAAAGCATTGAGCCCCCCAAATTGACTGCCAAGGAAGTCGACACCAGAATTGCCACAAGAATATCAAAAGAGCTAAAATCCTACGATGGCCTCACCCACCAGGCTATTTTTACTATCCCCAAACATATTCGCCAACAGTTAGCTGCAAGCGAAAGAATCATCACTGACAAAGAACCTATCACTGCCTACTGAATCCCCCGCACAAATTATTTCTTTGCCGTTTCTAACTCTTCTTTACTTTTACTAATCTATTCTGATCAGTGGTAGCTAGACATAGACCGTCGATCTTTTTCCCATCAAATCCACTCAGGCAATCACTGGCAGCAGCTACAGCCATAGTAATGCTGTCCTCATCATGGGACACGAGAACATAGCCTTGGTTTGGTTTTCTATATTGGCCCCTTACTCCTATGGCACAAGCATGGGTGCCTCTCGCCAATCGGTTATGGGCACTACCTCCCCACCTTGTACCTCGTATATCTTTACTGATGCGGATCCCCTATGGTCCTCTTGGGCATAGGTTATCCCCTTACCCATACCATGGGGATCAAAATCCTTGAGAGTGTCCAGTGCATCTTTTACGGCACGACCGTCCAGGTTTTCATAACCCACCTCTTCTATCGCTCTCCTTATGGCTTCAATCGCCACAGGTGCCGACAATAGCGTAGAAGCACCATCCCCCTGCGTATCTATCTCACCACGATACCTCATATACATATCTGTCAAGAATGGCACTTCTTCATACCAGGGAGCGCCCCTCGCAGCGAAATAGCCCTCAGCAGTAGGCCCCAATGCCTCGAGCAGTGATATTGACTGGCTATTTTCGTAGCCACCAAAGCGTATCTTGCCTGTAATTCCTAGCCTCTCAGCATCCTTCATGACTGGCACAACTGTTACCCACATAGAGGAGATATAAATAAAATCCACCCCTCTCTCAGATAGCCTCAACAATTGAGGAGAGGTATCGAGGGGCATTATAGGAACGATTTCCATTGGCAGCATCTCCATGCCTATGCTCTCACCATACTTTATCCCCTGCACTTCTACCGCTCTGCCGTACGGCGTATCAGTGCCCATGAAGACTACCCTAGGAGGGCGTTCCTCATCCCAATTCCCCATAATCCAGTCAGCCAGGACGGCGAATCTCTCCGGTTCAGTAGGATAGAAGGCATAAATCCAGCCTGGAGGATACATCATAGCTTCTGTTGCGGCCATCGAGATGGCAGGAATCTCATCCTTCTCGCACCTTGGCTTTAACACCTCGGCTGATGTGGGGTTATATATGTATAGGAAAACCACGCCACGCTCAACAAAGCGCTGGTAGGCGCTAATTGACTTAGGTATCTCCATTGAATCGTCTGCCCATATCAATTTGATGGTGACTCCAGGTGGGAGACTCAATCCAGGGATGCCCACTTCTTCAAAATATCGAAGGTAATCGATTGTATTCCTCAATCCATACTGCGAAGGGCCAGAGGCAGCCCCGGTAATAGGGCCTATAAGTCCGATTTCTACCACCTTTTTCTCTCCTGCATCTGGCATGGCACAGGCAGCAAGCAGAAGTACTGCCACCAACCCCAGCACCGATATAATCCAGAGTCCCTTTTTCGGCACAATCTTGCCGTTCATCTTATACCTCCCATAGTTTTATTGGCTCAGCCATTTTTCATGTGCATAAATCTTACTACTTTCTGACTATCCTGCATACTGCGGCCTTGAGTGCCAGGATACTATGGCGATATAACTTAAGCAACTTTTAAATCGTTAGGTCTCTTTAATGTCAGTGATTTTCATAGAATCTTGGGATAGCTGACCTTAGCTCTAGCTCTGCGTTTATCCACTAGGCTTGACAGACTCTGTAACCAAGCCTATTATTAACAAACGGTCTACTATCTTGAGGGCATCGGCGAGTTCAGCGCCTATATGCAGAGCATGACTATGAAATTACCGACCCTAAGCCAAAGAACTATCTTGTCATTCTATGGGCAGTAGACATCTGAGCTAGGGGGCAACGGAAGTAAGAAAAGTGGAGAAGGGTGAAGTAATTATCGATGAAGGTTTTTGCACCGGCTGTGGCTATTGTGTGGTAGCTTGTAAGCGGGGCTGTTTGGAGATTACCGGGGAGAAGGTAGACGCTAGGGGCTTTTCAAAACCCGTTGTGGTCAAACCCGAAGAATGTAATGCCTGTGGGAATTGCGCAATCGTGTGTCCTGCGTTTGCTATTGAAGTCTATGCACTCACAACAGCCTAGGATCGGGTGTCCTTGATTATCAAAGGAGACGATATTTGGTGTCGGAGAAGCTGTTCGTTATAGGTAATGAGGCAGTAGGCTGGGGGGCTCTAATGGCAAATTGTGATGCTTTTTTTGGTTATCCTATCACCCCTCAGAATGAGATCGGCGAGTGGTTTGCCCGGGAATACCCTGTGAGGGGGAAGATTTTCCTCCAGACAACTTCTGAAGTCTCGACAATAAATATGCTCTATGGGGGGGCAGCCTGTGGAGTTAGGGTTATGACAGCGACATCGAGTCCCGGGTGGGCACTGATGCAGGAGACCATGTCTCATATGGTGGATGCCGAGCTTCCTGCCGTGGTAGTGTTGGTGCAAAGGGGTGGGCCGGGGCAAGGCACAACTAGACAGGCTCAGATGGACTACTTTACAGCCACTCGGGGTGGGGGGCAGGGTGGATACAAGAACATCGTCCTTTGCCCAGCCTCGGTTCAGGAGACCCATGACTTGGTCCAACTGGGTTTTTTTCTGGCCGATAAATACCGTAACCCGGTGGTAGTGTTGACAGACGCCGTTATTGGTATAACTGCGGAAAATCTGGAAGTTGAGAGGATTGAGTTTGGCTCTCTGCCGGCGAAGGACTGGGCGATAAGAGGCCTAGATAACCAACCGGACGGGCAGCGACGCCTCCTCACATGTTCTCAGGGCTATGGACCGCTCCTGACTCATCCAGACTTCCTGTCACTTCTAACCGCACTGGACAAGAAATACAAAATGATGACCGAGGCAGAACTGAGGTACGAAACTCAGCAGGTTGAGAACGCTGAACTAGTTTTGGTTGCTTATGGCTATCTCTCCAGAGTTTGCCGTGAAGCCCTGGAAATGGCTCGAGATGAGGGAATGAAGGTGGGGCTGATTCGATTAATCACCGCCTGGCCCTTTCCATATCAGATGGTCAGGGAAAAGGCTGAAAAAGGGAGCAAATTCCTGGTGGTTGAAGATAGTCTGGGGCAGATGGTAGAGGATGTCAAATTGGGTGTTGAAGGCAAAAGTGAGGTTTTTTTCTTGGGGACATTTGCTCGCCATCTACCCACAGAGACGGGGCTAATATTTCCAGAGAGGGTGGTGGAAGAGATAAGGAGGATTCTATGAGTGAGATAACTGAGAGAAAGCTGGTTCGGAGCTGGCCAAAGTTATTTTGGAGGCTTGGCATAATGGTAGCATGTCCCGGTTGTCAATATGGGATTGCTGCCAGACTCTTTTGTGAATCCATTGAGGAAATGGGTATTGAAGGGATGACAATCGGCGTTGCCGGAATCGGCTGTCATTCGGGGGCCATGGTGCTGATACAGACCGACTGGCTTCAAACTGCCCATGGGCGTGCTTGTGACGCAGCAACGGCTATCAAACGTCTTTCTCGGGGTAAGCTGATAGTATTTACCTGGCAAGGGGACGGCGATGCACTCGCTATTGGAACCGAGAGCACCATTCATGCAGCAGTTCGTGGGGAGCGTATCACGGTTATCATGATTAATAATGGAAATTTTGGCACCACCGGCGGGCAAATGGCGCCCACCACATTGATTGGACAGAAGACGACCACTACACCTTATGGGCGAGACCCAAAGGTGGAAGGCTATCCTTTTTACGCTCCTGAATACATGGCAGTTATGAAGGGGGTTGCTTATACTGCCCGGGGTGCGCTCAATACCGCCGCAAACTGCAAGCGAACCAAGGACTATATAAAGAGGGCGCTTCAAAAGCAAATTGATGATGTTGGTTTCAGCTACGTCGAGATACTCTCCGCCTGCCCCCCTGATTGGCACCTGACTCCCCTGGAATGCCAGGAACGGATTGAAAAGGAGGTAATCCCTGCTTTCCCTTTGGGTGAGTTCAAGAATGTTGATTGCCTTGAATAGGCTAAGAAGTAATTGAGGAGCGGTAATGCCAGGAGCAAACGAGAAACATATGGTGATAGCAGCCGGGATCGGCGGTAGTGGTGTTGTCTGGGTTGGCACGCTAGTAGCTCGAGCTGGCTTGCGGAAATACGAGTATGCAACCAGATTCCCCAATTTCTCCGCTCAGATGCGGGGTGGGCCCTGTGAGTGTACGGTCATTCTGTCAGAAGCCCCCATACTCAGTCCTTTAGTGGCTAAAGGGGATGTCTTGCTTATCCTCAATAACTCCCAACTTCCGTTCTTTCAAGAAAGGGTACGTTCTGGTGGTGTAGTCATACTGGAGAGCACCGGGCTGAAGACAAAGATTGAGAGGAATGATGTGGGTTTGTTTGAGATCCCGGCCATAGAAATAGCTGCCAGCATGGGTAGCACTCTTGTGTCTAGTATGATCCTCCTCGGAGCTTACGTCCGGGCAACAAATATTTTCCCCCCAGAGTTCATTGAGAGGGAACTTGAGGCAAGATTTGGCATTGTCGAGACTGGAGTGAGCGCCTTGGGAAAGGAAGCCTTGCTAACCCAAAATGTAGAGGCCTTCAGACGGGGACTTGAGCTCGCAAAGAGAAAAGGGTGAGCAGAGGACCAGGGATGGCCAAGGGGAGAATAATTATCAACGAGGCAAATTGCTTAGGTTGTGGTTACTGCGAGAAATTCTGTTCCCGAGGATGTATTTTAATACCAGGGGATAAGTTTAGCCCCCAAGGGTACTTGCTACCTGTCTTCGCTAATCCTGACCGGTGTAACGCTTGCGGAGTTTGCAACTGGATGTGCCCCCATTTTGCTATTGAGGTCTATGAATATATTGAGAACTAAGGTACTGGGTCAAGCTAGAAGTCAGGGGAGATGGGTTCTGGGTATTCCTATGGCTCACCTGGGAGGTTCATTTGGTAGAGAGAATGCTTGTTCAGGGGAATGAGGCGGTTGGCTGGGGGGCTTTAAAGGCTGGCTGCGATGCTTTCTTTGGCTATCCCATAACCCCACAAAACGAGATTCCAGAATGGTTTTCCCGAGAATTCCCTAAGAGGGGGAAGATTTTTGTTCAATCACAATCTGAAGTCGCATCCATAATGATGGTTTATGGGGGTGCCGCTGCCGGTTTTAGGGTGATGACTTCGACCTCGAGCCCCGGTTGGGCATTGATGCAGGAAGGGATGTCTCATCTGGCTGCTGCTGAACTCCCTTGCATTATAGTCCTGGTGCAAAGGGGTGGGCCGGGGCAGGGTAGCATTAGGCATGCGCAGATGGATTATCTCTGCACCACCAGGGGAGGCGTTGGGGGTTATAAGAACATCATCCTAGCCCCAGATTCAGTACAGGAGACACATGACTTAGTGCAGCTAGCCTTTTATCTGGCTGACAAATACTGTAATCCGGTGATATTGCTCTCAGATGGCATACTGGGTTTAATCAGAGAATCCCTGGAGATTAAGACCATAGACTTTGGTCCGTTGCCTGAGAAAGATTGGGCAGTGAGAGGACGAGAAAGGCACAAGGACAAGAACTTCCGTTTCGTTCATTCCGGCGTCGGTACTGCTGCTGTTCTAACTCGAGGATATCCGAATTACATCTCTTGGTTAGAGCATATGGCTGACAAATATGAGCAAATGGAATCTGAACTCAAGTACGAGAGTTATCAGGCTGAGGATGCTGAGCTGTTCTTGGTCGCCTATGGATATCCTGCTCGGGTCTGTAAGGAGGCGGTCAACATGGCTCGGGCTGAGGGCCTCAAGGTGGGACTTTTTCGACCGATAACCCTGTGGCCCTTCCCCTATCAAGTAGTTAAAGGAAAAGCCGAATCAGGAGGCAATTTTCTGGTAGTTGAGGACAGTCTAGGGCTGATGGTGGAGGACGTCAGAATGGCAGTTCAAGGGCAAGCCGAGGTTCATTTCCTGGGCATGCAGAGTCGTCATTTACCCACCGATGGGGGGATGATCCTTCCCAGCAGAGTCCTTGAGGAGATAAGGAGACTATCAACAGGCGAGGAGGGATGAAAACAGAAAAGGTCTGGGCGGCACCAAACGTGCTAGTATTTTCACCACCTTGCTCTGGATGCCAGTACTGGACTATTGGTCGTATCATCGCCGAGGTTCTGGAGGAACTGGATATTGACGGCAGAGCCATTGCGGTTATGGGCATTGGTTGTAACGGGTATGTATCAAATCCGCTCAACATTGACAGGGTACTTGGGGCTCATGGGCGTCCTCCTGATACGGCTACTGCTATCAAGCGCCTCTCCCCGGATAATATCGTATTCACTATCCAGGGGGATGGCGATTGTATGGCTATTGGAGCTGATTCCTTCATTGGCGCCTTAATTCGCGGTGAGAAGTTCACCATAATTATGTGCAATAACGCCAATTATGGGACCACCGGGGGGCAGCTGGCACCTACTACCTTAACAGGCCAAATAACCTCTACCACCCCTGATGGCCGAAGCGTTATCACGGAGGGGTACCCGGTACATACCGCTGAACTGGCCGCCACATTCAGGGGGGTAGCCTACAGTGCCCGTGGTGCAGTCAACAACCCGGCTAATTACCAGCGCACCAAGAAATACCTCAAGGCTGCCTTCCAAACGCAGGTAGACCATATTGGTCTCAGCTTTGTTGAGGTGCTCTCAGCCTGTCCGACTAACTGGCACCTAAGTCCTGTGGAATCCCTGATGTGGATAGAAGAGAAGATGATTCCCGAGTTTCCCCTGGGCGAATTCAAAAACGTGGATAAGATCGACTAGCAATCCTTAGTTGATGGAGGAGATGTTCATGGAACGAAAAGCACCTTCAAGAGCCGAGGTACTGATAGCTGGGCTCGGTGGTATGGGGGTGCTTACGGCAGGACAACTGCTCTCCGGTGCAGCTCTCCGAGCTTACAAACACGTCTCCTACCTTCCCTCCTATATGGAGGCTATGCGGGGTGGACTTTGTGAGTGCACCGTTATCTTCTCCGACGAGGAGATTGCCTCACCAATACTGGACCAAGCCCAGACGGTCATGATCTTCGACAGCTCCCAATTCAAAGCCTTTGAGTCACGAGTACGCCCTGGCGGAGTCATCATCATAGAGAGCGCTGGATTGAGAGAGGAGCCGGAAAGGAGAGACTTCAAGCTACTACAGGTTTCAGGGCTGGAGATAGCTGTTACTATGGGTAGCAGCGTAATCAGTAATCTGATTCTGCTTGGAGTTTACGTCGGCTTAATCAAATCAGTCCCTGCTGACCTTGTCGAGGAGGAACTGGAGAAGAGATACAAGCCCAGAGAGGCACTACTGAAGCAAAATAGAGAGGCCTTCAGGCGGGGACTTGAGCTGGCAAAGACTGTAGGAAGATAGACTTCCTTGTTGGAGGAAGGATAGAAAAATGCCTCCCGCTCGGGGAGGCATTTTTCTTGAAGTTGCAACCCCGGTTAGTAAGGTGCTCGCTTGAGCGTCTGGGTAGTCTTCAGATATCTTACGTAATCGATATACTCTTTTCGTTCCAGATATTTCTCTAAAGTAATACCCAGATTCTTCTTTTTTTGCTCTATCTCATCACGCACAATAATGCTAAATGCATTGCTACTACCCGAGCCATAAGAGGTGAGCAGTATCCTTTCTCCAGGCTTTGCCTTGTCCAGGATGCCCGCCAGACTGACAAATGCCGAGCACGAACCCAAATCTCCAAGAATCGATGCTATACCTGGGGCTAATAGTTCCTTATTAATTCCCAGACCCCGGGCAGCTAAACCGGGGAGCCTCTCATCCGGTTGCTGGAAAACCGCATACTTAAAGTCCTCACTTTTTCTTCCTATCTTTCCCATGAGTCCCTTACTTGCGGCTACGACGTGTTTTTCATATCCAAATTCTCTGTCGAATCTATAGTCAAAATAGCTGGACACCCATGTATCCTTCGCTGCCCTCCACCTATCTATGAATAGCGTGGAGTACGTATGTACACCCTCGATATCAGCGACTATCCCGTCTTTGCCGATGACGAGGGCTGCTGCTGCCGCGCCAAAGCTAGCCTCACCTTCGGTGCCTGGGGCAGTTGCCCTATCCTCGGTCCCAATAACAATCCCGTTCTCTATTCTTCCTGATTCAATTGCATCCAGGCATCCCAGAAGCGCATTGGCACACGAGTTGACCGAGCCGCAGTAGTCTAGCATAGTCGCTTCTGGAGCCAAGTCCAATGTCTCAGCCAAAATAGGGGCTAAATACTGCTCTATGTATGGTGAGGAGGCGGTGCCGATGTATATGCTGCCAATTTTCGCTGGGTCTATTCCGGCATGTCTAACCGCCTTCTCGCTAGCTTCAGCAGCCATAGTTATGATATCTTCATCAGCTCCACAGACCGCTTTTTCACCACTAGCCCAGCTATCCCAGGGAATGGCAGCATCAGCCTGCTTGAGCCTATACTTAGGGACATAAATTCCGTATCCAACAATACCAGCCATGTTTACTAACCTCCTTCTAAAGAACTACGGTGAACGGGATAGGATGTTCACGCCAGCAACGCCAAATCCCGGCCCGCCTACGTTATGCTGCACCCCGATGCCGTTCTTAATTTTGACCTGTCTTTCATCCGCTTCCTCTCGCAGTTGCCAAACGACCTCGCAAATCTGACCAAGTCCGGTGGCAGCTATGGGGTGACCGTGTGCCTTCAAACCTCCACTTGGGTTTATCGGAAGTCTGGCGTCTCTTTCAAATTGCCCCTCTCTGAGCAACTTATGGGCCTCGCCCTTTCGGCAAAAACCTATGTCTTCGATGTTCATCAGCTCCGTATTGGTGAAACAATCATGGACCTCAGCGAAATCCACATCCTCAGGCTTCACTCCACCCATCTCAAATGCTCCTCGAGCGGCCCTGATTGTAGATAGCATCTCGATGAAGTTGTGCTTGTCCCACAGATTTCCATGGTCCATGCCAATATTGCTCCCCAAAACGTAAACCGGCTTATCGGTGTATTTTTTAGCCAGGTCAGCACGACATAATAAAGCCGCAGCGGCACCGTCGGTCTGAGGGCAACAATCGAGCAAGTGCAGCGGCCAGCAAACCAGAGGACTATTGAGCACACGCTCCACTGTTACTTCGAATCGATAGTGGGCATATGGGCAGGACACTCCATTATGATGGTTTAGCACGGCAACCCTGGCATAATCCTCCATAGTACATCCAAGCTCGTGCATCTGCCGCGTGGCATAGAGCGCCTGGATCGAAGGTCCACCACCTCCTAACATCCAGGAAGGGTGCATCCCCATTCCCGCTCCCGTCCCTCCACCAGCAGCAACCAGGGACTCTACGCCAGGCTTATCCCTCATCTTTTCTGTGCCCAGAGCCAGGGTCACGTCATAAACGCCGGAAGCAACCCCAAGACAGGCATTCCTAAAGGTATCACTTCCTGTAGGACAGCCATTTTCCACTCTGGTTATGGGAATCTCCATCTGCCCTATCATGCTAGCCAGCGCTGATCCACCCTGGGCACCTTGACCAATCAAACCACCGCTCCACTGCCCAAACCAGGCCGCCTTGATCTCTTTCGGGTCGATTCCCTTGTCCACGTCTTTCAGGCAGTTTATATATGCTTCCTGAGCCATAGTCTCCAGGCCCTTCTCGAAAAGCTCCCCGAAGGGAATCATCCCAACTCCTATTATAGCAACCTTACCTCTCATCTTAGCCCTCCTCCACTAAACGAAATTTATAGCCATAGATATTTATACCTCTATCCGTCCAGACCTTTCTGAGAACCATTTCCACCTTGCCTCCTATCTTCACTTCTTCGGCCTGGGTCACCTCGGTGATTACGCCCTGATACTTCCCCCCTCCCTCTAAATCAACTACGATGATAGGGACCGGCGGCTCAAGCCCCGGGGGTGTCGTCCAGTTAATGCAATAGGTTTGCACTGTTCCCGTGCGCTTAAGCTTGTGCTCTTCCTGGTTGAGACTCCCACATATTGGACAAATTTTCCTACGGGGATAGGTTATATGGCCGCAATCCTTACATTTCGTCCCAATTAGCTTGTAGACCTCTGGGTTGAATCTCCAGAATAGCGGCGATGCTGGCGCTGGAGCAGACATTGTCACACCTCCTTAACAAAGTTTAGCCACCAGAGCATACCACAACATCAACTAATTATCAATGCACCGCTGACGTGTGAATTGCCTGTTGGGACGGTAAAACCCCACCATCCTTTTGTTTTTTAGCCTATTGTACCTTCCTGCCGCAAATTCTCGATTTCCTTGCTACTATACCCTAATCCCCGCAATACCTCTTCAGTATGTTCACCAGTGAGGGGAGTAAAAGTCCTTACCTTGCCTGGAGTGTGAGATAGTTTAGGGGCTATGCCAGCTTGTTTGATTTTACCAAAGGTTGGGTGCTCTACTTCTGTCACCATCTCTCGCTGAAGCACTTGAGGATCGGAAAAAACCTCGTCCAAGGTGTAGACTTTGCCAGCAGGGATGTCGTTCTGAATTAGCAATTCAAACCATTCATCTCTAGACCTGGTTAGGAAGCTTTGTTTCAAATAGGAGGAAATCTCCGCCCATTTCTCACCATCTGGCTTCTGAAGAAAATGCTCGATGCTAACTTGGTAGGGTATATATTCCTCTTTTCCTATCAGGCGACACAGGTTCTCCCAGAAATGTGGTTCAACGCAGCCAATGCTAATGTATTTACCATCCTTGGTTTCGTATACCCCATAATAAGGATAAGCGCCGTGGAGCATGGTCTCACCTCGCTTGGGAATTGCACCATGGAGAAAATACCAGGTAGTTAGGAAGGTCTCTAGTGATATCACTCCATCTGTAAAGGCCACGTCTACATACTGTCCCTCGCCTGTCTCATTTCTAGCCACCAAGGCCATCAAAATGCCGATGACTCCGTATAGAGAGGCACCAGCAAAGTCCGCTATGAAATTCATCGGAATAACTGGGGGCATTCCGCTGGGTCCAATTAAGCCCAGCACGCCAGCAATTGATATGTAATTGATATCATGGCCCGGAAAATCACGATATGGCCCATTCTGCCCATAGCCGCTAAGCGAGCAGTAAATGATTTTGGGATTTAGCTTCTTTATGGTGTCATAATCTATTCCCAAGTTCTTAACAACTCCAGGACGAAAGCCTTCAACAATAACATCTGCTTGTTCGGCGAGGCGGTAGAATAATTGGCGCCCTGCTTGAGATTTCAGGTTGAGCACTATACTCTTTTTGTTGCGGTCCAGGGGATTATAAGCTGCCTCCTTTCTGTTGATTTCGCCCTGAAGTGCAAGACCCAATTTCCCTGCCGGTGATTCAACCTTAAGCACCTCAGCTCCGAAATCCCCCAAAATCATAGTGCAGAATTCGCCGGGGGCCAGCGGCGTCAGTTCTAAGACCCGAATCTTTTCCAATGCTAGCATTTCTTCCTCCTTAATTTATTAAGATGGCATCTGAATCTGGGATTACCGCAAAATCAAAATTTTCCATGGCTCGTCAGTAGGGCACAGCCGCTCTGCCCATGATTTCTCGGGCGACGACGATCTTCATAATCTGGGCTGTGCCATCGGCAAACTCAAAGCCGAGGGCATCCCTCAGCCGCTGCTCAAGGGGATATTCTTCACTATAGCCAACATGCCCATGAAGGAGCACACAATCATGGATAGCATTAAATGCTACCTCGGGACACCACCACTTGCACATAGCCGATTCTTTGGTATGCTTTAAGCCCTGGTCTTTGAGGCAGAGGGTGCGGTAGCAAAGCAGCCTTGCCGCCTCAATCAGCGTAGCATGCTCGGCAATCTTAAAGGAAACACCCTCAAAACGGCTTATGGGCTGACCGAAAGCAGTGCGCTGTAGCGCATAATCTATCGTCTCTTCCAAGGAAGTCTGTGCAATTGCCAGGGCGACAAGCCCCAGGCAGACTCGAAGGTAATCTGCCCCACCAGCAGCAAAGATATAGAAGCCCTTGCCTTCCTCACCTACTAGATACCTGCTTGGTAGCTGCACCTCGTCAAAGAAGATTGAAGCCACACCATTACCCTTCCATCCAGTATGGGCAATGAGAGTCTTGCTTATCCCGGGAAGGTCGAGGGGTACCCAGAAACCGGTTACACCCCTTGCCCGCGCCGCAGGGTCCGTCTTGGCAAAAAAAATGGCAGCGTCAGCACTCCACGCCGCACTAATCGGGCTCTTCTCTCCCTTGAGAATATAGTAATCACCGTCCCTAATTGCTGTTGCTTTCATAGCCGCGGCATCAGAGCCACAGTCAGGCTCAGAAACAGCAAAGCAACCCAGTTTTTCGCCTTTGACCAATGAGGGTAACCACTCTTCTCTTACCTCTTCTCGAGCCTGCTCAAGGCATAGATGTGCAAGGCCAGGAAATATCGAGACTGGCCCGAGAGTGAAATCTACTTTACTCAGTTCCTCGATGACTATGCCCAGTGAGACCCAGTCAGCTCCCTGCCCCCCATATTTCTCAGGAAGGCTGATTCCCAAAAATCCTAGCTCCCCCATTTTCTTAATCATATCTCTGGGCATGATAGGAGATTTCGCCCTCTCTTTGGCTCCGGGGGCAAGTTCCTTCTGCGCAAAATCTCGTGCCTCACGGCGTAGCATCTCTTGTGCCTCAGTAAAGCTAAATTGAACCATTGAACCTCCTAATAAGCACAGCAGCTCTGGTAAATTTCTGTGCACCCTTTTCCCATAACTATCCCCTTTCAGGGCTTTTAACCAAGCTCCTGCCGACTTCGATTTAAGATACGGAATGAATCATTGAATGTGATACATCCTTCTTGGGATGTAACCATTTGCCTGGATGTGCCAAGGTATAATAAAAAGCAGCTTGGAGTCATAAGCCTCCGGATATGAGGGTCTTCTCTCATAAAGAATACACGCTCACTGCTAACTTCCTTGCCCCGTAGTCACTTAGCCAGATTGACTCCCTTCTCGCCCCACTGTTCTGTAGTAAGCCCTTTACACAGCATCAACTTGAATAGCATGTCATTTCGTCTACAGAGATGCTTATTTCCTTGCCTTGTAACCTCTGTCAACTGCAAATTGTAGGATTGTACTAAAGTTTACAAAGCAACTGGCTCTATGTCAATCGGGCTGAGGTTCCACTATGATAGGGCCCAAATGAAGTTGACACTGGATAAGGCTTGGGGTAAGCTAAGAACCAAAATAATTAGGAGGTTCAAGATGCCAGAGTTAGAAGATTATAGTGGTCCATTCAATCCTGACCTAAAATTTGCTGATTTCTCCAAGAATTTCCTGCTCAAGCTCATGACGGTATGGCAATGGGCGTGGCTCCACCTTGGGCAGGCTTGGTTCTCTGTGGTACAGGAAGAGTATGGCACTGACATAGCCAACAAGCTTGAGAACAAGGCTTGGATGAGAATGGCCTCGCGCGTGAACCCGAGATATGCCAAGATAGCAAATATCGAGCTAAATACCGTTTTAGATTCCTTGAAGGCTGCTCAGCTGCCGCTGGACAACATTTCACAGTCAGGACTGTTCCCCCCTAAATATGATATAAAGAGTCCCAATCATGTCATAATGACTTGTATTGATTGTCAAACACTGCGGTATATGGAAAAGGAGGCGCCGGAAAGGATACCCTGGCTCTGTAATTATAACGAGAAGCTGCTCATGGAAAAGTATTTCATCAATCCCAAGGTAAAGATAACACCTCTGAAGCTCCCTCCCCGCAAAAGCCCGGATGATATTGCCTGCCAATGGGAATTCAAGATTGAAGAATGAGTCTGGTGTAGCGGCCAGCTAATGCCGTAAGGGTGGGCGGGTATACCATCTCAGAGTATTCAATACTTTTGACCAGCGTGGTATAATTCCTGTGTGGGTGAAGGGAGTGTGCTTGTTGCCAACGGTTTTTGGAATCTGGGGCTGCGGCGTGGCAGCTCTTTTTGAGTAAAATACTAAAACAAAGGAGGCCGAGAATATGGATCTAGGGTTGGCAGGAAAAACTGTCATAATCACAGGGGGTGGTTCGAATATTGGTAGGGGCATTACCCTTGGCTTTGCCAAGGAAGGCTCCAATATAGTGATGGCTGAGATAGACGAGTCACAGGGGCAGAAGGTGGCCGAACGGGCCAATGCTATTGGTGGGAAGACCATATTTGTTAAGACTGACATAAGCCAGAGAGACCAGGTTGAGGCCATGGTCAAGAAGGCACTGGACGAGTTCAAACAGATAGATGTCCTGGTAAATAATGTGGGTTGGAATGGCGGCTCACCCTTCATGGACAAATCCATAGAGGAGAGTGAGAAGGAGGTCGCCATCAATCTCTGGGGTCCCGTAAACTGTATCCGAGCAGTCTTGCCTCACATGATAGAGCGCAAGTATGGGGCTATCGTAAGCATAGGCTCGGACGCCGGCCGTGTAGGGGAGTCTCTATCGACCGTATATGCCGCTTGCAAGGGTGGCATCATAGCGTTGTCCAAAAGCATAGCCCGGGAGCTAGGGCGCCGCTACGGGATAAGGTTGAACGTGGTATGCCCCGGACTGACGCTTCCCGGGGACCCACCCGGCCACTACGAGCCAGGTTCGGAGGAGGTGGGGGAGAAGAGCATGTGGAGCTACCCCTGGTACTCAGAGGAAAAGATACAGGACATTATCAAGAAGGCCTATCCCTTGGGCAAGATTGGGAGCCCTGAGGATCTTGCCAATGCGGTGCTGTTTCTGGCCTCGGACCGGGCCGGCCACATAACGGGGCAGACTCTTAGCGTCAGCGGCGGCTACAGCATGATATAGGAAGGCGTGAGGGCCTTTTTTGCAGGGAAGGCGCCATAATTCAGGGGCAGAGAGTCTACTATGGTGGCGCATGCAAAGAGGGCTTCCGTACGCTAATTAAACACCCGGCGGGTGCTTCATGGCTATAGCGGTTCAGACTTCACGAAGCACCCGCCTGAATTTTTCTTAGGAAATTGTGCTCCACGCTAGGCCATGGGTAATCCCAGCCAGGCAAGGGCGATGATATTGCGTTGGACCTGACTTGTGCCGGCTAGAATGGTGGCTCCGATAGAGGATTCGTGTTGTTCGATCAAGCCACCGTCCAGGGCTGCTTGCGCTGACCCTTTAGTCAATTGCCCGTAGAGCCCCAACACCTGGGTAAAAGTATCGGTAATACGCTGGTAAAGTTCTGTAGTCCGTAGCTTTAATATGGAGCCCTCAGCATAAGGCATTCGACCCTCATTTAACATCCAGAGTATCCTGTATTCCAGGGCCTGACATACCTCGAGTTCAGCGGAGAATTCTCCGACCTTGCTGCGGATGTATGGGTCCTCCTTCGGCCGCCAGCCACCATATTCGGCCGTCTTGAGAAGGTCTATCATCTCGTCGAAGAGCACCCTGACCCAGGTTGTGTTGAAAGGAATCAACCTCTCAAGGCCCAGCGCGGTGGTAGTGTAGCGCCAGCCTTTGTTTTCTTCTCCAATCCTGTTCTCAACCGGCACCTTGACATTATCCCAGAAGGTCTCATTCGTCCTCTCATTTCCCATGCAGTACATGGGCCTTATGCTAATGCCGGGTGTATTCATATCTATAATGAAAAGCGAAATACCTCGATGTTTGGGTGCCTCAGGGTCCGTCCTGGCTGTCAACCAGGCGTATTTGACAATGTGCGCCTGGGTGGTGAATATCTTGTTGCCGTTGAGGATATAGAAGTCGCCCTGGCGTTCGGCCCTCAACTGCAAAGCAGCCGCATCTGAACCTGCGTTAGGCTCGCTGTAACCCAGGCAGAAATCCATCTCGCCCTTAGCTATGGCAGGCAGAAACTTTTTCTTCTGCTCTTCGGTGGCATAACGCAAAATAGTAGGTGCAAATATAATCATATCGCCAGTACAATTGGGAGGGCAATGGCCGCGCCTGACCTCGTCGTATAGAATGTACTGCTGCAAAGTGGAACTCGACAAACCACCATACTCCTCGGGAATGGCAAGGCCAAGCCAACCCGTTGCACCAAGCTTGCGGTTAAACTCCTCCGTCTTTTCCAGGAACTCCGGGTTATCCGGCTGCAGCCAGCCTCGCCAGTTTCTGAGCTCCTGGGGCCATTCCTTATCAAAAAAATTGCGCACTTCTTTCCTGAAGCGCTCTAGGTCCTCGCCAAAGCTAAAATCCATGATAACCCCCTTTTTCCATGTTAGCCTAACAAATCATCGGCGATAACTCTACGATGCGACTCGGGATTCCCATAAATTACCTCGCTGCACTTCGCCCGGCGGAAATACAAGTGCATGGGATATTCCAGGGTGAAGCCTACCCCTCCATAGATTTGCTGTCCGTTTCGAACTACTCGCTGGGCAGCCTCGCTTGCCCAGACCTTAGCCCTAGAGATGTCCAGGGCACAGGGTAGACCCGCTTCCATTTCCCAGGTCGTGTACCAGGTCATCCAGCGACAGCCTTCCACATAGGTAGACATGTCGGCACACATATGCTGAACGGCCTGAAAACTACCTATGGGGTGGTCAAATTGCACCCGCTCTTTGGCATATTGAACGCTCATATCAAGCACCTTCTGAGTTAACCCGACCACCTCAGCACACTCCGCCAAAGTGGCATACTGTAGGACACGCTCTATGATATCCCAGCCTCCATTGAGCTGGCCTAAGAGCTGGCCCTTGGGCACTCTGACATTATTGAAGACCACTTCGCACTGCCGATCATTGCCAATGGTGTTTAATTTGGTGCAAGCAATGCCTGGGCTATCTCCCTTTACCAGAAAGAGACTGATAGCATCCTCGGGCTTTGCCTTACTGTCGGTCTTTGCCACGCAAATCAAGTAATCGGCGATATTAGCATCTCGGACGAAAATCTTGGTACCCTGAATGAGGTAACTATCGCCATCTGGCTCAGCTCGAGTATTGATTGATGCAGCTTTGTAGTCAGGGTTAGCTTCCAAAAGAGCCAATGCAGTAATAAGCTGCCCCTTGGCAATTTGGGGTAGAAAGGAAGCTTTCTGCTCATCGGTTCCTGCAAGCAATAAGGTCTGAGTCCCTAATAGGGCGGTTGAGACGAAGGGACTGGGCAGCAACGCCCGTCCCATCTCCTCCAGAAGGATTATCAGGTCCATAAGACTTCCACCCGCACCTTCATATTCCTCCGGGAGAAACAGGCCCACCCAGCCGAGCTCGGCCATCTCTCGCCACATTTCAGGCGAATATCCACTATCACTATCGTGGAGGTCTCGAACGACTGTCCAGGGGCATTCAGTTTCCAAGAAGGAGCGGGCCGCTGTTTGCAGAGACTTCTGAGTTTCAGTGAGTTCTAGATCCATAGCTATCCTCCAATACTATAGATTACCTGTGATCCATCAAACTAGGAATTATATCCAGCTAATCAGCAGATGTCAACGGGAGAGTCCACACAAATAGGGGACAGACTTGTGGAGTTAACCTGCGCATCTGAGGCGTCTGTACGATGCTGGTAAGAGTTACCCTGAGGGTTCGCGAAATCATAGAATCTCAAAAAATGGAAGGAGTAAGACATCCTCAGAGAAAGCTTAAATATGGCTAAGTTACGGCAGAGTTTGCAAAGGAAGCTTAATTGTGGTAGATTTCAGTCAAAATATTTGTAGAGAGGTTAGAATGAGTGAAAAATTAAAGGGTAAGAGTGGAGTAATTACCGGGGCTGGCCGTGGCATTGGCAGGGAAATCGCCCTGGCGATGGCGAGCGAGGGTGCCAATGTAGTAGTTGTCGATCCTGGTGTAGCCAGAGATGGCTCGGCCACTAGCGCTGCCCCAGCTGATGAAGTAGTGGCTGATATCCAGAAAAAGGGGGGGGGAGCAATTGCCAACTTCGGCTCGGTGGTTGATTTCAAGGCTGCGGAGAGTATTATCAAGGCCTGTGTGGATAAATTTGGTCGCATAGATTTCTTGGTTAATTGTGCTGGCATCCTCCGGGAACGGATGATCTGGAACATGAGTGAGGAGGAGTGGGATGCAGTAATCGCTGTTCACCTTAAAGGGACTTTTAATTGTTCTCGGCATGCCTGTGTAGCAATGAGGGAGCAAAAGGCTGGCCGGATAATCAATCTTACCTCCGATGCCTGGAGGGGGACCGTAGGGCAATGCAATTATGGTGCTGCTAAGGGGGGAATTGTAAGCCTTACCAGGGCTATTGCCCGTGAAATGGGGAGATATGGTGTAACCTGCAACGCTCTTTGCCCGGTGGCGGCAACACGAATGACTATGACTGAAGAAGTGAAAGCAGGGATGAAGAAGAGGCTTGAGGCCGGGCTTGTAACCAAGGAGGCATATGAAGGTTTTGCATCCATGCCAGGCCCAGAGTTTATCCCCCCCATGGCGATATACCTGGCTAGTGATGCGGCAGCTAACATAAATGGGCAGGTATTGCACGTTGAGCGGGGGAGAGTTGCCATTTACTCCGAGCCTGTGGAAATAAAAGCCATTTATAAGTCGGAAGCAGGAGGGGCATGGTCGGTGGACGAGTTAGAAGAGTACATCCCCAAGACGATATTAACAGGCTATGTTAACCCGGCTCCACCTGTACGAGAAGAGAAAAAACCTGCCTCATAAATTAGCAACCTACTTGCGAGGTAGCTCCAGATAAGGGAGGAAAGCCACGCAAGCTTTCCTTCGCAGGCCTTCAGAGACTTGAAGGAATGGTTGAACAGAAAGCAGGATTACTATATGCGGTTAGGCAGAGGACTGTGGATTTCAAGCCTATCCCGTGTAAGAAGGCAATGGCCGAATGTGCAGCATTATCTAATTCAGGGAGTTAAGTCGTAATTAAGACGATTTATGTAGCTATGTTAAAGGAGGAGATCATATGGTAGGTATAACATCCTATGGAGCGTACATCCCTATCTACAGGCTGAGTCGGGAGGCAATAGCCCGGGCATGGGGGGGCCGCGCTGCCCCCGGAGAGAAGGCTATTGCCAACTATGACGAGGATAGCGCCACTATGGCAGTAGAGGCTGTAATAGATTGCCTGAGGGGCATCGATAGGGAGACAATCGATGGTCTTTATTTTGCTTCCACTACATCACCATACATAGAAAAACAATCAGCAAGCTTAATAGCCCTGGCCGCTGACTTGCGGCGGCAAATCTTCGCTGGAGACTTCACCAATTCCTTGAGAGCGGGAAGCATTGCCCTGAGGGCAGCTCTCGATGCTGTTAATGGTGGATCAGGTAAGAGAGTCATGGTAGCCGCATCCGATTGCCGCTTGGGCGTTCCCCAATCGAATTATGAGCAGGACTTTGGCGACGGTGCCGCTGCTCTCCTGATTGGAGATGATGATGTTGTCTGTGAAATCGAAGGCAGCTACTCTCACGCTGATGAGATTCTAGATACATGGAGATTGCAGACCGACACTTTTGCTAAGTCCTGGGAAGACAGGTTTATCCTGACCGAGGGCTATACTCTGAATACCAGAGAGGCAGTCTCAAATGTTATGAAGAAATACAGCCTGACGCCGAAGGATATCAGCAAGGCGGTCTTTTATGCCCCCGATGCCCGGAGGCATTCAGAAATGGCTAGAGCCTTGGGCTTTGACCCCAAGACCCAGGTTCAGGACCCTATGTTTGACCGCTTGGGCAATACCGGCTCCGCCTTTGCGTTAATGATGCTGGTAGCTGCCTTGGAAGACTCCAAGCCTGGTGATAGAATCCTGTTTGCCAACTATGGCGATGGCTGTGATGTCTTCGTTCTTAGGGTAACTGAGGAGATAGCGAATATCAGAGATAGACGGGGAATAAAGGGGCATCTGGCATCGAAGATACCCCTTCCCAACTACGAGAAATACCTCCGCTTTCGCCAGATTATACCTGTCCAGACCCAGGCGCGTGAAGCAGCAAATGCCTTTGCCCCGGTGGCCTGGAGGGAGCGAGAACAACTTACTAGTTTCCATGGTTCCAGGTGTAAGCGCTGTGGAAAGACTTTCCATCCTATGCAGAGGGTATGTATATATTGTGGAGCCAAGGATGAGTACGAGGGAGTCAGGCTTTCCGATAGGCCGGGCACCCTCTATACTTACTGCATAGATAGCTTGGCCCTAAGTGGAGACCCGCCGTCAGTCGTGAGCAAAGTCCATCTGGATGGAGAAGTGGGGGTATACTGCCTTATGACCGACAGAGACCCTGGTAAGGTCAAGCCCGACATGCCAGTAGAGATGACCTTCAGGAAGATGCACGATTCCGGAGGAATGCACACTTATTACTGGAAATGCAGGCCGCCACGAGAGGTGCCGAAGGAGGCCTGAGGAGCGTCGGTTTTCCAGATGTCTCTAAAAACAAGGAGGTAAATTAAATGTGGACCATAAAAGACAAGGTTGCCATAGTTGGCATGGGATGCTGTAAGTTCGGAGAGAATTGGGATAAGGGAGCCGATGATATGATTATCGACGCTACCTACGAAGCTTATGAAGATGCCGGGGTGGAGCGCAAGGACATCCAGGCTGGCTGGGTGGGGACAACTGTTTCCGGTGCGGGAGGAATCACCATAGCCGCACCTCTAAAGCTGGACCGCATCCCCATTACCCATGTGCAAAATTTCTGTGCCACCGGGATGGAGACTATCAGGAGTGCTTCCTTTGCCATAGCCTGTGGTGCCTATGATACTGTCCTTTGCGTTGGCTATGAGAAACTGAAGGATAGCGGCCTGGCCGGGCTTCCTGCTGGCTACATCCACCCCGTTTTAGGTGTTAACGTTACCGCACCGGGGAGGTGGGCTATGGGGGCCACAAGATATTTCCAGGCCTACGGGCTCGGCCCTAAGGAAGGCAAGGAGACCTTAGCCAAAATCTCGGTGAAAAGTCACTATAATGGCGCCAGACATCCCAAAGCTCACCTTCGTAGGGAGGTCACCCTGGAGCAGGTGCTCAACGCTCCGATAATCGCCTGGCCCCTGGGACTATTTGATTGTTGCGGAAACACCGATGGAGCAGCAGCGGCAATCTTGACCAGGGCTGATATGGCTAAGAATTTCAGGGATGACTATATTCTGGTTAAGGGGATAGGGCTTGCCATAGGCCCGGCCCTGGGGAAAGAGGACGGCGCTTATGATTATATCCACCTGCCAGAAACAGAGGTCGCTGCTCAACAGGCATATGAACAAGCAGGGATAAAGGACCCCCGCAAGGAGTTGGACATCCTTGAACTACACGATTGCTTCTCCATAAGCGAGCTTATGACTCTTGAAGCAATAGGGATCTGTCCCAAAGGGAAGGCCAAGGAGGATATTGACGCCGGTACCTTCACCCTTAACGGGGAACTGCCGGTTAATGCCGATGGTGGTTTGAAGTCCTTCGGCCACCCTATTGGCGCCAGCGGGCTGAGGGAGTGTTACGAGGTATACAAGCAGATTCAGGGCAAGGCAGAGCTACCGGAACGCCAGTTGAAAAAGGAGGTCAGGCTTGGATTGTCCCATAACCAGGGGGGGCATCCGGGAAGCTTGCTTCCTATAGTAACGATTCTGGGGCGAAGGGATTAGGCAAAGCAGCTCATTTCATTTGAAAGAAAGGAGGTCAAATGGGCACAAAATTAAAGGACAAGGTTGCTGCGATCACCGGTGCTGGCCGCGGCATAGGAAGGTCCGAGGCTTTGGCTCTGGCGGCGGAGGGAGCCAAGGTGGTGGTAAATAATCGTACCTCAGCGAAGGGTGGCACCCCTTCCGATATCCCGGTGGCCGATGAGGTGGTAGAGGAGATCAAGAAGGCTGGTGGCGTTGCGGTACCCAATTACGACGATGTGTCCGACCCAGAGGGAGCCAAGAACATCATACAAACGGCGGTGGATAACTTCGGACGGCTGGACATCATGGTAAACAATGCCGGCATTCTCATGGATGCTCAGGTATATAAGATGACGGATGAACAATGGGACAAAATTATAAAGGTAGACCTCTATGGCGTCTTTTACACCTGTCGAGCGGCAGCAGCAATAATGAGGGAGCAACGCTGGGGGCGGATTATAAATACGTCCTCTCAGGCGGGGGCTTGGGGGCGGTTCGGGCAAGGCAACTATGCCGCTGCCAAGGAAGGTATAGTGGGCTTGACCAGGGTGATGTCCCGAGAGCTGGGGCCCCGCGGTATAACCTGTAATGTTATCCGGCCGCGAGCCGGCACCAGGGTATCCCTCAGCCCGGAGACCCAAGCTGCTTGGGAACGTGAAGGCAGGTTCGATTTCATCGCGCAGTCGAAGATGCTGAAATCGGAGGATGTAGCCCAATTCATTGCTTATCTGTGCACTGAGGAAGCCGCCGACATCAACGGCTACACCTTTGTGGTCGGTACAGATGGCATCGGCCTCTACCGGGAGCCAGAGCCACCCTTCAAGATGATATACTCCTCTCAAGGTTGGAATCTCGACCTTCTGTTAAAAGTGATGCCCACGACGCTGGCGGATGGTCTGGTAAATCCAGCCCCACCCAAGACTACTTAGGTAGCAGTGGCTTTTGGACAATTAGGGCAAGGCAGAGCTAGGCTGAAGACAGGATTGAGGGGCAAGCTTGGTTTGTCATGCCACCCTGTCTTCCATTAAAATGGGTTATATTCCTTTTGAAAGGAGATAATAAAAATGGAATATGAAAATGTTCTCCTCGAAACCAAGGACAGGATTGCCACGATTACTCTGAACCGCCCTGAGAAGCTGAACGCCATAAATGATGCTATGTTCAGGGATTTTGAGGCAGCCCTTGATGAGGTGCGCCGGGACCCAGAGTCCATGGTTCTCATCATAAAAGCAGCAGGAAGAGCATTTAGCGTCGGTCAGGACCTGAGTGGTGTTGGCACTGATGAGGTAATGCCTCCTCACCCCGGACGCAAGGCGTACCTCAGTGATATGTTTGTTAACTCAATGCAGAGCAACTTTAGATGGCAATCTATTTTCGAGTTTCATAAGTGGACCATCGCTCAGGTGCACGGATACTGTCTGGCTGCTGGCCTTGACCTGGCAATGTCATGTCGGGCTATCATTGCCACTGAAGATGCCGTGTTTGGCGACCCCTCGATAAGAATGGCGCTTTCTTCACCTAACCCCCTGTGGACATACAGGATTGGCTTGAAGAAGACAAAGGAACTTCTTCTCACCGGGAAGTACATAGATGGCAAGGAGGCAGAGAACATCGGATTGATTATGAAAGCGGTTCCCGGCGATAAACTGGAAGACGAGGTTATCATGACTGCCGAAACCTTCGCAAAGTCGGCGGGTATAGGCGGTTTTGACCAGGAGGTCCTTATGCTGGCCTCTAACATGGCAACCTTCGACCTGAGTGGCTTTGCAGCTGCACGGAGACTTGCAGCCAATGTCCATGTGCTCAGCGCCATTCAGAGGCCAGGGCGAAGTATCATAGACCGCGGAGAGTTCAACTTCTATGATATACGTGAGGAAAAGGGGCTCAAGGCCGCCATTGAGGCCAGGGATACCCCTTTTAGAGAATATTTTCCACCGCCACAACCTAGAAGGAGTTGATTATAATGGCCTATAAAAACATCATTTATGAGAAAAAGGATGGAATCGGATATATTACGCTGAACCGCCCTGAGAAATTAAACGCCATAAACGATGCCATGCTTGAGGAGCTGGATGCCGCATTCGCAGCGGCAGAGCCAGACCTGGAAGTGAAGGTGGTAGTGGTAAAAGGCGCCGGGCGAGCCTTCAGCGTAGGTCAGGACTTAAGCGGTGCGGAGACTTCGGAGGTACTGCTTGAACCGCGAAAGCCTATTTCCCGGAAGAAACAACTGGAAGCAGAACGCCGCCGCAACCGAAGATGGGAGTACATATTCAACCTGGCTAAGCCAACTATCGCCCAGGTGCATGGTTATTGCTTGGGTTTTGGCTGCCATCTGGCAATGGTGTGCGATATGGCAATAGCATCTGAAGATGCCCTTTTCGGTGACCCATCAATCAGGATGGGACTTCTCTCTGGCATGCCTCTCTGGATCTGGTTGTCCGGGATCAAGAAGACCAGGGAATTCCTCTATTCCGGTAGGTACATAACTGCTGCGGAGGCAGAGCAGTTTGCCCTTATAAACAAAGCTGTCCCCAAAGATAAGCTTGAGGAGGAGGTATTAAGACTGGCCAAGGGCATAAGCCTTTTGCCTGGCGATGGCCTGGCGAATTGCAAGGATGGTATTAACTCCGTTATGGAGGCCAGAGGCCTGGGAGAGGCCTGGAGGTTCACCAACGAGATGCAACTGGTTATGCAGCAACATAGCAGGGAGCCTGGTGAATTTGATTTCTTTGAAGTTAGAGATAAGAAAGGACTGAAGGCTGCTATAGAGGAAAGGGATGCTCCCTTCAAAGACTTTCCCTAGCGGGCTTCCGTTATGAAGATATAGGAGGTGCGATATGCCCACGGGATTTGGTCGAGAATTCAACACTCAGTATCAAAAATGTGAGTGGGAGAATGCCGAGTACAGGGGAAGAGACTACCAAGATGCCATCTACGACAAAGTGAATGACAGGATAGCCAGAATCACCTTTAACCGGCCTGAGAAGAGGAATGCATTTAGTGACAGGATGTTTGAAGACATGTTTGCGGGCTTGCACCAGGCCAATGACGACCCTGATGTGAGAGTGGTAATCATGAGAGGCGCTGGAATATGTTTCGGTGCCGGCCACGAGCTGAGCTCACCCGAAAACGAGGACTCGCCGCCGATTCATCCCAATCATAATCCCACTATGGTGGATTACTATGGATTCGAACGGCGCCGCTGTACTAAATGGGAGACCATAACCGATTTTCCCAAGCTTACTATCGCCCAGGTGCACGGCCATTGCATAGGTGCCAGCCAAATGGTAGCTTCTGCTTGTGACCTGATAATAGCTACTGAGGACTCTCAGTTTGGCATTCGCGGCTTTGGGAATTTACACCACGGAGTGTCCCATTTGCCAATCTGGCCATTCTGGTCTAACAAAGCCTATGCCGGACATATAATTCCTGAGACGTCGGGAAAGCAGGCAGCGGAGCTGGGCTTCATTAATAGGGCAGTTACCGAGGACAAACTGGAGGAGGAAACGCTTAAGTGGGCAGGAGTTCTGGGCCAACTACCCTCGGAGCTCATAGCTATAACCAAGGAATGGATCAATGGGAGTCTCGATATAACTGGTATGGGGAGTGCCCAACAAAGAAGCCATTTTATCTCTCATCTCACACTACAGTACGTGCACTTCCGACCCTATGAGGTTAACCTCTACAAGGCGAAAAGGGACAAGGGGTTGAAGGGCTTCTTGAAGGAGCGTGCAATCAGCGCGACTCCAGGCACAGAAAAATAAGGGACTGCTAAGTACAGGAGTTGAAAATGCAAGATTGGCAGGAAGAATACAAAAGAAAGCTGATTTCAGTGGAGGAGGCGGCTGGTTTAGTTAAGTCTGGAGATAGCGTTGGCTTCACCGTGGGCAGAGAGGCTCGCTCTATTGGGCTGGCAATTGCTGCCAGGAAAGAGGAGTTGAGAGACGTAAAGGTGGCTATGCCGTCCCCCGGACATGACTTCGGCTGGTATGATCCAGGCTGGGAGGAGTCTTTCGCAGTGACCATATTTATGCCTACGGCAGTTGGTCAAGATATGGTTGATGAAAGAAGGTGCGATCTTGCTTTCGGCACTGTAATTCCTTTTGTGAAGGATTCCGAGGAGCGCTTTGATATACTCCTCACTGAGGTATCCACACCTGACGAGCGCGGCTTCTGTAGCTTCGGAGCTTCAGTATGGAATAAAAGAAGAGAAATTAAGGACGCCAAGCTGACTATTGCTGAGGTAAACAGGAACCTGATCAGGACCTTTGGTGAAAATTATGTCCATGTCTCAGAGATAGACTATTTCGTAGAGCATGTAGCCTCGGGGGGGGTCCCGGGCATGGGTACCCTGGCTGGTAGGATGCCTAAGGAACCCGAACCCTACCTCAAGAACATTGCCGAGTATGTCTCGGAATTGATTAAGGATAGAGACACCATTCAGATTGGCGTAGGTCGCACTACCGAGCCTCTGGTCAGATTGGGTATGTTCGACGGCAAACATGACCTTGGCTTCTTCTCTGAAGCTACCCCCCCTGGTGTTATATCATTGGTGAAGGAGGGGATAATCAACGGAAAGTACAAAAACCTTCACCCGGGGAAGGTGGTGGTGACCTCTATCGGCGGCAGCACCAGGGAGGAGATGGAATGGGTCGCTGAGAATCCCCTTTTTCTCCTCGTCGATGTAACTTATCTTGAGGACATCAGGATAATTGCTGCCCATGACAATATGGTGGCGATTAACAACGCCCTGGCAGTTGATTTTATGGGCCAGGTTACAGCTGAGACCCTGGGGAGAAGAGTGCTGTCTGTAGCTGGTGGGCAGATACCCTTCGTCATGGGCACCTGGTTATCGAAGGGTGGCCGCTCCATCACTGTACTTCCCTCCACCGCTCAAGGTGGCACCGTCTCCCGCATTATGCCCACGCTGCCGCCAGGAACAGCAGTGACCATACAGCGCAACTGTGTCGATAATGTGGTAACTGAATACGGTATCGCCCGGCTCAGGGGAAAGACTGCTCGACAAACTTGTGATGAGCTTATCTCCATAGCCCACCCCGATTTTCGTGCCGAGCTGAGAAAGGAAGCGGAGAAGCTTTTTTGGCCTCAGCCTTAATTTATACTAGAAAGAGGATTTGTTGTCTGAAATCCTGTTGGGGCAGCATTCCCCCTGAAAAAGGAAGTCGGCATACCCTGACGAGAGTTCTTCTTGGGCCTACCAACACACAGTATATCACCATGAATGAGCGAGCAGCTACCCTGTAATTATTCAGCTCACTCAGGCTTGTCTTAGTTCAGAACGAAAATCCGGATGTGCTATATTGATGAGTTCTTCTTTCCTTTGCCTCAGAGTCTTGTTCCAGAGTCTGGCAATGCCGTACTCAGTTACTACATAATCCGCGCAAGTATATGGAATAGTGACCACGGTTCCCTCAGGTAAGCCAGGAACGATGCGAGAAACTTTCCCTCCTTGAGCTGTCGACGGCAGCACGGTAATAGCTCGCCCACCCTTGGAGAGCAAAGCGCCAGTGTGAAAAGGAATCTGACCTCCAGCTTGTGAGAGGGTTCTGTAACCGATGGACTCTGAGGCTACTTGCCCGCGAAGGTCTACAGCCAGGGCTTGATTTATAGCCACAAGGTTATCCAAGCTGGCCAGTGTCCTTGCATCTTCCAGGAAGTCAATATCGACTAGCCAGAACAGCGGGTTCCCGTTTGCCCACTCCATCTCTTCCGCCGTACCTCCTCCTAGGGAGGTGGCCACCACCTTATTCGGGAAGAGAGTTTTATACTTCCCGTTGATCACTCCTTCCTTAACTGCTGTTATTATCCCGGACGGTGTAGCTTCAGCGTGATAACCAAGGTCCTGCTTGTTGGCAAGCATCCCCAGTTGCACCAGATGCTCTGTGATTCTTCCAACACCAATTTGAAAGGTATCACCATCCTTCATGATTGAGCCGACATTCTCAGCAATAGTCCTTATATATGGTTCGGGTTCTTTTACCTCTCTCCCTGCCAGGCTGCCCGTTCTTAAACCCTTCCCACTGCCAATATGTTCTACAAAATAGTCTATTTGTGAGACATGGATAAAATTATCACCATGGGTACGTATTAGATTATTATTTACCTCGGCTATAACAACCTTTGCTAGCTCAACATCCCGTTTCTTGTTCCACAATGATGCTCCAAAACTACAGAACCCTTTCTCATCAGGCGGCGAAAGCTCAACGAGAAGAAGGTCAGGGGGTCTTTCTGAGCGCTCGCTGGGACGTGCCAGGGTGAAAAGAGGCCACGGACGCATGTTAATTCTTCCTGCATCGAGGGCATCCTGACAGACCGCCGTAGGATGTCCTATAGTGATGGAGAATGAATCCTCCCATCCTTCGTCGTACCATCCGAAGTCGTACCCGGGAGTAGGTACGACTATTTCAACACCCTTTAACTCTTCTTTTCTGGCAGATAAGGCAAAGCCTACAGCAAACGTCTCCCGACCCACAGTAAAGAGAACGACATCTCCGTTCTTGACCAAGCCAGCAGCTTCCTCAGCACTTATGAGTTTACGTTTATATTCTTCGCGCCAATCCGTAGGCACATTGACCCCCTTTACTTCAACCTGCTCACCTCAGCCCATGAGGAGCTGAGGTGAGTTCACATTCTTTTTTGGTAACGAAGCCCTTGTTGCTAGAATACAGTGACTATCTGCTCACTTAATAGGCCTTTTAATGACCTGAAAGCCGGGAATTGCATTGAACTTCGCGTCTCTCTCCTTGAAAGCCTCGCCCAGACCCTTGTCCCTTCGCTCTTTGAAAAAGCTAAAGTCTTCTGGTTCGAACTTCATGCTCGTGGTAATGGTGTGGAATGGGTAGGCTACTGTGACCGAGTTCCCTATTCCCAGCATATTCAGGTGGACATCGAAGGCTGCCTTGCCCGCGACAATACCATCAATAGGCATAAGGCTTACAGCCTGGACCCACTGGCCGACCCGCTCATCGAGCTTGTCCCTGGGCACCACTTCGTTTACCAGGCCGCACTCAAGCGCTTCCTTTGCCTCCATGTATTTTCCTGTGATAAGCATTTCCTTCGTCTTGGCAAGGCCTATCTTGAGAATCCAGTAGCCGATGTGCCCATCAACGGAGGGGCCGGTCATGCGGTAGGCGGAGTGACCAAAGACAGCATCATCAGAGGCTATGGTTATGTCGCTGAGAAGCGCATACCAGAGGCACATTCCTTGGGCATAACTGTGCGCCTGGCAGATCGTGACCTTGAGACACTTGGCCCACGATTCATAAAACTTGGTGAAAAGCCACTTGTCTGCAAGCAACCTGTCTCTCTGAGGAGCGCGCTGTACCTTCTCCCCCGATTTCGGAGTCCGGATGCCATGATAACCACCAAGGAAAGCGGCATCAGCACCGGTGCTGAAACAGGGACCATTCCCTTTTATCACCACCGACTTTATTCCATCGTCAACTTCCACCTCCTCTACTATCTCCATCAGACGGTAGAAATCCTCCTTGGTTAGGGCGTTGAGTTTCTCGGGGCGATTTAGGGTGACGGTAGCACAACAGCGATCATAGTCTTTGTCAAAGAGAATATGCGTTTTACTTGTGTCCACATCATCTGTATTGAGGACGTGCATTTCGGGTAATCCTTTGACTTTTGCACGGTCTACCATAGTATTAAACCTCCTTTAAATTTATTCTTTATTCTTCCTTCGCCTCTGCACAGAAGCGATAGTATTCGGTTACTTTAGCCACGGCACGAACCAACCGTGCCATTGTACGGTAAAGAGGTACGGCGGCCCTTGGAAGCGCTTTCTTGAGCGCAGAGACAGCTTCTTTCATTTCGTCACCTCTGGCCATGGCACTATCCATAATTGCGGCTATTGGTTTCTTATAGGGATTGTCTTGGGCAAACTGGGTAAGGTTCTCGGTCAGTTCCTTAACTTTTTCTGCGCCGCGCAGGAACCCCAGCTCTGTGCTCATGATGACAGTGTCAATAGATGGGTCGGCACTCAACGTCTTAATCGCTCCGAATATCTGCTCTGAATGTTCTGCCATGGGTTCGGAATCCAGTGGGTTCTTGAAGCCGGCACCCGTAACTGCGATGAAGCTCTTGAGTTCCTTCTGAGTCTCCTCCGAGAAGATGGGAAGCTCCAGACCTTCCTTAGTGCACAGGTCGGCCGTCTGGACGCTGTATCCACCACCTCCGAGCATCACTCCCACCCGGTTCCCCCGGGGGCGGGGTTTGAGGTATAAAAGGGTCATGGCAACGTCCGCCAGCTCTTCCAGTGAGCTTACCCTGATAGCTCCTGTTTGCTTGAAGAAAGCATCCCATACTTCTTCACTGCCAGCTAAGGCGCCGGTATGAGAAGATGCTGCTCTGGCACCTACTGAGGTGACGCCGCCTTTCCATATTACCACTGGTTTCTTTTTATTTGTCTCCTTGACAAGCTGAGTGAATCTCTTACCATCCTTCACCCCCTCAATATATGCACAGATGACCTTGGTCTCGGGGTCCTGGGCATAATAGTCCAGATAATCGGTGGCATCCAGGACGGCGGCGTTCCCATAACTTACCACCTTACTGAAAAGTAGTCCCTGGCCCAGTCCATAGGTTATGAATTGGAAGCAGTTAACGCCGCTTTGGGAGAGATAGGCGACAGGGCCGCTCCTGGGGGGCAGTATTGGCCACATGGAGATCTTGGCGGAAGGAACATAGGCCAGCCCATTACAGTTTGGTCCTACAACTCCTATATTCCCCTTCTTCGCTATCTCCGCCACCTTCTTCTCAAGCTCTATACCTTCTGGCTCTCCCGTTTCAGAGAAGCCGGCGCTGAAGATGTGAGCGAACTTCACTCCCGCTTTGGCACAGTCTTCCAGCACATCAGGTACAGCTTTGGGTGGAACGCAAATGACACAAAAATCTATAGGCTCGGGAACATCCAAGAGACTTTTATATGGCTTTAGGCCAAGTATGTCATCGGTTGCCGTAAGATGGATAGGGTATATGTGGCCCTCGTAGCCCAATCTCTGATATTCCCGGATGTACTGCCCACCACCGGCTGCCCATCCCGAAGCTGGGTCCTTTCCCTTGAGTGAAATCCCGACCACTGCCATCGTCTTGGGGTTAAACAACCTTTCAAGCCTGTGTTCTGTTGACATAAATCACGCCTCCTTACAATCCACATTGATATTATCAAAATTTAGAAATCACGTCAAACAAGGTTTTCAACTTCAAGACGGCATAACGATTGATGTTCGCGGGCTACATCGTAAGCATGAACGGGGAGAGGGATAAGCGGCGCATTATGTGTCTTGACCCATAAGCCAGGGCATCATTTTTGCCTGGGAACAAAAGTGTTAAAATAAGTTTGACATTGAGGAGATTTTTCTTTATAGTTTGTGATAGATTATCTTTCGGGGCCCCGTGGTGTAGCGGTTTTAACATGCCACCCTGTCACGGTGGAGATCAGGGGTTCGAATCCCCTCGGGGTCGCTTCTGCTTCAACTAGACCTCACAAAAACAGCGCCTGGGGTACCAGCGAGGTGGCATAGAAAGTAAGAGGGCAAGCTCAACAGGAACCTGCCCTCCAATCGTGTCCAGGCTAAGTCTCAGCTTTGAGCCCTGCGGCGTCTCAAGATATACCAGCCCGTGCCGCCGGCTACGAGCACCCCCAGCACAATCCAAGGTGCTATAACGGAAGCCCTACTTACGGGGTAAGCTTCGCCGCCAACCGGCGGTGGTATCCTTGCGTTCCCAAAATGGTTGTTGATAGACTCGCGGGGGCCGTCGGTACTTGCCACAAGTGTTAGGGGGCCTACCCACGTCCGGGTCGTGGCTACCATGCCCGGCGGGACTTCTTCCCTGACGTAGAATGTGTATTCTTTTCCATCTGTTTCGTTGTAGATATTGAAGCAATAGCTTCCCTTTAGCATGTTCTCACCGCTAAGGAGTGGGTTTTCCTCGGGCTCAGGGTATTTGAGCTCTGGGTAGTATTCCTCGGCCGGCGTGGAATTGTCCGCGCCGAGAAGTGTTATGGTAACAGCGTCTATGCCGGGCTCTGTTTCAACGTCATACCTGCCATCCCTATCCAAATCGCGGAACTTTATGCCGCATATGTGAAACGAAAAACTGGGTTTAGTGATTACAGGGTGGGTGTCGGGATCGGTCACTTGCGTGATGTTGTGCCACCCCGAGGCTGTTGCATTGTTGACCAGTATGTCAGGAGCATCACCCGGGATAGTATATGTGTCGGTGAAAGTCTGTGAGGCTCCGACTGCCAGGTCCCCGATGTCGTAGCTTCCTAGGAGAGTATCGGTCACGGTTACGTTGGCCAGCCCAACGTTGCCGCAGTTGGATATAGTGAATTCATAGGTGATGGTCTCGCCTTTCTTGGCCTCGGCCGGGCCTGTCTTGGTGATGTCAATGCAGGGATTGTCCTCATCGACGATGTCGACAGAGTGGCTATCTTGGTCGGTTACCTCCTCACCTCCATACCACCCTGAAGCCGTCGCATTGTTGACCAGCGGGTCAGGCGCATCATTAGGGACCGCATATATGACGTTGAAAGTGTACGATGCTCCGACTGCGAGGTCGGGAATGTTGTGATTTCCTAAGATGGTATCAGTCACGGTCACATTGTTCAGCCCCACGTTGCCACAGTTGGACACCGTGAACTCGTAAGTGATGTTCTCGCCCTCGATTGCCTCAGCCGGGCCTGTCTTGGTGATATTGATACAGGGCTCGACCTCAGCCACGGTAGCCATATCCACGGAGTGGCTGTCTTGGTCGGTTACCTCCTGGCCTCCATACCACCCGGAGGCTGTTGCACTGTTGACCAGCGGGTCAGAAGCATCACCGGGGACGGTATACGTGGTGTTGAAAGTGTGCGAGGCTCCGACTGGAAGGTCAGGGATGTCGTAGCTACCCAGAAGGGTATCGGTCACGGTCACATTGGTCAGGCCGACAGTCCCGCAGTTGGATACTGTGAATTCGTAGGTTATGTTCTCTCCTCTCAGCGCCTCCGCCGGACCGGTCTTGGTGATATCGATGCAGGGCAGGCCCGGGTTCTCCTGGGGTTTCTGATGGACGAGCTTGTTTGACTTCGCAAAGGCGTGTTCCGTCGGCACCCTTGTCCATGATACCTGCTCGAAAACATGACCCGTCGCTATATCTGAATCATAGGGAGCGTAGCTATTGTGTAATGGCCACCAGTACGGTGTCTTGTTAGGACCAGGACTCTTCGAGTAATAGAGATTAATCTTCTGAGCTTCGGGAATCGCGGTAATATCTGTTACTGGAATGGTTGTTGGCTCAAATTCGGTAGCCCGAAAAAAGAACCAGATCCTGCTGTCGCCAACCACATTCTGACACTCAACGGTTATTTTCAGCTTAAGGACTTCTCCCGGCCGCAGGACTTTAAGGTCATTGGCAAATTGCGCACTATCAGTATAAGCGTTAAGAGCAGTCGCCCCGTCAGGCTTGCCCAGTGACCAGACATACAGGTATATGGGGGCAACAGTGGAGTATGGTGCGTAGATTGCATTTGTATCGGCGGTACCTATGACAGTACCAGTAACCCTGGGAGTTACAGCAGCCTCGGATGTGTATATCTCCCATGACGCGTCCAGGGCGATAAGGGCACGGCTGGGGTTTAGATTTGCAGCCGCAAGTGTCACGAACTGGATGGTAGAAGCCACATCGTTAACGTCCTCTGAAGCAGTGTTCCTGAACGTAACGACAACTTCTTCGCTGTCTCCTAGCTCTAACACATTGTCTGTCTCCACTTCGACAGCGCCACTTGGGGCACCCGATACACGATGGGTATCCAGGACCAGGATGACAGGAATGAACGCGAGAACGAAAACAATTACGAACGCCATAAGCCAGCTAAGCTTCATTCTCTCCTCCTTGATTCTTAGCTTTAAACCTTGCGGCTACTCCCCCCTCTGTCATCGCGAGGAGCGTTAGCGAAGAAGCAATCTCAAGACCTACGCCGCCTTAACACGAACACACCAGCCCCGACCATAACGGCCACTGCCACTACAATCCAGGGCGCCAGAACAGAAATCCTGCTAACGGGATAAGCCTCGCCGCCTACAGGTGGCTGGGTGATAGGCGTCCCGGGGCCTCCCTGGTCAACAATTAATCCATCGGGAGCTACTACATTGTCGTCACCAAGTCCGCCATCGACCAGAGTGATGGTAATCACATTGTCTCCATCATTATCTCCTACCAGCAGCTGATACCAATGGTCGCTAGGGTCGCTTGGGGTTGGACCATACTTCCAGTATTGAGTCCCAACAGGGAGAGGAGAGGGAAACGTCATGGTGACTATCGCTGAGGTGTGATTAGCAGATAGCAAAGTTATATTAAATGAGAAGAAGCCATGGGGGAATGCGAGATTCGGCTTGCCCTCTTCCGGCAGCTCCGATTCTGCCACCGCTGTAAGGCCTTCCAGGGTGCTGGGGTCGGAATCAAAATACACAGTACCGGAGCCCGTGGCTGTCCCGGTCTTGCTCTCAACTGCAGTTATGGCATAGATTGTTTCACCGCCCTCAGTGCCGAAAGCCACATCGTCATCGCCGTCTCCATCCAGGTCACCGACCTCAACATCTGTTATTCGCGGGTCAACGCAATACGGCGACCAGACAAGGTCTCCTTGCCCATCACCATCCATATCGATTCCATCAAACGCATAGATGCAACGGTCCGGCGCGCTAGTTCCGGCAATGACTTCGTTCCTATAGTCCCGGTCAATGTCCCCTATGGCAATCGACTCCCCATAATAATTACCGTGCCACCAATCTATGGAGTAACGCCACATTTCCTGCCCGGCAGGAGGACTGTCAATGTCAATCGCGAATATTGTTGCATCAGTAGGCGGTGTAATGGCAGCCACCTCAACATCCTCAGGGTCTCCGTCAAGGTCTCCCAGCTCGATGTCTGAGATGACCTTGTAATCCTCGGTGTAGAAACTGTAAAGCGGGGCACCTCCTTCATCTCCATCGAAGGCCAGAACCCAGCCACCTGGGATTTGCCCAAAGCCCCCAAAGGCAGATTCCGTGTCATAAGCCACAGCCACGACCTCGTTGCCATCATCCCCGTCGACATTGCCTATCTCCACGGCCCGCCCACCAACCTCAGTATCCAACCACATCAAATACCCCGTGCTGTTGTAAACATATAAGCAGGCAAGCCCATCGCCAATGGCCGCCACATCCACCCCACCTTTTCCATCAAGCTGCCCCACGGCCAGGTCCACTACTGTTGTCCCGGGGGTTACCGGCCATCCCGTTATGTTGTCTCCTGTGCCATTGACGGCATATATCACGCTAAGAACTTCATTGTTACATGCCACCACATCATCTTTGCCATCATTATCAACATCACCTATCTCGATGTCCTTGATCTCGCCCGTCACTCGATACGACCACAGGATAGTCCCATCTTTGTCGTAGGCATTTATTACATTACCTCGATAAATAATCTTTGTTGTGCCGAATCCCCCGCGTAGGTCCTCACCTGCAGCGACCCCATCTATATAATTCTCCCCCCCAGCTATGACCTCATTCCAACCATCTCCATTTATGTCACCAATCGCCACGGCATACCCTGCTATTGAAGAGTCTTGCCATTGCCAGGCTCCCGGGCCCTCTCCCGGAATCGCATGCAGAGTGAATAGCCCCACAAAGAAATCATCGATTGCCACCACATCATCCTTATCATCTTTGTTCAGGTCCCCTACAGCTATATCTGTGACGTTTCCACTTGTATTATAAGACCAGAGTTCCTCGGGCAATGGGGGATGTACCATATTTGCAGCCACTGGTATCGCCAGCGAGAAAGAGAGCACCAGAGATATTGTCACTACTACGGGCAGGAGTTTTTTGTTCATTTCAATTCACCCCCTTTGACAGGTTGAAGCCTTGTTCATTCTCTCAGAGGCAAGGGAAAAGATTCCCCTATGGCTATTATAGTTCATAGTAATACGGCATATTTTCCCTGTCAATACCTTTGAAGCAGCTTCTTAGACGAGCGGTGCTCTCAACAACTCATTACACTCGGTTCCGCGATAGCCGAATTAAATCTTCTTACTGACCCTGGCTAATAGCCCGGTGAATGCCATATAGCCTGATGCCGGGTCAGCAGGTGTGTCATCAGTCAGCACGTTTTCACAGCTTTCGGGCCAGCCATGGGGGACAATAACGGCATCGGGCATGATATCCCGACTAAGCCTGGCTTTAATCTCTATACTGCCCCTCTTTGTTTCCACGACCATCAAGTCACCGTCACCGATGCCGTATTTCCCGGCAGTATCAGGGTGCATCTCGGCCAGGGGTTCGGGATTTCTGCGACGCAGCCTGGATAAATTGCGGTGCTGAGAATGCCAGTACTCCATCTCCCTCGCCCCGGTAGTCAAAACTAAAGGATAATCCCTGGCAAGCTCAGGAGTGCTGATGGGGCTCTCCAGGGGCTCTTGATAAGTGGGTAGTGGGTCATAGCCCATCTTTTCCAGCTCCTCAGAGTAAAGCTCGACTTTGCCTGAGGGAGTTCGAAATCCCCTTTTCTTGTACTCATCATAATGCGTGGTCAAAGGGAGAATGCCGGTGGGATGCTCATCCATCAGGTATTTGACCGTCAACCCGGTGGGCTCCAGAAAGTGGTCCAGGACCTCTTCATCATCCTTCCACGGGAAATACTCCTCATATCCCATCCTCTTGGCCAGTTCAAGCCAGAACCTGCAATCAGACCAGGACTCCCAAAGGGGTGGTATCACTGGCCGGCGCAGCATAGCCACAAGGCTCATACCGGTTGTGCTCACCTTTTCAAGAAAGGTGCAAGCGGGAAGAACGATATCGGCTCTTTCAGCCGTGGCTGTCATGAAGACATCCATCACAACTAGGAAGTCAAGCTTATCCAAAGCTTGCTTGACCTTTGTGGAGTTAGGCCAGGTAACTGCAGGATTGGCTGCTGATATAACCATCATTTTGACAGGGTATGGCTTACCAGATAATACAAGGTCTCCCCAATTCACCATGCTGCCAAGAGCAAGCATCCTGCCCCCAATCTGGTGAAGTATCGGATACTTGTCTGCTCCCGTACGCTTCATGTCTCCCATCTTTTCCAGAAGCCTGTGTGGTCTCCGCGTGAGCCCCGATGATATCCTTGCTGACCCTCCTGGTATATCTAAATTCCCGGTAATCGCCTCCAGTATCGTCAGAGAGCGGAAATTTTGAAAGCCGCATTGACATTGCTGTAGCTTCGTAACGCTTGGGCTTATGCACGCTGGCTTGGTAGTGGCATAAATTCGAGCGATCTTCTTAATGTCTTCCGCTGCCACCCCGGTTATTTTCTCCGCCCACTCTGCTGTGTATTGCTTGACGTGCTCTGCCAGCTTATCGAATCCCACAGTCCAGTTTTCGACGAACGCCCTGTCATACAGACCTTCTGAGATAATAGTATTGAGCATCGCCAGGGCCAGAGCACCATCGGTGCCCGGCCTCGGCTGAACATGGATGTCAGCCCGCTTGGCAAAAGATGTGCGCTTGGGGTTAATGACAATAAGCTTTGCTCCCTTCCGCAGAGCCTCGTTAATCCGCCTGACCCATGGCAGGAATGATTCGTGGGGATTCTGGGCCCATAATATTATGCACCGGGAGTTTGCATGGTCAGGAGTGCACATTTTTCCTATTGTCACCAGACTGGCAAGAAAACCCGAATTGCCACAAAGATTACCAGGGTCGAAGATGTTTGGAGTGCCATAAACATCGCAAAATCTCGATATCACATCCCAGCCTACCTGGTATGCCATACCTGCCGGGTCACCAGAAAGAACGGCAAGGGAGCTGGCACCATCTCTTTCCTTCAGCTCTTTCAATTTGGTGGCTATGGTATCCAAAGCCTCTTCCCAGGAAATCCGCCTCCATTCTCCATTTTCCCTTTTCATGGGATATTTAAGGCGGTCCTCATGGTACACCCACTCGGGGATTTGATGAGCTTTGACACATAGCTTGCCCCGACTCTCCGGGTGCTCAGGCAGGCCCTCAATCTTAACGACCCTGTCATTATCAACATAGACATTGATTCCGCACTCGTGGATACACATTCCACAGGCGGTTTTGACAACACGCTGTTTATTCTTTACAGGACTGGCAATTCCCACAGTTACCCACCTCCTCTCTATGGTCTAAAGCTTGCTCCCTTTAGCGGGTTACCTACAGTTTACCACAATTTCACCCGTCGTCCTAAGTTTGACGATTTCAATCTCATGGATAGGCCAAGAATCTACGAAGCCCTATGGGTTTGTGTGCCCCAAGAATCGCCTAAGGTCACCCCGAGGCCATCAGGGGTAGCTTTTGAACCAGAAGACGACGCTCGATTTCTGAACCCAGGTATATTGACATCTGTTTAAGGGGTGATATTATAATACCGCCAAGTGCGAGGCTGTGGGGACTACTGCTAGGCTCGGGAATATCAAAACTTTGACCTGCCACCGAGTTCTTAGGGAAACTGAGAGCAAAAGCGACGAATTATCCCTGTGACCCGCGGCAGCACATTCGTATTAGGGCAGAGTACAAGTGAGTATGTAACGAAGGAGGAGCAGCCATGGGAGTACGAACCCCGGAAGAATACACTGAAAGCCTGAAGAAACATAACCCCAAGGTCTACATGGACGGCGAATTGGTCGAGAATATCGTCGAGCATCCCGCTTTCCAGGTAGGCATCAACTGTACAGCAGTGACTTTTGAACAAGCGAACGATGCCAGATACAGAGACTTGGCGAGGGTATGGTCCCCCATCATCAATGAGGAGATCAGCCGATGGACTCATCTGATGCAGGACGAGCAGGACGCTCTTGCCAAGGTGAAGCTCCACCGTGGGCTGAACGACTTCCTATGTCCGTGTCACTACAGGTGTCTGACTTGTGACCTACTGCACGCAGCCTGGGCTGCCAGTTATGAAATCGACAAGAATCACAACACCAATTACCACCAGCAAGTTACCGAAATTATGAAAGAAGTCCAGAAGAACGACTGGATCGTCGGCGGAGGGCTGGTGAGTCCCAAGGGGGATAGGAGCAAGGGTCCAGCTGAACAGGCAGACCCAGACATGTACTTGCACGTTGTCGATAAGAGAGCGGATGGGATAGTCGTACGGGGTGCCAAAGCCCACTCAACGGCTGCCCCATACACAGACATATTGTGTGTCATCGAGGTGGAGCTTCTTCCGGAGTACTATGTTGGTTTCTTCACGCCGGTGGATGCCGAAGGCATAACCTATATTTGCCGAGCCCCGCATGCACCGTCCGAGCCCAAAGACATTGAGAATCCGTTTAGCTCAAGGTTTGGTGGCCATGTCGAGGCGATGATTGTGTTTGATGATGTGTTTGTGCCCTGGGAGAGAGTATTCATGTGTGGTGAGGTTGAGGCAGTTGCGACCTTCGGGAATATACTTGTTGCATCGCACCTCTGGCATAAATGCTTGTGCCGCTGGGTCAACATAGACCTTTCTATTGGTGCTACAGCACTGATCGCTGAGTATAACGGCGTAGCGAGCGCTCCTCATATACTTGATGAGCTGTGCGAGATGGCTATGGATGCTGAGATCGTAAATGCCTGCATGATAGCCGCGGCTGTAGAAGGTACGAAGCATGAGTCTGGGGTGTATTATCCAAAAATGTCGCCAGCGGCCAGCGGCAAGCTCTACTCGGCCAAGAGGCTGGGTGAACATCGTTACTATATGCAAGACACAGCCGGTGGCCTGGTGGGAACGATGGCATCGGAGAAGGACTTCAGAAGCCCAACCGTAGGGAAGTACTTAGAGAAGTATTACCAGGGCAAGGAAGGCGTGTCGACGGAGAACAGAGTGCGAGCCTTTAGACTAATCGAGGATTTGACGGCCTCCGAGTTCGCTGGCTGGTATCATGCTATCTGTATCAGTGGTGGAGGTGCAGCTAAGACGATCAAAGATTTGCTAGCCATGGAATGCGACTACGAGGGACGCAAACAGAAGGCCAAACTAGCCGCCAGGATAAAAGAATAGAGCTGGCTTAGCGAGTAAATCCATAGCAGTAGCAAGAGGAGGATATGACGATGCAGCAACTTAAGGACAAGGTGGCGGTAATTACCGGGGCTGGCAGCGGTATCGGAGCAGGCATTGCCAGAGGCTGTGCCAAAGCCGGAATGAAAGTGGCAGTAGCAGATATCCGTCTAACCAAGGCAAAACGAGTCAGAGATGAGTTGACCGCCAGCGGCGCTGACGCGATTGCCGTAGCTACCGATGTATCTAAACTGGCTTCCGTACAGGCCTTGGCAGATGAAGTGGACAATGCCTTTGGAGCAGTCCATCTGGTCTGCAATAACGCAGGCGTCTGGTTAGGCGCGCTGATGCAAGAGGCGGATATTAAAGACTGGCAGTGGCTCATTAATACAAACCTGTACGGTGCGATACATGGCGTCAAAGTCTTTGCGCCCAAACTGGTCGCTCAGGGTGAGGGCCATATTGTAAATACCGCATCTATGGGTGGCCTGATTGCCGGGCCACCGGAAGGCCTGTACTGCACCACGAAGTTTGGCATAGTTGGTTTAAGTGAAGCGTTGCTGCTGGAAGTCGGAGATAAAGGCGTGGGTGTTTCTGTATTGTGCCCGGGTTTGGTGAAGAGCAACCTTTTGGAGTCAGAACAAGTACGTCCCAAAGCGCTAAAGACCGGTAAGAAGTACGACGTTGTGCCACCTGACGTAGCATCCGGCATAGACCCCGATGATGTTGGCCAGCGAGTAGTTGATGCTGTTATCGACAATGAATTCTATATCATCACTCATAACGATTACAGCGAATTTATCAAAATGCGTTGTGACCGCATTCTTGATGCCATTGACCGGCACGCAGAACGCTACAAGCGATGATTGTCCCTGGCGCTAAGCCATCACCCTGCTCATTTTTCTTCCCTCCGCGGCTTTGCCCGCTCATCTTCTTCCACACAAATCAGATTGCACATTACCAATTGTTCTCTGCAAGGCAAGCACAGATGCTTGGGAAGCCCTCGATTGCCACCGGATTCCTGGCGATCAAGCTCTAACCCCCTGCCTTTTTCTCTGCCTGCACTTTGTCTCTCAGGGTTTTAAGGCCTTCTAAGGCAGCTTTCTTCGCTTGCTCAAAGGCTTCCATATCCGTAGGAGCAAGCTTACGATCTCTGCTGGTTTCCCACCATTTCTGGCCATATTTAATAGTGGGTCGCCCGTGACCGGGAAATGTTCCCCAATTGGACGGGTAGTTTGTCATAGCCATTTCTTTCCAGGCTTCATAGGGCAAAGTCTCATTAAGGACCTCACGAGAGTACCAGAACATATCTTTCATGGGTCCCAGGGGTAATCCACGGATGATGTCACAGCCCGGCATGTACCCGAGCACCCTGGCAGCCCAACCGGATGCCATCTCCACACGGTTTGTGATGTTGTGATGCCAAGCCTGGGCAGCAGCCCAGTCACAGCACATCCCGAAGTCGATTGCCTTCCAGCTACAAAACGGTCCCTTTGCCTCAGCACTCAAATCAGGTTTGACGCTGCGGGCGTATTTATTGAACGCCTGGCATGTTCCAAATCCGCAGGCCCCACAATCCCAGGCCAGATCCGACGTGCGAAGGTTCTTTCCCCCGATCAGTAGCAACACCGGCGGTTCCCCGGCAGCAATGGCTTTTGAGTAACTCAATAGGGATATCCCGTGAAATGCGGCCAGGGGTAGCAGCAATCCAAAGGCCTCAACAAAGGGATTCAAGTCATCGCCGGTTATGACCTTAAATTCGAGTTTAACCCGCCCGGTAATCTGTGGTGCCTTCAGCGCCGAATGGATGCAGTAGCTAGCTATATCAAGCAGTTTATCCTGGGCCAATTTCATACCGTCATATACAGCCATTCTATCTCTCCTTCCCTTCTTTTTGGCGAGCCTTTTCAGTAGCCCAACCTGGATCGTTGAACCGATAGTCCCCGCCTGCCTGACGGCTTAACGAATAGAGCTTGCGCACATTGTCTATCATCTTATTAGCATTGATAACATGGTAGTCCGTGTTGACATCCACGAAGGGATTCTTTCCCGTAGAGGCCACCAGAATTCCCACAACGATACCTGAATTGGGACAATAACCGAGGTGCTGGCCAGCGACTCCGACGGTCATATATGCTCGAGCGTCCACCATTAACTTGTTGGCAATAAAAAGGGCCGAACCGACAGCAAATCCCAGGTCCTGGACGCGCAATGTACACAGTGGCCCATTGACCAGAGTACTAAACTTTCGCTTGGTAGTGTCTACCTGGCTGTCGATATGAGGACGCCGGTCATAGAAGAATGAGCAATTACTTACGCCACCGCACGAGCCGCAGTCCGCATCCATTGGCGTTTCATGTGCACGATAATTTCCCAGGAACAGAACTGCATCACTTTCCCTGACCATAACGGCTTCATACTTGAACAAGCGCCCCATTTGTCCGTTTTTAACCTCCCAGGCGAACTCTTCCATCTTGCGGGCAATCCTCTCCTGCTCTTTGTATCCCCATACGATGTGAGCCTCCACCTGGGCAACGCCTCCAGCGTTGGGAGCCGTTTGTGCGGCGTTTGACATCAGCTTGACCGCCGCTAGAGTATTCTCCCTGCGATTCACATCATCTGGCGAATACTGCGGCCAGTCCGCCATGAATATTTCGGGCATGTCTACCTCCTCCTTTTAAAATTTTTTGGAATAAAGTAGTACTTCTGATACGAATGATCCTTCCTATGCTTTATTTCGGCCATCCGTAACACTTCGGTTTTCCAGAATCTTAGTTCATAGTATATTCGCCATCCCACACTGTCAAGAGACGTCTACATATTGACATCTCGGGAAAGTGTGATAGACTGATAATATAGGAACTTTCCCAGCTTAACTCCCAAAGAAGCAACTGCTACAGGTGAGCGTGGCGTGCTGTGTACTCTCTCCAGAGGCCGAAAAACGAGCAAGTACGGAATATTGTTATGTCTGGCTTTGGGCATCGATGCGACTATTGTCTGTAAATAATAAGAGTTGTATCTGGAGTTCAGAGCCGACCGCGTAGGTTCGAGATTCTAGCAGGAGGTTTGACGAGATGAGCGACAAAAGACAAGTTCCCATCATTGCCAGCGACGCGGGCGGCACCATGACCGATATGATAGTTGTCGACGCGGACGGTAACTTCAGAGTTGGTAAGGCATCAACCACCCCGCAAGACGAGTCTCTGGGCTTCTGGGAGTCATTGACTGACGGTTTCGATTACTGGGAAATCGACTTCGAGAAGCGGGCCAAGGATATTCTCCCCACTGTTGAGGCGGTTGTCTACAGCGGCACCGGCATGATGAATGCTTTGCTCACAGAGACCGGCAGAAGGGTAGGGGTCATCGTGCAACGGGGGGAGGAGGACATTTTCCTGCATGAGCGCGCTGCACAGACCTGGGCTGGCTATGCCTATCAGGATGTCCTCCACCATGTGACACACAGGCATAACCGTCCCCTGGTCCCTCGCAAGCTGGTCAAAGGCATTGAAGGTCGAATAGACATGATGGGCATGGAGGCCATCCCTCTCTACGAAGACGAGGTAAGGAAGAGCATCGAGGAACTCCTTGACAAAGGCGTGGATGCCATTGCTGTTTGTTTATTTTTCTCATATATGAACCCGACACATGAGCTGAGCGTAGCAGACATCGCTGCCAAGGTGATGCTGGAGAAAGGACGCCAGGTGCCAGTATATCTCTCTCATCAAATTGCTCCCATAATGAGGGAGCAGCCACGCCTGAATACACTTGTCCTCCATGCCTATGCTGCAGAACCTGGTCGCCAACAACTGTTCAGGGTAGAACAAAAACTCCGCGAAAATGCTTACAAGTACCCACTGCAGATAATGCTTGCCCACGGGGGGTTATCAAATATCCGTTATCCCAGGATTCATGAGGCGTGCTTTTCCGGGCCTATCGGCGGGCTGCTGGGGGCCCAGTATCTGGCCAAAACGATTGGCGTCGGGAACTGGATTTGCTCAGATATGGGTGGAACTAGTTTCGACGTTGGCCTTATCATGGGGGGTGAGCACATGTTGCAGAGGGAGGTAACCCTCAACCGCAGGCTGTATAACATTCCCACGCTGCTCATGGATTCCATTGGGGCCGGTACCGGAATGTACGTCACCATCGATCCCATCACGAGGAGACCTATCATCGGGCCCGAGAGCGCTGGCTCTGACCCCGGGCCGGTCTGCTACGACATGGGCAACGAAATACCGACGGCGATGGACTGCTCGCTGATAATGGGGATTCTCAATCCAGATAACTACCTCGGCGGCAAGCTCAAGCTGAAAAAGGACTTCGCCCTGGCTGCAATTAAGGAGAAATGCGCCGACGTGCTGGGCCTCGACCCCTACTTCTTTGCGGAGGGTGTGTACAGGCTCATCAATAGCCGGATGCAGGAACATATCAGGGCGGTCATCTATGCGCGGGGCTACTCTCCGGCAGACTATTGCCTTCTTGGCTATGGAGGGGCCGGACCGATGCACCTGGCCGGCTATGCCGAGGGTATGCCTTTCAAGGGAGTGGCCACTGTACCCTGGGCCGCTGCTTTCTCTGCCTTCGGCTGTGCTTCCGTGGATATCAGCCACCGCTACCAGAAGTCCACGAGTGTACTTATCCCCCATGGCGCCGATGATAACTGGAAGCTAATGATGGGGCAATTCATGCTCAATCCTGGATGGGAGGAATTGGAGAAGCTGGCCCAGGCTGACTTCGCCGCCGAAGGCCTTCCCTGGGATAAGTCCAGTATGTGGCAGATAGCCTATGTGCGCTATGCGGGGCAGATGACAGACATCGAGGTGATGTCGCCCGTGTCGCGTATACAGAGCCCGGCGGATATGGACAAGCTCATTGCCGCCTTTGAAAACCTCTATGAGAAGGTCTATGCTGGCGTCGCCAAGCACGAGGAGGCGGGATACCAGATCATGGAACTGGGACTGGTCGCCTCTATACCCAAGGTGAAACCCAAGCTGATCAAGCGCCAGCTTGAGGGCGCACAACCACCTTCTGAAGCCATCAGGGGGACAAGAGAGGTATATCTTAACGGTACGTGGCACAGGGCAACTATCTACGATATGGACGCCATAAGGCCGGGCAATGAGATAAAGGGTATAGCCGTGGTCGAGGCCCCAAACACCACCTTCTTCATCCCACCGGAAAGAAGGGCGAGAATGGACGAGTGGTCGCTTCTATGGCTCACTTGAGAGGTCTCCACGTTGCCCGTCACAAATTTAAAGGAGGTCTGAAGGATGCAAGACAAGGGAATAGGTGAAAGCGGTAAGACCCTGAAGCAGATGAAAGAGGAGAGCGAAAGGCTGCTCCGGGAAACAGGCTGCTATGCCGGCATCACCGACCCCTCCCTGCTGAGAGGTGACCCGGTGAAGGCGGAGCTCTTCCACTCGCGGATAATGGCCGCTCTGATTTCCGGGAGGGAGACGTGCAAGATGATATCAGCCTCTCCCTATGTCAGGGAGGTGGCTGAGCTTTGCCTCGGTCTATACACTCCCGAAGGCGATAATATAGCCCAGTCCACTGGCATCCAGATTCACATCCGCCTCATGGGCGACCACATCAAGTGGATGATTGAAAAGGACTATGAGGAAGAAGTGGGCATAGAGGATGGCGACCTGTTTATAACCAACGACCCCGCCATAGCCAATATGCATCCTGCTGATGTGTACGATATCCTCCCTATCTTCTGGGAGGGGAAACTGATAGGTTGGGTGTGTACAGTAATCATGGAGATGGACATAGGTGCGGTGAGCCCCAGCTGCATGCCCTCCGCTAATGCAGAGAGGGCTACGGACGGGTTGAGGTTCACCTGCGAGAAGATAGGCTCCAAGGACCAGCTGAGGCGGGATTTCGAATACCGGATAGAGCACAACCTCGATTTCCCTGATATGTTTATTCTTGACCGAAAAGGAGCAATAGCCGCCAATATTCGGGTGCGTGAGGAGGTCAAGAAACTCATCGGCGAGTTTGGCCTTGACTATTACAGGAGAGCCGGTGGGGAGCTTATCGAAGATGAACGGCGTAACCAGCTCGCTCGCCTGCGCCAGCGGACGGTGCCCGGCCGCTACCGAGATGTATCCGCTGTCGAGTTATACATGGCAGAGCAGCCAGTAAGCTGGTTTGTGGACAAGAAGGACGTTATTCGGCTCATCCCGATACAGATGGATATCCTGCCGTCGGGTCGCGTGGTGCTGGACTTCGAGGGGACGGGGGAGTGGGGCTGGCACAGCTTTAATGTTCCCCCTAAGTCAGTCTGGGGAGCCCTATCCATATGCCTGGTGCAGATACTCTCCTACGACGGGCGTGGCAACCTAGGGTCCCTCCTCCCCTTTGAAATAAAGTCCCCTCTGGGTTCTCTGCTTAACCCCAATGAGCCGCGTCTCCTCGCCTTCTCTAATTCATGGGTTTCTGTACTGGATACCTTCGGGATTTGGGTGGGTATGTTGGGGACCGCTTTTTATCTTCGCGGCTTCAGAGAGGAGACATTTAGCTACCGTTCGGGAGGTGGCTGGCAATACTATGGGTTCGACCAGTTAGGCAATAAGCGCCCTATGTTGGTCGGTGGACCCGGTGCCATGGCCGCAGGTGCTACGGGGGTCTGCGATGGGCTCGCGGGATGGCTGGCAACCCCGGAGGTCGATACCGGCAACGAGGAGGTGTGGGAGCTCTTCGCTCCATACCTTTGCATGTCAAGGCGATTAGACCTTTACTCAACAGGCTACGGTAAATTCCGCTCCGGTTTCCAGGTAATCCCCATCCATATGATCCATGGGACAAAGGGGCTCTTTGCCACGGGAGCCCTTGGCTGTGGCAACGACGGCATAATCCCTAATGTGGGGATGTTCGGTGGATATCCCAGCGGGAGGCGGGCCACGATGCTACTTCGCTACCATAATCTACAGGAACTGATCACTGGAAGACAGCCTCTTGTCCATGAAATCGGCCATCCCGCCGAGTTCAGAAACCGAGTTCCGGGCGAAGTTACCTTTTTTACCCATGTGCCACCACCGATAGAAGTCGGCGAGGGGGATGTGCTTCTCAGTGCTTCCACCTCCGGCGGTGGACTGGGCGACCCGATTGAGAGGGGCCCGGCCTTGGTGAAGTCCGACCTAGACAATGGACTTACCACGGAGGACATAGCCAGAAATATATACTGCGTGGCAGCCAGCTTCGACAGCAAGTCTGAGACATGGGCGTTAGACTATCCTGCCACGGAAGACCTCCGCCAAGCAAAAAGAAGGGAGAGGTTAGCCAGAGGACAGCCGACGAAGCAGTGGTGGGAGAAGGCTCGTAAGAGAGTGATGACAAAAGACATTGATGACAAGCTCGTGGAGATGTACCAGAGCAGTATGAAGCTGAGCCAGACTTTTGCGGCGGAGTATCGTGATTTCTGGGCGCTGCCCGATGATTTCAATTTTTGAGGTGCGGAATGTCATACAGTAAAGATGATTTAAGAGACCTTTTTGAGGGCAAACTTCCCTGGGAGAAGGTTAAAGAGATAATAAGCAAGCCCAAGGACGACGACAGGTTCGACAAATATCTGGAGATACTGCAGGAGCGTGTTCCCTGGGAGGAGAGGATTCTCTTGCCTCTGGGAGAGCACCTGTACGTTGTTCAGAAAGGTGGAGAGCGGGTTGTGAAGTGCGACTGCGGGCATGAGTTCGGAGACTGGCGACAGAACTGGAAACTGAGCGCTCTCATCTTCGTCAGGGACGACTCCACAAAACTGGAGGAGGTCTACCCTGGCCTCCACTGTCCTGATCCGAACCTGTCCGAGCTGCGCGAATATTACTGCCCGAGCTGTGGTGCCCTGCTCGAAGTTGAGAGCACTCCTCTTGGTTACCCTGCCATATTTAAAGCACTGCCTGATATAGACTCGCTTTATCGTGACTGGTTGGGAAGACCGCTGCCAGAGGAGAAGGAATTCAAGGATATGACCTATGAGGTCATCAATGAGTGGAAACGGGGCCTCCAAGATGGTCCCGGATAGGAGGTTTTTATGGCCATAAACAAGGTGTTTGCCAGTGCCGATGAAGCCGTGGCTGATATTCAGGATGGTGCGGTGATACTGGTTGGCGGCTTCGGCCCCATCGTTAGCACCCCCGGCAAGCTTCTGGAAGCTGTGTCAAAACTGCCGGTGAAAGACCTCACCGCAGTGTCCAACTCCGGTGGCTTCGGTATAGAGGTCTGGGGGGAGCATGATGTGGAGGTGCTGCACAGGACAGGCCAGCTAAAGAAGCACATCGTATCTGCGCCTGTGAATCAATGGATGGATAATACCCTGGAGAAGAGGTTCAGGGCGGGGGAGGTTGAGATTGAAATGGTTGCCCAGGGGACACTGGCGGAGAGAATCAGGGCAGCCAAGGCGGGACTCGGAGGCATCCTCATCCCGGTCGGGGTCGGCACCGCGATAGAGGAAGGGAAGAGGAAAATTGTGGTCGATGGCAGGAAATACTTGCTGGAGCTTGCCATCAAGGCTGACTTCGCACTGATAAGAGCCTATAAAGCTGACCGCTGGGGCAACCTCATTTATAGGGGTACTTCAAGGACCTTCAATGCCACCATGGCCGGAGCGGCGCGGGTGACGATCGCAGAAGTTGACCAGCTGGTGGAACTGGGCGAACTGGCCCCTGAGGAAATCGTTACGCCCGCGGCATTCGTGAACAGGGTGGTGGTGAGGTAACAGGAGGGATGATCATGCAAGAGCAAAAATGGAGACCAGATGAAATCATGCAGGAGAAGGCGCTGGAGAAGAAAGCCAGCATGGAAGCCATCTCGCGTGGGAAGTCGGGGATAGATGACCAGACCCAGGCAGTGAGGGTGGCTAAGGAATTCCAGGATGGCATGGTGGTGAACCTGGGCATAGGGACGCCTACCCTGTGTTCCAACTTCGTCCCTGCAGGCCGGGAAGTATTGCTACATGCTGAGAATGGAGCCCTCGGCTACGGCCAGGTGTGTGGCCTTGGCGAAGGCGACCCCAATCTAATCAATGCCAGCGGACAGCCGGTGAAGGCACAACCTGGCATGTCCTTCTTCGAACACGCTGAATCGTTTGCCATTATCAGGGGGGGATTCCTTAACATTTGCGTGATGGGAGCAGTGCAGGTCTCGGAGAAGGGCGATATGTCCAATTGGTTCATCCCCAAGAAAGGAATGGGAACAATTGGCGGTGCTATGGACCTTGCTTTCTGCGCCAGGAAGCTTATCATCATCATGAGCCATGTAGCAAAAGACGGCAGCTATAAGATTGTGAAGGAATGCAGCTACCCGATTACAGCGCCTCGATGCGTCGACCTCATCGTCACCGACATCGCTGTTATCGAGGTAACCAAAAGGGGACTAGTCCTCAAGGAAGTGGCTCCAGGCTGGACGCCTGAAGATGTGCAGGCGTTGACAGAGCCGAAGCTTGCCATCGCGCCTGACCTGCATGAAATCGAAGTGATATAATTTAAATAATTGACCCTGCTCTCATGGCAGATATAAAGAGCGCCATAGCGTAGCGGGGTCTCGACTACGAATAGGAGGTACAAGATGGCAAAGGCAGGAATAAGCTCATATGGTGCCTACATCCCTTGGCACCGCATGGAGAGAGGGCTTTTTGCCAACGCCTGGGGTGGCTTCGCCATTCCCGGCGAGAAGGCCATAGCGAACTATGACGAGGACAGCGTTACCATGGCCGTGGCGGCTGCTATGGACTGCCTCAGCGGGCTCGACCCGCATAAGGTGGATGGACTATTCTTCGCCAGCACCACCTCTCCCTACAAGGAGAAGCAGTGCTCGGCCATCATGGCTCTGACGTTGGACCTGCGCCGCAATGCTCGCACCGCTGATATCACCACCTCCCTGCGCTCGGGGACGACGGCCATGGGCTTGGCCCTGGACAGTATCAGGGCCGGCACAGCAGGGAGTGTTCTGGTAACGGCCTCCGATACCCGCTTGGCGGCCCCGGGCGGGATGCTGGAGCAGACGCTGGGGGATGGCGCTGCCGCGCTGCTTTTGGGCAACGAGGATGTAATCGCTGAGATCACGGATAGCTACTCCATCTCGGATGACCTGGCAGGTACCTGGCGTTCTTACGAGGACACCTTTGTGCGCTCTTGGGAAGACCGCATGGTGCTGGACGAGGGCTATTCAGAAATCCTTCCCGAGGCTATGGCAGGACTAATGAAGAAGTGCGGCCTGGGGCCCAAGGACTTCGCCAGGGTGGTCTTCGATCCCCCCGGCGACTTGAGGAGGCACGGGCGGGTGGCGGCGGGGCTGGGTTTTGAGCCCTCCCAGGTCCAGGACCCAGTCAACCTCTTCATGAAGGTGGGCATTGCTGGCTCAGCTATGGCGCCGATGATGCTTATCGCTGCGCTGGAAGAGGCCAAGCCTGGGGAGAGGATTCTCTTCGCCAGCTTTGGGAACGGTGCTGACGCCTTTGTCCTGGAAGTCACCGATGCTATAGAGAAGCTGGGGGAGCGCCGTGGGCTCAAGGGCTGTCTGGATGACAAGAGGATGCTGGACAACTACCAGACCTACCTCCGCTGGCGAGACCTGGTTCCCCAGGAAGCTGCAAGAAGACCTGAGAAGCAGCATATCTCACTCTCGGCAGTGTGGCGAGAGCGGAGGGTCATCCTGGGGCTTTGGGGAATCAAGTGCCGGCGCTGTGGCACCCCCCAGTATGACAATGGTGCAATGAGCACCACGCCTATTCGAGTGTGCGCCGTTTGCCAGGCCCAGGATGATTTCGATGACTACTGCTTTGCGAGGAAGAGGGGGACGGTCTTCAGCTACACCCAGGACAGGCTGGCGGCAGTGGTTGACCCACCGGCCTCAGTGGTGCTGGTGGACTTTGAGGGTGGGGGCAGGGCGTTCTTCGACCTCACGGATAGGGATCCTGATGAACTCAGAGTGGGAATGCCGGTAGAGATGACCTTCAGGAAGGTCCACTTTGACCGGGGTCTGAGCAACTATTTTTGGAAGGCTAAGCCAGTAAGATAAGGAGGTATAAGATGCCAGGGAGCATTAAGGATAGAGTTGCCATCGTCGGAATGGGATGCACCAAGTTCGGTGAGCTGTGGGAGAAGGGCCCCAGTGACATGATTGTGGAGGTGGTGAATGAGGCCTATGCTGATGCCGGCGTAGGGGAGAAGGATATCGAGGCGGTTTGGGTGGGGACGCTCTTCAGTGGCTTTGGTGGTCGCTCCGTGAGCGAGCCCCTGCGGATGCAATACAAGCCGGTCACTAGGGTGGAGAACGCTTGCGGGTCGGGTACTGAGGCAGTAAGGGGAGCCGCCTATGCTGTGGCGGCCGGCATCTACAACGTCTGTCTTGCCGTGGGCTTCGAGAAGCTGAAAGACGCTGGCCTGAGCGGTCTGCCGGGCATGGAGAACCGCACCAACACCCACTATCAGCAGACCAACCCCGGGATTTTTGCCATTATGGCCACGCGCTACTTCGACCGCTACGGCCTGAGCCCGGAGGAGGGTAAGACCATGCTGGCCAGGATCTCAGTCAAAAGCCACCATAATGGTTCCCTGAACCCCAAGGCCCATTTGCGGAGGGAACTCACCATTGAGCAGGTGCTGAACGCCCCTATCATCGCCTGGCCCCTTGGACTCTTCGACTGCTGCGGTGTCTCCGATGGTGCGGCTGCCGCGGTCATCACGAGGGCTGATATGGCAAAGAAGTTCCGACCTGACCCAGTCTATATCAAGGCTCTCCAGATATGTACCACCCCAACCTCGGGCCGGCTGACCACTGACTACGACTACACCCATGTTGAGGAGGCCTATCGTGCCGGCATTGCCGCCTATGCCGAGGCCGGAGTCAAGAACCCCAGGAAAGAGATAAGTATGGCTGAGGTCCATGACTGCTTTTCCATCACCGAGGCAGTCACCATGGAGGACCTCCAGTTCAGTCCTAGAGGGAGAGTGAAAGAGGATATCGAGGCAGGCGTGTTCAACCTGGATGGGGAGCTGCCCGTGCAGCCGGACGGCGGGCTGAAGTGCTTCGGGCACCCCATAGGCGCCTCCGGCATCAGGATGCTCTATGAGCTTTACCTACAGCTCCAGGGCAGGGCCGACAAGCGGCAGATAAAGGAACCCAGGCTGGGAATTACCCACAATATGGGTAACGAGCCCTATGCCCCCACGGTTAGCGTTGCCATAGTCGGGCTGTAGATGGCTATCATTCTACACAAAACAGCGTGAAGTCGGCAGAATATTGACAGGGAAGGGTGACAAGCTTAAAATTTAAATACCGGAGGGGGTGGGGAAGCTAACTCCCGTGCTTGTCTCGCTACTCCCGCTAGCTCTATTTGATTCATCGGGGGGTGGCTGGGCAGGTTACTGGGAGGTTCAGGCATCTCTTTGCGCGGACAAGCACCCTGGGGGTGATTGCCTAGAGGCTTGCCAGCCTGCATTGGTGTTGTCGTAGATCCAAAACCAGTAAGCACGGCTACCACCTGGATGAAGGAAACCATGATTACATGCAAGTGATAAATAAGGACAACGAAACCAGTTGCACAGTCATTGTCGCAACTGTGGTATCGAGAACAGCGGAATATCTATAGAGCAAAGGAGGACTAGATGGGCATAGAGATCAAAGATAAGGTGGCCCTCATCACAGGAGGCATCCAGGGAATTGGACTGAGCATCGCTGAGGAATTTCTCAATGCTAAGGCAAAAGTTGCCATTTCTGATATCAACGAAGAGGGCTTGAGGGAAATGACAGAGAAGCTACGATCTCAGTTTGGAGCTAGCATCGCGGGGATAGTTGCTGATATTGCTCGGCCTGAAGACGTCAGGAGGATGGTCTCGGAGGCCGCCCAGAAGTTCGGTGCCATCGACATCCTGGTTAATAACGCGGGCTTCTCGGGACTGAACCTCTTCTGGGAGATGCCTGATGAGGAATGGGACAAGTCCTTTGATGTAAATCTGAGGGGTGCTTTTCTCTGCACCAGGGAAGTGGCAAAGCTCATGCTTGGAAAGGGGATAAAGGGGAGAATCATAAACATATCCTCCATCAATAGCTTTATGCCCACCACTGGCCTCTCCGCATACAGCGCCTCCAAGGCAGGCCTACAGATGTTCACTCGGGCGGCTGCTGTGGAGCTTGGACCACTGGGAATCAATGTCAATGCGATCTCCCCAGGGGGAACGATGACCCCCGGCACGGAGCTATTCTTCGGTTTCCCTCGTGTCAAAGAAGAATTTCTAGAGCGCACGCCCAAGGGCAGGCTCGGCGAGCCGACGGATATCGCCAGGGTCTGCCTTTTCCTCGCCTCGGATTATGCCGAATGGGTTACCGGAGAGACGATTGTCGTGGATGGAGGCCTATCCTTAATGGGCTTGCCCAAATATTATGAGCGGGTACAGGAAGCGCTGGGCGCGTAGTAGGAGACTACGAGGGTGAGGCGCAAATGGTGAGAAGGATCCAGTCAGATATCAGTGTGATGGTGGCGAAATCTTGACACAGAGAAGATGAAGAGTCGAGGAGAGCCGCAACCGGGTCGAGCTGTTGGGTAGCAGCCCCCAGAGCTGAATATATATTTGCTATCAGCGGACAGCCCAGCTCTGGACCATAGATGACAGCTAGCGGATTGCAGACAAAAAGAAAGGAGTAAGAGAAATGGGAAGCTATCTGGGAAGGATACTGGACATAGATTTAAGCTCCGGCGTCATCAAGACCTTCGCACTTGACGAGGAGATGCTGCGGAACTTCATCGGCGGGAGCGGACTAGCCGCCAGGCTGTTCTCTGATCGTGTCCCGCCAGATGTTGACCCATTTTCTGAGGGAAACGTTTTCTTCGTCATGACCGGCCCGTTGGCAGGGACTACCCTTCCCTCAGTCTCGCGATTTTCCGTGTGTTTCAAATCTCCCCTCACCGGCATCTGGGGCGAGGCCTGCACCGGCGGCAATCTCGCCCAAGAGATCAAGGCTGCTGGCTATGACGGGATGGCAATAACGGGCATTTCCGAAAAACCTGTCTATATCCTGGTTGATGGCGACAATGTCGAGATCAGGGAGGCCTCCGACCTCTGGGGCAAGGACAGCTATGAGACCTCTGACCTTCTTAAGAAGCAACTCGGAGGAAAGAGAGAGGTGAAGGTGTTGTGTATTGGGCAGGCAGGAGAGAACCTGGTCAGATACGCCACGCTGGTAAACGACAAGGGGGCTTTTGCCGCTCGTTGTGGTGGTGGAGCAGTGATGGGCTCAAAGAAACTCAAGGCCATCGCCGTACGCGGCAGTGGCAAGGTCAGGCCTGCCTTGCCCACCGAGTATGCTCAGATACGCAAGACCGTCATCAAGAAGCTGAACGAGAGTCTAACCAGTCAGTCTCTCCGCCAATTTGGAACAGACTTAAGCATGATGTTCGCCTCCATGGGAGACGTGCCTCTTAAGAACTGGACGCTGAGTGAAGATCCAGAGATCATCTCGAAGATAGACGTGAACGCATTCAGTCCCTACGTGGCAAGGAGCTATGCCTGCCAGGGTTGCCCCATCGCCTGTAAAAAGGCAGTCAAGGTTGAGGCAGGGCCCTACCAGATGGCGGAGGGACCTGGCCCCCAATATGAGACCATTGCCTCCCTGGGTAGCTTGCTCATGAACGGGGATATGGCGGCGATTTGCAAGATGAGCGAGATGTGCAATAGATATGGAATAGATAGTATCAGTTGCGGCGGTACCATCGCCTTCGCTATGGAGTGCTTCGAGAAGGGTCTCATCACCTCGAAGGATCTTGACGGCGGCCAGCTGAGGTGGGGCAATGCCGATGACATTCTGGCGATAGTGGATAAGATCGCCCACCGCCGGGGCTTTGGGGATGTGCTGGCCGAGGGCAGCAGGCACGCCGCGCAGAGCATCGGAAGGGGTGCTCCCAGCTGCGCCGTTGAGGTCAAGGGGCTTGAGGTTCCCATGCATGACCCTCGCCCCACTCAAAATCTTGGCCTGGCCTACGCTATGTCCAACCGCGGTGCCTGCCACCTTGAGCATCTGGTCGATTTTGTGATGAAGGGCGCGTGTACTTATCCCGAAATCGGACTACCCGGTGGCTATGACGGCAAAGTAAGCGAGGGAATGGCTGAGATGGTTTCCCTTTGCCAGGACCTGGGCAGCCTGGGCAATGCTGCCATCACGTGTCACTATGCCTTAGGCTCTCTCTCCACAACCGACCTCCTCGATATGCTGAGGACCACAACTGGCTTCGATTACGACCTGAAGGAAATGATGCGTTGCGGCGAGCGTATCTGGATGTTGAAAAGGGGTCTTAACAACCTGATGGGCATCACTGCTGCAGATGACCGACTCCCCGAGCACATCATGACTCCCTTTAAGGATGGCCCAGCGGCTGGATTAGTGCCTGATTTGAAGCTCATGCTAAAGGAGTACTATGAGCTGAGGGGACTGGACGCCAACGGTCGTCCGTTGACGGAGAAGCTCAATAGCCTGGGGCTGTCTGACCTCGCCGCTAGGCTTCGGCAATAGAGATAAAGCTAAGGATATTCGCTAGCTTGAAAAAGGAGGTGGGCGAGATGCGCTATGCCGTTATAGCCTTAGGTGCCATTGGTCTCATATTTGGGTTATTGATCTTAATTCAAGCGCCAATGATAGAGATAGGTCTATTCGGGGTCACAGGGATTGTCTTAGGGATTGGTCTAGTCTTGATTGGAGTCAAACTACGAGGAATCCAGCCCTAGGGTCAGTGGAGAACACGTTATTAAATGGAAAGAGAGACGGAGGTGATATAAATGTCTTATGCTATCATAGCTTTGGGTGCTATTGCTGTCATACTCGGGGCAGTGATGATACCTATGCAAGCAATGCCAGAGATAGGTATGTTAGCTGTCCCATCAATTATAGCAGGAATTGGCGTAGCTTTAGCTGGAGTCAAACTAAGGGCTAAGTAGTGCTAATACAAATACGAGACCTGCCCCAGGTCATTTGAAAAGAGACAGCGTCTCCTGCTGTTGTTTAGGAGATAACTTTAAGCTTCAATTCGATGCCAGATCCCTGAGCCACCAAAATGATGGATGTTTTTGCCTTCAGGCTAGAGCGAGCTCCGATGAGATACTCAAGCCTTGCCACTAGCGCTGAGGTAAACCTCAGCCGAGGGCAAGCTAAAGAAAATTATCAAGTGGTATATGGCGTGCAAATGATATTTTGTCCTACTTAAACGGAATGACTATATATTGATTTTTGTAGATGACTATAATAAAAAGGAGGTTGTAGATGTCATCCGAAAAAGTATATTGGGATCCAAAGAAACCCTGGGGGAACGAATTGGTTGCAAATACACTGGCCGAACAGGGTGTAGAATGCGTATTCACCCTGTGCGGCGGGCATATCATCCCCATGTTGACTGCGATAGAGCAAAAGGGGATCAAGGTCGTTGGTACAAGGACTGAGGAGGGAGCGATTTTGGCAGCCACGGGCTATTCTGTTGAAACAGGAAAAGTCGGTGTTGCCTGTATTACTGCCGGCATGCTCAGTTATGGACATGCTGCCATGCTGACGGCAAGTTGGGGACAGGTTCCGGTTGTTGTGATCGCAGGAGCTTCGGCAACCACTTCTGACGGGCTGAGAGATCTTCAAGAGATTGATCAGAAACCGATTGCTGTTGCAGCTCAGGTAAAAGAAGCCTTTCACTGTGAGAAATGGGAAAGGATACCACAGATGTTGACCTGGGCTTTCAAAGTCTCCCTATCGGGAATTCCTGGTTGTACATTTATTGATTTTCCGGTAGATGTCCTTTGCAGCAGAGGAGATATCAGTGAGATTGCCAAGTATCAGACGTGTGTCATAAGTGCTAAACCGGCCGGTGATCCCAAGCTGATAAAAGAAGCCATAAAATTACTGGCTTCTGCTAAAAGTCCCATCATAACTATCTGGCGTATGGGTGTAGCTTCCGGTCTCAGAGAGGAAATCAAGGAATTTGTGAAAATTACGGGTATCCCTGTCGATGCGTGCGGCGGCTGTCTGGGGCCAGACGAGCATAATATAGGGTTACAGGTATGTCCTGATGCGGATGTGGTCTTGATGCTAGGCAGATTATCTCAGGGTGTAGCGGGTGCATTAAATGCTGACGCGTACACGGGGAAAATAATCTCTGTTTATCCGGATGCGGGAGATATTGGTCGATGCCATCCAGTACATATGGGGATTGTCGGCGATGTAAAGCTGGTTATGCAGCAGATGGTTGAAGAAGCAAAGAAAGTCAAGTTTCCAAATAATTCTGAATGGGTGAAATCGGCTCATGAACGACGTGAGGGTGCCAAAGCAATGTTTGCAGGAATAGGGGCCAATGACAACATACCTATTCATCCTGCTCGATTAACCAAGGATACTATTGAATGGATGATTGAAAACAAAATCAATAAAAATGCAGTAATGGGCATGGATGGGGGAGATAGTATTTTCTGGTATGCTATCTTGTCCGGTGCTTATGGTGTACCCATGGAATATCCTGGCCAGATGCAAGGTCCTGCCTCACTTCAAATTACTCTGGGCTCGGTTGGTATGGCACTCGGGCTGGTTCTTGGAGCCGCTTGTGCCCGCCCGGGGAAATTTGCATTTATTCCTACCATGGGTGACGGTGCTATAGGATACCATCTTATTGAGCTGGAGACTTTTGCCAGACAAAATATCCCGATGGTTGTGGTATTACACAATAATAGTGCCTGGGGTATGGTCTATGCTGATCAAAGACGCATCTGGGGCCACGAAGAGAGGGCAGGTTCAGGGTTTTCCGAGAATATACACTATGAAAAGGCAGCGGAAGCCCTGGGATGCGCACCGGGTGAGTTTGTTACTGAACCAAGCAAGATCCGCCCTGCTTTAGATAAAGCCTATAAAACAGCTATGCGCGAGAAGAAGCCTGTAATAGTAAATGTAATTACTGATCCAAATATATATATTCAGCCCTGGCCGTGGTGGACGCTTCCTGCAACCGAGAAAGGCGAGCCTTATACCACGTTTGGCGCAGCTTAAAACATCGGGAGATTAGTATTTATTGCGCCAACGGTGATGGAGCGTTCAAGCTAGCCGGGGGTGCTGATGCTGTGGGGTGACAGTTAACTGCAGGCGGCATGATTTTGCTATTAAATTTTAATTAGGAGGCATAAATCTGAAATGAAAGCGGCATTTTTAACAGGGCCAAAACAATTCATAATCAAAGATGTACCGAAACCCACCCCTGATAAATCAGAGGTACTGGTTAAAGTTAAGGCCTGCGCTATTTGCGGGTCGGATTTGACCATGTATAAATATGGTGTGCCTGATCGTATTTTTGGGCATGAGTTCGCGGGCGAAGTGGTTGAAATAGGAGCGGATGTAAAGAAATGGAAAGCTGGAGACAGGGTAGTTATAGAACCACAAATTGCATGTGGTGAATGCTACTTTTGCAAACAAAATCGGCAAAATCTCTGCCTCAGCGGTGGATTTACTGGTTTATCGATCGATGGTGCGCTGGCGGAATTTGTTAAATTTCCCGCTTACCAGTTGCACCGTTTACCGGATGAAATAAGCTATGAACGTGGAGCAATGATTGAGCCTATGGCAGTTGCACTGCGTGGTGTACAGGTTTCGAACATGAGGTTTGGAGATAGTGTGGCAGTATTCGGCTTGGGAGCACTAGGCCTTTTTTCCGCGGTATGGGCGAAGGCGCTGGGGGCAGACAAAATCATCGCTACGGAAGTAGTTGAAGCCAGAATAAAAGCAGGTAAAAAATTGGTCGATGTAGTTCTGAATCCTAACACAGTCAATCCGGTCGAGGAGATGGCCAAGCTTACCGATAATATTGGGCCCCGCATTATTTACGAATGCACAGGAAACGCCACTGCTCAAAATCAGGCTATCGAGGCTGTTCAAAGAGGGGGCAAGGTAATCCTATTAGGTATGGGGTACGAGCCGACGCCCTGTATGTTTTTACTGGTGTCAACCAAAGAGGTCACGATCAAGGGGTCCGTAGCTTATGCGTCTCTTTCCGGTTTTGGGGAATTTCCGACTGTAATTCAAGCCTTGAAGTCTAAGAAAGTCGATATCAGTAGCATTCCTATACTCAAGGTCGGTCTTAATGATGTCGGGGAAGCCTTTGAAGCATCGTTACATGGCGATGTAGCCAAGGCTATTGTGGTACCTTAAATCATAGAAATTAAAAATTTAGTAAATCTAAGGAGGGTAATATGGCAACCTCAAACAGTAAAAGATTTGAAAACAAAGTTGCATTGATCACCAGCGGCGATTCGGGCAAGGCTGTGTAAGTTATCATCGTCAGGCAAAGCATCTTTTGTGCAATTCACCGCTACTCCGGAACAACAACCACCCTGAAGCTATGTGATTGTCACACCATTATTGGTTGCATGCCTGGCGGAGAGGCGCCAATTCGAGGACCTTGGTTTGGCAAAATGACGGCTGTAAGCGATGGACCAGGGATGCAAATGATGGAATAGTCTCTTGTTTTCGCCTCAGACCTGATATATGTCCATTATACACATCAATCTCAACCAAAGTTGGAATCTTGTCGGCTCCATTCGCGGGTAGTTGGCATTTTTGCGACCATGAGCGGTGCCTGGGTATTTACACATTAAAGCTAAGTGACCGCGTCTGATTTCAAGCTAATAAGCCCAAAGCTATTTGACCGAGAAGGACTCCAATAGGATGAAGAATGTATCAAGTACAAAGCGAGGGCATAGTTCGGGTGTTCCATTGGCGGGAGGCTCGTATACTTGTGCCGTGTGGAAATGGTAGCCCATGATTCATACCGTTGAGGAATTTGCTCGATTGTGGAATAATATTGGGCAATAACTTTAGAAAGGAGAATTAAGATGGCAGGTTTCGGATTCAGCGAAGAAGAGGAGATGTTTCGACGGCAGTTGCAGGAATTTGCCCAAAAGGAGCTGGCACCTGGAGCCAAGGAGCGAGTCAAGAAAGAGGGAATAGACAAGGAGATGGCGAAGAAGATGGCCAGCATCGGGCTTTTAAGTATGAATGCGCCCGCTAAGTATGGCGGCATTCCTGCTAGCTGGATCAAGGAAGGCATAGCTGTTGAGGAATTGGGCAAGGCAGACTTTTCAGCGGGGATTTATGTGATAATGGGGCCTGCGTTCCTGGCCCAGTTGCTGCCATATGCCCCTGAGGAGATGCAGGACGAATGGTACCCACCTTTACTTAACGTTGACGCCTTCAGTTGTCTCTGTTTGACAGAGCCCGATTGTGGCTCGGATGCCGTGGCTATAAAGACCAAGGCGGTGAAAGATGGCGACAGCTATGTTATAAGTGGCGAAAAGACCTCTGTCACGATTGGGATGCAGGCTAACATTGCTTTTATATTTGCCAAGACTGACCCTGCGGCTGGGGCCAAGGGGGTAAGCTGCTTCGGTGTGCCGCTTGATTTGCCCGGCGTAAGCAGGATTCCCATGCGGGACATCGGATGGATTCCCATGCAGCGGGCTTCAATCAATTTTGACGAGGTACGGGTCCCGGCTAAAAACTTGGTAGGTGAGGAGGGGCGGGGCTTCTATTTAGCGATGGGTGCTATCGGTTGCGTTCGAACGCTGCTAAGCTTGCTGGCGATAGGGAAAGCTGAGGCCGCTCTGGACGAGGCTATCAAATATGCCAGGCAGCGCACTGCGTTCGGCCGGCCACTAGCCAGATTCGAGGGAACTTCCTTCAGGATCGCCGAACAGGCTACTATACTTGAGTCTGCCAGGCTGCTTTGTTACCGAGCTTTGTGGCTCAAGGACCAGGGAGTTAACAATACTAAGGAGGCAGCCATGGCCAAGTGGTATGGCGCCAGAATGGCAGTTATGGCCATCCACGAGATGTTGCTCATCTTTGGCCATTATGGTTACTGTGAAGATTATCCCGTGGAACAATACCTGAGGGACGCGATTGGCAACGAAATAGGAGACGGCCCTGCTGAGATTATGAAGCTCATCATATCTCGTGAAATCATAGGCAGGGAATTTGAACCTCTGTAGGGCTCAGACAGGAAATGCAGATAGAATAGGCCGCATAGATAGGCTGAACTGAGGCTGGAAAGCCAACTGAACGAAATTGAGGGAGGTATCCGAATGGGTAAAGAACGGAAGGATGGTTCCAGTAGTCCGGAAGGAGAAGTTCGATATACCACTAGCGGACTTCCGATAAAAGACATTTATACACCGGAGGACGTCAAAGAGATAAACTACACCACCGATCTAGGTAATCCTGGGGAGTATCCCTTTACCAGAAATGCATATCGCACCGGTTATCAGAATTTTGTCTGGGGCCAAAGGCCTGTTCTGGGTTATGGTCTGCCTGAGGAAACCAACGAGCGAATTAAATTTTTGCTTAAGTATGGAATGGCGTCCCCGGGTGGCATGCCGAGCTATAACCTTACTGCAGATATGGCTACAGGCTTAGGCTATGACTCTGATGACCCCAGGTTTGCCCATTGGGTGGGTGTCAATGGGCCGCCAACCAATTCTATAGAGGACCTGGAGGCCATCTTGGAGGGCATCCCTCTTGAGGGCGTTTATCATGGCGTCCTAGGTTATGCCCCTAATTGGAGGCTCAACCTCTTGGTTGCCATGGCTGATAATCGGGGTATACCCAGGGATAGGCTAGCAGGAGCTACTCTAAATGACTCCCTGCATAGCTTCATCGGCGAGGGCTGCCATGTTTTCCCTCCTCGAGCTTGCCTCAGGCTTGTGGTAGATACGTTGAGGTTAGTCACTGAGGAGATGCCTTATTTCAGGGCTTGCGATGTTCAGGCATACTCTAGTCGGGAGGCAGGATGCAACGCCCCCCAGGAGGTGGCTTTTGCTATCGCTGATATGGTAGAGGTGATAAATGCCGCACTTGCCTTGGGCTTAGATATTGATGACCTTGCTTCCCACCTCACCTTCTTCTTTGCCGGTGCCAGCGACTTCTTTGAAGAGATCGCTAAGTTTCGAGCTGCCAGAAAAGTATGGGCTCAAGTTATGAGGGAGCGATTTAAGGCTAAAAAGGAAAGAAGCTACCGAATGAGGATGCAGGTTAAGACATCGGGGGCCTCCCTGACAGGCCAGCATCCTTTGCTTAACATCGCTCGCGCGGGTTTTCAGGGTCTGTCAGCCATCTTTGGCGGGGCCAGCGGCTTGAATATTACCAATTTCGACGAGTGCTTGGGTGCTGTGCCACTAGGGGAATCGGGGCGTATTTCTCTGCTCACAGGCAAGGTCCTGGAGCACGAGACCGGTATTAAGAATGTGACTGACCCGCTCGGGGGTTCATACTATGTTGAGTCCTTAACCAGAGAAATGGAGAGTGCTATCTGGGACTACATCGAAAAGATTGATGCCATGGGTGGTTATATTACTGCCCTGGATAGCGGCTATCTTCAGCGGGAAATTGCCGCAGTAAACACCAAATATTCCTACGATCTCGATAGCGGCAAGCGGGTACTTGTTGGCGTGAATAAGTTCCAGCCAGAAGAGGGGGAAAAGGGATACGCTGGTGAGATCACAGAACATGAACCGGAGAGATGGCATAGGATAATGAGTGATAGACTTCGCGAGTTGAAGGCCAGGAGGGATAAGGGCAGGGTTGAAGAGGTACTGGCCAAGCTCAAGGAGGCTGCCTCAGGAGATGGCTATCTGTCGCCTATCTATATCGAGGCAGGCAAAGCCTATTGTACCATCGGCGAGGTCTACGGTGTTCTCAGGGAGGTGTTTGGCGAAGATACGAGTTGCCTGGTGCCGGCGGAATGGGTAGGCTAGGGTTGGATGGAACAGGGCCGCGTAGCTTATCGCTTAAGCGGAAGAATTGGTATAATCTGAGCAAAGTGATATGAAGCTTTACAGCGCAAGGAGACAGAGTTATGAAATCTAAGAGGAAGGTAAAGATTTTGCTGGCTAAGGCAGGGCCAGATGCGCATACCAGAGGTGTTTCCATTCTGTTGGCGAGATTGCGAGATGCAGGCATGGAGGTAATTTATACCGGGCGATTTCAGACGCCGGAAACTATTGTCGCCGCTGCTATTCAGGAGGACGTGGACTTCATATTCTTGAGCGACCATCTGGGTAGCCACATAGCCCTGTCTCGGAAGATAATAGAACTACTGAAAGAAAAAAAGGCAGAGGATATATCATTAGTAGTGGGTGGGTTGATTCCTGAAAGGGACATTCCTACCTTGAAGGCACTTGGAGCTAAAGGGGCATTCCCGCCGCATACCCTGGCTAGCACCGTGATCGACTTCGTTAATGGCCAGACTGGCTCTCTTATCGCCAAATAGGAAGTGCACTCCGCCTTTGGCTCAAATCTGAGAGGCGATGCGAAAACCGCTCTCTATTGCCTCGACTATCTGGTGGGGCTCTGAGCAATCCCCTATGCTATAAAGAAGCTCTACCTTGTGTTCAAGCTTCTTGGCCAGTTCATTCTTTGCTTTCATGCCCGTGGCCAACACTACTGTGTCACCTTCGAATAACTCCGTGGCACCATCGCGGGTGGCTTCTACTCCCTTTTCGGTTATCCTCGCAGCCTTCGTTTTCGCCCGCATTATTATGCCAGCCTCTCTGAGCCTGCCCATAATGGCGAATCTATCGGTCACGCCAATGTCAACACCGATTCGGGGGAGCATCTCAAGTATGGTCACCCGTTTTCCCTTCGAATGCAGAAATTCAGCGGTCTCACAACCTACCATGCCACCGCCTACAATGACAACCCTGTCGCCTACTTCCCTGTCACCGGTCAAAACATCCCTGAATCCAACAACATTGCTGTTCTCCACCCCTGCTATGTCAGGCACAAGTGGCACACTACCAGTGGCCAAAATCACTGCCTCAGGTTTATCCCGTTCAAGAGTGGCCTCGCTGAACTCTTCGCCAAGCTTAATCTTCACACTATTCTTTTCGACCTTGCGAGACAGGTAGTCAATCAGACCGACCAACTCCTCTTTATGAGGGGGGAGTTTGGCTATGTTAAGAAGGCCTCCAAGCTTGTTGTCCTTTTCATACAGGGTCACCCGATGTCCTCTCAACGCTGCTACACTGGCAGCTTCCAGACCAGCAGGTCCACCACCGACAACAGCTATCCTTTTCGGCTTAGATGCCCGTTCAATCGTGTATATGCCTTCTCTGCCACACTGAGCATTAATGGAACAGAGCACGGGGAGATTGCTCAGGACATTGCGCATGTCAGAGTGAGGACGGTCCATACAGTAGCAGCAGGCGATGCAAGTACGGATGTCTTCGAAGCGCCCTTCCTTCGCCTTGTTTGGCAGCTCAGGGTCAGCAAGGAGAGGGCGGGCCATACCGATTAGGTCTGCCTTCCCACTGGTCAGGATTTCCTCAGACATAATAGGGTCGTTGATCCTGGTACAGGCAATCACCGGCACCTTGACCACTTTCTTGACTCCCTCTGGCAGGTATACCCAGTGCCCCCGGGGCACGGACATCTGGACCATAGGCACCGGACTTTCAGTCCAACCGGGTTGCACATTAAGCATATGAACGCCCGCTTTCTCAAAGAACTTGGCCACCTCCTTCCCGTCCTCAGCGGTATGTCCCCCTTCTAATAGTTCATCAGCAGCAAACCTGACGCTGAGAGGATAGTCATTGCCTACCTTTCTCTTGACGGCGGCTATGATGTCCAAGGGTAGCTTCATCCTCTTTTCCAGGCTGCCGCCGTACTGGTCACTGCGGTTATTAGTTAGCGGCGAAATGAACTTGGCCACAAGAAATCCTATGCCGAAGTGAAACTCGACCATGTCGAAGCCCGCATCCATGGACCGCTTTGCGGACTCGGCATAGCTGTCTACTATATTCTCAATCTCCTCCACGCTGAGTGGTCTGGGGATAGGTTGTCTTGGCTTTGGGATATCAGATGGGCCAACCACCTCTGTTGGGGCACCCCTTCCTCTGGCATATTGGTCATCCATCATAAACATCTGAGCCCCGGCCTTGGCATCCTGCGCGTGAATTGCCTTCACCATTGCTCTCATACCAGGCATAAACTTGTCCTCATAGGCCCCGGGCATCATCTGGTTGAAATCTGCACCGGGATACTTCGCCACCAATGGCAAAAATACACTCGAGGCTCCACCGCTGACGCGCGCCGCATAGAAATTAATCAACTGGGTAGTAATTTCCCCATCGTAGATTTTCATGCCAGCTCCCATAGCCAGGCATACTATCCTGTTTTTCAACTCAACCTGGCCTACCTTGATGGGTTGGAACAGCATATTGATTTTAGTCATTGTTACCACCTCGTTTCGTTATTTGAGCACAGAACCGCCGTGTCCAGCAAGCTGCGTTATAGAGATGAGGCGACGAGGAATCCGGTCTCTATTGCCTCTGCTATCCCGTGTGGTTCCACGCAATCCCCTATCTTCTCCAGGCGCCCGGGAAATGTGCCTTTCAGCTGGTTGTACAGCTTGTTGTTAGGCTTCGTGCCTGTAGCCAGGACCACAGTATTACCCTGGAAAAATTCCGTGGCGCCATTGCGGCTGACCTCCACACCTTTCTCGGTTATCCTTGTCACTTCTGCATCCCTCTCCATTTTGACGCCAGCCGATATAAACCTGAGCATGTACGTCCATCTGCTGGTCGGCCCGAGTCCGATGCCTACTCGATGTTCCTTCTCCAATATGGTCACCTGCTTCCCTTTAAGGTTTAGGAAGTCAGCGGTCTCGCAACCCGACCTGCCGCCACCCACGATCAGCACTCTGTCGCCCGCTTCTCTGGCGCCGTTCACAACATCAACCACACTGACCACGTTGTCCTTGTCAGCCCCTGGGATATCAGGCTGAGGAACCGTACGGCCAATGGCTACAATCACTACCTCTGACATATCTCGCTTAAGGGTATCCTCGGTGAACTCTTGACCGAGCTTGACCTGAACACCGTTCTTCTCGACCTGGTGAGACAGGTAGTTTATCAGATTGACCAGTTCTTCTTTGTGAGGGGGAAGTGTGGCTACGTTGAGGAGACCTCCCAGCTTATGCTCCTTTTCATACAGCGTTACCCTGTGTCCCCTTAACGCCGCCACCCTGGCAGCCTCCATGCCAGCGGGGCCTCCCCCAATGACGTTTACCTTCTTGGGCTCAGCTGCCGGCTTGATCAGACGTTTTGTCTCCCTTCCTGTCTGGGCATTGATGGCACAGGCCACAGGAGCGTTGTTCATAATATCGACCATATCTGCATGCACCTGGTCCAGACAATAACAGCAGGCGGGGCAAATACGGATATCCTCAAGGCGCCCCTCCTTTGCCTTGTTGGGTAGCTCGGGGTCGGCGAGGAAGGCTCGGGCCATGCCTACGATATCCGCCTTTCCGCTGCTTACTATCTCCTCGGCCAGAACGGGGTCATTAATCCTGTACGCGCAAACCACTGGAATATTGGTCACCTTTTTGATGCCCTCTGCCAGATATACCCAGCGGCCCCGCGGCACAGACATCTGGATCATAGGAATGGGGCTTTCATGCCATCCGCACTGCACGTCGAGAAGATTGGCACCAGCCTCCTCGAAGGACTTCGCCACCTCTTTCCCATCCTCAGAACTAAGTCCGCCATCCATTAGCTCATCAGCAGCAAATCTCACGCTGAGTGTATAGTCGGTTCCAACCTTTTTCCTGACTGCTGCCAGAATGTCCAACGGGAGCTTCATCCTGTTTTGCAGGGCGCCGCCATATTGGTCAGTGCGCTTGTTGGTCAGGGGGGAAATGAACTTGGATACCAGGTATCCTATACCAAAGTGGAATTCGACCATGTCAAAGCCCGCATCACAGGCTCGTCTTGCCGCCTCGGCATAACCATCCACAATATACTCAATCTCTTCAATGCTAAGCTCCCTGCACGGTTTGCCTCTGGGTTTGGCAACCACCGAAGGGCCTACTATCTCCGCCGGGGCACCTTTGCCCCTGGCGTATTGGTCGTCCATAATAAACAGCTGGGCGCCAGCCTTAGCATCATGCGCATGAATTGCCTTGGCCATTTCCCGCATGCTGGGAATGAGCCTATCTTCGTATGCCCCCGGGAAGATGATGTTGAAGGTGGCACCGGAATAGATTGGCACCATAGGCACAAATATACCTGCTGCGCCCCCGCTAACACGAGTCTCGTAGAAGCTAATCAATTCGTGGGAAAATTCGGCATCGTGGATTCTTATGCCAGTTCCCATGGCTAGGCAGATAAGCCTGTTCTTTAGCTCGACCTGTCCTACCGTTATCGGTTCAAATAGCTTCGTAAATCCAGGCATTACACCCTCCGTCTTAGCATGGCTTGCTCCATTGTGGAGTTCGCAACATGAATTGTCAATTTATCTTGTTGTCTCAAAGGTGAAACAACCTCGGAGTCGATCACTTATTTATTGCGGCTTAGCCAGATGCCCGCTATTCTTAAGTGAGCTTAAAGCAACCACAGCACTGGCCTCGAGTGATGCTGCAAGGTCGTCTTTTCTCTGCAATTCCATCTCAGAGCTCACATTGCCGTGCTCTTCTGACTGCTCACATCACACTTACTCAGCAAGCCCGCTGGTTCGCTACAGTCAACCAAGCCTTACCGACGTAATGCTTTGTCTCTTCTAAGGCACAAGTATAGGAACCTCGCGCCAGTCGGACACAGGGACTATGTTTCCACCCTGCACTTGATATGTTGCATAACTGCGGTTGCCCCTGCGGCGCTCGGGTCCATAGGTAATTTTCACCATTCCATCAACATCGAAGTCCTGCATACTTTCCAGCGCCCTTTTTACCGCGGCGCCGTCGATGTTCTCATAACCCACCTCTTCTAGAGCTTGCTTCACAGCTTCACACATTATGGCCGCGTAGACCCAACCAGCCTGATACTCGGGCCCTTCATACACTGTCCCGTGGTACCTAAGCTGTATGTCTGTCATCGTCTTTATGCCTGGAATCTGCATCTCATCGATCCAGGGTAGGCTCCTGGGACAAAGAAAACCCTCGACTGCAACTGGAGCGAAGTCAATCAGTGGTTTTCCCACGACCCATTCGGTGCCGGCGAACTGCATTTCGTCCTGAAGCCCCAGCCTCTCGGCATCCCTCATGAAAGGTCCAGCCCCCGGAATAATGTGCTGAATATAGACCAGGTCTGCCTCATGCTCTCGTATCCTTAGCAATTGAGGAGTCGCGTCTATGACCACATAAGGGAGGACTTCAAGTGGCAGCACTTCAAAGCCTATGCTTTCAGCGTACTTCGTAGCTTCCTCTGCTGGTCCTCTCCCGAAGGCACCATCCAGAACGCAGAATTGCAACCTGGGGGGACTTTCTTCCTTCCAGTTTTCCAAAAAATAGTCTAACACAGCTACAGCTGCCTCGCCCTGAGTGGCCCAGGCAGCGTAAACCCAGCCCGGAGGGTAGACCATGGGCCCTGTAGTGCTTCCTGCAACAAAGGGTATCTGGTCCTTTTCAAATTGTGGCTTGAGTGTTTCTAAGGAACTGGTATCGTCTGATGAAATGACTAGTACGCCGCGCTCGACAAGCACTCGATATGCGCTGATAAACTTGCCCATCTCCCGTGCCATATCTATCCAGGTGTGTTTGATAGTCACCCCGGGGATGCCCTTCTCCTCATTGAAGTATTGGATATAGTCACGGGTCCCCTGAAAGCCAGGTTGCTCAGCAGCCGCGGCCGGGCCAGTAAGCGGAGTCAGGGATCCAATTTCCACTGTGTTCTCTTCCGACACTGGTGTTGTCGGCGGGGCACAGGCAGTCACCAGGAGAATAGCCGTTATTGCTATAGCCAGGATACAAAGACCTTTTCCACGTAGAATCCCACTTCTCATCTTGGCACCTCCTTTAATGGCATCGAGGAATTATAACATAGCTCAATATATATCGAGGTTCGATGGTTAATGGGGTAGTGTACCACACCAGCTCTTGCACTGTCAACTTGGAGTCTCTTCCGGATCAATATTGCGTAAAAACCTGGGATACGTGTATATCCCCCAAGGATGCGCCCAATTGCTTAACGAGTATCACAAACGCTACTTAAACCCCTATATCGATTTCCATCGGCCTTGTTTCTTCCCTGTGTCTGTTATTGCCCGTAGAGGCAAGATCAAGAAAACTTATCCTTATAGGGAGGTGATGACACCCTGTGAACGGCTGAAAACTGTATCCAATGCCCAAAGCTATCTGCGTCCCGGCGTGACTATCGAAAAACTGGGTACAATCGCCAATCAAATGAGCGGTAATCAATTTGCAGAAAGGATGGCGAATGCTCGTTCCAAGCTCTTTCAACGAATCATAAGATTTGCTAACCGGGTTGCTTGAAAGCTTTCGTTTAGGCTAATTTTTCAATTAGAATAGACTTTCGTGTCCTCGTTCACTGCCCTAATGGCATAAAGCCTCCTTCTATTACTTTGCTTATAGCACTCATCATCCTCCTTCAAATGTCACTAGCCTATGTGTACCAGAGTAGGGTAGGTGAAGGAAAAGCATCTACTCTTCTGTTAAAGACTGACTCGGTCAAAATGCCCCGAAGGGATAATGATAGGGGGGGATGAATGCTATTTCTTGACTAATAGAAGAGACAGGATATTGTACTTTCCTTCTATCTCGTACACCTCGCGTATTTCGCTTTTGTGCTTATGTATTAGTCTATCAGCGGCTTCAGTGACTTCTGGCCAATCGTCAAATTTATAATCGTGTAAACCGACCACGCCTCCTGAAACTAGATGGGGCCAAATTACATAGAAATCATTTTCTACGTATGCTTCCTGGTGACAGCCGTCAATAAATCCAAAGATGAAATTTTGTCCTTCAGGGAAGCTAACTTTTTTAGAATCCTCCCTTACGGTTATTATGTTGCCGAAAGCTCTAGTTGACTCCTGGTAGGCTTCTAACATTGAGCGGCCTTTAAGAAATGCTTCATAAACGTCACCCGCCTTGATTCCACTTCTGCTCGTAGTTCTATCAAGACTGGGGTCGAAAACATCGATGGCATATACTTTCCTGTTATATCTTTGGGCAAGCTTTGCCAATTTGGCAGTACCTCTACCCATATAGGCACCGATTTCGATGATATCTCCCTCTAGCTCGTGTAATGCATGTTGCTTTATAAATTCTATAAGGACTTCGTACCCCACGAAATCATCGGGGTCGTCTTCTAAAGGTGGAATCTTCCAGGAAACTCTTTTAACGCTGGGCTCTAGACTCATCTTACGGGCCAATTTTTTGGCTATGGTATTTTAATCTTGTCTGAAGCCACCATAGCCAGTATCGCTGCTGCCGATGTCCAGGTATTCTTTTCGTGAATCTGTGGTTTCAGTTCTGACCGTCTTATTTCCCCGTGTGGCCAATATACCTCTCGATAAAACACGCCGTCATTATCCCGAAATTGCAGTGTCCAGTTTAATACCATCTTTGCTTTGGCTTTGGAGCCCATCCTTGTTAAGGCCAGAATCAATTCACAGGTCTCGGCTACGCACACTGATTGTCTGTCGGCAAAGCATTTGCATCCCCAACCCTCGATGATAAAATCCCCCCATCCTTCCAGGATGCGTTTTTCTGCTTGCTTCCCCTCAATCAGCTCGACAAGAATAGGGTAATACCAGGTCATGGCATGGCCGCTCTTATCCTCGCCCAACCTGTCGAAGAGTCCGGGATGCTCCTTAATTGCTCTAGCTAGCCTCTGGCATGCCTTATCCCAGGCAGGCTTATCTAGCCCCAAGCTCTTGGCAATTCTTGTGCCGTATTTAATACTGAGCCAGGTGCTACTTGAGGCGGTTAAAATCGCCCCTGGCCAGACTTCATTATTCTTGCTTAGTCCCCAATAAATCTCCCCGCTTGGCTGTTGTAGACTCAAGGCGAAGTCTATGCCCCTCTCAACCGTGGGCCACATATGGCGGAGAAAGTCCAGGTCTTGGGTAAGCAGGTAGTGAAACCACATCCCTGTTGCTATGTAGGTGCTGAAATTTGTATCCTTGGTCAGGTCTTGAGCTTCGCCATTGAGATAACTAGAATACCAGCTGCCATCAGGATTCTGCGTATCACGCATCCATCTATAGGCTGAGCTGGCCTCATTGAACCGACTACTGAAATCTAAGGCCATGGCGCATTCCACATGATCCCAAGGGTCTGTGATACCGCCTTGATACCATGGGATGGCCCCAGAGGGAAGCTGTTGACTGACGATAAAGTCCGCCTGGCTGTGGATTAGCCCTTGGACATCTTCTAGCATTTCTTTCGGGTTAAACTTCGCTTCGCCTCCAATTTTGTGAAGAGAAGTCAGTCTTGCTGGAGGCTCTTTCTTGTTTCCTCGATCTCTCTTTCCACCTCCTTCAGTTCCTCTTCCAGGTCTTTTTTGTACTCTTGAAGCATGTCAAGGTATTCTTTCTTGCTGGGAAGGGGTTTTAAGCCGTGGAAATAGAAACCGAAGGGAGGAAAACCAAAGTAGAATCTCCAAGATCTCCTACGCCACATCTCTATTTACCTCCTGAACTAACACCAAAAAGTCGCGAGACTTTTTGGGGACCCCGATATAGACTCATGCTAAATTTAAGCACAGTTCCCAAGAAAATCACAAGATTTCTCCCTAGGATGATTTAGATTGGTCGGCGCCTTGGCATGCCAGGACGACGAGGATATTTACTCGGCGTAGGATGTATTTTATCAATAATTACCAAATAACGCTCATCACTGAATTCGTCCAATTCTATCTTCTTGATTTGGTCTAGTTTGCCACCCAGTGTGGCAATGGCTTGTTTCGCCTCATTTATCTCCTGGTCGATTTTTCCTTTCTTTTGAGCGACAAAGCGTCCCCCAATCTGGCAAAAGGGCAGTGTCAGTTCCGCCGAGGTAGGCAATGCCGCCACAGCGCGGGAGACAGCCAGGGCAAATTGCTCACGATGCGATGGCCAGTGAGCCAGTTCCTCAGCTCTATTATTCAGCACTTCTATGTTAGCCAGTTCCAGTTTTCGGATAATGTGATGGAGGAAAGCTGTTTTTTTGGCTGTGGGTTCAGTGAGCACCAGCCTTAGCTGGGGGGAAAGAATTTTGAGCGGCACTCCAGGGAAGCCAGCACCTGTGCCTATGTCCATAATTTTGAAATCTGGTCTTTCTACCTCTTCTTTAGGCAGAGCCAGAGTGATGGTCAGGGAATCAAGGAAATGCTTTACCTGTACCTCCGAGTAATCTGTTATGGCCGTGAGGTTAAATTTTTTGTTCCATTCGATTAGCTCTTGATAATAAAGCTCAAACTGCTCTACCTGTCTGGCATTGAGCTCTATCCCAAGTTTGGTTGCTCCCTCAATAAGTTCTTTCATTGTGTGTCAAGCCTGAAATTCAATCTGGCCGGGGAGCATGAACACAATTTGCTTCTGAAACAAAAAACCCCTCCCCTGGTTGCGGGAGGGGTTTTTCTAGTCTGGTAAAAGGTCAGCTCTCAATCAAAGGATTGTGAAGCTAGCAAAGATGTCGTCAATTGTGGACTCGTCGATGGCTCCATCTGCATAAATGATGTTCACGTTCCACACCTGCGGCGGGGCGGAATTTATCTCTATATACTGTTTTCCATTGCCGTCATCGCAAGTGAAGGTGAGCACCGCAGTCATCTTATCTAGCTCTACTGCATTGTCACCATGGTCTACTCCTGCCGGCGGAGCATATCCTGGGAACCTATCTTGATACATTGATTCAGGAGAACCGCCGATTACCCTGTCCACTGTTAGTGGCAAAGGCGAGTCGACATTGACCACGTAAATATAAGCGTCGTCGGCTGGGGAACTGTAGCACATCAAGCAAGCACCTGCCAGGGTATACCCGGAAACCATTACCGACTCATAGTAGGCGTCATACGCTGCCTGTTTAGCAGCATCCGAGGTCCAGCCCTCAGGAACACCAATTGACATCTCCCTCTCCGCCACGTCATCAACAGTAACGGTCTGTAATCCACCAGCTGGGGGTGGAGTTTCTGTTGGCGTTGGCGTAGGAGTTGGCGTTGGAGTAGGAGTAGGAGTTGGCGTTGGCGTTGGCGTTGGAGTTGGCGTTGGAGTTGGAGTTGGCGTTGGAGTTGGTGTCGGAGTCGCCGTTCCCCCGCAAGCGCAGAGAGCCACCCCGATAAGTACCACAGCCACCAAAACTGCTACAAACTTAAGTCCTTTCATACCTTTCACCTCCCGAAATTTTTATAGGAACTATTTATCTCTTTATTCATGTTATATCACCCTGAAATAATTTGTCAATAGCTTTAGGGAAATATATTTAGTAATTTCTCAAAAATCCTTGAATATATTATGTGGTTAAGGAAGAGGCGACTATTATTCGCTGTATCTCGGAGACCACTTCATATAGTTGAGTGATCTTGGCATCACGGTATAACCGCTCAATTTGGAGGTCTCTGGTATACCCGTAAGACCCATGAATTTGCATTGCCATGCTGGTCACATCGACTGCTGTTTGCGAGGCGACAAGCTTAGCCATGGCCACTTCCTTGCGGATGCTTTTCCCTTCGTCCTTGATGGCTGCTGCCCTGTATGTTAGCCAGCGGGCAGCCTCAATCCTGGAAGCCATCTCCCCAATGTAAGATTGGATAGTGGGAAGCTGGAGCATTGATTTCCCCCGCACGGGGCGTTTTCCGGCATAGTCTAGCGACATTTCCAAGGCGGATTGTGCTGTGCCTACTGCCTCGGCACAAATACCCAACTGGCCGACATTTATGGATAGCAGGAGAATCTCATAGCCCTCTCCTTTCTCCCCCAGCAAGTTTTCTTGAGGCACAGAGACATTGCTCAGGGAGAATTGGCATGTCCCTGAACCTCTGAGCCCCATGGTTTCCAGTTGTTTACTTATAATGAACCCCTCGGAGGAAGTGTCCACAATAAAAGCGCTAACCCTGCCAGTCTCATCCCTGGCGAAAATCACTGCCACTTTAGCTCCTGGTGCCAGCGAAGAAAAGGCCTTGCTTCCATTAAGGATGTAGCTGTCTCCGCTAGGGATGGCTGTTGTTGTAATGGCCCTGGGGTCTGTACCTGTGGCTGCTTCAGTAAAGGCGAACATGACAGTATGTTCTCCTTTGGCTAAAGGTTTCAGGAATTTCTGTTTATGCTCTTCGTTGCCATAGCGGTAGATTGCCTCTTCGCCAAGGGCGTTAATGGCGATAATCGCTGCCACCGCCATGGAGGCCCGGGAAATCTGCTCCACGACCAGAGCATAACACTTGTAACCTGCCCCTGCTCCTTCGTACTCCGTTGGCAATTGCAGCCCGAAGAATCCAGATTTGGCCATCTCTGAAGCCAGATCAGAGGGCCACTTGCCAGTGCGGTCAATCTCTGCAGCTCGGGGCTTTGCCAGCTTGTTAGCAAAATCCCTGGCCCTCGTCTGTATCATCAACTCTTGCTCGCTGAGATTGAAATCCATCTTCTAACTCTTTTGCATTAGCAGCCTTGGCATTCTCTTTTTGCTTTTTCCAAAAGTCTAGCCCGCCTGGTGATTTTGTACCGGCAACCAGATTTTAGCACGAGTCGAAAGAAGCACAAACATTATTACGAGACAATAAATGCAGGAAAAGTCGACCATTGCTGATTTCTGTGTTCCTCTGTTGGAATCTCTATTCCTGTCTCCTGATTCCATCCCAATGCCTTCTCTGTTGTGGAAAGGGCTGTCATGTATTATAGGCCGGTGTGAAGCTAAAAGCGGGTATCATCGTCTCTTACTCGTGCCCCGTGGTATAAAGGTGGCGCTGCTATACTACTCCAGGACTTGGGGGACTAGATTGCTCGTGGCGGATAAGGAAACATAACTCCCAGTGAACGATGATACTTTGTAGCTGTGTGTAATTGGAGGGCTATAGCTAAATTGCCATAAATTGAAAAGTGATATAAAATTGGAGGGTGCGTAAAAATTTAATTTTGGGTTTTAGCCTCGTGGCGCGAGACCTTAGCGAGTCAGACTACAAAATTTAGGAAAGTAGAATTTTTGGGATGGCTAATACCAAGCTTAGGCCAAAGCTAGGTTAGAATATAAGAGCCTAGGCATTGATATAGGAGGTTATCATGGCTCAGGAAAAAGACAAGGACAAACAAATAGTTCTGGATAGGAGCAAGAGTCGACTCATCAGGCTCCAGACTGAGTGTGGTTTCGATGTCAAGCCTGTATACGGCCCCCAAGATTTAGAAGGTTTTAATTACGGGGAAGCTTTGGGTGACCCTGGAGAGTATCCCTTTACGCGGGGGATATATGAGGGCATGTATCGCAAAATGCTGTGGGTGGATGAACATGTTCTGGTTCGCGAAACAATTGAAAAGACGCGAAGAGAGCTTGTTCCCATGTGGAATCAGGGCTACGCTGTGCTCTATTATTCAGGCGGTGAGCTTACTAGGGCTGGAGTCGACCTGGATCATCCTCTAGCCAAACACGATGTTGGCTATCACCCTGAGCCCTATTCATTAGAGGCGTTCGACAGGTATTTGGCTGGTATCTCGCTGGAAAGCGGGATATTCCAGTTTCACGGAGCTTCGTGCCAGCATGATGATGTGCTCTCTGTCGCTCAGCTTGCTGCATTAGCTGAAGAACGGGGTGTGGATAAAGCTAATATCAGGGGCTCCTGTATAAATGACCCCCTAAATAATAAGGCAACGGAGTTCACCATGGACTTCCCCGTTGAGATAAGTATGAGGCTTCACGGCGACCTCACAGAGTATATCGTCAAGCATATGCCCAAGTTTACCCCCTTTGCTCCAATTGGCTATAATCTCTACGAAGCCGGCTGCAATTCAGTTCAGCAACTTGGTATCATAATAGCTTCGCTCGCCATCTATTTTCAGGTTGGGCTGGAGCGTGGGTTAAGCCTGGAGCAACTGGGGAGAAGAGCTGTAGTAAGCATGGCATCCTGTATGGACTTCTTTGAGACGGTAGCCAAAATTCGAGCTGCCAGGAGGATGTGGGCCAGGATTGTTAAAGAGAGGTTTGGAGCCCAGGATCCCACCCAATGTAGATTGCGAATCGCAATTAGAACGCCCGGCATGTCGCTTACCAAGCAACAGCCATTGAATAATATAGGCAGGATTGCTTTCCAGGCATTGGCTGCTGTGCTTGGAGGTGCCAATACCGTGGATTATTCTGCACATGATGAAGCCAGATGTATACCCACGGAAGAATCGCGGCGCGTGAGCATAGCTATGAATCACATCATCGCCCAGGAAACTGGCGTTGCCTTGACTGCTGACCCCCTGGGTGGTTCCTACTATGTAGAATCTCTCACGAATAGGATGGAAGAGGAAGCTGGTAAATTAATGAAAGAGATAGATGATATGGGTGGCATGTTAGCTGCCGCCGAAAGCGGATGGTTACGGCGGCTGGTTGTCAGTGCTGCCGAGCAGAGGGAAATGGACATCGAGCAGGGAAAACTCATACAAGTCGGCCTCAACTATTTCAGAATACCAGAAGATGAGGATATGAAAGTTGAGGAGTACCAGTTCGAGAACATGGATAAGGTGCAGGCTGAGGCGCTGGCAGATATTAACAGATTTAAGGAAAGTCGTGACATTAAAAAGACCAGGGAGGCTCTACTGACTCTGAGGGAGAAAGCAAAGGGCAAAGAGAATTTGCTGTATCCTATGATAGAGGCGTTTAAGGCTAATGCTACAAGAACAGAGATACTGGGTATGATAAGGGAAGGTTACGGCTACCCTTACGATACGGTAGGGATGGTCCAGAGGCCGAGCTTTCTTGACTGACAGGGAAATTTTGCCTTGATAGCAGCTTCAGATACTGGAGGAAAGCATGAAGGAAGACAAAAAGATTCGCATACTAGTTGCTAAACCAGGTGTAGATTCGCATATGGTAGGAGCAGAATTACTCTGCCGGGCATTTAGAGATGCCGGGATGGAAGTGATTTATACTGGCAGGTATCAGACGTCTGAAATGATTGTGAATTCCGCTATCTCCGAAGATGTTGATGTTGTTGCCTTAAGCTCGCTGGGATGGTCCCAGAAGGCCTATTACACCGAGGTAGCAAAAATGCTTAAAGAGAAGGGGGCTGGCGATATCTGTGTGGTTGGTGGTGGAATAATAGCAGAGAGAGATAAGCCTGCTATCTTAGAGGCAGGCGTTACAGGACTATACGGCCCTGGCACTCCGATTGAGGAGATGATCGAGCATATCACGCAAAGGGTGAAGAAAGAAAGATGGCATGAGAATTGAAAGTGGCGTCCTGCCACTATTGAGTCGCTTGTACTTTCTAATCCCTTCCAAATTACTTTCTCAATGCTTACCTCAGCTATAAGAGCTACCGAGGGCTGCTATTTATGAGAGAGTACTTTATTACTCCCGAAGTGAAGGTAATACTCCATCTGCCTCTGTGGGGAAGCCCTGATGAGATTGCCTGCCAGTGGGAATCTAAGCTCAAAGCTTGAGCATAGCAGCCATTTTATAAGATGAGGCCTGAGCATCACTTCACATGGACAGGTGCAGTTGACTTGATAATTGTTGGGGGATATTATTAGCTGATATCCTGGTCAGGTTTTTTGGTTTTGCCCATTGAGGTATGTATTACGTTTCCCCTAGAGAACACTGTATATGGCTGTCGATTGGAAGGATTGAGACACCAGGCTTCTACTGGGCGGGAGTCTTTCTAAAGGGGGTATATTATGGGTAGCGACGAGCAGTTTTTTTCAGCATCGGGGATTCCTACCAAAGGAATATACACTCCGGAGGACGTAAAAGACATTGACTATGATAAAGATATTGGTCTTGCGGGGGAACCTCCGTTTACTCGAGGGGTATATCCCACTATGTACCGGGGGCAATTGTGGACTATAAGGCGATTAACGGGGTTTAATACCCCGGAGGAGTCGAATGCCCTTTATCGGCAGCAATATGAGCTGGGACAGACAGGTTTTTCTGTAGCTCCTGATTTCGCGGCCATAGCTGGGCTGGATCCTGACGACCCCAGAGTCTCTGCTGATATCGGTCATTCTGGTCCCCCTCTGTGTTCTCTGGAAGACATGGAAAAAACATTTGAAGGTTTACCCATAGACAAGGTATCTACCTATCTGGCTGATGGCTGCGGTACTCCGTTAGCCGCCATGTATTTTGTCATGGCTGAGAAGAGGGGATTGGATATAAAGCAGCTCCGTGGCACTACCCCCAGTGACTTGTGTACTCCCACTGCACTGAATATTCACAACCAATTACCACCTCGAGCACAGCTGAAGTATGCCGTAGATTTTATCGAATGGTGCAGCGAGTTTGCTCCTAAGTGGTATCCCACCTCCATTAACTCCTATAATCCTCGGGAGAACGGAATAAATGCCGTCCAGGAGTTGGGTATGCTTTTTGCTTCAGCTATCCAGCTTTTAGGAGAAGAGAAGCAACGGGGGAGGGTGCCTCTAGACCGGTTTGTCAGACGCTTTTCCTTTCAAACAGCCATCCATAATGACTTCTTTGAGGAGATTGCCAAGTTACGGGCAGCGAGACGCATGTGGTATAAGATTATTAGGGAAAGGTATGGCATCGAGGGCCCGCGTTGTGCGCACTTTCGTTGTCATATTCAGACGTCAGGTTCCACCCTTACCTACCAGGAGCCGCTGAACAACGTCATCCGTATAGCCTACCAGTCGCTTGCTGGTGCTCTCGGTGGGGCTCAATCGATACATGCCAATGGCTACGATGAAGCGATTTGTTTGCCTACAGACCAGTCGATGCTGCTCTCTATCAGGACTGAACAGATACTTCAGTATGAGACCGGTATAACTAATACGATAGACCCTCTGGGTGGGTCATGGTATCTTGAGCAGCTCACTGATGAGTTGGAAAGCCGCGCCTGGGAATATGTCCAGAAAATCGAAGATATGGGAGGATGGGTGGAAGCTACCGATTCAGGGTGGGTTCACAGAGAATACCGGGATGCCATGATTGAGCATGAACGCAAGCTAGCCTCTGGCGAAGCTACGGTTATTGGTGTGAACAAGTTCCGGCTGGAAAAAGAGCCATATAAAGTGCCTATTTTTAGACCGGACCCGAAATCCGTGGATTCTATGATTGAGAGGGTGAGACGGCTCAGGAAAGAAAGGGATAACAGCAAAGTCAAGGAGGCGCTGCACAAGCTGGAAGAGGTTACTCTTAACGGTGAGAATACCTTCCCGGCAACTATGGAAGCGGTTAGAGCCTATGCTACCGTGGGAGAGCTGTGCAGGGTGCGAAACAAAGTCTATGGAATATGGCGCTACCCCATAGGCATTTAGAGGGAAGGGTTTGAAGTAGAAGCTTTGAATGAGGAATAGAATGGTAAAAAGAAAGAGGGTTTGGCTTATTTTGGCAGCGGGATTGATGGCTTTACCTCTGCTCGCTGCTTGTGCTCCTGCACCATCGGGGCCAGCACAGGGGGGTAAGGTGGTGGAGGTTGGATATATATCCCCTTTTACAGGTGCTGGAGCTGCTCAGGAACAAATATCTCTGTCTGCTGTGCTGGATTACATCAGGTATTTCAATGAAGAGAACAGCATCCCGGGGGTGACAGTTGAAGTCTTATGGGGGGATAGTGCAAGCTCCCTGGACAGATTTGTTAGCATCTACGAGAGATTCAAGGCGGGTCGTATACCAGTCATGATATCCAATGATACCTTTGGGATAGTGCCACGTCAGTCAACATTTGAACGGGATAAGATACCTTTGGTGTCGGCAAATCCAGTTAAGGAAGTAGTTTATCCTCCTCAGTGGTATTACTTCTTCAGGCCGTCCTGGGCTGAGCAATTCGCTGCCGTGGCTGACCATGTCATGGAAAACTGGCAGGGAGAAACGCCCCCGAAGTTAGCTGTCATAGGTGTTGATAGCACGTTTGGGAGACAACCGATACCCGAAGCTACAGATTATGCCCAGAGCCTGGGCATAGAAATGTTGCCTGCAGAATTTGTCCCCTATGTCGTCCTTGATGCCAGTGCTCAGTTGTTGAGGTTGAGCGACCAGGAAGCAGATTTCGTTTATATTTCTGGCCTTATAGTAACCTCAGGACCGATTCTGAGAGATGCCGAGAGGCTGGGGCTTCTGGACCAGATGCAATTTTGTGGCTTGGAGGCTTCCGCAGGAAAAAGGCTAATCGAGATGGCAGGTGCTGCCAGCGATGGTTACTTTTTCCCAAAGACTCTCCCCGCGATTGACGAAATAGAGGTCCTGGGCATAAGGTTGATGCAAGATGTGCAGATGAAATATCATGGGAAGGTGCTAATGGAGGAAGAGTACGTGGTTGGTTGGGCAGAAATAGCCGTAACCTGTGAAGCCATAAGGAGAGCTGTAGCAGAGGTAGGATATGAGAACGTCAATGGTCCTGCCGTAAAGGAGGCATTTGACAGTATCAAGGGCTTTGATGTTTATGGACTTGAGAATATTAGCTACACACTGGAGGACCACAGGGGCTCTACTAAAGCAGCCCTATACCAGGTAAGAGGTGAAAAGATAGTTCGGGCAACTGATTGGCGCGATGCCCCAATGCTTGTGCCCCAGGGCTGATGAAAGTCATGCTATAATGGGCAGAAAAGGTTAGCTCAAAACAAAGGAGGTAAGAAATAGTGAACAGAATAATGAGCGGAAAGGGCCCTTGGGCCATTCTGGCGGTTGGGTTGGTGGCTTTGCTTTTGCTTGCTGCTTGTGCCCCGTCAACAACTCCGCCGCCGGGACAGAATGTAGTGGAAATCGGCGCTCTACCTGTGCTTACTGGCGGCGGCGGCAGTGCCGACCAACCTTGCTTCCGGGCCTTCCAGGACTATCTCAGGTACTACAATGAGGAGGAAAGCATTCCCGGGGTGACCGTCGAACTTGTGTGGAGGGACTCGGCAACAGATATACAGAGGTTCCTAAGTGGCTACGAAATGCTTGCCGACCGCGGGGTACCGGTCATTTGGTCGGACTTGACCATTGCGTATGGAGGACTGGAGACGAGATTGGAAAGGGACCGGATACCCCTTTTTGCCGGAGGCGCGACAGCAACTGCGGTTTACCCACCGGGCTGGATTTTCGATGCCTGGGCCACTGAGGGCGAGTCAGGTGCAGTTGCGTTGGACTATTTCATGGAGAACTGGGGTGAGGATAGGCCTCCCAGATTACAACTATTCGTTTCGGAGACTTCATTCGGGAGGGAACCAGCAGAGGAGATGACAAAATATGCTGAAAGCACGGGCTATGAAGTGCTGCCACTGGAAACCTCTCCTCTTGTGGTCATAGATGCGACCACCCAATTGATAAGGATACAGGAGCGTGGGGCAGACCTGGTTTATATTCAGAATATTTTTACAGCGGGCGGGCCCATTATGAGGGATGTCGAGAGGCTGGGGCTTGAGGACAAGATGCAGTTTGGCGGCACTGGAATGGTCATGGGAGGGCACATTATTCGGATGGCTCCAGTCGGTGCCGAGGGTTTTCTTGCTCCAAGGGGTTTGCCCTGGATAGATGAGACGGAGATTCCAGGAGTAAAGACGCTGGTAGATATGGAGATGGAGTACCACGGGGAGGTATATGACTCTCCCGAGTATCAGTGTGGGTGGTTTTATGCAGCCGCAGTGTGCGAAGCTCTAAAGCGAGGCATGGAGGAGGTAGGTCTGGAGAACCTGGACGGAGCCGTGGTGAAAAGAGCCTTCGAGAACATGAAGGATGTCGATGTTGCTGGAATGGTGAAGATCACCTATGGACCAGAAGACCGCAGGGGTGTTCAGCGTTTTGCGGTCTATCAGGTACAGGGTGGGAAGATAGTCCGTGTGGGCGATTTTGTGGAAGCTCCGATACTTGTGCCGTAGTAGTGATAAAGCGTTACAGAAATAGAGGAGAAAGGCCTGGAGCAAGCTGAAGGAGGGGTGAAATACGGGGCAGAGTGGTGATGGGAAGAGGGTGCCGGAAGCTGGATATATAGGCTTGTGTTTGGCAAGATATTCTTGAAACAGTAATGTGATGACAAAATCGTAGTGCATCAGCACTAGAAGCTACATCCGCCTTGATCTTTGAGTGTGCCTTGTGTAGGACATAGCGGGCACTTGTGTCGCAGTAGCCAAGGAGGGGATAATGGAAGAGCAATTAGCCATCCCAGATATGGCCGCGGTGAAATCCGGCAGGGAACGCAAGGAAAGCTTCACTACTACCTCGGGCATCCCCGTGCAAGGGGTGTACACTGCCGATGATATCGCTGATATGGATTATTCTAGAGACTTGGGCATGCCCGGCAAAGCGCCCTTCACCCGAGGAATTTTCCCTACAATGTACCGGGGAAAGCTGTGGAGCATAAGACAGTTCTCGGGGCTTGACGCCGCTGACTCCACCAATGAGCGGTTTAAACTCCTGTATCAGATGGGCATGACGGGGTTTGCCGTCGCCCCCGACAATGCCTGCATAATGGGCTATGATCCCGATATGCCTGAAGCGGCAGCAGAGGTGGGGGTCGATGGTGTGGGCATGTACTCTATGAAAGATATGGAGGAAATATTTGAGGGTCTTCCTATTGACAAGATCAATGTGGCTGTCATCCAGGGAATAACCACAGCCTGTCCACATACTGCCATGTACTTAGCCATGGCAGAGAAGAGGGGAATCAGTCTGAAAGAATTAGGCGGAACAACTGAAGGCGATCCCTGTTCTGCGGGCGGTTGTAGTGTATCCGGACCTAGCGGACCGAATTCGGGGTCGCTCGGAATCCCCTTCAGCGACCTGTTGAGATTGTGCGGTGACTTGGTGGAGTGGTGTGCTATCAACGTTCCTAAGTGGCATCCAGTAAGCTTTACCTCGTACAACTATCGCGAGAGCGGGGTAAATGCGTATCAAGAGATAGGCGGCATGCTGTCTTCGGCAGTAGCGGTAATCGACGAAGTGTTGAAGCGAGACAGGGGTCTGGGGGTAGATGATTTCGTGTCTCAGTTCACTTTCCACCTCGCATCCCACAATGACTTTTTTGAAGAGGTAGCCAAGATGAGGGCGGCTCGCCGGATGTGGTACAAGTTAATGGGGGAGAAATATGGCGCAAAGAGCCCCCGCGCCCTTAGCCTTAGGTTCCATATCCATACATCGGGCTCGACTCTTACATATCAGCAACCCCTGAACAATGCCATCCGGGTAGCCTATCAGACCCTGGCTGCTGCCCTGGGTGGAGCACAATCAATCCACTCTTGTTCCTACGATGAGGCTCTCGCTATTCCCTCGGAGGATAGCGTTCTGTTATCGATGAGAACCCAGCAGGTTCTCCAAGACGAGACCAACATTGCCAACACCATAGACCCGCTGGCAGGCTCTTATTTTGTGGAGTGGCTGACTACTGAGGTAGAAAAGCGGGCCTGGGAGTTCTACCGCGAGATAGAGAATCATGGGGGATGGGTGAAGGCTGCGGATTCCGGCTGGCTTCGAGAGCAAACAGATAGAGAGGCGATAAAGCACGAAGTGGAAGTGAGGAGTGGCGAAAAGAGGATTGTGGGAGTTAACTGCTATCAGATGACAGAGGACTTCTTCAAGCCCAGCTTCTTCCGCCGAGATCCTGACATATTGGAGAAGCAAAGGGCCAGAATCGCGCAGTTAAAGGAAGGGCGCGATAATGGTAAGGTACAAGAGGCTTTGAGGGAGCTGGCAGAGGCCACTAAGAAGGGTGACAATGTCATGCCCTCAGTGATGAAGGCGGTCAGGGAATATGCCACCATTGGTGAGATAATGGACTTGTGGCGTGGGATACTGGCACCGGCATCAGCCAGGGGCCGACTGGTTTAAGCAGAGGGTGATTACGGAGCTATTTTGGATTCGGGGGAAAGTAAGGCGATGAGCGAGGGAAAGATCAAGGTTCTCACGAGCAAGCTGGGATTCGATATTCACAATAGGGGGATAACATTGGTCAACATGGCATTGAGAGACGCTGGCATGGAGGTAATCTTCATAGGGAACCAATTCCCCAAACAAGTAGTAGAGGCCTCTATTCAAGAGGACGTCGATGTGATTGGTGTGAGTATCTTGAGCTCAACTTATATGGAATATATTACGGAGTTAACGCAGTTGATAAGAGAGAATAGGGTACAGGATAAGATGCTAGTTGTGGGTGGGATTGTCCTGCCTGACGATGTCTCTCATATAAAGGGAATGGGTGTGGCTGAGTATTTCCCCCCTGGAACGCCACTGACTGTGATCAGTGAATACATCGCCAGGAATGCTCCGCGGCGGAGTGCAAGCTGAGGACCTATTGGAGCTGTGCTTGTAAAGATAGTTCCCGCATCCGCGCTGCACATGGCTCTCATGCCTATACCATAGGAATATCCTGCCTCTAGGAGTTCAGGGAATATGGTAGTATTTGCTCTGCAAGGATAAAGGCACTAGATTTTCAAAACTCTTTACAGAGATTATCTTTATTATTTTGGAGAAACAATATACGATATCGTGAAAATAATGAGTCGCCAAAGGACTTGCTCAAAAGTAAGGGGGTGAAGGTGAGAAACAAAATTTTGGTGAAAAAAGAGCTTTGGGTTTTCACGGCGGTAGCATTGATAGCTCTGTTCGTGCTTGCTGCCTGTGGCCCTACACTGACAACGCCTCCGGCGGGGGAAAAGATGGTGGAAATTGTAGACCTAACTCCTCTCACTGGCCCCACGGCTGCCCCTGAGCAAATAGGCATGCGGGGCTTACAGGACTATGTCAAGTACTTCAATGAGGAGGAACGCATTCCTGGAGTAACCATCGGACTATTGTGGTCAGACACGGGGCGGGAAATGGCGAGGTTTGTCAGTGCCTACCGTAAATTCGTTGCGCGCGGTGTACCACTCTTTTTCTCAGACGATACTATTTGCATAGCAGCACTTAAGTCACAGATTGAGAAGGACCAGGTGCCTTTTGTTTCGGGTAGCGTGTCAGCGCCTGTAATCTACCCCCCGGGTTGGGCTTATTGCCTTTGGCCAACTTTCGGCGAGGTATCTACAGCCGTGCTCGACTATTTTATGGAAAATTGGGAGGAGGAAAGGGCCCCCAGGGTAGTCTATGTAGGCGCAGATGATGAGATGGGAAGGGGAGGAGCAGAGGAAGTTTCAGAATACGCTAAGAGCATAGGCATGGAGATGCTGCCATGGGAATTCGCTTATTATGTGGTGGTAGATGCTACTCCTCAGTTATTAAGGATAAAAGACCGTGAAGCGGATTTGGTTATGATTCAGAGCATTGTGCCCGCGGCAGCGCCAATCCTCAGAGATGCTGAGAGACTAGGGCTTCTGGACGAGATGCAGTTTGCTGGCCTTGAATTCAGTATGGGGGAAACACTGATTAGGATAGCGGGGCCTGCTGCTGAAGGTTATCTTGCTCCGAGGTGTACCCCTTGGTTTGATGAGACGGAAATTCCAGGCATAAAGGCGATAAGAGATATACAGGAGAGATACCGTGGAGAGGTCCAGGAGGACCCAGAATACATGGGTGGTTGGCTTGGTGGAGCCATAATGTGTGAAGCTACAAAGAGAGCCATAGAAGAGGTAGGCTATGAAAACCTCGATGGTGCTGCCATAAAAAGAGCTCTAGATGGCATGGAGGGCTTTGATGTTGATGGAATGGCGAAAATCACCTATACGCCAGAGCAGCGCAGGGGCTGTGGTATGGTAGCAGTGTATCAAATACAAGGGGGGGATATAGTTCGTGTGTCTGACTGGCGAGAGGTCCCTTTGCTTGTGCCCTAGCACCAAGGCTTAACTGAAATACAAAAAGCGCTAGCCTGAAAAGACTAGCGCTTCTAAATTTCCTGGTGGAGGCGGGGGAGGGTTGAACTCCCCGTCCAAAAGAAGGTTGCCAGAATATCCTACAAGCTTAGTCAGCTCTTTTATCTCATCTAGCTGTCATCTGCTGACCGAATTCAGCCAGACCAGCCAATATCTCTTAGCCAACCCCTATCGGCATCAGGATTGGAGCACCTCGATTTTTCTAACACCCAATCCCGACCCATCGAGGAGAAGCCAGGTTGGATGGGCAACCTTAAATAAGGTTACGCATATACCGGCACTTCGTCGGCAGTTGTTTTTTGCCACCTGTTTTGTGAGGTGGGTGGCACCTCAGCCTGCAATCCTGTAGGCCTACCTCTGTCGAACCCACGCGCCCCCATATCTGTATTGTTTTCCTATCACCTCCTCCTGAACTTCAATGCCCGGTCCATTTCCCTCTCTGCGTCCCGACGGGCGATGGCTTCCCTTTTATCGTAAACTTTTTTCCCTCTGGCAACCCCCAGCTCTAGCTTAGCAACCCCATGTTTAATATAAAGCTTAAGGGGCACTAAAGTCAAACCCTTCTGCATCACCTTGCCGGCAAGGATGTCAAGCTCTTTTCTATGAAGGAGAAGCTTGCGAGGCCTGACTGGCTCATGACTGTTATAGCTGGCAGCATCATAGGAGGCAATGTGGCTATTGTGTAGCCACAGTTCACCATTTTCTGGCTTGGCATATGCATCACTTAGATTTACCTTGCCTGCCCTGATGGATTTAATCTCAGAACCCTTGAGAACAATACCTGCCTCAAGGCTTTCCTGGATATGATAGTCGTGGTAAGCTTTGCGATTAACGGTTATGACGCTGGAACCTTTTGCCATGAATAGATCGTATTTCAGGAGATGTAGTTATCCCCTAGAGCCTCTGTTCCTGTTTCTTATAAAGCGCTCGTAGAGGTCCTGGAGGTCAATCTCTCCCATCCAGACCTTTCCGATAAACCAGCCAGCTAATATGAATAAAACAACCACAATGGCCTTCAGGACTCCAGCAAATATCACAATTAGCCCCAGCACTAATCCAGCAGTGGCACCTATTGTCTTTGGGTTTAACGTCAGTTTCATCCCGTGTTAACGCACAGCCAGGCGCCTGGCATCCACCGGCTGATATTTAATCTTAATATCCACGTGGGCTACAGAGAGTCCGGTGAGTTCTTCTACTGACTCCCTAATGCTGCTTTGGAGCTCAGTACCAACCTCTACTAAATTGGTGCTCAGAAGCACCAAAGGTCGGCAGGAAATCATCAGGCCTCCCGATGTTTCCTTTGTGTAACACTTAACATGTTGCACATTGTGAATCAAGGAAGCAGTTTTCTCCGCTAACATACAAATACTATTCATGTCGATGGTGACTGAGCCTTCTTCTGTGGAGCTAACGAGTAGGGGATGTGGCTCGCGCAGGGGGCTCAACTCTACTATCAATATTGCGAACATAGCCAGTGCGACGAGCACAGAAATAACTATAATGATAACAGCAGTGCTCCCGGTAGCATCAGCAACTGCCTGTAACTGCGCCTCAAAGTAAGAAAAGATATCTGGTGTACTCGCTCCGGCAGCCGCAAGTAAGGCAATCACGGCTCCAGCTAATATAAGCAGAACAATGACCACCACTACCACTCTATTGAAAATGGTCACAAACATAGCTATTTGTTAACTGTCAGCTTTTTGAAGGCAATAGTTCGACCGGTTTTTCAGAACGTGCCTACTCCACCTTTTTCGCTGGCTTCTTTTCAGGGATTTCAATGCTTACAATACGCACATTAATCTCTTTAGCAATGAGCCCAGTGATCTCCAGTAGTCGGGAAGCTACCTTCTTACGAACCTCGGTAACAATATTTGGTATATTGAAACCATATATTACGTCTAGTTGAAGGTCAACAATGGCCTCTTTGTGCCCGACCTCAACAGATACTCCCTGCCTGGCCTTTCCCCCGGCACCGGCAATGGCCCCTGCTACCAAACGACGAACCGAGCTCTTGCCTAAATTTGCTACACCTTCTACCTCTTTAGCCGCGATTCCCGCAATGGAAGCTACAACTTCGTCCTCGATAATTGATTCGCCAGGTACTACCGACTCTTCACTCATTTTTCTCCTCCTTCACCATTAAATATATATAATTTGGCTAATGTCCTGCAGCGTAAAGCCTGACCTTATTTTGTCAGGCGAGTTATCATTTAAGGTCTCGATATATCTACTGTAGTTTTTCCCCCTTCTCAGGTGCCTTTTCCGGGAATTCGATGCCAACGATACGCACATTAATCTCCTTGGCAACGAGTCCAGTTATCTCCAACAGGCGAGTGGCTACGATTTTGCGAACTTCGGTAATGATGTTGGGTATATTAAACCCGTATATTACGTCTAGTTGAAGGTCGACAGCGACCTCCTTGTGACCAACCGTTACAGATACCCCTTGCCTCGCTTTCCCTTCAGCGCCGCCCACAGCTTCGGCTATTTTGCCTCGGACCAAGCTTTTGCCCAAATGAGCAACTCCTTTGATTTCTCCGGCAGCTAACCCTGCTATCGACGCTACGACACTATCATCTATAGTGATTTCTCCTGCAATTACCTCTTTATCCATTTTCTCCTTTCTTCCATAAAAACCTTTAACTCGGTAACTGGATATATTCCCGACTATCGAGTGCTATTTTTGAATTCTGCCTCCCCTAACTTACGTCGTTTCAGCCTCTTTATATTTTGTAAGTCCAATATAATATTGACCTGCTATTTTGTCAATATCATCTATTCGCTCGTATAATAAGTGAAAAAATCATATAGAGCGAGCAATATAGCCGGTTGCTAAATTCTTGTAGTGGGTTTACTCTGAATTTAGCAATATGCTCTTCTGAGAGGTAGTTATTCCCTTTTCTTCTTCTCCAGCCCTTTTTCCTTAGTAAATGCCTTGGTGCGCTTACTTATCTCATCAGCTTTGGCAAGCAGCCAGACGAAGGTGCCTATGAGGGCAAGGCCAAGACCAAGCCCAATAGGGCTTCCCCAAGATAGGACTAGCCACAAATCGTCCATTTCTCCTCCCTTTATTGACCATTAATTTTTGTTTCCAGATTGTATGTGTAAGCTTATAGTGAAGTCAAGAGAGGGGCATACCGTTAAAAAACACATTTCACAGCAAGCTGAATTTACTGCTAAATGTAGCCTAACTCGGATGCTGCGGGATGCCCGAAGGTCTCCAAAAGCGTTGACGACCAGACGCCGCAAGCCATACAATGTTAACTGACATGGAATCCGGCAGCAAACGACACTCTGGGGATATCGTCAGGTATACCTCTTGCGAATATCACTGTTTCAGGAGTTGTATTCTTAAGGTAAGAATCAGGAATGGAGTGATTATAGCTTGTGAGCCAGACGATACCATCAATCCCGGCATAGCGCGAGAGGATGGGCGCTTGCCCGAGAAGATGATTAACGAAGGTATGATCCAGACCCGGCCCTGTCCCAAGGGATATGCACAAGCACAAATGATATATGATCCCCATAGAGTTAAATATCCAATGAAGCGTGTTGGCAAGAGAGGTGAGGCGAAATTTGAAAGAATATCATGGGATGAGGCACTGGATACCATAGCGAAGAAGCTCGTGGAGACAAAAGAACAGTACGGTCCATACTCAATCATACACCACCCGTATAGTATCTTCGGTCGCTGCAGTTTCCCACTAGCCCGCTGGTTCGGGGTGGGGCTGGCAGGGTGGGCTGCTCACTCCACCAATGGATGGGAGGAGCCCGAACGGTGGGTCTTAGGGAAAGACCTGGCGAGGCCAACTCTGCTTCAGGACGAGGCCCAAGTATTTCACTCCAAGCTCATCGTTCTCTGGGGGCTGAATCCCCTCTCAACCCTGGCCGGCGCGTGGGCCTATAACCTGCTTCGAGCTAAGGAGCGTGGCATTCCTGTTATATGTATTGAGCCTCGATATACACAATCTGTGGAGCTTCTGGCTGACCAGTGGATTCCTATTCGGCCTACTACCGATGTCGCTATGATGATTGCTATGGCAAACGTGTGGTTCAAGGAGGGCCTTTGTGATAAAGAGTTTATTGAAAGATGGGTTGAGCCAGAAGGTCTGCGGCGGTGGAAAGCCTATGTGCTGGGCCTGGAGGATGGCGTGGACAGGACCCCGCAATGGGCTGAGGGGATATGTGGTGTCCCGGCGGAGACAATTAGGGAATTTGCCAGGCTCTATGCCAGGAGCAAGCCAGTCAACCTGAGTGTATCTTTGTCTATGGGCCGTCAGTTTTATGGAGAGAATCCAACCAGGGCAGCCATGTACCTACAGGCATTGACAGGCAATACCTGTATCTTGGGAGGAACGGCTGCAGCGGAAACAGGCTTGCCTTTAGGCCATCTGGCCAGCCCGATGCCGACAGTGGACTGGCAACGAAAGCCAGGGTTCTATGAGCCGCCGGTTTTGCTGGCTGCATATAAGTGGCCCAAGGCCATCGATATCAGGGAGAAGCTGGACAGAGGGCAGATTAGTAGTGAAGAGTACAACAATATCATCGGGAACAAAGCGGGAAATCCATCTCCCAACATCCAGATGGTCATTATGGAAGGGAACAATCACCTCAACGGTCTGCCAGATATAAACTGCACCGTGAGAGCTATGAAGAAGGTTGATTTTGCGCTGGTATTCTCGCAGTACGCTGAATTACCTACGGCGAGGTATGCAGATATGCTTCTGCCCCAGATTTACACAGCCTTCGAGGGTAGAAACTGCCGGGCGATCTATGGTCACCGGGACCTGTTCAGGACGGGAATGAATCTCGCTAACTTCTTCATGTACTGCCAAAAATGCATTGACCCGGTTGGAGAAGTCAAGCCTTATGACTGGGTTTGGACCCAGGTAGCCAAGAGATTGGGCATAGCTGAGATGTACAACCCGCGTCTGGCCCATGTAACAGATGATGGGTGGGATGAAGCTGTGGAGGAGTTGCACAGGGAGGCTTATGAAAAGTGGGCTGCCAGGGAAGTCATTGCACCCCTGAGTCCTCCAGGCTGGGAAGAGTTCCAGAAGAAGCCTGTCTTTCGGTGGGAGATCAAAGACACGTATTATCCTTTTAAGAGAGATATAGAAAGAGAAGAGAACCCCTTCAGGGGGACAGCATCGGGCAAGATAGAGTTCTACTCCGAGTTTCTGGCTAAGGGGCCGCATTACCTGGCAAACAACGACTATCCTTCTGGAAGTGGTAAGTGCTACGGCGGAGGAAGGCTGTCCCCAATGGCAGAGATGACGACAGGAGGAAGAGATACCTTCTACAGCAAGGATTCTGAGAAGTACCCGCTGCTGATGTCGTCACCTCATTCGCTATACCGGGTGCACTCTTTCTTGGACAACAACTTCTGGTTGAGGGATGACTGCTATCGACATGCTATTTGGATGAGTGTCGCTGATGCCAAGGCACGAGGAATAAAGGGTAATGACTTGGTCAGGGTCTTCAATGATATGGGGGAGATGATTATACCTGCCTATGTGACCTCAAGGGTAGTCCCGGGAACTGTCTTCATATTTCATGGCGGCTGGTACAAGCCAGGTAAGAAGAAGAGTGAGCTGATGCCGGATGGCATCGACATGGGGGGAGCTCCTAACTTGCTAATCCATGATGATGACCTGCCCCAGACCATTGTCGGCACTTTTCCCTGCAAGGGACTGGTCCAAGTTATAAAATTGGATGGTGTGTCATAATGGCGCAATACGGGTTCTTCTTTGATCAGAGCCGCTGTTCAGGTTGCCAAGCCTGTGCCGTCGCTTGTAAGAATTGGCATGCTCTCCCTCCGGGACCCCTCAAGTACCTGAGGATCTATGAATATGAGAAAGGCAGCTTCCCCAATATACGCCTTCATTTTCAATGGCTTCCCTGCTATCACTGCGAAGAGCCAATCTGTGTCGAAAGTTGTCCTTGCCAGGCTATCTATAAAGAGCCAAAATATGGCGCAGTGCTGATAGACAGCGAGAAGTGTGATGGCTGTCGAATATGCTATGACGTTTGCCCCTATGGTGCGCCTGTTTTCGAGAGTGATGAGCTTGATGTCAAGCCACAGAAGTGCACAATGTGCATCGACCGCCTGGAAATGGGGGAGCAACCAATATGTGTATTAGCTTGCCCGACGAGAGCTCTTGATTTTGGGCTCCTGAGCACGCTTAGGGCGATGTATGGAGATAGAAGGGACATGGAAGATATGCCAAGCAGCCAGACCACGAAGCCTGCGGTTGTGTTCAAGCCCCACGCCAGAAAACAGCAGCTTGTCCCCTATAGCGCTCAAAGGGCATTGGAGCTGATGATGAGGAGGGACCCGCTGCCCCCGGTCTTTACCTCGGCAGTTGATGTCGTTGAGATACCCAGCGGCACAATTGACCGAGGTGAGCTGGTGATTAAACACGAATCGGCGGATGGGCTAATGCGGCGCACAAGGAATGATGAAGGGTAAATACCAGCACGGGGGTGCCTTTGGTGGTGTGTGGCCAAACGAGTGTTTCCCTTTGATGTAGACTTTGAGGAGGAATTTCGGTAGGGTGGAGTCTGATTCTCATCTGACATCTCTTCCGAAAGAATGGTACTTTACATAAAAGTATGCGGGACTCTATTTATTGAGAAAGGAGCGATGCTATGGGCCGCGCCGATAGATTCTATCTTTCTGTAACTGTTTTCCTGATTATCGCCGTAGTGGTTGGTGGCGTGATGCTGGCAACAAAGCATAGTAAGACCCGCCCTGTGGAAATCGTTCTGTCCCAAACGGAGCCTCCCCAGCAAAGCGGGGAGCTTTATATCGGCGGCGCAGTGACTAGCCCCGGCATCTATTCTTTGAATGAAGGTGATACTTTGCAAACGCTCCTTTCCGATGCCGGGATTGAACCCGACGCTGACCTCAGCCATATCGAGATGTATATTCCAAGAGAAGGAGAAGCCAGCCTTCCCCAGAAGATAGATATCAACCGGGCCGAACCCTGGCTTCTCGAAGCCCTGCCAGGCATAGGTGAAACCAGGGCCCAGGATATCGTGGATTACCGCAATGAAAATGGCCCCTTCAAGAGAATTGAGGACCTTCTTCAGGTCAAAGGCATCGGCGAAGGGACATTCGAGCAGATAAAAGATTACATCACCGTGTCGGATTAGGTGGCTCTCCAAATCTGCTGGGTGGGCTACTCTTCCGACATCTACACTTTCAATATTCTGAACACCTAGGGAGGTAATCATTTCGTTCAGCGTTTGCAGACTGGGGTTGCTGAGTTAGTCATGGTCCTATTGTAATGCTTCTTTTGCTAGCAACAACGTCTCTTATCAGGGCGATAAAACTGGACAACAGTGATTCATCTCCTTCTCTTGCCGTGCCTTCCTTACGCCTTTTAATCGCCTCATACACAGTACGAGCGCTAGGCAGCGGTAGTTGCCTTCCACGTTCTTTAAATACGGACTGGTGGTCAAGTAGGACTTCACCACTCGGAACTTCGGGCAAGTGAAAAAAGATGTCTAGTATCTCCTCATCAGAAGCTTGTTGGTCGAATAACCTTTTAGCCCATTCTGCCATATTCTGGAGCATGTCAGTACCCAGCCGTTTTCCCCCATATGATACGAATGTGTCCTTCATATCCTCCTTAGCAACATGTATTTTTGGGGGACTAAGACCAACTCTGGCATATTCCGTGAGATTTGGGGTAGGTGTAACCATGCCACAAGTGCGAAGGTGCTCCATCAATATCAAATACATATGCAACAAGGCTGTTCCTGCCGAGTCACATTCCAATACTGCAAGCCGACTAGTTGGCGAGGGTATGGTAACAATGTTCCTTAGTTCCGCAGGATTAACATTGATGACAAGGCCTGATTTATCCGCTTTATCTCTAAGAATACACAGCATGCTCAGAGCATATTCACTGGGCACCGCTTGTCGATGATTCCGTAGTTCGTCTCTTGCTTCCGCTAACGTTAGCCTTGACTCATAGCAGAATCCAATGCAAAGCGGTCTGACCTGACCGGACGGCATAATAATGCCTGGAGCGAGGATAAGGTTAGGAGTGACGATTCTTTTTCGTGCCCAAACGCTTGCGCTCTTCTCAATTATATCTCGTAATTCTTTCTTCTTCAGCAGGGACTTTACCTCGATGGTAGCGAAAACCGATTCAGGGAAGAACAACTTGACAGGTCCAAAATCTTTGAGTATCGGAGAAAAAAAGGCATCAAATATGACGAGGTCTTGCTGCTTGCTTTCATTGTCCTCACTATCAATAAGTATTCCATTTCTTTCAATAGAGTAACGTAATGGCAAGTATGGCTTCAAGAAATCCTGGAGGACTGCTGCCTCTCGGGCTTCACCCTTTGCAAGATTGTGTTCAATCTTGCTGCTCTCTTCAAGGCTACTAAACAGATTTTTGGCGATGGTTTGCATCATCTGAGCAAGCATAGCTCTATCCTCGCTCCCAATAACACCTAGTTACATTCAAGTTAGAATACCCATCGGGCAAGGTATACATACTAATCCTAATTATGGCGCTTGCTGAACCTCTAACGTAATTCCATTTTAGCACAGAGGTAGGCTCATTCTAAGCTACGCAATTTGCCGCTGGAGAGTCATTTCTTAATCTGCAGGGCGGTTTATCTCTGACTAAAGTACCATTGACATGGCACAGTTGTTGCTGTAATAGTAGAGCGAATCCGAACTAAGGAGGATGACATCGTGGCAACAGCTTATTGCATGAAGTGCAGGAAAAAGATAGACATAAAGAATCCCAGGCAAATCACACTCAAGAATAGCAGGCCGGCAGTACAAGGTGTCTGCCCCAGTTGCGGGACAAAGGTATTCCGCATCGGGAAAGCCTAGCCTCTCCAAATTCGTTACCTGAACCGCCCGCCAGCAAAGAGCAACTCCAGTGCCCTTGTTTCATCCTATGCCTCCTCCAAGGCGCCTCAGCCCAACCTGTTCACTTTGCTTCGCTTTTTGAGAATACAAACACTATCGCCAATACAAGCGCCACGACAAAAACTGCAATAACGGCTATGCCACCTGCATCCAATCCACCGGGGAAGCAGGTCATTGCGGTTGTGGCCTCACCCGCAACAGTAAACCAGCCACGTTGTCCTTCAATCGAAACTACATAAGTGCCGGGGGTTGCCTTGGTCACTCTGAACACGACGTTCTTACAAGAACCAGGGGAAATGCCTACCGTCTGGCTTTGTTCCAGATAGCCGTCGATGTATAGAGCAACTGTGCGCCCGCCTGTTTCCGCACCGTGATTGCCTACGTTGATGGAAATCTCAACCTGCTGGTTAGGCAGGACCTGCTGGGGTGAGATGTGGAGATGAGAAGCTGAGAGGTCTGCTGATTCCCGAAGTCCATCCGCCACCACTGGAATAGGAATGAGCAACAGCAATGCCAGGCCAACAATTACCCAGGTAAGTCTAGGACACCATTTCGTTTTGCTCATTTTTGCGGCCTGCTAGTTTGGCCAACTGTAATGCATCATATGTGCGCTTGTCAATGGGTAAGTTTCGTGCTGCCACAGCCCACTGAAGCAGAAGACTATATATAGCTATCCTTGATGTGGGGCGAACCGATAAAAAGGGTCACTGCTAAAGTCGGTGGGTTCTGCCACAGTGTGGGCACCGGATGTTGTTTGCCCAGAATTTGGGCGGCACCCTCAGCTTGGTGCCACAATCACATGTTATGGTCCTGTAGTTGCTGCCCCGCCACATCATGTCTGAGGTCTCACGAACCCTTTCAACCTTGCTTGGCTCCTCCTGCGCTGCCTCCGGTGTTGCTGCCCGCAGCCCGACAGCCCCCGTGGCGGCCAGGGCGGGAGCAGGCAAAATACCTTTGCCCATCCCATGAACCTGCTGGTAGGCGCCATCGTAGTCCGTGAAAGATGCTCCTCCGGCCATCGAGCGGAGGACACGGATTCTCTCCGAAAGAGGCGGGTGAGTACCGGTGAGATTGCTGGCTGCCATACCCTTCTTACGGAAGGGATTGATAATATACATTGGGGCTGTGGCTTTATTGGCCGATTTTAGCTGGGCGGTTGAAGCACCCAGTTTTTCCAGTGCTGACGCCAGTCCCTCCGGATACCTGGTGTAGAGGGCTGAAGAAGCATCAGCCAGGTACTCCCTTTTCCTGGAGATTGCGAAGTAGATTAGCTGGGCCATAATCGGCGCCAGTATCATCAGTACGATGGCCACGACAAGAATTATGAGCCCAGCGCTACCTCCTCCTGAGGAACTCCTCCTGCCTCCGGCCATCCCGCCAAATAACATGATTCGACTTGCATACCAGGCCAGGATGACGATGGTCCCGAGGAGGACGCCACACATGGCCATCAGCAGCACATCGCGGTTCTTTATGTGAGCTATTTCGTGCCCGATGACACCCTGGAGTTCGTCGCGGTTGAGTTTTTGTAGCAGCCCGGAGGTGATGGCCACAGCAGCCTTGTTAGGGTCTCGACCTGTGGCGAAGGCATTCAGTGCCGGGTCGTCGATTATATAGATGTCAGGTATCTTCTCCAATCCAGAGGCAATCTTCATTTCCTCAACCACGTTGTAGAGACGGGGAAGGTCATCACGGCTGACCTTTTTCGCCCGCGACAGCCTCAGCAGGATATTGTCTCCCTGGAAGAAGGCGATCAAGTTCAGCACGGCCCATACTATTAAGGCGATAATCAAGCCTCCGAGGGCATTGCCGAAGAAGAACAGGCCCAGAAAATAGCCGATTGCAAGCAGAACTAGGCCCATTCCAGCCACAAGTACTGCCGACCTAATCTGGTTAGACCTTATCTGTTCCCACATAGGCTACATTAGCATCAATCATGTGAAACTGACTTTGGGTGCCTCCCTTTCCGCGGCTTCGGTGACTTCAAAGAACTCGCCAGCCTTAAAACCGGCAATGTTGGCTATTACGTTGGAGGGAAATACCTGTGTCTGGTTGTTGTACCTTAAGACTGAATCGTTGTAAAACTGGCGGGAAAATCCTATCTTATTCTCAGTTGAGGTGAGTTCCTCCTGAAGAGCCAAAAAGTTCTGGTTAGCTTTAAGGTCAGGATATCTTTCAACCACTGCCAGCAGCCGGGACAAAGCAGCGTCCAGCGCACCCTCGGCCTTGGCTCGCGCGCCTGCTCCAGAGGATGCCACTTGCTGAGCAAGGTTACGAGCCTGGGTTACGGCTTCCAGCGTCTCACGCTCATGTTTCATGTAGCCTTTGACCGTTTCTACGAGATTGGGAATCAGGTCATAGCGCCGTTTTAGCTGGACATCAATCTGTGCCCAGGCGTTCTTGACCTGGTTGCGCAGCCTGACCAGTTTGTTATAGATGGCAATGAACACTATGGCGAGGACTACGACGATGCCGATAATAATTATAACTCCTATTGGCATGGCACACCTCCATATTGCTTTGTATTTAGTTTACTCTAGATACTATTCTCCTGTCACCCAGTGTCTATCCTGTGCAACTCACCCCCGAGCCACGAAGACCTCTCCCAGGAAGGTGATAATCCTCTGCTGAGAACCTTGTTTTTCAGATGACTTCTCAGCCAGCTGTTTTATCAATTGCCCGACTTCACCGCCATCAAACCACAGCCCATCTCCCTGCTGGCAGACATCAATGAGTATTGTGGGCTCCTGGCCTATGGTTGTTTTCTTCATCTTCCGACGGCAGATGGGACATCTTCTTTTCTTTTCCGGTGATTCAACTCCTGCGGAGTCGAGGATATTAGTGAGGAATATGTCAGGGCTCTCAAAGCTCATGGATTCCAGCAGGAGCTCAAGCTCTCCAGCATCAAACCACACCCCCTGGCAGTTGGTACAATAATCAAGCTCAATCTTGTCATGCTCGACCACTATCATATCTCTCTTACATGTAGGGCATATCATCGCAGCCAAACCTCGTAGGAAGTTGTTGACAGTCTAGATTCATTGGGAAACTGTGCCAAATTTATTTTAGTGTTTGTACTTTGCTAGTTCAGTGAAGTTTGACAAATTTTTTCTTTTGTGATATCCTACGCCTCCTTTTCCTTTCACTTCGTTTCTCATCTTGCCCCGAGTCTCCCGTTGAGACCGGGGCACCTCCTTTTCTAGTCATTCAATCGAATCCCTAGGTCAGTGAAGATTGAGGATAGCTTGAGGCTCTACAAAGGGCCGCTTTCGTGAGCAAGCACTAGCTCTCTAACTTGAACTCCCAAATGCAGGGCACTTCATCTTTGTTCTTCCGTGGGGGTAGCTTTAAAGTTTTTACTTTTATGGCTGGATTGAAGAGCCTGGCAAACTCCTGAAATTGAGCTGGGTCCCATACCTCACAGATGCGTTTCCCCCAGTTCTCGAACTGCCCTGTCTTTTCGAAATATTCCAGGGTGGGGCAATGAATAACAGTCATTATGCCGTGATTTTTATTTTTCAACTCGTAATCACATTTGTAAACCAATCCCCAGCCAGGATGGAACTGAAGGGCCCTGAAGACAGCATCAACATCATTCCCCTGGATGTTAAACGCCTGTGCAACCCATTTCACAGAATAGGGGATGTGCCTGAGCCAGGCATCATAGCCAATACGGTCAGCCTCATCGAAGCCCACCGTCTTTTTGAGTTCGTTGTCATAAAACCCGCAGACCTGCATATATAGCTTGGATGTTTGCATAAGCAGTTCAATTACGGCGTCCTTGGAGAAATCTTGGAGTTTGATATTCGGGTCAAACCCTCCACTATAGTCTCGTAGCTCTTTCATTATTGCCCCCTTTTCGTGTTCCATTATACTCCCAACCAGGCTCAAATAGAACGGCTATAAAGTTTGAGCATGGCTTGAGTTGGAAGCCGCCGCAGTAGCCTGGCTCAATCACCTCATTACTACCCTACTCCTAGCCCTGATGTTATCCCTGCCGTATTGCAGGGCTGTCATCTTGGTAGAATGTATTACTCCTGCCTTGGCAATACCGTATGCCTCGCCTCTTGTCGGTGGAACAGCACAGCCAGCACATCCCTCTTGACAGAATTTGGCGAATCAGCTATAAGGTAAGCCAGTCGGTAAGTGAAAATGGCTGTGCGGAAGACAGCCGTATGCGCTCAGCTTTTTCCGGCTGTCTTCCAGATGAACAGACCAATCAGGAGGTAAGGTATAATGACTATGATTCCCGGACGAAACAAGCTGACCGTCTACGATGTGCAGAATCTCAAAGGCAAAGAAACAATAATGATGACCGCGACAAGTGATATCTGGATAGCCAAAGCAGCTGAAGCCGCAGGCATGCACATTCTGAGATGCTGGGGCTGGGGCAGTAATGAGGAGCGCATGATGCAGAACATGTCGATGACCGTGAAGGAGCTGAGAAAGGCCGCGCCGAAGATTCTGCTTAATCCTCTTCTGCTGCCCAGCACAGTGAGTCCCAGCGATGCGGAGGCGATACGGTGGGGGACGATTGCCATGGCCGCCGGCGCTGACATAGTTCTTATGTTAGGGGTACCCCCGGATCGAGTCGCCGCAGTTGCGAAGCAGAAGATTCCGGTTTTTGCCCATGTTGGACTTACACCGATTTGGTACACTACGTGGAGAGGTGGCTACGTAGGGGTTGCCAAGACATCACAAGACGCGCTTCAGGTCTACAAGGATGCATTGGCGTATCAGGAAGCTGGTGCCGCCATGCTTACTATAGAGTTAGTGCCTGGGAGAGTCGCAGCCGAGATAGCGAAGCGGCTGCGAATACCCGTGATCTCCATTGGTGCCGGTGCCGGATCTGATGGTGTGGAATTGGTAGCCAGCGATATTCTCGGCCTCAGCCGCCATCCTGCTCCACGGCATGCCAAGAAGTACCGCGATTTCTTTAATGAAGCGGTCGGCGCCTACGGGGAGTTCAAAGACGAAGTGAACAGCGGCGTCTTCCCCACCGAGGAGAACACCGTTCCAATTAAGGATGAGGAATTCGAGCTCTTCATCGAGGGGCTGGAACGTATTTAGTCGATGCCGTAACCTGTGCACGTTTCTTTGCCGACCCAGGGTAGATGCAGGGGAACGATGGAATTGCGTCTAGCGAGCCAAGAGTCAATAAAGTGCACGGGCGTGACACATGGTCACCCTCAGCTTTTCTGGTGAGATAGAACCAGTGACGGTGATAACTTGGGCTATCCTACTACTCCTTGCTTTCGTTGTTGCGGTGGCGGTCTCTGCCTCCCATCAATCTTGACTCACCCAAGCCATCTACAGAGTGCTGATGGAGCGTATAATCGGGGAACTAGCTATAGCAAGCCTTGTCTTCAGAGAAGCGCGTAGCCACCATCCACGCTCCAGATAGCACCCGTGACAAACGAGGCATCGTCGGAAGCCAAAAACAAGGCGACTTTAGCTACCTCCTCCGGGTCTGCGAGCCTTCCCAGCAGCACATGTTTTGTCGAGAAGTTCTTGACTGCCTCGCTTATCTTGGGGTCTCCTGAAGACATGTTGTCGAAAAAGGCTGTATTCATGGGGCCAGGGATGATACAGTTGGCCCTGATGTTATCCCTGCCGTATTCCAGAGCTGTCATTTTGGTAAAATGTATTACTCCTGCCTTGGCAATACCATATGCACCGCCCCTTGTTGGTAGCACACCGGCGTTAGAGGAAACGTTGATAATCACTCCACTTCCTTTCTTCAACATCCCTCTGAGGGCGTACTTTGTCCCTAGAAATACTCCCGTAAGGTTGATGGACATGACTCTGTTCCATTCCTCTTCAGCCAAATCTACTATCTTCCCCCCAGCTCCCCCTGCGCCGACGTTATTGAACATGATATCGAGCCTGCCATATTCGTTGATAGCTGCGGCGACCATTTTCTCGCAGTCACTTGCCTTGGTGACGTCAACCTGAAAGGGGATGGCCTCGCCACCCGCTTTCTTTATCATGCTCGCCGTTTCCTCTGCGTCTTTTACTGCGATGTCAGCCACCACGACCTTTGCTCCCTCCTGGGCGAAGAGCAGGGCGCTGGCTCTTCCCAGTCCTGAGCCACTGCCGGTTATTATTGCTACCTTGTCTTTGAGTTTCATCCTTCACCTCCAGAGGGGAATCTTTTTCAGGCGAATGTTACGCCAACTACTGATAGATTTCAGGAAAGAGCCCTATGTAAGATGAGCCAGTCTACCTCCAAGCGCGACCTTAATATTGCAGGGTCCTAAGAAGCCAGGAACCGCCTGGGGTTCTCCACCAGCATGGTATTGATTTGCTCCTCGGTTACCCCCTTAAACCTTAGCTCCGGCACGATGTTTTCCAGAAGGTGGGCATAGCCGTAGCCACCATAGTTCTTGTAACAACATTTGAAGGCTACTTCATTGGCGAGGACGATTCTGCCGGCATAGCCTGCCCTGACCAGTTCCATGATGCCCTCTACCCGCAGGCTATCAGGCTTGAACCCCCAGCCCGGAGCTACGCTATCAAAAAGTTGCTCATGGCCGAATTGGTCATAGCCAATGTATACACCGCGCTCAAGCACTGATTTCTGGTACTCTATGTCTGGGCAGTACATCTCCATGTGGTTCATGCAGCATTTCTCTGGGTTTGCTCCTTCTTCCTGAAGGATGTCCAGATAGGTGTGCCAGTGCTTGCCTGTATAGTTGGGGTGTATGTTCAGGGCAGCGCCAGTCTGGGCCTGGGCGCGAGCAGCGGCTCTGAGAGTCTTCTCCTCGTTTTCTGTGAAGGGCTCGTCCGGTGTATTGCCGCTCAATGCAACCTTGATAGCGCCAGCCCTTATGCCGGTTGTGCCAATGCCGGTGGTCATTTCAAGCACCATACGTGTACATAACTCGTCAACGCTATTCCTCTTCACATATGAAGGGTGAGAATTGGCTATATACCAGCCAGTGCTGCAGATGATATTGATTCCCGTCGCCCGTGAGATTTTGCTCAGTCCCACGGGATCTCGACCTGTGCCTGGTAATGCACAGTCTACCAAGCTGCCGCCTCCTGCTATCCTGTAGAGCATAAGTTCAGATATAGCCTCATCCACATTGGCCAGGATTATATTGTCCTTCACCAGCATAGCGTCCCTGCGTATCACCCCGAGAATTTCCATGCTGAGCGGCGACTCGGCCAGGGCATATTTGGATGCCTCTCGGGGTGGCGTGTACATACTCAAGAGGCTGTAAAGTACGTGAGCATGACACATAGTCACCCCCAGCTTTTCTGGTGAGATAGGACCAGTGACAGTGATAACTTGGGCTATCTTTCTACTCCTTGCTTTCGTGGTGACGATAGCGGGCCGCGATTTTCCATAGCAGCTACTCTGGCTATTTTAAATCATCGCTTGCCGACTTTCAATCCTCTGGCAATCCCACAATCATCCCCCACGGGCTGGTCAGAAGCTAATCTGCAAACTTGGTTTCTAACTCAGCCGGGGGAATACCGTCTTCATCCCAGCCACGCTTCTGATAGTACAGGGAAAGAAGTTTTTGGAAATCTTCCCGGTCGATCACCTTACCTACATTTGGACCTGTGAGAGGAGGGTTGGCCCAGACCTTGTAGGGCAGATTGTCATCTTCGCGGCTGATGCCGAGGCGAGCATTTATCAGCCGTGTTAAGTCATATATATCATTCGAGAGTTCCAGAAGCTCTTCAAGGGATGCTTCCTTTCCAGTCACATATTTATAAAAGTTGGCATAGTGTAATTCGCTCAGCCCCAGTTCAATCCAGGGCAGCCGGCAAACACCGAGCATGTCAAACAACGGGCGCAGCTTCTGGTGATAGATGACAGTGTCAACCTTATCGTCATCGGACCAGTTCTGGCCCTCTTCCATTTCCTTGGCAATGGTCCACGCCCGTGTATGATGTGCTCCTATGTCCGAGGTAGCATACGCCAGCCCCATGGAAATGCTGGCGCGGCTGTCGTAGGCCGACTGCTCCAGCCCCTTGACCTGGAGGATAATTTTGTCCATTTCGGGCCATTTTTCGATAATGCGGCGTGAGCCATCGGCAAGGATGTTACCTACGCCCCGGCGGTAGCCGAGTTTCTGTATCAGTTCCAAGATCGCATCCTCATCCCCCCAGGCAATCTCCCGCCCATCGAGCTCGGCAAGTGACAGAATTCCTTTCTCGTATCCTTCTATTACAGCTCCCACGATGTTGCCTGTGGAAATCGTATCCATTCCCAGCTCATCACATAATCGGGTGGCAGAAAGTATGGCAGCGAAATTGTCGATGCCCAGGTTTGGGCCCAGCATGGCGCACGTCTCATATTCCGGCCCTTCAACTACCGTTCCCATATATTTCCCGCTCTTGACGAGGCAAATATTGCCACAGGACATGGGACAGGAAAAGCACGCACTATCACCTATCTTGTAGCGATCGAGCATTGTTGCGCCGTTGATCTGGTCGTGCCTGGCAAAAACGCTGTCCTTGAAATTGTATGTCGGCAGAATCCCTTTCTCGTTGGCGTACTCGATGACGTTCATCAGACCTTCTTGCTGCCATAGTTTGAAATACTTGTGTTCCTTCATGTATTTGAACGCTTTGTCAGCTTCCGCCACAAGCCCTGCCACATCATGGACGGGGAGGTCCCTCTGTCCCCGCACTACGATTGCCTTGAGGTTCTTCGATCCCATGATGGCTCCCATCCCGGTCCTGCCAGCATTGCGACTCCAATCAGCGTTGACGCAGGCGAATTTCACCAGGTTCTCGCCAGCTAAACCGATGGTGGCAACATGGACAGCATGGGTACCGAGTCGCTCTTTGATCATTCCTTCTGCTTCCAGACAGCTTTTTCCTTTCAGCTCGGGCGTGGGAAGGATTGTCGTTTCAGCATTATCGATGAAGAGGACGGACAATTCCGGTGCCCTGCCGGTAATGGAGAGCATATCGATTCCCGTCTGCCGGAGTTCGATGCCAAAGGCACCGCCCATAGAGGAATCACCATAGAGGCCGGTAGCCGGTGAGATGGAGATAAAGGAGGTCTTACCCGAGGCAGGCAGGTAGACCCCGGTCAGGGGGCCGGGCGCGACAACCAGGAGGTTCTCAGGGCCCAAGGGGGTTATTTGGAAATCATGTCTCTTCAGATTGTCCCAGATGAGCTTGGCACCAAAGCCACGCCCCCCGATGTACCTTTCGAGGAAGGCATCGGAGATGTCACAGTGCTCAATGCTGCCCTTCGCAAGGTCTACATGCAGGTGTTTCTTGAAATATCCGCTCTTTATGCTCATAACTCTTCTTTACCTACCTCGGCATAGCGGATGACCCTCTTTTCGCCCTTTTCGTAGAACTCAATCTCCTTCATCTGGGTATAACTCAAGACGTTGTTAAGACGCCTGGATTCACCCAGGGCGGCCTCGGGTATGAGCCTTAGGGCTCCCTTAGGACATTTTTTGACACACTCCGGGTCTCCTCCGCACATATCACATTTGATAGGCAGGTCACAATCTTCATGTGCGTAAATAGCTCCGAAAGGACATGCCTCCACGCATTTGTAGCAGGAGACGCAGTTCTCCTCGTCTAATTGCACGACGCCATTGACCTGGCGTAAGGCATCGACAGGACACACCTGCGCGCATGCGGGCACCTTACACTGGCTGCACACAATAGGCATTCTTACGACAGGATGAGGATACGTAGTCAATACCCTTATCGCCGCCTTCTTAGGGTTGTTTACTCCGAAATGCTTGAGTGCGCATACAAGTTCACAGATGCCGCATCCGGAGCACTGCTCTGGAATTACCGTTAGTTTTCTCGACATAGGATGATCTTCGTAAGGTTCGTGCAATTATTATACCTAAATGGCGAGATTGTCAATGTAGGGCGAAGTGGGAGGTCAGTTCTTCGGAAGGAATCTGGCTACGGATCGGGCTATTCTCCTGGGCCCGTACATCATGCTGATTAGGCGCAGGCTTATCACGATTTACCATAGAAAGCTCGGTTCTTTTCCTGTATCATGTCATCATTACCAAACGGAGGGAAGAAATGACAGCATTAGAAGGAATCAGAGTTCTGGACTTATCCCGTCTGGCGCCGGGGCCTCTGGGCAGCATGTATTTGGCTGATATGGGTGCCGAAGTCATCAAAGTTGAGGAACTGGCAGAGCGTGGAGGGATGGCGCGCGACATCTTCATCCCACCGGGGCTGAGCCCTGAGGAGGAGGAAAAATATCTGGCCCGGGACATCCTGGGCAGGAACAAGAAGAGCATCGCTCTCAACCTGAAAGTCCCCGAGGCTAGGGAAGTATTCTATAAGCTTGCGGCCACGGCGGATGTCATCTGGGAGAGCTACCGTCCGGGGGTGGTGGAGCGGTTAGGAATAGGCTATGAGACAATCTCCAAGATAAATCCGAGGATTATATATTGCAGCATTTCAGGTTATGGCCAGGATGGCCCCTACAGGGACCTCCCTGGACACGACCCCACGTACACTGCTATAGCTGGCGTGCTGGCATCCAACACCGACATGGAGGACAGGCCGCTAATCGGCGCCCCTCCAGTGGCCGACACTAGCGTGGGCCTATTTGCAGTCATCGGTGTCCTCTGCGCCATCATAGCCCGGGAGAAAACTGGCCGGGGACAATATATAGATATGTGTTTTTCTGATAGCGCCCTGAGCTTCGCTGCCATACTGCTGGGACAGTATATGGCACTCGGCCCCATGCCCAGGAGGCGGGATGCGCAGCTCATACAGAACGCCTGGCAGACCAAGGACGGCAAGTACATCGCCTCCTGTCCCCTGGAATCCTATTTCTGGGAGCGGTTCTGCCGCGCCCTGGGCCTGGAGGAGCTTATCCCGCACCATCATGCCACCGGTAAAAAATACGATGAGGTGGTCTCCGCTATCAAGGACAAGGTCCTGACAAAGACCAGGGACGAATGGTTTGAGATTATGAAGGAGGCCGATACATGCGTTAGCCCGGTCCTGGATTTTGATGAGGTACTCCAGGACCCCCAGATACTCCATCGCAATATGATTATTGAGCTGGAGCATCCGACCCAGGGAAAGGTGAAGCAGCTCGGGTTCGCCATGAAGCTCTCCGAGACGCCGGCCCAGTTCAGAGACTTTGCCCCCCTCCTGGGGCAGCATACGGAGGAGATCTTGCGGGAACTGGGCTACAGTGGTGAACTAGTGGAAGAACTGAGAAAGAGTAGCGCCGTTAAATAGGCCCGGAACTGTGTGCGTACCGGGTATGAGCCCAACACTAAGGTGGCGCTACTGGGAGTCAGTTAAAAACGCTGGACGGAGAAATCAGAAAGGAGATGAATTATGTCGCTTGTACCAGCTTTTGACATAGGTTTGTGGAACGCCTGGATTTTCGAGCTTTGTGCTCTATTACCCCTTCCAATACTGTTGCTTATTCAGAAACGCCGAGCTTCAAAGAGCGAAAAGGGCACAGAGTCAAAAAGCGAGCTTGATTATATGACTAAAGCTGAGAGGAGACTCTTCGGTTTTTCCAGAGTGGTCATGTTTCTCCCCGTCATATACTCCATTTTCCTGCCGCTAAGATTGGGAACGACATGGTTTTACGTGGGTCTTCCTATTGCTTTGGTGGGATTGATTATGTTATTGACAACCTGGGCGAAGTTTGCGACCACTCCATTTGATTATGAGCCAATGACCACGGGACTGTATCGCTATTCCAGACATCCCATGTATATCACCGGCTTCCTAATGGATATAGGCATAAGTATAGCCTGTGCCTCATGGCTCTTTTTAGTACTTGCGATTGCATCCATGCTTTTCGCACATGTTCGGTTCGCAGGTTTCGAAGAACGTTTGTGTCTGGAGAAATATGGTGGTGCCTATCGTGAATATATGGGCAGGACGCCGAAATGGTTGAGATTGCCAAAATCGGGGAAGAAGTGAACTAAAGGAGGGAAATCATGTCACTCGTTCCAGCTTTTGAAATAGGTTTATGGAATGCCTGGATTTTCACGATTTGGCTACTGATAGTTTTTCCCCTGATACCTCTAAATGTAGTTCCTAAAGGTCGAGAAGAGGGGAGCGATTTCACCGCTGAGTTCAGCAAAACACAGAAGTATGGACTTCGTTCTAGCCATATAATCTACCTTCTCTCGATTATATACTCAATTTTCGTACCGTTAAAACTGGGTACAGCATGGTTTTACGCAGGACTTCCTGTTTATTTATTAGGTTTAATCGCGTATGCAATGGTCTGGGTGGGTTTTGCTACTACGCCCCCCGACAAACCTGTGATAACGGGAATATATCGTTACTCAAGAAATCCGATGGCCCTCTCTCAAGTTCTAATATATTTAGGAGTGGGCATAGCTACAGCTTCCTGGGTCTTCATATTGCTTTCCGTTTTATATATATTTGCACAGCTTTTATGGGTGGATGCCGAAGAACGCCACTGCCTTAAAGTCTACGGCGATGAGTATCGCGAATATATGGACAGGACTCCCAGATGGCTAGGATTGCCAAAATCGGTGGGAAAGTGAACTGAAGGAGGGAAATTATGTCACTTGTACCGGCTTTTGAGATAGGTATCTGGAACGCCTGGATTTTCATGCTTTATAATTTCTTACCTATGCCTTTCCTGACGCTAATGCACAGACCCGGCGACCCTGTGCCACCTAGTGATAGTGAAAAGAAACTTCGTCCTTTTGCATGGGTAGTCTGGATTCTCGGCTTCATATACTCCGTTTTCCTGCCATTAAAGTTAGGGACAGTATGGTTTTACATCGGTCTTCCCATTGCTCTGGTGGGACTAATTACTTTTACAATGGTTATGGTGACTTTTTTCAGAACACCGGTCGATGTTGAGCCACTTACCACAGGACTGTATCGTTATTCCAGACATCCCATGTATGTCACACAGGCCCTGATGTTTATAGGGGTGAGTATAGCCTCGGCTTCATGGCTTTTCTTATTGTTTACAGTTGTATATACAATTTTGCCGATTATGTCTGCAGGGTTTGAAGAGCAATGCTGCCTTAGTAAATACGGCGACGCCTACCGTGAATATATGAATAGAACGCCGAGATGGTTAGGACTGCCAAAATCGGGAAGGAAGTAATTAGTAAGCAATTTAGAGCGGAGCCATAGTATAATGAGACTATGGCAAGGGAAGGGACTGTACCCTGGGGGGAGAGACCGCTTTTACTGCTTTTTGACGGCCATGCTTTGGTACACCGCGCCTTTCACGCCTTGCCCCCGCTGACCCAATCCAAAACCGGGGAACTGGTGAATGCTGTCTACGGCTTTGCCAATACCTTGCTCAAGGTACGTGCCGATTTCAAGCCCACTCATTGGGCTGTTGCTTTTGACCGTCCCACACCGACTTTCAGGCATGAGATGTTCCAGGAGTATAAAGCGCAGCGCCCGGCCACGCCAGAGGAACTGAAAAGCCAGATAAAAAGGGTTCACGAGCTGGTGGAGGCTTTTCATATCCCCATTTTTGAAATCGACGGCTTCGAGGCCGACGACGTTTTGGGCACCTTGAGCAGGCAGGCTGCTGAGCAGGGCATCGAGACTATCATTGTTACCGGGGACAATGACATGCTGCAAGCGGTTTTGCCTCGAGTGAAAGCCCTTGCTCCCAGGCGGACATTCACCGATACCATCCTTTACGATGAGGAAGCAGTGGAGCAGAAATATGGCATCAAACCAGAACAACTCACTGACCTTAAAGCGCTGGTTGGTGATGTCTCGGATAATATACCGGGCTTGCCAGGCGTTGGGGAGAAAACAGCCGCTAAGTTACTTCAGCAGTACGGCAGCCTCCAGGGAATTTACGACCATATTGAGGATATTGCGCCGAGCAAGTTGCAGACGACGCTGCGTGAGCATCGAGCTCAGGCTTTCCAGAGTAAAGAGTTGTCCACTATAGTCAAGGATGTTCCTATCAAGCTGGACTTGAAAAGCTGCCAGGTAAGCCACTATGACCGGAACGAGGTAGCAAAGCTTTTTCAGGAGCTTGAGTTCATTAAATTGCTTCCCAGACTGCCCCAAATGGAGGCCGAGAGCCGTCAGCCCTCAGCGGTCAGTTGCCAGATGGTGAACACCGAGGCAGCTTTGGAACAGCTTGTAGGTGGATTGGAGGCAGCACAGGACCTGTCCATCGAGCTTGAAACTGCGGGTGGGAAAGCTATGATGGCGGATTTAATAGGGATAGCAATATCACCAGCTCGGGGCAGGGCATTTTATATACCCCTAGGACACCTTGGTCTAAATCAGCCGCAGCAGTTGCCGCTAACCCAAGTTATAGCCAGGCTCAAAGCAATCTTGGAAAATGCCAGCAGAGGCAAGATTGCCTACAACGGCAAACATGCTATGGCGATATTGGCTGGCTATGGGGTGAAGGTCGGGAATTTGAATTTCGACCCTATGCTCGCTGCTTATCTTCTCGGGGAAAAGAGCCTGGGGCTTAAAGCGCTGGCCTTTAACAAGCTGGGCATTGAAATAGTAACCCCTGCCGAACTAGGTGGCGTAGGAAAGAAACAAGGCTCCGTATCCTTGGCAGGGGTTAACCAGGTTTCCGACTATTTCTGCGCAAATGTGGACATTGTTTGGAGTCTGAGAGAAAGTCTTGAAACTGAGCTGAGGCAGGATGGCTTGTGGAAGCTCTTCACTGAAGTGGAAATGGCTTTAGTTCCGGTTTTGGTAGCTATGGAGAGCAATGGCATTCTCTTAGATACTGGATTGCTCCGCGAGATGTCTCTAGAGCAAGGCAGGGAACTGCTGAGGCTGGAGAAGGAAATCTACAGCAGTGTCGGGCACCAGTTTAATATCAACTCGCCCCAGCAATTGGGCAGGGTGCTTTTCGGGGAGCTCAAGCTACCCCAGTCTCGCAAAACAAAGAGCGGCTATTCCACCGAAGCCTCGGTCATGGAAGCATTAAGGGGCACTCATCCTGTAATCGAATTTATATTGAAATATCGGCAGCTCAGTAAACTCAAGTCGACCTATGTTGATGCCCTGCCGGCGCTTATTAACCGTAAGACGGGGAGAGTACATACCAGTTTTAACCAGACAGGCACAGCTACCGGACGGCTCTCCTCCAGCGACCCCAATCTCCAAAACATACCTGTAAGGGGAGAAATAGGGAATAGAATAAGGAAAGCCATCATAGCTCCGCCAGGGGCATATCTTTTAAGTGCCGATTATTCCCAGATTGACCTCAGAGCCTTGGCTCATCTCTCTCAAGACCCCAGTCTCGTTGCTTCCTTCGCCCACGACGAGGATATCCATACCATGACCGCCTCTAAAATATTTGGCATCCCCGTGGAGGAGGTGACTCCCGAGATGCGTCGGAATGCCAAAACGGTCAATTTCGGGGTTGTTTATGGCATGAGCGATTATGGTCTGGAGCAGGCTACCAGCCTCAATAGGGAAGAGGCCTCTCAATTTATCGCCCTGTATTTCGAGAAATATCCCAGGGTGAAGGAATATCTCGAGGCAACCAAGGAGCAAGCTCGGAAGCTGGGCTATGTCCAGACGGTAATGGGTAGGAGGCGGCTAACACCCGAGATTAATTCCTCAAACCGGATGGTCAGGGAGGCTGCTGAGCGCATGGCCATAAATGCCCCGGTACAGGGCAGTTCTGCCGATATCATTAAAGTTGCCATGATAAATCTACATCGGGAAATGGAGAGGTGGAATCTCAGGAGCAAGATGTTGTTACAGATACACGATGAATTGCTCTTCGAGGTGCCCGAGGAGGAGCTGGAGGAAATGAAATCCCTGGTTGCCGAGCTTATGTCCCAGGCTGTCGAGCTTTGTGTCCCCGTGAAAATAGACATCAAGCTGGGCAGAAACTGGGGCGAGATGGGATGAAATGCCTGAGTTACCTGAGGTAGAGACGATAAAAAACGAGCTTTCGCCCTGGGTCGTGGGGCAGAGTTTTACCAAAGTTACTATCTTCGATGCCAAGCTGGTACCCGTTGGTTCTGCTGAAGAAATCCGTTGCGGATTAATCGGGCAGAAGGTAGAAAGCCTGGAGCGCAGGGGAAAGTATCTAATCTTCCGCCTATCGAACGGCCGCTCATTGATTATACATCTCAGAATGACCGGCGTCCTGCTGTTAAATCCCAGAGGAGTTGACCGCTATGCCCGGGCAGTCTTTCACTTTTCCAACGGCCACCGCCTTGTTTTCAGGGACCTGCGCCGACTGGGCTTAATGTGGCTGGTAGACGTTGCCGATACCGTGGTCGGCAAGCTGGGCCCCGAGCCATTAGGTGAAAGCTTTACCCCGGGCGTTCTGGGCCAAAGATTAAGCCGGCGTCATATTCCCGTAAAAGCAGCGCTTCTTGACCAGGGCATTGTGGCCGGAATCGGCAATATGTATGCCGATGAAGCCCTCTTTGCTGCCGGGATTCACCCTCTGAAAAAAGCAGATGTCCTGTCAGCAGAAGAGGTGCAGACTTTGTATAACGGCATCCGTGAGGTCCTCCGGGCAGCCATCGGCTGCAAAGGCGCCAGCGTGGATACCTACATTCGTCCCGAAGGCCAGCTGGGCACAGCCCATTCTGATTTTAAGGTTGCTCATAGAGGAGGCGAAGCCTGCCCCGTTTGCGGCACCGCCATCGAGCGGGTCTCGGTTCAGAACCGGGGTACCTATTTTTGCCCCCGATGCCAGGCTCTCGGCTTCGGATTATTGATATAAATGGTGGCGGTTGGATTCCTTCCAGCCAGGCGGGAACGATGAGGACTTTCAAGCATTTTTTATCCCCAATTTATATGGCAAATTTCTCAGTGGCGCTGGCTCTCAACTGTACCCACACGGAGGTATAATTCTGACACGCATTCCCGGTACATCCTCCGCATCTTGTGTCCAAAGGCTATACCATTCTGGTTGACAGCGATATATAATTTGAGTGAGTCTTGGGAAGTGCATATGGTGGCGACGGTAATGTAAGCTAACCGAGGGGACTTGAGGGGAAAGTAACTGTGACAAAGAAGCAATTGGGCATCTTCATAGCAGGTATCCTCGCTGCCATTGCCTTGGTGGGAGGAATTGTGGTCCGCTTTGTGGGACTTGAGCAGGGTTTTGTGGCAGGGCTCACCGCCGCATTGGTTTATGTGACAGGCTATTATGTCTATTTGACCTCACGAACTGTTGAGATTGTAAAGCAGAGTGCAGAGGCTAGCAAGAAAATGGCAGAGGAAGCAAAAGAGGCAAGATTGGCAACCTCAGCGCCCATTTTACTGCAAAGGACCATCTTCAAATTGCCAGATGAAAGGTATTTTTCGCATTTCGTAGTATGGAATGCAGGAAATGGAACTGCGATTGAGCTGGTCATTTCCATTCTCGATGAGAGAAGACAACTCATAGAAGGGAGTCGCGTACCCTTTCTGAAGCCTGGCGAACAAACGATGTTCAAACCCAGCGCTCTTACTAAACTCGAAAACGTTAAATGTTACCTCGTTTCGACATATATGGATATATCTCATTTGACGGGAGAAAAAGTCTTCAACCAAACCTGGTTGCCTTTTATCATCCAAAAAGCCAGAGGCGTAGATATGGAGATAAGGGACGTGGATATCGGGGAACTATCTTTCGAATTTGGCATCCCTGAGAAGGACCTGCCCGATTCCTTTCTGTTATTGAGGGATATTCTCCCCAAATAGGCTCAGGGAGCTCTGTCTTAATATCCTTGCGGTTCGTGTTGACGGACTTTCTTGATATTGACTCTCCGGTCTTGCAGGGAATTCCCTATCGACATCGCAGCTCAACTGTATCCCCACGTGGAGATGATGCTTGCCTACTGTGTAGCCAGCCTGCTAAATGTGATAATAAAGGGCGTTTAGTAATTTCATTCTGAGGAGTCCAAATGAATTTGGACGACGAAGAATCTCTGAGATTCTTCCGGAGCTTGTCCTGAGTATTACGAGATTCTTCGCTACGCTCAGAATGACAAGAAGCGGCTCAGAATGACAAATGAATGTTGTTAATCAATCTCGATAATAAAGGGTAGAAAATTGGAGATGAGTGTGCTAGATTGGGTGGACAAAGATTTTGGCTATGGAGATAGGGAAGCTTCTATCCTTAATGGTAGACAAAGGTGCCTCGGACTTGCATCTCAAGGTAGCAAGCCGACCGGTATTGCGCATTGACGGTGTGCTCGTAACCCAAGAGAACTTTCCGCCACTTTCAGCCCAAGATGTCGAATCCGTCTTTGGACAGGTTACCAGCCGAGAGCAAAGGGATACCTTCCTTAGAGAACGAGAGCTGGATTTTGCCTACTCAGTTCATGGCTTAGCTCGATTCCGAGTTAATGGCCTCCAGCAAAGGGGCACAATAAGCCTTGCCTTCCATTTAGTGCCATTTAATGTCCCATCCATTGATGGGTTAGAACTGCCTCAAATTTGTAAGGAGCTGATTCTCAAGCCAAGAGGGCTTGTCTTGGTCACCGGTCCTGCAGGTAGCGGCAAGTCGACTACCCTGGCAGCTATGATCAATCATCTCAACGAGACCGAGAGGCGAAATGTCATCACCATTGAAGACCCGATTGAATTCCTGTTCAAGGATGAGAAATGCATCATACATCAGCGTGACCTGAGGGACGATACCAGGTCCTTCTCCACCGCCTTGATGCAGGCGCTGCGTCACGACCCGGATGTAATTGTCATTGGAGAGATGCGTGACCTGGACACGGTAAGCACGGCAATCACGGCGGCTGAGACAGGGCATCTGGTGCTGGGCACGCTACATACGATTGACGCTGCCCAGACTATTGACCGTATAATCGACATATTTCCGGCAATTCAGCAGCGGCAAATAAGATTACAATTGTCACAGGTGATAGAGGCGGTATTATCACAGACGCTGTTATCCCGTATTGGGGGAGGTCGAGTAGTTGCTTTTGAAATCATGATTGCCAGCAATGTGATCAGAAGGCTCATCCGTGATGAGAAGATATTTGAGATACCCTCTAACCTGGAACTTGGCAGCAAAGAAGGCATGCAGACCCTTAACCAGGCGCTGATTGACCTGGTAAGAAGGAAGATAGTCAGCAGTCAAGAAGCCTTGGGGAAAAGCAGCAATCCGGCAAAATTGCAGGAAATACTCAAAGTATAATAACCTGAAGTCCAGCGAAGCCCGAATGCTGTCATGATTACAAAAAGGTTCTCAGGAGAGGAGGTTGGGCAAAAACCATTCTAGAGCGTAGGAAGAATTCATGATAGGGTACACGGCCAGCTTTTTCCTCTCTTTCTTCCAGAACCCCAGTGCCTTGGGGATTGGTCTGGCTGTAGCCTTCGGTGCAATTTGGCTGGCCGGTTACCAGCCGCCGCTGTTTAAAAGACCCTGGCTCTGGGCGGTCCTTGTAAGCAGTGCCATTCTAGCCCTGGCTGCCGCTAGCTTTATTCAAATTCCCCTCCAGGTTTTGGCCGGAGCGGCGCTGGGCCATTTCTGGAGTCAGGAGGTTCTCGAGCGCTGGATTCTTCTTGCCGGGATACCACAAATATTCCTCAGCGGACTGGTCCAAGAAGGGGCAAAGCTGGTGCCAGTGGTTGTCTACTGGTGGCGCAGCGGCAAGAATATTGACCCCAAGCTGGGACTCGCCATCGGTGCTGTGGCCGGAGCTGGATTCGGCATCTTCGAGGCGCAGTGGGCGCATAATCTCATCTTTGCCTCCGGGTGGACCTGGGGAGCAGTGCAAACCGGCGGCTTCATGGCGCTGGCTGGATTCTGGGAGAGGTTCTTTACAGTGGCCGCTCATACCGCCTTTTCCGCACTGGCCGGTTATGGTCTGGCCAGGGGCTGGGGATGGCAGTTCTATCTCATAGCCGCTTTCCTGCATGGCTTATTGAACTACAGCGTTGCTTTGTTGCAGGCAGGGCTCTTTACCGCCGTTCACCTGGAAATCTATGCTGCCGTGCTGGCTGTACTGGCAACAGCCTGGGCCCTGTGGCTTCGCTGGAGGAAAACGGGCGGCTACAGCTAGTCATTTAGTATCATCTGGGTGCAGTTATGACCGCGAAAAGGAACATTTTGCGCTGGGAGGTAGGGGGAATCATCTTCATAGTTGTTTTGGGGTCGGTGCTGCACTTTGCATTCGAGTGGGCTGGGCACTGGACTCCTATCGCTCCCATTGCCGCCGTGAACGAGAGTGTGTGGGAACATCTAAAGCTGGGTTTTTGGCCAGCATTGGCATATGCGATTCTGGAGTACAGTCGCTTTGGGAAGTCGGCGAGCAATTTTTTCTTTGCCAAGACTCTGGGAATTTATTTAATACCAATCACTATTGTGGTCCTTTACTATTCTTACACAGCTATCCTGGGGCGGGGTCTCCTGATGGTTGATATTGCGATTTTTGTTGAAGCTGTCATAGTTGGGCAGCTGGTGAGCTATATATTGCTAACTGCCTCTCCATTACCGAAAAGGCTTAACCGCTTCGCCCCGATTGCTTTAGTGATTCTGGGCATTCTCTTCGTGCTATTCACTTTCTATCCACCGCAATTGACACTCTTCAGGGATTCCGCCACCGGCGTATATGGCATTGCCGGATAGCACTGCAAAAAATATGAGCATAACATAGATTTTTTTCATCCTTTTCCTTAATCAGGCGATGGACCCGGTGAGTGAATGTCTTAAATGTGGGAGAGTGGCACTCGGTGAATTGTGCTCAGGGTTTCCCGGGTTCTATGATAGGTCTTGCTATCCAGTAGACTTACCGTTAAGATATTGCAGGGAAAGTCATCAAATCAGGAGCAGATTATATCGCAAGAGGAGGGAAACATGGCAGAGGGAAGAAAACGTTGGCCCAGCAACTCACCGGCTCTTGCCGGCGTTATTTGGTTCATCGGCTGGCTATTTACAATCGGTTATGCCGGGCTGGTCTGGTGGAAGATTTTGCTCGGCATAATAATCTGGCCGTACTTTCTGGGCGTGGCACTGGGCTGAGTCCTATTGTTGGCCCTATGGCAAAGCCTCCAGCTGCCCTCGAACTTCACTAACCAGGTGGTATAATTAATATGGATACTCCGCCTGATGAATAGCTAAAGCTCGTCCGCTTCAATAAGCACGGGCCAGGTCTGGGGGAAATTATTGGCATAGCTATAGATTAAAGGAGGGGAATATGGCAAAGTCAAAGGCAACATTGGAACAGAAACGCAGACTCAGTTGCAGGATAGTAGCTGTGCGCAACGGACACACGGTAGCAGAAGCAGACAGTTGTAAAAACTACTCAATGAATTGTCCTGACTGCCCCTTCAGGGGAAGATAGCTTATTGAGTAGTATATAGTGAATAACACTATCAGGTGGGCAGCAGGGAAGCTAGGTTCTGCCAAATGTTGACACAGAGTTTAGGCTAGACTCCAGCGAGACTCCATCTGGCCTAAAGCTATCCTCAAAGTTCACTGACTTAGTGGGAGGTATAATTACTGTGCGCTGGCTTATGAATTCACTATTAAGTTTCCTGGGTAGAAATAAGCAAAGGCTATACAACAATTATAAATTTTGGGTGAGACAAACGGGGGAACCTGTATTTAACAACAAGGTATTAATAGGTGTCGTTATCGCACTAACCTTACTTTTAACTTATGAAGTAGGAAAGGCAGAATTATTAAATGCCAAACTGCAGGATTTGGTCGTTAGCGTGGAGGAAACAAAGTCAGCACTATCACAGACAAAGTTAGCACTATCGCACACAAATTTGGCCTTAGTTGAGGCAAAAGAGACTATATCCCAAGAAAGAACAGAGATACTTGCTCCTAGAGAATTGAGGAATTTCTCCTCCATTGAGGAATTAGAATTATTCCTGGCTGAGGATAACACAAACGAACACGAATATATTAGAAACGAGTTTGATTGCGACGATTTTGCGCTGATGCTTCAACGTAACGCTCTAGAAAAAGGCTATATTATGAACTGTCAGACATTATTCACAGCGCACGTACTGAATATGGTGATTATTGATAACGAAATATACTATATCGAGCCAATGACAGATGAAATTATATTTCTGACCCATGTTGACCGGGAGGGATAAGTTACACCGGTAACACTCTATCTGGCCTCAACCTATCCTCAAACTTCACTGACCTAGTATGCGTTAGCATCAAATAATGATTAAGGAATGATTATGAAACGGTCACAAGAACCTTGCATATGACTGGTTAGGGAGGGAAAAGATGCAATTATTATGGGGAATTTTGATAGTTGTAGCAGGTCTTTTCTTGCTGGTCTGCAGTACATTAAAAAGCGAGTTTATTGTCTATCGGTTAATAGTTGCGCGCTCAAAAATGCTATGGGGCGAGAATACATATCGTTTCCATCAGGTTGCGGGAGCAATCGTCATCGTTGTCGGAGTATTGGTGGCTCTTGGGTACATCTAATTGGGATTTTGCAATTGGCGAAGCTATCCTCGAACTTCGTTGACCTGAAGGACCTCGATTTGCTAGTCCGCTTGTCAAGTCCGGTGTGAAAAATATATACTCCCGTGCATGAGGGGGTGAAGCTATGACAGATAAGATGTCTGAGGAGCAAATCTACAAAGAGGCGAAGAAACGGGTAGAAGAAAAGAGGGGATTCCGCGTTCATGCTATTGTCTATGTGGTCATTAATACCATGCTCGCACTAATATGGTGGTTCACAGGAGGCCATATTACGGGGGCCGGAGTTCCCTGGTTTGTGTTCCCGCTGGGTGGCTGGGGCATTGGTCTGCTGTTTCACGGCTTAGGGGTATACGTCTTTTCAAGACAATCGGATAGGGGAGCTATCGAAAGGGAAGCGGAAAAGATTAGGAAAGACCAAGGATAGCCAAATTCTTGTTGTCGGTGGACATCTACCGTATCACGGCGGCTTGGCAGTTGCAGCTAGTCATTACTGATCCTGCGATAAAGTCTCAAGCTATCGTCAAACTTCACTGATCTAGTGAGCACTGGTTTGCTAGTCCCTTCGGTCCAGTTAATTGGAAAGGTGTTTCCACAGACACTAATCACATGGCATGTACTAATATTGTTCAAGATAATTTTGACTTCAACAAATAATCAACCTCAGGCAAGACAGCGTCCAATATTTCATATAGCAACCCCATGTGCTTCACTATTGGTAGATTGTCGTTATAATTTTGGCAGCCAATTTTATCTCCAGGATATCGAGTGGAGGCTTCATGTTGATAAGTTAAGGCTGCCAGCAAAAACAAGGAAAAGAGCAGCCTATCTTTTAAAAACTGGCTCTCTAAACTGGCTTTGATTTTCTTCTTTTCTGAAGCACTGGGTGCAACCAAGGCTTTAATACCAGAGTCTAAGGAAAACTGTATTGTTAATTCAAATAGACTTTGGGTTCCAGACCTTTCTAATGGTGTTTTCATGAGGATGATAGAAGGTGGGGAGTCATTGTAACAATATAGATAATCAAACTCTTTCCCATTAATTTGAAGTGAGAGCGTCAATGTGTCGTTCTGTTCAAATTTAAAAGGGGATGGAAATAATGATAAACGCTTGAGTTCTATTGTATACTGTAATGCTTCAACTAGGTCTGAATCAGTTACATTTGCTAAATCACATATTGAGGAAAGTGTTGAACCGCTTTCACTGGCTGCCAGATTTTGCCAGAGTTCTATGAGCAATTGCTTGCTGTTGTGGCTGAATTTCCTCTTAATATCACCGGAGCTGTATTTACCTGAGGCAACTGCTAATGCTTTTACACTTTTCTCGATACATTGCTGAAGTAGATATATGGTCAGAGCTGGGTCTTTAGTCTTAACAGTTTTGCTGCTTCGTAATCCTTGCGAGACCTTTCTATCCAAATCGCGACATCTTCGTAACACTGCTTAATTTTAGTATTCATGTCTTCCGAATGCCCAGTCTATTTTAATCCAATATTATCACAAGGGCTATACCTCTTATGTGTCTCCACAGCATCATAACAACCTAATACCTGACAATATCGGTCAGTCATCATTAGTTTGGCCTGCCATTCTTGAGCCACATGGTATTGAACCTCTGCTGCTTCTCTTTGAGATGCGAGATGATACTGGAGAACCAGGAGAAGGTAAAAAGGGATGTGGTTATGAATTTGGAGACAACAGCCGGGATTTGACAAATTCAACGGCTATGCTAGAATGTAGTGGGAAGTGGGAATATCCCACTTACTAGTCAATCCCACCGATGCAGGGGGGGGGCAAAATGGCAACTATAATAAAGGATACAGATTTAGAAATGGTAGCTGCTAGCGTGAAGCCAGATGCCAAAAAGCGCGTAGTTATACCCAAGGCCCTGGTTGCGGAAGGCATCACATATCATATATACACTAATAAATTCGGGCAAATTGTCCTAGACCCACAAGTAACCATCCCTGCTTCAGAACTATGGCTATTCAATAACCCCGTTGCCCTGGCGTCGGTTCAACGGGGACTTGCCGATGCTGCACAGGGCAAGGTCTCAAAAGTTGACTTAGACACTCTTTAGGCTCAGCCGTGTCGTTTGAGTTAGAATGGACTGACGAGGCAAAGGCGACCTATATCCATCTTAAGAGTGATGCATCCCAAAAGAAACGTTATAAGGCCGTCAACAAGACCATAAGGTTGTTAGCTGAAAATCCCCGACACAAAAGCCTTCAAACTCACCAATTTTTCAGTTTAAAAGGCCCCAATGGAGAGAAGGTTTTTGAAGCATATGCAGAACAGAAAACACCGGCGGCATATAGAGTCTTTTGGTTTTATGGGCCTTCTAAGGGTAAAATCACGATTTTTGCTATTACCCCTCACCCATAATCACAGTTATCTGGATATACCTACTTACCCCACCTGGCCTGTGCTGCCTTCCCGGCTATTTATGCTCAATCATCGCATAAAGCCTCAAGCTATCCCGAAATTCAGTGAGTTGCTGCATTCGAGGTTGGTCGGATGTATAATTCAATTAGCCAATTTGGATGGTGCATGAAAGCGTTAGTAGTCTATTATTCTCTTACAGGTAAAACGAAGCTGGTGGCTCAGGTAATCGCCGAAGCATTGGATGCAATGCTATTGGAGGTTAAGGAGACAAAACCCAGAAAACCGGGGCTCTTAACCTATGCGACCGGTGGCTACGAAGCTATGAGGGACAGGGGGAGTGAGATAAACCCTGTAGATGTCGATATAAAGCAATATGAAACGATATTCATCGGTTCTCCGGTCTGGGCCTGGAGACCGGCACCGGCCATTAACTCATTCATATACAAGACAAATTTTGAAGGTCGGAGCGTTATTCCATTCTTTACCATGGGCGGCAAGAATTCAGGGAAAGCGCTGGCGGACGTAACGGCTAAAATCGAGAGGAGCCGGGGCAAGGTCGCAGGTTCCTTTACAATAACATCGTACAGGGTGTCTGACGAGGAAATCGTAGCCAGGGCTAAAGAGGCTGTAAAGGACTATTCAAACTAGGCCCGGTTCATTCAACGATGCCGCTTCCTTCCGACTCTAATTTCAGCTTTCCAGCGATACCCTAACCGAGCTGCGGCTCAAGCCCCGTCTTTTGCCTTCTTACAAAATATAAGACGACACCTGCAATCGCGGCAATAACGAAGAGAGGGAAAGTCCATTTTGACTCTTCTGAAGTCAGCAGCCCATAGGCCAGGACAGCCATGAAGACGATATTGATGGATATGGCTGATAGCGATGTAATGGCAAGAATTTTAGGGCTGAATTTGAATCTGGCATTTCTATAGATTTCCGGATGATTTTTAGGCAGCCTGAATGCGGCACATAGCACCAGGGTTATCATGAAGAGGAGCCCGAAGTTTAGCATTTGCCCTAATACTATTAGGGGAGGATTGATAAGTAATGTAGCAACGCTCATGATGTATGGGAGGGTTAGCCCCCAGTGAGGTGTGCCGAATCGCTTGTTGATGCTCCCAAAGAAATTCGGAAAAAACCCGTCTTGTGCAAAGGCGAGTGCATATCTTCCGGCAACCGTAAGGGTGAGGTTTATTGTTGTTATAGATGCCAGGATTCCACCACCAATGATGAAGAAACCCAACAGGGGGCCGGACAGAAATACTTGAGCAGGGTCGCCGAGAGTCCCTTGTGCGAATATATTCCAGTCCATGACTCCCACAGCGATTACCTCAATGAACAGGTAGAGAACCAGGACGACGGCTACACTAATAATCAATGCTTTTGGAATCACTGATACGGCGTTTTTGACCTCGCTGCCCACTTCAATGCCAAATAAGCCTCCAGCCAACAGAGTGAATAGAAGTGCTGAAGCGCCTATGATGCCTATGGCTCCTCCTGAGAACAGCGGCGTCAGGTTTTGAGCTTCGACTGCTGGGATACCAGGACCGATAAAGGTAGCAAGCGCCAGGACTAGCACTGTGACTGCGGCAAGCTGCACATAGACTGTGGGTTTTATGCCGCATATATTAAGCACAAAGAACAGGGTTATTACGATGATTGCGGTCGTGGTTATCGGAAGCCCAGGTATCAGTATTTGGGCGAAATTTCCAGTGATAATCGCAAACAGCGGAAGCGCACCAACTGGAATAGCTATAAAGAGCGTCATCCAGGCGGCAACAGCCAGAGGACGAGAGAATAGTTTGGCGTACTGGTAGTTCGCACACGTTACGGGCATAGCTGATGTTAATGTCAGATAGGGAATCAAAGCGAGCAAAATCGGCGATGCCGATATGAGCTGGGCAATAAATAGTGATGGACCTGTTAAGCCAGCCGCAATTCCCGTAAGTGCAAACAGAGACCCGCCAATATTGAGGCCAATCATTATGGCAATCAAGGCGGGCAAGTTGATTTCTCTTCTTAATTTTCCAGTGCTGCTCTGTGTTTCGGCGTCGCCCATATCAAACCTTTGCTACTTTCTTTTCCTACGTCTCATCGCTGCCGGAAAGAACGAGGCTGGCTATCCAATCAAGGTCAAGCCTTTCATGCTCCACTTTCATAAAAGCTCACTGAGCAATGGAGGCGGCGTCTATTCCGCCCTAGTTCACAATACGGCCATTCCTTGCCACGCTCGTGGCTGTCTTGGGATGTCTCAGTCTCCGTCGGTTTCTAAACAGCACAAATATGATAACTGCCAGTGAGTAGAAGGTTAGTATGCTTGCCCCATTGATTAACCAGATGCACAGCGGCAAAGCTGGAGTAGCGCAGACTACTGCGAAGAAAACACGGTCGGCGTAAATGCGCCGGTTGAAGAGCAAAATAACAATTATTAACACAAGGGTGATGCTCATTGCTTCAGGTGCGAGAACAAGAAAAATGCCGATAATGGTGGCCACACCTTGTCCTCCTCTGAAGCCGATGTAGATAGGAAAACTGTGACCAAGTAAAGCGGCGAAGCCAGCTCCCATCACCCAGTACAAGGAAACATCGAGTGCCAGGGCAACGAGTATGGCGGCAGCTCCTTTTGCCATATCGCCAAGCAGGACTCCAAATCCTCCCCGAAAGCCACTTGTCCTTAGGACACTGGCAGCACCCACGTTACCTGTGTCGACATCACGGATATCTATGCCTTTTCTGAGCTTGGTTACAATGTAAGCAACGGGTATGGAACCGAGCAGGTAACCTATGAGTAAGGAAGCCAGATTCAGTACCATATCTTTGTTATGCTATCACATTAAGATAGGGGAATTACATAATATTTAAGCCTAATTCCGGATTTTTAGGCTCTGGTCGGGGTTTTGCTATTTATTACGGGTATGGTTTGCTGCCACCGTAAAATCTGAGAGAGCTTCTCGCCCGTGCATTGTGTGAGAAGTGACGTGATATCAATATTTCTGGTGGCAGCGGCTGGGTTTGGACCAGCGACCAGACCCTAAGTGGTATAATAATATGGTAGATATTGGCTGT